>NZ_JBIUUU010000049.1:0-1091 GCF_044742595.1 Streptomyces sp. NPDC087859 | reverse complement strand
CCACGCGTCGCCAGCGCCGGGGTGCCGATCCGCAGGCCCGAGGTGACCATCGGGGGACGCGGGTCGTTGGGGACGGCGTTGCGGTTGACGGTGATGCCGACCTCGTGGAGACGGTCCTCGGCCTGCTGCCCGTCCAGCTCGGAGGCGCGCAGGTCGACCAGGATGAGGTGGACGTCGGTGCCGCCGGACAGCACGTTGACACCGGCCTCGCGGGCGTCCGGGGCCGTCAGCCGCTCGGCGAGGATCCGCGCTCCCTCCACCGTACGCGCCTGGCGCTCCTTGAACTCCTCGGAGGCGGCGACCTTGAAGGAGACCGCCTTCGCCGCGATCACATGCTCCAGCGGACCGCCCTGGAAGCCGGGGAAGACGGACGAGTTGAGCTTCTTCGCGAACGCCTGCTTCGCCAGGATGATCCCGCCGCGCGGCCCGCCGAGGGTCTTGTGCGTGGTGGAGGTGACGACATCGGCGTGCTCGACCGGGTTGGGGTGCAGGCCGGCGGCGACCAGGCCCGCGAAGTGGGCCATGTCGACCCACAGGAAGGCCTCGACCTCGTCCGCGATCCGGCGGAACTCGGCGAAGTCCAGCTGCCGCGGGTAGGCGGACCAGCCCGCGATGATCACCTTGGGGCGGTGTTCCTTGGCGAGGCGCTCCACCTCGGCCATGTCGACCAGTCCGGCGTCGTCCACGTGGTAGGCGACCACGTTGAACTGCTTGCCGGAGAAGTTCAGCCGCATGCCGTGGGTGAGGTGGCCGCCGTGGGCCAGGTCCAGGCCCAGGATGGTGTCGCCGGGGGAGGCCAGCGCGAACAGCGCGGCCTGGTTGGCGGAGGCACCCGAGTGCGGCTGGACGTTGGCGTACTCGGCGCCGAACAGGGCCTTGACCCGGTCGATGGCGATCTGCTCGGCGACATCCACGTGCTCGCAGCCGCCGTAGTAGCGGCGGCCCGGGTAGCCCTCGGCGTACTTGTTGGTCAGGACCGAGCCCTGCGCCTCCATCACCGCGACCGGCGCGAAGTTCTCGGAGGCGATCATCTCCAGGGTGGACTGCTGACGGTTCAGCTCGGCATCGACCGCCGCGGCGATCTCCGGGTC
>NZ_JBIUUU010000048.1:0-1194 GCF_044742595.1 Streptomyces sp. NPDC087859 | reverse complement strand
CCCCATTACCTTCTTCGTGGCCCCGCAATGGGGCGCCCGGCCTCCGGAGTTGGCATGACTTTCTCCCCCTGTCGAACGCATGGCCTGGGGGGTGGTGTCACCAGCTCCGGAGGCATCGACAGACCGCTGATTAGGGGCATGACCACCGGCCTTTCCGCAGGTCGGGAGGCTCTTCGTAATGTGGATGTGGCGATCGGTGCCATGGGACGGCCGGGCTGGAGTACGACCGGAGGACGCGCGTGATCGACGTCAGTGAGATCGGAGCTTTCCTCGGCCTGGACGTCGGGAAGGGCGAACACCACGCCACCGCCGTCACCCCGGCCGGGAAGAAGGTGTTCGACAAGCGGCTGCCCAACAGCGAACCGAAGCTCCGCGAGGTCTTCGGCAAGCTGCAGGCCAAGCACGGAACGGTGCTCGTGGTGGTCGACCAGCCGGCCTCGATCGGGGCCCTGCCGCTGGCGGTGGCCCGGGACATGGGTTGCCCGGTCGCCTATCTGCCTGGACTGACGATGCGGCGGATCGCGGACCTCTACCCAGGTGAAGCCAAGACCGACGCCCGCGACGCGTTCGTCATCGCGGACGCGGCCCGCGTCATGCCGCACACGCTCCGCTCGGTCGACCTCGAAGACGAGACCATCGCCGAGCTGGAGATGATCGTTGGCTTCGATGACGACCTGGCCGGCGAGGCAACGAGGATCAGCAACCGACTTCGGGGCCTGCTCACGCAGATCCACCCGTCGCTGGAGCGGGTCTTGGGCCCGAGAGCGCAGCACCCGGCCGTGCTCAAACTCCTCGACCAATTCGGCTCTCCGGCCCAGATCCGCAAGGCCGGACGCCGCAGGCTGGTGACGCTGATACGTCCGAAGGCCCCGCGGATGGCCGAGCGGCTGGTCGAGGACATCTTCACCGCGCTGGACGAGCAGACCGTCGTCGTCCCGGGCACGGACGCAGCCGCCCTGATCGTTCCCAGTCTTGCCGGCTCGCTCCAGGCAGTGCTTGACCAGCGGAAACTGCTGGCCGCGAGGATCGAGGAGCTGCTGGAGGCACACCCTCTTTCCAAGGTCCTGACGTCCATGCCGGGGATCGGCGTCAGGACCGGAGCCCGGATCCTCATCGACGTCGGCGACGGATCCAGTTTCCCGTCCGCCGCCCACCTCGCCGCCTATGCCGGCCTGGCCCCGGCGACCCGCAGCT
>NZ_JBIUUU010000047.1:0-1421 GCF_044742595.1 Streptomyces sp. NPDC087859 | reverse complement strand
AGTGAGCGGTTCGTAAGGCGATGTCCTTTTCTGGCTGAGGTGGGAGCAAGGCGGCTGGTGGAGGTTGCGTCGGTTATTACTTCCGGGCGAAGTTGCCGGTGTCGGCCTCGGCAAGGATCCCGAGTTTGACCAGGCGTTTCAGCTTGGCGCGGGTGCCTTCGACGTTCTTCGGCAGCAGTTCGTGGCCGAGGGCTTCGCAGACGTCCTTGGCCCGTAGCGGCCCGGTCGCGTGGTTGAAGGCGGCGAGGATGCGGGGGTAGTCCGGATGCTCGGGCAGCTCCGGCACGACGGCCGGGAGCCGGTCGGCGAGGCCGGTGACGGTCTTGCGGGTGATCGCGAGGTGCTCCAGGTGCGTCTCGGCCTCCCGCAGCCTGGTCTGCAGGTCGTCGATCTGTGCGCGGAGTTCGTCGGCCAGGGCCCGGGCGGCGTCTTCCTGGAGGTCCAGGGCGTCGAGCAGGGGCCGGAGGTTCACGCTGCCGCCGCCTGCGGCTCGCGCCAAGTGGGGGCGTTCGCGCCGGTGAGGCGTCGGGTCATGACGTGGGTCATCGCCCAGTAGACGCGGGAGGCGGAGGAGGAGGGGCGGTGCTCGTAGTCGCGGACCAGGCGCCGGTGCAGTATCAGGATCCCGTAGGTCTGCTCGACCCTCCACCGCTTCGGCTGCGGCACGAACCCCTTGACCTGCGGGTCGCGTTGGACGATCTCGACGTCGATCCCCAGGCCAGCGCCGTGCGCGACGACCTGGTTCTTGAAGCCCTGGTCGACCAGGGCTTTGCGGACGCTGCCGCCGGCGTGCTTGGCGACCTGGTCCAGCAGGACGATGCCCGCGGCGTTGTCGTGGATGTTCGCGGCGAGGACGACGACCGCGATGACCAGACCGAGGACGTCCACGGCAAGGCCCCGCTTGCGGCCGGGCACCCGCTTGGCCGGATCATGGCCACTCGTGGAGACGGGGACCCCGGCGGCCACATGAACACTCTGGGTGTCCAGCACCACCAGGGTCGGGTCCTCTAATCGTCGGGCGCGTTCGCGGACCTGGCAGCGCAGGAGTTCATGGATGACCTGGTCGGTCCCGTCGTCCCGCCAGGCGGCGAAGTAGTAGTACGTCGCGCTCTTCTGCGGCAGGTCGTGCGGGAGATAGGCCCACTGACAACCGGTCCGCCCCTGATAGAGGATCGCGTTCACGATCTCCCGCATGTCGTAGGCGCCCTGATGGCCGCTGACCGAGCGGTGCCGGTCCTTCCACGCGGTGATCACCGGCTCGATCAACGACCACTGCTCGTCCGA
The DNA here is from genome assembly GCF_044742595.1 of Streptomyces sp. NPDC087859. NCBI lineage: Bacteria > Bacillati > Actinomycetota > Actinomycetes > Kitasatosporales > Streptomycetaceae > Streptomyces > Streptomyces sp. NPDC087859. The sequence goes on along the minus strand of NZ_JBIUUU010000047.1, from coordinate 137 downwards.
TAAGTCACTCGGGTACGACTTGCGTTCACTCACCCAGCCACATCAGCAGATCACCAACCGCGGACCGGTAGATTCCGCCCCGCCGCCACACGATCAGGCGACAGCAGATCCCATCAAAGACTCACGAACCGCCCACT
>NZ_JBIUUU010000046.1:0-1921 GCF_044742595.1 Streptomyces sp. NPDC087859 | reverse complement strand
TCCGTGATCCGGGCATCTGACCTCCGGTCAGATGCGTCTCGTACCGGCCTGCTCCGCAGTCCTGTACGAGACCTGACAGTCCCTCCGGGCCTGCCATAAAACGGCTGGCTGCAAGAGGGGGCTCCTCCTGGGGAGTTAGGGAGGGGGTCGCAGTCCTCGCGGCATCGGATCGTGCGTCAAAGTTGGGAACTGGATGAGTTCTGGGATAAAGAGGTACCTCTCCCTGCAGCTTCAAGGTCTGGTGGATGCGTAAAACTTCATACTCGGGGTTGATTCTGGTATAACACGGCAGCATCAATTGAACTCTCGACGCTTGCCATTTTGGCGTCAGAATTTTGCTTCATAATGACAGGGTAAGTATAATGAGAAGCATAGGACAACTCCATCGATAAAAGAAGGTGATGCCTATAACTAAATACGGCAGAAAGAGGTTCCGTCTGAATGACGACAATTTACTATGCGCTCGGAGCTTTGTTTTACGCTCTCGGGGCGATTTATTATTTCGCTTCACTTGTTGAGAAGTACCGTAAGTGATTCAGAAGGTCCCCTGTGGAATCCACAGGGGACCTGTTCGTTGTGCGGTACGCGGTGAGAAATACACCAGCAGCACGGTGTCACCGACGGGGCATTGACCTGCCGTGGTCGGAGCTGGGTAAGCAGTCCGGTACGCCAACGGGCGAGCTCTGCGGCGCGTACGCGGTCATCGAGTCGTAGCCCCCCGCCAGCAGCTTCACCGCTTCTTGGCGCAGCTCGCCCGCCGTGGCGCGGGCGTAGCCGTGACTCTCCGTCGTAGCCTGCGTGAGTGACTGATCTTGAGCTGAACACTGTCGCCGTGCGCGTTACCGGCCCGAACTTGGCGGGGAACACGTTCCTCGGGGCGCTGATCTCAGCATTCCCGGAATCGCCAGAGGAACCGTTCCCGGAATGGCGCTGGAGTTGGTCGGCAGAATCCTCGCCGGAGTGGACTGGACGTATCGACGTCAGAACCCGCGTGTCTACCTTCGCGCAGCCGCCCGTACCGGAGGAAGCAGTCGTGTGCCTAGCGGGCAACAGGCGCGACGTTGAGGCGGTTGAGGAGGTTCTCGTGTCCTGGTTTCGGGCACGCCGGGACGTCATCGACGATGATCCGTATGAAGTCTGCCTGCGACTCGAACCGCGTGATTGAGGCGTGCACGGCCCGTGACCGTCTAGGTCACGGGCCGTGCACGCCTCCGCGTGGGACGCCGGCCTCGCCATGGCCCGCGACTACACGACCGTACACGGCCAACTCCTGCCCGCTGCCTCGGTCGTGTGGGGTTCGTACCCCCTGGGGATCTTCCTTAAGAACGTGAGGGCTGGCGCCAGGAAGACCCGGGAGAACGCCGCACGCCGCGCGAACGGGGAGAGTGGCGTTCCCATGCCGGGGAACTGTCCGAGAGCCGCATGAAGGCACTCAACGAGATCGATCCCGGGTGGGCGCCAAGAGGGATGGGAGATCGCGTGGCAGCGCTTATACCGGCTCCTGCTCGCGCACGTGAAGGCCGGCGGGGTGCTCCCGGCCGGAGCGGGCGAGGTTGTCGTCCAGGGCGAGGACTTGGGGGCGTGGATCGTCGGGCAGCGCGTTGGCTGGGACAAGCTGGTGCCCGTCCAGCAGTACCTGCTGGAAACAATCGGCGTGGAACCTGCGGGCGAGGGCGAGACGCTGGTCCCGGTGCGGCGTTCACAGGGCGACCGGTGGGCGACCAATCTCGCGGCCGCCCGCCAGTTCCACGCCCGGGAAGGGCACTTGCAGCCCGCGCGCAAACACGTCGAGACCGTCGACGGCGAGGAGATCAAACTCGGCTCCTTGAAGTTTGCCCGTGATCTCGGACACTCGATGGTTATGCCGCGAGGGTGTGTTGATGCCGCTGCCTGGTCTCGGCTGGGGTGAGGTAGCCGAAGG
>NZ_JBIUUU010000045.1:0-4032 GCF_044742595.1 Streptomyces sp. NPDC087859 | reverse complement strand
ATGATCGCCACCTCACTCGTACGTCGACGTCTGCACGCGATGTCCCGAGGGCGGCGCCCTCGTACGGGCGCCGCCCTCGGCCGCCGGTCACGGCATGAGCTGGTACTCGGGGAAGTTCCCGGGCAGCCGCTCCCCCGCCGGGCCCTGCGTCACCGCGCGCACCAGCAGCTCGCCGCCGACGAACGCGCCGCGCCAGGACGCGCCGAACCCGCCGAACAGTTCGTCGCGGTCGCCCCGTGAGCGCGGCGTGCCGTGGCCGACCTTGAACGCCCGGATCTGCGGGGCGAGACGGTCGAAGGTGGACCGGTCGTCCGTGGACAGCGTGGCCACCAGCGCGCCGTTGGAGGCGTTCATCGCGGCCAGCAGCTCCGCCTCGGTGTCGACCAGGACGATGGTGTCGACCGGGCCGAACGGTTCCGCGTGGTGCAGCGGTGAGGACGGGGGCGGGTTGAGCAGCGTGACGGGCTGGACGTACGCCGAGGTGTCCTGGCCCGGCAGGAAGCGCGCGTCGCTTTCACTGGCCCGGTGCAGGGGGACGGCGCCGCGGGCGATGGCCTCGGCGACCTGGTCGTGCAGATCCTTCGCCTTGGCCGCGTTGATCACCGGGCCGAAGTCCAGTGCCGGACAGGGGTCGTCGGCCCGGGCGACGGCGAGCGGGTGGCCGACCTTGAGCGTGCGCACCGCGGGGAGGTAGGCGGCCAGAAAGTCGTCGAACAGCTCCCGCTGGACGACGAAACGCGGGTACGCCGTGCAGCGCTGCTTGCCGTAGTCGAAGAGCTTGGGGATGACGGCGGTGAGGGCGTCCCAGTCCGAGAAGTTCCAGATGCCCCAGGTGTTCAGCCCCTCCTGTTCGAGGACATGACGCTTGCCGAGGTCGGCGACGGCGGTGGCCACGGCGGCGCCGGTGTCGCGGCCGCCGACGAAGGAGACGCAGCCGATCTCGGGCGCCCGCACCAGCGCCTCGGACAGCTCGCCTCCGCTGCCGCTGACCAGGGTGACGGGGATCCCCTCACGGGCGGCGAGCGCGCAGGCCAGGGTCAGACAGGCGACACCGCCGTCGGTCGGGGTCTTGGCGATGACCGCGTTGCCCGCCAGGGCCTGGATCAGCATGGCGTGGACGAGCACGCTCATCGGATAGTTCCAGCTGGCGATGTTGGACACCGGACCGTCCAGCGGAGCCCGCCCGGCGACCATCGGCTCGATACCGTCGACGTACCAGCGCACCCCGTCGATGGCCCGGTCGACGTCGGCCTGAGCGAGCCGCCACGGCTTGCCGATCTCCCAGACGAGCAGCAGGGCGAGGAGTTCGCGGTGCTGGGTGAGGGCGTCGAGGGTGGCCGCGACACGGGCTCGGCGCTCTTCGAGGGGGATGTGCCGCCAGGCGCGGTGCTGGTCGAGGGAGGCGCGGACGGCCTGGTGGGCGGCTTCGCGGTCCAGCCGCGGCGGGCCGGCGATCGGGCTGCCGTCGACGGGGCTGGTGGCGGGCAGGGCCCGGCCGTCCGCGTGCCAGGCGGCGTTCCAGAGGTTGAGGACCCGGTCGTCGCGGAACGCCTCGGGGGCGGCCGCGAGACAGCGCCGCCAGGCGTCGTCCCAGGTGGTACCGGATTTCACCACGAGGGGGGTGGAGTTGAGGGTGGTTGTCATTCGGTGTCTCCGCTCTCGGTGCACAGTCGGGGGCGGGGGGTGCCTGGCCTCCGCGGAAGGTGCTGCGGAACCGCGGAGGGCAGGTCCGTGCGACGAGTGGTCGCGTGTACGGACGAGGGGTCGTGTGTACAGGGAGGAACTCGGTGGCGCCGGGCGGTCAGACCTCGCGGGTCGCGTCGCGGTCGGTCGCCAGCAGGTCGAGCACGAGGCGGGCCGTCTCGGTCGGGGTGTCGCCGACCTTGACGCCGACCGCTTCCAGGGCTTCCTTCTTGGCCTGCGCCGTGCCCGAGGAACCGGACACGATGGCGCCCGCGTGTCCCATGGTCTTTCCCTCGGGCGCCGTGAATCCGGCGATGTAGCCGACGACGGGTTTGCCGACGTGCCGCTCGATGTAGGCGGCCGCGCGTTCCTCGGCGTCGCCGCCGATCTCGCCGATGAGTACGACGAGTTCGGTGTCGGGGTCGTCCTGGAACGCGGCCAGGCAGTCGATGTGGGTGGTGCCGACGACGGGGTCGCCGCCGATGCCGACACAGGTCGTGAAGCCGATGTCGCGCAGCTCGTACATGAGTTGGTAGGTGAGCGTGCCCGACTTGGAGACCAGGCCGACGCGTCCGGGTTTGGCGATGTCGGCCGGGATGATGCCCGCGTTGGACTGTCCGGGGGTGATCAGGCCCGGGCAGTTGGGGCCGATGATCCGGGTGCCCTTCTCCTTCGCGTACGCGGTGAAGGCGACGGAGTCGTGGACGGGGATGCCCTCGGTGATGACGACGGCGAGCCCGATACCGGCGTCGGCGGCTTCGATGACGGCCGCCTTGGCGAAGGCGGGCGGTACGAAGACGACGGTGACATCGGCTCCGGTCGACTGTATACCGTCGGCAACCGACCCGAAAACAGGTACGGCACGCTCGTCGAAGTCGACGGTCCGGCCGGCCTTGCGCGGGTTGACGCCGCCGACGACGTTCGTGCCGGCCGCGAGCATGCGGCGGGTGTGCTTCATGCCCTCGCCGCCGGTCATGCCCTGGACGAGGACCTTGCTCTCCTTGGTGAGGTAGATCGCCATGTGCCGCCTCCTCAGGCTGTGTCGGCGAGTCGGGCGGCGCGGCGGGCGGCGCCGTCCATGGTGGTGGCCTGCTGGACCAGCGGATGGGCGTACGCGTCGAGGACGGCGCGGCCGCGGGCGGCGTTGTTGCCGTCGAGGCGTACGACGAGCGGTCTGGTCAACTGGACGGTGTCCAGGGCCCGTACGATCCCGTCGGCGACCGCGTCGCACGCGGTGATGCCGCCGAAGACGTTGACGAACACCGACTTGACCGCCGGGTCGGAGAGGATGACGGACAGCCCGTCGGCCATCACCTGGGCGGACGCCCCGCCTCCGATGTCGAGGAAGTTGGCCGGCCGGGCGCCGCAGCCGGCGACCACGTCGAGGGTCGACATGACCAGACCCGCGCCGTTGCCGATGATGCCGACCTCGCCGTCGAGCTTGACGTAGTTGAGGCCCTTGGCGGCCGCTGCCGCCTCCAGCGCGTCCCCGTGCTCCGCTTCCTCGACGCCCCAACGGGCCTGCCGGAAGCGGGCGTTGTCGTCGAGTGTGACCTTGCCGTCGAGGGCGAGGAGCTGTCCCTGCCGGGTGCGGACCAGCGGATTGACCTCGACGAGGACGGCGTCCTCGCGGACCAGTACCTGCCACAGCCGTACGAGGACGTCGGCGGTCCGCGGCGGGAGGCCGGCGGCCTCGGCGATCTCTCCCGCCTTGGCGGAGGTGACCCCTTCGGCCGGGTCGATGTGTACACGGGCGACCGCCTCCGGGCGCGCGGCGGCGACCTCCTCGATCTCCATGCCGCCCTGGGCGGAGGCGATGGCGAGGAAGCGGCCCGCCGCGCGGTCGAGGACGTACGAGACGTAGAACTCGGCCTCGATGTCCACCGGTTGGGCCAGCATGACCTTGCCGACGGTGTGGCCCTTGATGGACATGCCGAGGATCCGGCGTGCCGCCAGTTCCGCCGCGGCCGGGTCGGCCGCGAGCCGCACACCGCCGGCCTTGCCCCGCCCCCCGGTCTTCACCTGCGCCTTGACGACGGCCGGGCCGCCCAGCCTGCGCGCGATCTCCCGCGCCTCCCTGGGTGAGTCGGTGACCTCCGCCCTCGGCACGAGGATGCCGTGTTCCTCGAAGAGCCCGCGGGCCTGGTACTCGTACAGGTCCATGGTTCGGCTCCCGTCTCGATCGGGTCGCGTCTGAAAAGTGGTGCACGACCCCTGGACATCACCCACGGGATGCGGGATAACAATCTTCATACAGTATTCGTCGACTGTATGCAATCTACCGAGCACGGTTCAGGATCAGCGCCGCCGGCACGCTCAAGGCAACGGACAAGCGAGGTGACCTGTGAC
>NZ_JBIUUU010000044.1:1909-3031 GCF_044742595.1 Streptomyces sp. NPDC087859 | reverse complement strand
CATACCTGAACACATAGGGTATGTGGAGGGAACGCGGGGAAGTGAAACATCTCAGTACCCGCAGGAAGAGAAAACAACCGTGATTCCGGGAGTAGTGGCGAGCGAAACCGGATGAGGCCAAACCGTATGCGTGTGAGACCCGGCAGGGGTTGCGCATACGGGGTTGTGGGATCTCTCTTTCACAGTCTGCCGGCTGTGAGACGAGTCAGAAACCGTATGGATAGGCGAAGGACATGCGAAAGGTCCGGCGTAGAGGGTAAGACCCCCGTAGCTGAAATCTGTACGGCTCGTTTGAGAGACACCCAAGTAGCACGGGGCCCGAGAAATCCCGTGTGAATCTGGCGGGACCACCCGCTAAGCCTAAATATTCCCTGGTGACCGATAGCGGATAGTACCGTGAGGGAATGGTGAAAAGTACCGCGGGAGCGGAGTGAAATAGTACCTGAAACCGTGTGCCTACAAGCCGTGGGAGCGTCGCGCATTGAGTTTACTCAGTGCGTCGTGACTGCGTGCCTTTTGAAGAATGAGCCTGCGAGTTTGCGGTGTGTTGCGAGGTTAACCCGTGTGGGGAAGCCGTAGCGAAAGCGAGTCCGAATAGGGCGATATAGTAGCGCGCTCAAGACCCGAAGCGGAGTGATCTAGCCATGGGCAGGTTGAAGCGGAGGTAAGACTTCGTGGAGGACCGAACCCACCAGGGTTGAAAACCTGGGGGATGACCTGTGGTTAGGGGTGAAAGGCCAATCAAACTCCGTGATAGCTGGTTCTCCCCGAAATGCATTTAGGTGCAGCGTCGTGTGTTTCTTGCCGGAGGTAGAGCACTGGATAGGCGATGGGCCCTACCGGGTTACTGACCTTAGCCAAACTCCGAATGCCGGTAAGTGAGAGCACGGCAGTGAGACTGTGGGGGATAAGCTCCATGGTCGAGAGGGAAACAGCCCAGAGCATCGACTAAGGCCCCTAAGCGTACGCTAAGTGGGAAAGGATGTGGAGTCGCACAGACAACCAGGAGGTTGGCTTAGAAGCAGCCACCCTTGAAAGAGTGCGTAATAGCTCACTGGTCTAGTGATTCCGCGCCGACAATGTAGCGGGGCTCAAGCGTACCGCCGAAGTCGTGTCATTGCG
>NZ_JBIUUU010000044.1:0-1813 GCF_044742595.1 Streptomyces sp. NPDC087859 | reverse complement strand
TGCAGCGGAAGCTAGTGGTGGACGGTTCACGAGTGAGAATGCAGGCATGAGTAGCGATACACACGTGAGAAACGTGTGCGCCGATTGACTAAGGGTTCCTGGGTCAAGCTGATCTGCCCAGGGTAAGTCGGGACCTAAGGCGAGGCCGACAGGCGTAGTCGATGGATAACCGGTTGATATTCCGGTACCCGCTGTGAAGCGTCAAACATCGAACCCATTAATGCTAAGGCCGTGAAGCCGTTCCGGACCCTTCGGGGAAAGGAAAGTGGTGGAGCCGCCGAACCACGGTGGTAGTAGGTGAGTGATGGGGTGACGCAGGAAGGTAGTCCAGCCCGGGCGGTGGTTGTCCCGGGGTAAGGGTGTAGGCCGAGTGGTAGGCAAATCCGCCACTCATTAAGGCTGAGACCTGATGCCGAGCCGATTGTGGTGAAGTGGATGATCCTATGCTGTCGAGAAAAGCCTCTAGCGAGTTTCATGGCGGCCCGTACCCTAAACCGACTCAGGTGGTCAGGTAGAGAATACCGAGGCGTTCGGGTGAACTATGGTTAAGGAACTCGGCAAAATGCCCCCGTAACTTCGGGAGAAGGGGGGCCATCACTGGTGATCCGATTTACTCGGTGAGCTGGGGGTGGCCGCAGAGACCAGCGAGAAGCGACTGTTTACTAAAAACACAGGTCCGTGCGAAGCCGTAAGGCGATGTATACGGACTGACGCCTGCCCGGTGCTGGAACGTTAAGGGGACCGGTTAGTCACTCTTCGGGGTGGCGAAGCTGAGAACTTAAGCGCCAGTAAACGGCGGTGGTAACTATAACCATCCTAAGGTAGCGAAATTCCTTGTCGGGTAAGTTCCGACCTGCACGAATGGCGTAACGACTTCTCGACTGTCTCAACCATAGGCCCGGTGAAATTGCACTACGAGTAAAGATGCTCGTTTCGCGCAGCAGGACGGAAAGACCCCGGGACCTTTACTACAGTTTGATATTGGTGTTCGGTTCGGCTTGTGTAGGATAGCTGGGAGACTGTGAACTCTGGACGCCAGTTCAGGGGGAGTCGTCGTTGAAATACCAGTCTGGTCGTGCTGGATGTCTAACCTGGGTCCGTGATCCGGATCAGGGACAGTGTCTGATGGGTAGTTTAACTGGGGCGGTTGCCTCCTAAAGAGTAACGGAGGCGCCCAAAGGTTCCCTCAGCCTGGTTGGCAATCAGGTGTTGAGTGTAAGTGCACAAGGGAGCTTGACTGTGAGACCGACGGGTCGAGCAGGGACGAAAGTCGGGACTAGTGATCCGGCGGTGGCTTGTGGAAGCGCCGTCGCTCAACGGATAAAAGGTACCCCGGGGATAACAGGCTGATCTTCCCCAAGAGTCCATATCGACGGGATGGTTTGGCACCTCGATGTCGGCTCGTCGCATCCTGGGGCTGGAGTCGGTCCCAAGGGTTGGGCTGTTCGCCCATTAAAGCGGTACGCGAGCTGGGTTTAGAACGTCGTGAGACAGTTCGGTCCCTATCCGCTGCGCGCGCAGGAATATTGAGAAGGGCTGTCCCTAGTACGAGAGGACCGGGACGGACGAACCTCTGGTGTGCCAGTTGTTCTGCCAAGGGCATGGCTGGTTGGCTACGTTCGGGAGGGATAACCGCTGAAAGCATCTAAGCGGGAAGCCTGCTTCGAGATGAGTATTCCCACCCCCTTGAGGGGTTAAGGCTCCCAGTAGACGACTGGGTTGATAGGCCGGATCTGGAAGCACGGTAACGTGCGGAGGTGACCGGTACTAATAGGCCGAGGGCTTGTCCTCAGTTGCTCGCGTCCACTGTGTT
>NZ_JBIUUU010000043.1:0-7640 GCF_044742595.1 Streptomyces sp. NPDC087859 | reverse complement strand
GGGAAGGCGCGGAAGCCGGGTACGTGTATGGAAGGCGGTCAAGGGACCCTGTGAGCCTTTGGCGCTTTGGCTCCGAGATTGGCGCCGCAGCGTCTGGAGTGCCTGCATGGTCGCGGCAGCCAGTACGCGTTCGCGGTGGGAGTGACCCTGGTTATCTGCCATTTCGGTGAGGATTCGGAAGACATGGTCTGCCTCGGGAGAACCACTGGCGTGACCATTTGGGTCAGCGATGGTCTCTACGTATACGTCGAGCAGGAAGAAGGCTTCCTCGCGGGCTGTCTCGCCCATGTCAGGCTCGGTGACCAGTCGCACCAGAATGGTACTCAGGCGGGGGCTGCCCGCAGGTTCGGCGTCCGCGAGGGCTCTGGCGGCGGAGACTCGGGCGTGTTCGTCCAAGCGCGGGTCTTCGGCCAGTGAAGCGAAGACGTCGGTGGCCTGCGGGTGGCCGGCGTTCTTCAACTCGTGCGCGGCGCGCAGTCGGATCGACGCGCCAGCGGAGACGTCTCGGGCCAGTGCGGTGAGGAGTCCACCCGCTCGTGTGTCGTGGAGGACGGCAAGCCGCTGGGCAACTCTGAGGCGAAGAGGGTGAGTGCGTTCATCCTCGGACGAGTCAGCATCCATTGTGTCGGCCAGACGAACCAGCATGTCAGCGGCTCGGGTGTCGCCTGCGTCGGCCAATTCGCCGAGAGCTGTGGCTCGGATGGCAAAGTCTAGGTCACTGTTTTCGCCGTAGGAGACGAGCAGTTCGGTGTAGCGGTTGGCGTCGATGGACTGCAAGGTCCTCATCAGCTCGTATCTCAGTGCGCGGTCGACCCCCTGCTCGCCGGCCAGCGCGAGCAGCAGCCCGGGAGCACGTGGGTCTCCGGCTTCGGCAAGTCCTCGCGTTGCCAGGGCTTTTGCGTTCAGGCTGAGCTCGGCATCCTGGGCGCACGAGACAAGCAGTTCGGCGTAGCCAGCCGGGTTGGCAGACTTGAGTGCCTGTAGAAGGCGTTTCCGGGCCCCGGTATGAAAGACGGGATCGGCGACAACGTTCACGAGGCGACGTGCGAGTGCCGCATCCGGTAGTCCATCGAGGATCTGCTGCATGGCGCTCTGCCGGTCGAGCGGTCCGGCTTCGGGGTCTGCGGCGAGGCTTAGCAGAGCTTCCGGATAGCGTGTGTCGCGAAGGGCTCGCAGGGCGCGGGCGGCCATGATGCGGTCGTTGTCGCTGACCATATGGTCCGTTGCTACGGCGAACAGGATGTCCGCGTCTCTGTCGTCCCCCAGACCGCGTAGGTGGTACGCGAGTTCTCGTCGGAAGAAGCCAGTGCATTCCGGCTTGTCCGCGGTGGCGGCGAGAGTATCGGCCGACCGCCGCACGACACGTTGGGTGACCGGGAGCCCATCTTGCACCAGTCCGGCGACGAATAGCGCGCCCTGCCAGCTCGTTCCACAACGCCATAGGGCCTTCGTCAGCAGAGGGTGCTCGCCCACTACCGCGATAAGGAATCGAGTGAAGGAGTCGTGCTGCCGCCACTCCGGCGGCAGACGTCTTCCCCAGCGTCCGAACAGACCCCTAAGGGCATCGCCAACCCGCTCGGGGTCACGGGCGAGTTGCCGAGCGGCCAGGAACTCCAGCAGTGTCTGGTGAATGAAGACGAGGTCCCCACCACGCTCCGTGAATAGTCCGCTCCGGCGCATGGTTTCCCGTAAGATCGCCCGCCATACGTCCTCCGGGAGGTCGGAGGGGCGCAGCTCTTGGGTTCGTGACGTGAAGTATTCGAGAGCTGTCGAGTTCTGGCCATCCAGCCAGGTGAGGGCGAACTCGCTGGCCAGATCGACGACTTGGGAGGGAAGGCGCTCAGCCGCACTGACGGCTGCGACGCCATATCTGGCTGCTGCCGTTCGTGCCTGCGCGATGATCCCGGTGGGGGCGTCACTGTACTGTCGGCTCTGCAACAGGCTCACGAAGGATCGATACACCTCGTGGCGGGCTGTCGGCAGCGGGGGCTTCGGCTGGTCGGCGAACAGTTGGCACAGCATGGTAGCCATCAGCGGCACGCGCACCAGCGCTTCACGGTGCCGCTCCCCGAACTGGAGTGTGAACTGTTCCGCAGCCTGTTCGGGTTCTGGAAGGCCGAGAGCGTTCAGCCAGCGCGCGGCGAACTCTCGTAGCTGAAGGCTGTCGAAGGGGAGCAGATCGAACGTAGCGGCATGCCAGTGAGCGCTACCAGGTGACAGCAGTTCAGGCACCGGCCGCGTGGCGAGGACGCATCGGTACGTCGCCGCTTCGGGATCGGCATTGCGTATGCCCGCCAGCCTCGTGAGAACGATTTCACGTTGGTCACGGCTCACCAACTCGTCCAGTCCGTCGACCAGCACAAGCCAAGAGGCTTGAGCACTGGGCCTTTCACGGAAGAACTCAACCGGCCAAATCCCAAGCGGGCTGTATCGGCCCGCGTCAGCTCGTGCAGCCGCTTCCAATGCTTGCGCCAAAGGCCGGTCCTCCACCAGGTCGGAAGCCTGCACATATATGGGCACCAGCATCGGCGCCCTCCGCACCGTCCGGTGCGGAGCATCGAGGGTGCCGTCGACGCGCCACCGCGCCACACACTCCCGGACCAAGCTGCGCAGCAGGCTCGACTTACCCGCTCCTGGCCCACCCGTTACCAGGGCATCCATGTGATGTTCGATGACGTCGCCGGCCTGTAACCGCTCCGCGTCCGCCACTTCCGGACCAGGACCGGCGCCCAGGGAGCGGGCATGCTGGCTGACGTACACGGTCGACAGAGGTGGTGAGACATTTCCTGGGACCACGCCCGGATAAGGGTGGGACTCAGCAGCTCGTTGCGCGGCATCAAGGTACGTGCGCAGCCTCCGGCTTGGGAATGCCCACTCGCCGTCCCTCAACTGTTCGTCAGTGAGCGTCTCAAACCAGGGCTGCTGCGCCTGCGGCAGTCGGCTACTCACCGCCCGAGCCGCTGCAGCGTGCAGATCCCGCACGCGTTGAGGGCACCGGGACAGCAGTGCAGACGCAGACAGGGCGTGAGCGCTGCCGGAATGGTCCGAGGTACAGAGCATCCCCGCTACTGCACCGGTCCGCTTGTTCAGCACGGCGCTGCCGCTGTATCCAGGGCCGACCGGAGGGCCCCATAACCGACTCAGGACACCGGGCCCCGCTGAGTCTCGCCGCGAAGGGCCCTGGTAGGCGAGTTCTACGGACTGGCCACCGCGGAACATCCCGTCCGGATGACCCCACGCCCAGACATTGTCGCCGTCCACGAGGCCGCCATCGAACAGAACCCACGGGCCGACATCATCGATTGGGTTCTCGTCGGGAACAAGCTGCAGCAGTGCCAGATCGAACCCGACTCTAGGGTCACGGAAGTAGTGCTCCAGCACAGGGCGCAGACGTACGGCCCGGCCGTCCGTACCGACCTGGCCATGGACCACCTCGGGCAGCGATTCCGCGCTGTCGGCCACCACGTGGGCGCAGGTCGCCACCATGCCGGGCGCGATGAAGAATCCGGTACCAACCGTCTGGGGAACGGTGCCCGTGGACCGGACCGTCAGGGCCACGGTCGCTGCTCTGAGCAGGTTCTGGGTAGCATCGCTCACAGCGGTCACGGCGACGGCGCGGCCCACTCCAGCGCGACCTTGAAGGTGGACCTGGCGGTGGCTTTGCCGAGGACCGCCACAAGTGTGCCGGACTCGACCGCGAACTCACATGCAAACTCAACCGTGGCTTTGGCACTTCCCGTCTGCTGCAAGCGTGTACCCATCACTCTGGCAACTCCGATCAACGAGTCCACGGCCTCCTCCAATGTCGGCCGTCGCGCGGCAATCTCGTGCTCGCTGCCACCAGCCGTCGCCCCCAGCCGCTGCACCGACAGATACACGGTCTGCCCATCCGCCGTCACAGGAACCAGAGCCGCTTCGCCCCCTGCTGGAGCTTCCCCCGCCACACCCTCACCGATCACGTCACATCTCCCCTGCCCATGGCCACGAACCAGCCTTCTGTACAGCGCCGTTCAGCCTAGTAGTGCCGCCGGGCGCCCACCGGGAAACAACCCAGTGATTTCCCCAGGAGCCGGCGGACAGCACCGCGACCTTGTTCATCTGGCAGTTTCTCCTTCAGCGATCTCGGTTGGCGACTACTGCGCGAGCCGCGGGCGGTGAGGGTCTGGCATACAGAGTGAGCGTCGTTGTCAGAGGCGCCATGCATGATCGGTGCATCAGGTCTTCACGGAGTTAGGAAAGCGCCATGCCGATCACGAACCAGCAGGTAGAGGGACACGCGTTTCTGCGGCAGATGTACGACGACTCGTACTTCCCTGATCGCGTAGTCGACCGGGGGAAGGCGATCCTACTGCGGCTGTGCGAGCGAGTTGAGGCCGAGCAGCCGTCCGATCTGGGGACCTTGTACGCGCTCACCCAGGCCACGACGGAGGAATTCAACCTGCTCGACAGGGAGTTCGTGGCGGCCGGAAGCGGAATCGAGACGATTGCGCGTGAGTGGATCTGTGACGAGTTTTGCTTCGTCGCGTCGGCATACGGATTCACGGACGCGGATGCGGAGGCGCTGACCGCCGGCCGGGACTGGTGAACGACGACGGGACAGCCACCTCCGATCAGAGCCATTCGTTAACCTCGCCCTTTCATGGGCGACAGATACTGATGGCCCATCATGATGGGCCGGGTGTCGCTGACCTGCAATGTTGTCCCACGCCGGGGCCCTGTCGAACATCTGTGGCCTTCACCTCGCAGGTGAAGCTCCTGGTGCGCCAATCCGATCTTGACCGGCGAGTGATGTCACTGCGATCGGTTCCACAGGCGTCCGACGGGGCACTCAGCACGGATCTCGGTGGCCTCGAAGGACACGCGCTTGTCCTGGCCGGCGAGCACGACAATGTTCCCCGCGAGGGTGGCGGTGGTTGTGGGCCAGCCGGACCAGCCGTTCACCTCGAAGTTCTTCACGCCGATGCAGACCAGGACGAACTCGACCGCGTTGTGGCCTCTCGCCTGCCACAGGTCCGCAGCGCCGTCCGGGACGGCGAAGGCGGAGAACCTCAAGGTGACTGACGCTGCGCGTTCGTCGATGAGGACGCAGTCCAGGTGGTAGTCCGTCAGCGGTGGCGGGGGTGAGCCGAGAACGTCGCGGACCGTCTCGGGATTGGTCACCTCGGCAGACCAGTCGTGGTCACTCATAGAACGCCTTCGCGGTCGGGGGAGGCAGCACCTGGTGCAGACGCTGGTCGACCCGGCTCTCGAACCAGCGCCGAGCAGTATCGAGGTCCGCGTCGTTGGAGCGATAGGCGTTGAGATGGTCAGCCTTGAGGCCAGCCCAGGCGGTGAAGTCCAGCGAGAATCCCGCTCCGTGCACCGCGACCCTGATCCGGCGTTCGTATACCTGGACGAGGGGGCTGAGCTCGATGTCGACCACGGTGCGGTCGGGAGTGCCCCGCATCCGCAGGTCCTCGCCCACGGCCAGGAACTCGATCTGGGCCTCGAACCGGTCGCAGCCCGCCTCGGTCCACGTCACGGGAGCGCGGTCCGGAAAGCGCGGAAGGTCCACCCGCAACGTCACACCGGGGCCGTAGGGGCTCAGGTGGACTGATCTGAGGACGAGGCGCTCCAAGGGCGGCAGCTCGGTATAGAGCGCGGTCAGCCGCTCGGAGTGCACCAAGAGCTCCGACCACGTGTCGGCTGTCATGGATGGGCTCCTCTGCTCTGGATACCTCACGCCCGGCGATGCTGACCCGATCATCGCCCAAGGGGCGGCCAGAGAGCTAGAAAGTGCCCCTGAACTGCAATGCCGGTGATTAAGGCGTTTCTGCAGGTGAATGTGGGTGTCCCGGGTTCCGTGTGACTTTGACTGAGTAGCTGACGTTGCTGGGAGGGCGCGGTTCGTCGCGGCGTTTGGCTTCGAAGGTGTTCCTCGGTGGTTTCTTCAGTCGTTGGCAGCGGCGGTCGCGGTGTGGGGGCAGGAGGTCGTTGAGGAGTTCCTGGACGACTTCGGCCCGGGCTGCGCACAAGACCTGCGGGCTCGCTGCGGTCTGTCCGGCGGTCTTGAGCCGGGCGAGCTGCACGGTGGTGGTGAAGGAGATCCGGTCGGGATCGACCTCACCTTGTTCGGCTGCGTGGACTTTGAGCGCGCAAAGGCCCTGATAGACGGTGAGGAGTGCGTAGATCTCCTGGCAGATGAGCTCGGAGGTCTTGGAACGCAGAATGAAGCCGGCGCCTCGCAGGCGGTTTTTGAGCTCGGCGAAGCCGTTCTCGATCTCCCAGCGTTGGTGGTAGAGCTGGGCCAACTGCCGTGCGGGTGCTTGCCGGTGGTCGAGCAGGCTGGTCGCCAGGCGGAACTTCTCCACCTGGGGCGGCCCGTGCTGGGGCCGGACGGTGACGGCGTAGTCGATGATGCGCACGAGGTGTCCTTCGGGCAGCCCTGTCGGGGTGCGGCCCTGGAAGCGGGCGTTGCCCAGGCGCTGGCCCTCGGCCGGAGTGGGCATGACGGACACGTACGAGCCGTCGGGCAGAACCCACAGTGGTGGCAGGACGAGGTTCTTCTTGATCCGCCAGGCGAGGTGGCTGCCGGTCGCTTCGACCAGACCCCACAGTTCATGGCCGGCGAAGTTGCGGTCGGCCAGCAGCAGTATGCCGGGCCGCAGGGAGGCGAGCAGGCGGCGGGCGAGCTTGTGCCCGCTGAATTGGGCAATCGAGTCGAAGGCCGCGTCGATGAGGGCGTGGGTGCCGCACTCGATCAGGGCCATCAGTCTGACCTGCGGGTTTCCGCTCTTGTTGGTGCCGTCGCGGCCGGTGAACCCGAACGCTGCTGCGTTCTCGGGGGTGTCCGGCACGTCCAGCGCGGTGCCGTCCCAGGCGACCAGCCGCAGGCCGAAGGCGAACGCTCCCGGGGTCGTGGGTGTCGCCTGGGCACCACACCGGCGCTCGAACAGCGCCTGGAACGGCTTGTCTCCCAGGCGCTGGCGGGCTCTGGTGAGAGCCGAACTGGTGGGCAGGCGCTGGACGAGGCCGCCCGGCAGGTGCCGCAGTTTCTCGGTCAGGGTCCGCAGGACCGCCCGGTATCCCGGCGGCCCGGCACTGTCGGAGCTGCTGAACAGGCACAGAGCCAGGACGAAGTAGACCACCGCGCGGGCCGGCAGAAGCCTGCGGCGGCGCTCGACCCGGCCGGTCAACTCCAGTACCTCGTCAACCACTTCGGGGGTGATCTCCTCGGTGATCACGCCGAGCCGGATCCGGTCGCCGAACTGCGGCTCCAGCCGCCTTCGAGGACTTCGAGGGGACACCGGACGGGCCGCCGTCGTGACGGTGGAAGCAACAGCAATGGCAGACTGAGCGCCCAACGGGGCTCCCTCGCAGACAGTCGGATCTTGGTCGATCTTCCGTCCTACCGGGAGCCCCGTTGCCGTGTCCCGAGATCATCTGCCGCATCATCAGATCGGGGCGAACCGGCACATGCAACCCCGGCGCTCCCTCACCCGAATCAGTCACCCGCATGCCCTCTACCTGCAGCGATGCACTAAATCACCGGCATTGCTCTGACCTGGGACGATGGGACTTGTCTAGGGTCCTGTTCGTCGTCAGGAAAGCTGCACTCCTCAGGTGAAGAAGAGTATCGGGTCGTACCCGTCTGTCCGCGT
>NZ_JBIUUU010000042.1:0-9998 GCF_044742595.1 Streptomyces sp. NPDC087859 | reverse complement strand
CAACTTCGCCCGGAAGTAATAACCGACGCAACCTCCACCAGCCGCCTTGCTCCCACCTCAGCCAGAAAAGGACATCGCCTTACGAACCGCTCACTCAGGACTTGTCCGGGACTCCATGACCCGAAGCATGTCAGGCCCCCAGCCCACCTGCCTGACGAAGCGGCAGTGCGCACAATGAGCGGCGGGCCAGGGGCCGGGGCGCTGCGTCATCTGCGACCACGTTGTTGTATTTCCGGCCGGGCCGCTCCGCCGACGTGCTGTGCACCGACATGAACCCGCTCAACCCCTGGAGTGTGAACACCCTCAACTCGCGGCTGCGAGGCCTGCGTGGCGCCCTGGGCCGCGACACCTCCGGCCATCCCTACGTTCTGCGGCGCAGCACCGCCGAGGACCCTTATCGCTCTCCCCCGCGGTGCGGTGCGACTGGACACAGTTCCTCCAGCTCGCCGAGCGCGCGCTGCCCCAGGGACCAGCCGGCGTGCCCGACTTGGAAAGAGCCCTCAGCCTGGTGCGGGGCACGCCGTTCGGCGGTCACCCCGTGCCCTGGGCCGAGCCCTACCAACAAGAGATGATCACAAGGATCATCGACGTGGCCAATACAGTCGCCACCCACCGCATGACCCCAGGCCCGCACCACGACCTGAACAAGGCCCGCCGAGCGGTGACGACGGGCCTCGAAGTCGACGACACGGCAGAGCTGCTCTACCGAGACGCCCTCCGCATCGAACACACCGCCGGCAACCGCTCCGGCCTGCACACCGCCATCACCCGAATCCAACACATCAACCAGACACTCGACTGCTCACTGGAAACGGAGACCGAGGACCTCATCCGCAAACTCCTCAACTTGACTGCCCCGCACCGCCCGGTACCGGGCAGCCCGGCCGCTGCGACTGCCCCTGCCCGGCCCGGATCCGCCACCACAGTGCCCTGCGCCGTCAGATCCTCGACCAGGCCCTGCACCGGGTGACGCGGGAACAGGGACCCGGGCCGTGCCGGCCATGGGACGCGGTCCTCGCCTTCCAGTCCCTGAAAGCCCTCGTACCGCCCCGGTACCAGTGGTCTTTCCAGGCTGGGTACAGTTCGTAGTACACAGCGGTGGTCCAACTTCCCTGACAAACCACCCAGGTTCGGTGTCAGAGGACAGTCCCTGCCCCGCTGAAAGAGCGTTTTATCCCGGCGGGGATGTTTGGTAAGTCGCGCGGTGTCAGCGGATTGGGGCCACGCGCGGAGGCGTGTGAGGATTCGCCCGTGGAATGCGATGTGTGTGGGCGTGCGATGTGGCGGTGGCCAGCGCTGCCGACTGCATGGGAAGAGGAGATCTGGTCCTGTTCCTGGTGCCACGCCGTCACCCAGCGCGGTGACCGCCCACGAGCGCGGTGACCGCCCACGAGCGCACCGAAGCTTGTACTTCCGCGGCGGCCCCTACGGTTCCTGAAGGCCCCGGCCTGGCGTATTCGGGTGCGCCCCCTCCACCCCGCGCCATGAATCACACCACGTCAGGTCGCGGGCTGGCCGTTGACGCGATACTCCTCGGAGGGCAACGAGTCCCATTCCGTCCACGCGCCGTCGCGCGGCACCATGAACAGCGGACGCGACCGGAGGACCTCTCCGACCAGTTGCGCGCGCATGACGATCCCGGGATCATCCGGTGCTGCGTAGCCCTCGGGCATGTAGCGAAAGTGCACGTCCATCGCTTCGGCATACGCGATTGCCTCGCTTTCCAGCTCCGACAGGTCTCTCCCGACCAGTTGGAGACCGTCGTACGCGATCTGAGGTCCGTGTATGGCATCGGCAGCGATGCAGAACAGCCCCACAGCTTGGCTTACGTAGGCCGTGACGGCAGGCGATGAAGGAGCCACTACTCCGCGACGGTGGACTTCGACCTTCCACGTCGGCGTGAAGATCGCGTGGCCTCGTGCACAATCGCTGACCTTCGTCTGGCCGAGCATCGCAGCCGCCTCGACTACGTCGTCGACGGTCATCCCGAACCGGAGCGGTCCGACGCCGACAGCCGGCGAATAGGACCACTCCTCCGGTTCGGCGACCCCGGTCTTAAACGCCATAGTCGCTCCTCTGGAGACACCTGAGATTTGCTGCTACCCATCATGACAATCGCAGACCAGCAGACTGCTGGGTGCGGCCGAGCTCGCGCAGATCACTCAGCGCGAGCCCATCTGGGCTCGGCCGCAAATACGCGACTCCTGACCATGCGAGCTCACCAGCCCCGAGGGCGGCGCATTGAAGATGATCACGCGCATCGTCGACATCGCCCACACCATCGCCACCCACCGCATGACCGCAAGCCCACACCACGATCTCAACAGGGCGCGCCGAGCGGTGACGACGGGCCTCGAAGTCGACGACACGGCAGAGCTGCTGTACCGAGGCGCCCTCCGCATCGAACACGCCGCCGGCAACCGGCAAGGACTCGACAGCACCATCACCCGCATCCAACACATCAACCAGACACTCGACTGCTCACTGGAGACGGGGGACCTCATCCGCGAACTCCTCAACACGCCCGGGACAACGGCGGCATCCAGCCCGTAGTAGTGCTTCGTTGGTGCTGCTAAACCGGTAGTGCCGTGCGACACCCGATGGGTAGTGTGCAGACATGGGGACAAATCTGGGCGAGGGTGATGGTTGCGAACTGCCCGCTACCGCTGTGTGCTGGCTCACCGACGATCCGTTCCCGGGCCTGATCCTGGTGGAGTTCGCCGACGTCTACGACCGCCCCCATCAACTCGTCGGCAAAACCGTCTACTTCGGCGGAGAGCTGCAACCGACCGCACCCTACCCCTGCCCCACCAGCATCCAGTGCACCATCGAAGAAATCGCCGACGACGTCGCCACGGTCAGCACCTGGTGGCTGGAAGGCGGCCCCAACAGCACACGCTTCGTCTTCGACGTCCTCCTCGACACCCTCACACCCATCACCGACGACACCTGACCTGCCGGCATCACTCCGAGTTCCATCCCACGGCGGTCCACCAGAACGTGCACAGGCACGTGCCCGGTGTGAGCAAAGCCGCTGCGGCCAGCGCGGAGCCCTCCCCGGTGCACGGATCGCAGGAGGCAGTGCCGTACCCGGCAGAGTCCCAGAGCCGGCCGGACCACACAAGTACAACGAGAACCCCAGCCGGCCCCCGCCCCTGCGGACCCGTGCGATCATCACCACGGAACCCGATGACGCAGCTGGAGACAGACATGGACAAGGTCGGCCTGTACGTCAAGTTCCGCACGCAGCCCGGGCAGCGCGACGCCCTGGTCAAGATCCTCCTGCAGGCCGCACAACAGGCACAGGACGCCTCCGGGTGCGAGCTGTACGTGGTCAACACCGCCCCCGGTGAGGAAGACGTCGTGTGGGTCACCGAAATCTGGCGCAGCGCAGCCGACCACGAGGACGCACTGTCCGCGCCCGGAGCCACGGAACTGATCGGGCAAGCCATACCGCTCCTGGCGGGACCGCCCGAGCGGATCGACCTGCGCCCCGCCGGCGGAGCCGGGCTGCGCGGATGACAACCCCGGGCAACCACCACCCCGGCAACCGGCAACCCTCCCCCACACCCTGATCAGCCCCACTCAAGAACAGCCCCGCGGACCGGTACCCACCCCATCCGCTCTGCCCGATGAGAACGGGCTGAGGCCGGCCGAGTTCAGGCGCCTTGAGGACCCGATGACGCTCCTGACACCTGGCGGCACCTCCCGCGTCCAGAGCCGTAACCTCACCGACCCCCAGGCTCTGTCCCAGAAGGCGATAGCGGACGGCGGACTGCCGTGCAGTCCCGTTGTCCTGACACGGCACTCACCAGGTCATCAAGCCAAAAAAGCCACGGCAATCCACTACGCCGCCAGAAGCAACCTGCTGGGCAGAGGTCACAGCAGATCGCGCTCCATCATGTCCTGTGCCTCTTCCCAGGTGATGAAGGAGCACGCTCCCGTGCTCAGGTCGACAGCTACGGGCAGGTTCCCGCCGAGTTGCATGTCCTCACGTCCGTGATCGAGGTACTCGACATGGTCGTAGGGAGCGATGGACCGGGCCCCATCCGTGAAGCAGTATTCGGGGATGATCCTCACATTGGAGGACATGCCCCATGTTCTGCTCTCCTCCACGAGGAACGCCCGGGCCCTGCGTTCGGCTTCTTCCACGGCGAGCATGCCGGTTGGTCCTCATGACGTAGTAGTAGCGGTACTTCTTGGCGGCCGGATTGGCCTTACCCGACGGGAAGGCGAGAAAGACTGCTTGTCCATCGATGGCGATGGGGTGCGACGGTCCTGAGTGGGTGTCTTGCGGACTGGGCGCGGACTGCGACCTTGCTTCCCTGGTCACGTGGCGGCCCGCCTCCGGCGTGAAGGGGGCCACCACACTTCCTACGGGATGGAGTCCAGGAACGGGCACCCGTACGTGCGCATCTGCTCAATCACCCGTGCGTACACGGCGTTGTCCTCGATGAGCAGGGCCATGCGCGTGTTGGTGTTGAAGATGGTGCCCAACAGCGCTTTCGTCCGGAGGACAACCCAGCCCTCCTCGGAGCCGTCCCAGAGGTAGCGGTACTCAACGACCTCGTCCGTCATGTGATTCGGCTCCGCTCCGAAATGCCGTCCTTTATGAACGTTGTTACCAGCCCTGCCCAGCCGACTGGGACGATCCGGGAAGAATGTATCGGTGATCCTGCCATCTCGAAGGACTCCAGAGTGCCCGTGAACAAGTCCTCGGTCAGAACGGACGGGTGGACCGGCCCGATCGTCGGCACGTTAGGGCGCCTGCACCACTGGACGCAGCCACTCCCAGCAGCATCGCATTGCTTCAGGGTACTCACTTCGTGCTCCCGCACTCGGGCCCCGACGCGATGCGTCAGGGCCTGCCCGCGGGTCTGCTACTGACCTTGAATGGTGCTGTCGGGGACAGGGAATGGGGTGGTACCCCGAGTCGCTCCGCTGGTGGCCGGTTCGGCAAGATCAACGCATGTCCGGAAGCGAAGCGGATCTGCTGGCGTTACTGCGCGAGCTTGATGATCCGGAATGGCTGGAGTGGCCGCAGCACTACGACCGTGGCGAGACCGCAGCCCGCTTCGGTGGCCTGCTGATCCGACTCGAAGGCGACTTCGCAGCCCGCTGCACGAGTGAGCAGGACACCCAGGACTCCAGCGAGTACGGACGGGTTGTCGTGCCGGCTGACGCGACCGTATGCGGAACACGGATCGTCGTCTGCGTGAGCAAGTTCGCCTCACTGGCGCTGGTCTGCGCGGACAATCCGGGCGCCTTCCTCGGCACCGAAGAAGCTCAGGCCGAGGGCGAGCTGGACGGCGCTGACCTTGCCAAGGTGAACCGGGCGTTGGTCGAACTCGGCTATGCAGTGATCGCCGAGGAACTGCTGGAGAGCGACTACGACGGGCCGAGCCGGCTGCCCTCGCACGTTCAGCGGCCCACCTGGTGGGATCGCTTCTTCGGCTTCTTCTGACGAGCACGCCGACAGGGTCAGGCCCCCTTTCAACTGGCCGGCTTCTACTGCCGGGTCTGCGCGTGGTGGTATGTGAGGGCCTGCCAGCGCCGTTCGAAGTCGCCGGCCTGGCCGGCGATGTAGGCAGCGGTGACAGGCCGGTTGTGCTGCGCCGTGATCCCCTGCGCAGCACACTCCTGCGCAACAGCCTCCAAAGAGGGCCTCTGGCTGCGCAGCCGCTGCCCGGCCCACAGGCGGTAGATCCGAAACGGCAGCAGGTAGCGGCGCAGAATGCCGGCGCTGACCGGCTTGCCGCCCCGGCCACGCAATCCCTTCTCCTCGGCGAGGTAGACGGACAGCTCCTGCGCCTCCGCCGTCGACGACACAGGCTCTGCACTGCGCTGCGCCTGGTGCTCCGCCCACGCCAGGTAGTACCGGTCAACAGTGGTCAGCCCGGCCACTTCCCCGATGGACGGGCCCTCGTTCGGCGGCGGCCCGTCGATGGCGGCGCTGACCCGAGGGCCCCGCTGGTCCGTGGCCGCCTGCGCACCTGCACCTGCGGGCGCCGACTCGGCCGTCTCCTCGTCGCCCGGCGCCAGCTCGTCGGCGTGCGGCTGACGGGAGTTGCCGGCTGGGTCTTCGGCGTGCCGAGCCGTCGCGGTGACCTCGCGCTGCTGGAAGTCCTCGACGAAGGCCTGAAGGTCGACGCCCGTCAGGGCGCGGCCACCGGGACCGGCGATCTGATCCCGCTCAAAGACGTACGCGGCCAGGGCGCTGGCATCCGGGGATAGGCGCCGCGTTCCTGCGCATACGCAAACCAGGCGTTCGAGAAGTAGCCGTACCAGGACAGTTCGTCGTCCGCCTGCTGCTCCGCGGTCACGGGCTCAGGAGTCGGACCATAGCGCCGGGCAAGAACCTGCAGCAGGGGCTGCAGCTGGGCATCGGTGAGCAGCCCGCCCGCGGCAGTGGTGATGCCGTGCTCCTGAAGCCAGTACGCGAACTGGGCGGCCGTGGGCTCGCTCTGGAAGCTCGCGATCCAGGCCCGGTAGGCCACAGCGAAGCCCTTGGCCTCATCCGTCTGCGCATCCCCGGCCCCCTGTTCCGCCGCCACGAGCGGGGACTGATCCGTGGAGCCGGTGGCCTGACTGCTTAATGGAGCCGGTTCCCCCTCGGCGCTGGCCGCGGGCCCGAGCGCAGGCTCCTCAGCGGGCGTTGGGGCTGATGCGCGCTCAGCAGCGAAGGTGAAGGCAATCGGCGGGTCGGCGATGCCAGCGGCAGCGAGACCGGCCGTAGCGGTCTCGGCGAGCGGGACCCCGTACCGGGCCAACCGCAGCGGCATCAGGGCCTCGACAGGCGCCTTGCGCCGCCAGGCGCGGCCGAACCGGGAGCGCAGCCGCGCCTGCGTGACCGGGCGCTCCTGCTCCAGCTTGATCACCTGCTCGTAGGAGCGCAGCTCCCACAGCTTCATCCGCCGCCACAGCAGGAACGTCGGCCCCGGGGACAGAAGCCAGCGGGTCAGGCGGACACCCTCCATGTGCTGGTCCGCGGTGACATCCGCGATCCGGCCGATCGCGTGCCGCGCGGCCTCCACCGAGACCACGAACAGGACCGGGATCACCGCGTGCATACCCACGACGAGCGGGTCCGGCCACGCGGCCGCGCCGTTGGACGCGATCGTCGCCGCCGTCAGGAGCCACGCCGTCTGACGCAGCAGCGGGAACGGGATACGGGTCCATGTCAACAGCAGGTCCAGGGCGAGCAGGACGCAGATGCCCGCGTCGATGCCGACCGGGAAGACGTAACTGAAGTGCCTGAAGCCCTTCTCAAGCGCCAGCTCACGGACCGCCGCGTACGATCCCACGAAACCGATACCCGCGAGGATCACGGCACCGCACACGACCACGCCGATCAGCACCCGGTGCGTCCGTGTCAGCTGTAACGGCGCAGCCACCCCTACTCCCCCTTCGATCGCACTAGCGAACACATGACACTCTGTCATGCACAGCCGGGCGGCGGGAGAGGTTTGCGCGCCTGCGGGAGGACTCGACTTCGCCCGTCTCAACTGGCCCCGCTGCAACCTGAGTCGGCCCTGTTTCTTCGTTGTAGAGCCCGGTTCGGGCTCGTGGCCTTCGGGGCCCCCGTATGACTCGTTGCCCCGGTCCTTGATGATCCAGGGGCACCTGCTCAACGAATTGCGGAGTTTGCCCGGGCCGTTGAGGTCACCATCGCCCACGAAGAACGGGGGACGGCGTGGCCGCGGCTCAGCCAGTAGATCAGCGACCACTGCGACGGACTGCGCATCCGTCAGCAGCTCACCGACGCCGTCGACAACTGGGAACACGCCAGCCGCGACCGGATCCTCCTCAACCCTGGCGCCAGCCTGTCCGTCGCCTCCGGCTGCGTCGAACAGGTCCCAGGAACAGCCGGAGCCATGGTGACGGCATTCCTCGAGGCCTCGCAGGATCTCGCGGAGCACGAGCAGCGCCGTGAACGGCGTTCCGTACGACGGCTACGGCTCGCCATCGTGACTCTCTCCGCGCAGCTCGCGGTGACCATGGTCGGAGACACACAATCACGCTGAGCACGGTGGATATCTGCCGCCCTTCTGCCGAGCCAGCCCCGCGAACGTTCGCTGGACCTGACTGCCAACGAGAGACTGCACGAATTCAGGCACCTGGCGGGACGTCAGCAGAGGCAACAACGTCACTGGCAGTCGGGCCCTCTTCGGCCACATCGGACAGCGGATCACGCGGCTCCTCTGTCGGTTCCTCCGTAGGCCCGTCTCCTGGTGGAGGCGGCGACCACTGCGTAACACCAGGAAGGGGGCTGTTATAGGTGGGAACATCGGGGCCGGAACTCTCCACGGCGGGGAAACGCACCACAATGGCAATCCAGTGACCCGCCGTGGGCGGCTCGGGCAGCGTCCATGACACCTTCCAGACTCCGTTGCGCAGGACGTCAGCGCTTGGAGAGATGAGCCATGCGTCGCCGCCTTCGCTTCCGCCCTCCTCCGCGCTGGGCGCATCGGCTGCAGAGCCGCGTGGTGACGCCACGATGACGTGAATCTCCGCGTCAGATGGCAGGTTGATGGCCGTGCCAGCGAACTGATACCGCTTCTTCCCGGGCGGAGGAGCTGCCGGCGTCTCTGACCAAGAGGTCACACTCACCGCCGTCGCGCTGCTTCGCGGTGAAGGCCTCCCGCTGTCGCCGGGGCTGTCCGAACCACCGATTGTGCCTGCGATGAGCGCGCCCACAATGGTACCGAGGGCCGCCAGAACGGCAGCGATGATCGTCTGCCAGCTATGTAGACGACGCCCGAGGCGGCGCCATAAACCTGGATCTGAGGCGCCCGGAGGCGAATTACTCGACATGCTCCCTGTCCCCCCGTTGATGCTTCACCTCATCGTCCGCCCTCGCTGGCCTGCGCCGAAGTGCTTTGGACAGAACCAACCCCAATGAGCTCGTAACACGATCATGGTGTAGGGCTGTTGAGTCGTCTCCAGCAGATCAGTCCGCAGGCCAGGGAGACTATGGCGTTGTGGAGGTGGAGCCGTCTGCCGGGCGGACTGCGAGGCGCTTGAACTGGCGCGCGACGGTCCGCCTCGACGACATTTCGCAGCCTGTCGAGACCGGCGAGGTCCGGCGCCCCTTCGCTGTTACCGTCGCGCCATGTCCAAGATCGAGATAGACGTCGTGACCGCCGAGTTCTTCGATGCCTTTGACAACCGGGGCGGCAAGGCTGCCGACGTGGCCCGGATCCGCCAGCTGATTCTTCCCGGTGGTGTGATCGTCAAGACCGGCCCGGAGTTCACGGTCTACACCGTGGACGAGTTCATCGAGCCTCGCCAGCGGCTGCTGACCGAGGGTCGGCTGGTCGAGTTCTCCGAGTGGGAGACCTCTGAACGGACTGAGATCGCGGGCGATATCGCGTCGCGGTTCGGCGAGTACCGCAAGTCCGGGATCTTGGATGGTGAGCCGTTCGAGGGGGACGGTACCAAGACCATCCAGTTCGTCCGCACCTCCGAGGGCTGGCGGATCGCAGCGTTTGCCTGGTACGACCAGCCCTGACCGCGGGGCGGTCCGGCGGCGGCTTATCAGCTTGGGTTGATGCGGTGCACCGCACCGGGCTCATCCTCATTCGGCACGGCATATCGAGCACCTTGACAGCCAGGTCGCCCCGCCCCCGGAAACGTGGGCAGGGCGCTATGAGCTCGTAACACGATCATGATCGGTGCTTCTTCAGCCGCCTCCAGCGGATGAGAGTGCAGGCCAATGAAACGAAGGCGTCGTGGAGTTCGGTGCGGCGTTGCCAACGGACGGGGAGGCGCTTGAACTGGTGGAGGAGCGCGAAGGCAGCGTAGACGTTCGGGACGTTATCGAGCCACTTGCCCGGCGAGGCGACGCCCTCGGCACTGCGGATGGCGAACCGTCCGACGGCCCGCGCCGTGAGGTCCTCCGACCTCTCAGTGAGCGGTTCGTAAGGCGATGTCCTTTTCTGGCTGAGGTGGGAGCAAGGCGGCTGGTGGAGGTTGCGTCGGTTATTACTTCCGGGCGA
>NZ_JBIUUU010000041.1:0-16008 GCF_044742595.1 Streptomyces sp. NPDC087859 | reverse complement strand
GGCACCAGCACCGCGGCCGGGGAGACGGCCTCGTACGCGGCCTGCAGGGCGTCCACCTTCGGGACGACCAGGTAGTCGGCGTACTCGGCGGCCTCATGCGTGAGGACCTTGACGGCGCCGTGCTCGGCGAGCGCGGCGGCGGTGTCGGCGGCGCCGTTGCCCAGCGCGACGGCGACCGGCTCGCCGATGCGGCGGGCCAGCGTCAGCAGCTCCAGGGTGGGCTTGCGGACGGCGCCGTCCGCATGGTCGACGTAGACGAGAACTTCAGCCATGGATCAACGCACCCTCTCTCAGATGAACTTCTGGCTCGCGAGGAACTCGGCGAGCTGCTTGCCGCCTTCGCCCTCGTCCTTGACGACTGTTCCGGCCGTACGCGCCGGGCGCGCGGTGGCGGAGTCGACCTTGGTCCAGGCGCCGTCCAGACCCACGTCCTCGGCCTCGATGTCGAGGTCGGACAGGTCCCAGGACTGAACCGGCTTCTTCTTCGCGGCCATGATGCCCTTGAAGGACGGGTAACGCGCCTCGCCCGACTGGTCGGTGACCGACACCACCGCCGGGAGGGATGCCTCCAGCTGCTCGGTGGCGGAGTCACCGTCCCGGCGGCCCTTCACGATCCCGTCCTCGACGGAGACCTCGGACAGCAGCGTCACCTGCGGGACACCCAGTCGCTCGGCGACCAGCGCCGGGACCACTCCCATCGTGCCGTCCGTGGACGCCATACCGGAGATCACCAGGTCGTAGCCGGCCTTCTCGATCGCCTTCGCCAGCACCAGCGAGGTCCCGATCGCGTCGGTGCCGTGCAGGTCGTCGTCCTCGACGTGGACGGCCTTGTCGGCGCCCATGGACAGCGCCTTGCGCAGTGCGTCCTTGGCGTCCTCCGGACCGACGGTCAGGACGGTGACCTCGGCGTCATCCGCCTCATCGGCGATCTGCAGCGCCTGCTCGACCGCGTACTCGTCCAGTTCGGAGAGCAGACCGTCCACGTCGTCACGGTCGACGGTCAGGTCATCGGCGAAGTGCCGGTCGCCGGTGGCGTCGGGCACGTACTTCACGGTCACGACTATCTTGAGACTCACGGCAATTGCTCCTCTTTCGACAATTCGGCATACGGCGTCACCGGCCACTGCGCCGCAGCCGTACGCGGTACGAGTAGTGCTCGGGCAGGAAGTGGCTGATCGCCAGCTCGACGAGTTGTCCGGCGACCGTCTGGTAGACCCGGTCGATGCGCAGCAGCGCCCGGCCTGGTTCGCAGCCGAGGTGTCCGGCGAGTTCGGGAGTGGCTTCCGCGACGGTGATGCTCTGCTCGGCCTCGGCGATCGGTTCGGGCAGTCGGCCGTCGAGGAAGCCGATGACGGTGGAGGCGCTGGGGGTGCCGGGCTCGGTGAGTTCGGGGACCGACTCCAGCAACTGGCCGACGGCGGGCGGCAGGGAGACCGCGGTGTGGCAGAACGCGGTGTCCTCGTGCAGCCGGACGAAGGCCAGCTTGTGCACCCGGTCGGTGTGCAGGCCCAGTCGCCCGGCTGCGTCGACGTCGACCCGTCGGTGCAGGGGCGTGACGACCCGCATACGGGTGTCGATGGACAGGCCCATCAGGTCGTCCACCGAGCCGAACTGGCGCAGATACTGCTCGTCGCGGGGCGTGGCGAAGGTGCCGCGGCCCGGCACCCGGTGGACCAGCCCTTCCGCGACCAGGTCCTGGAAGGCACGGCGCACGGTCTGGCGGCTGATCCCGTAGTGCTCGGCGAGCTGGGCCTCGGTCGGCAGCCGCACCCCCTCGGGGTAGTCGTGCCGCAGGATCGCGGTGCGCAGTTCGCGGGCGAGCCTCAGGTAGGTGCTTTCACGCTGTGGCTGCTCGAGCATCGACGTCACCCCGCCATCAGACGACGCCGTCGGCGCGCAGCGCCTCGATGTCGGCGCGGCTGTGGCCGAGCCCGGTGAGGATCGCGTCGGTGTGCTCGCCCACCGCCGGTACGGGGTCCATGCGGGCGGGCAGCCCCGCCAGGTCGGCCGGCGGCAGCAGCGCCCGCACGGTGGCGCCCGGTACACCCACCTCGCGCCAGCGGCCCCGGGCGGCCAGCACAGGATGGTCGAGGAACGCGGCGATGTCGTTGACACCGGCGCAGGCGATGCCGATGTCCTCCAGGTCCTTGAGGATCTCCGCTGCGTCGGAGCGCGCACAGCGCTCGGCGACGACGGCGTTGAGCTCGTCGCGGTGGGCGACACGGTCGGATCCGGTGGCGAAGCGCGGGTCGGTGGTCAGTTCGGGACCGCCGAGGAACTCCGCGCAGAGCACGGCCCATTCGCGCTCGTTCTGGATGGAGAACAGCACGTCCTCGCCGTCGGCGGACCTGAAGGTGCCGTAGGGGGCGATGGTGGCGTGCTGGGTGCCCAGGCGTGGGGGCTGGCTCCCGCCGTACTGCGTGTAATTGGCCGGTTGGCCCATCCACTCGGCCAGTGCCTCGAAGAGGGACACCTCCACCGGGTGGGCGGTGCCCGTGGTGGCGCGTGTGTACAGGGCGGTCAGGACGCCGCTGTAGGCGTACATCCCGGCGGCGATGTCGGCGACCGAGATCCCGACCCGCGCGGTCTCCTGCGGGGTTCCGGTCAGGGAGACCAGGCCGGTCTGGCACTGCACCAACAGGTCGTACGACTTGCGGTCGGCCCACGGTCCGTCGGTGCCGTACCCGGAGATCGTGCACGGGATCAGCCGCGGCCAACGCGCGGTGAGCGAGCCGGTGTCCAGACCGAGGCGGTCGACCGCGCCGGGGGCGAGGTTCTGCACGAAGACGTCGGCGTCGTCGAGGAGCCGGTGCAGGATCTCCAGGCCGCGCGGGTCCTTGAGGTCCAGGGTGAGGGATTCCTTGGAGCGGTTCAGCCAGACGAAATAGCTGGAGTGACCGTGGACGGTCGTGTCGTACCGCCGCGCGAAGTCGCCGCCGCCCGGCCGCTCCACCTTGATGACCCGGGCGCCGAGGTCGGCCAGCTGCCGGGTGGCGTAGGGGGCGGCCACCGCCTGCTCCAGGCTGACGACCGTGATCCCGGACAGAGGAAGCTTCGGGACGCTCATATGGCCCATTTGTACGGCCAAATCGAGGACACTGTCAAAGTGATCCAAGTCATGTGCACGCGGTCGTCTGTGGGCGGGGAGGAAGGGCACCCGGCCCTCCCTCCTCACCCCGCGTGATCAGGAGTGGCGGCTCGGATGGCACAGCACCATCACCGCGCGGGCGACGAGTTCGCCGGCGCCGCCGAGCTCCTGTCGGTAGCGGTCCGTCATCTCCCGTACGGTCTCCGCGAACTCGGGATCGACGGCGCGGGCGCGCGCGGGGGGAGGCAGTTCCTGCGCCATGGCGCGGCGACGGGCGAGAAGGGTGATGATCTCCTCGTCGAGACGCTCTATCCGGTCCGGTGACGGGTCCGCCGTCAGGTCGGCGGTGCTGTTCGTCGTCACAATGATCTCCGTTCTCCCGCGGGTGACGCGACGGGCCTCATCGCAGTTGGTCCTTCAACACCTTGCCCGTGGCGCCGATCGGCAACTCCTGTCGGGACTCCACGGATGGGCGCCCCCTCGCCCGCGCGGACCGCGCCGAGCCGTGAAACCCGGTGGTCGGTGCCTCGCCGCCGCCGGTAGGGTCGCCGCGTTCCGATCGACGGCACACATCGATCACGCACCTCGACCACGTACGGAGCGCGACCCCCATGACCAGCCCCCGACCGACGACGACCCTCTGGCGCCCCACCGGCCCCGTCGAGCTGGAGTTGGTCCGTGAGCTGAACTGGCGTGCCTGGCCGCCCCGGCTGCCCGAGCAGCCGATCTTCTACCCCGTCCTGAACGAGGACTACGCCGTGAAGATCGCCCGGGACTGGAACGTCAAGCACGACGGCGCCGGCTTCGTGACCCGCTTCCACGTCGACGCGGACTTCCTGCGCCGCTACCCCGTACAGCAGGCCGGTGGGGAGACGATCCTGGAGCTGTGGGTGCCGGCCGAGGAGCTCGACGATTTCAACGCGCACATCGTCGGCGAGATCGAGGTCGTCCACGAGTTCCGGTGACGGTGGCGTGACGGTGACCGCGGCTACGAGCGGGCCAAGTGGCGCATCGTCAGCGCCAGTTGCAGCCTGAACCGGCCCTGCGGGGTGCGCACGGGCCAGCCCAGCAGGTGCTCGGCGTGCACCAGTCGGTCCTGGAGGGTCGAGTGGTGCACGTTGATCTCCGCGGCGGCCGCCCGCAGGCTCGCCGTCGACGCGACGGCGTGCAGCGTGGCCAGGAGCCACGGCGTCGCCGCGGCCGCGGACTCCAACGCGATGACGTCGGGCGGGGGTTCGGCCCCCGGCACGACGAGATCGGCGAGGAGAGCCGTGCCGCCCAGCTCGTCGGCGTACACCACACGCTGACCGGGATCCTGCGCGATGCCCTCCGCCGTGAACCGCAGCGCGGTGCGCGCGGCGGCCCAGGACCGCGGCAGGTCGAGCACGGGCACGGCGGGGCCCAGCCCCAGGCGCCCGGCGGGCAGTTCCGCACCGCGCGGCTCGGGGACGATGCGGGGCAGACCGTCGGCGGCGGCCACGGCGCGCGCGGGCACCGCCGGGTCGAGGCCCAGGCGCCGCGCCGCGTGCAGCCGGGCCGGTTCCGGCGCCGTGGCGTCGAGCAGTGTCTCCACCAGCGCCGGATCGTCGACCGGGGCCCGGCCGCGGGTGCGGTCGAGGACCAGCCGCATGGCTCCGGCGGCCCGTTCCAGGATCACGGCGTCCACCACGCTGGGCTCGGCCGCCCGCTCCAGCCACAGCGCGGGCACCCCGCCGGGCGCCAGCGCCGCCGACGGCCAGGCCGTATCCGGTGGCAGATCCGAGTCGCGGCGCGTGCCGTCGGCCTCCACGCGCACCTGCACCCGCCGGTCCGCGTCGACGAGCCGCGCGGGCACCCCGGCCAGTACGGCCGCCCCGCGCACCAGGGCCTCCAGGCCGGCCCGTGACTCGGCCAGCCGGTCGAAGTAGGCGATCACCTGGACGGCGGCACCGGCGTCCGGGTCCAGCGCGGTCAGGCGCCCGGCCAGCTCTTTCATGGGTCCATGGTGCGGTATGCGGGGCCCGGCTGGGGAGCCCCGCGGCTCACACCGGGCACCACCCGGGGTGAGCCGTGCCGCACGGTCACGCCTCGAGGAGCCTGCGCAGCCAGTCCAGATGTGCCGCCCGTGTCCGCTGGGAGAGCGCCGCCTGCGGGGCGAAACCGTCGAAGCCGTGGAAGCCGCCCGGCCACACATGCAGCTCGGCGATCCCGCCGGCCTGCCAGATCCGGGAGGCGTAGGCGACGACCTCGTCCCGGAACGTCTCCGCCGAACCCACGTCCAGGAACGCCGGGGGCAGCCCGGCCAGGTCCTCGGCGCGGGCCGGTGCCGCGTACGCGGGCACGTCCGGGCCGCCGCGCCGGTCGCCGAGCAGCGCCGTCCAGCCGGTCTCGTTGGCCGTCCGGTCCCAGACGCCCAGGCCCACCATCTGGTGCGAGGACGGGGTGTCGTTGCGGTCGTCCAGCATCGGGCACATCAGCAGCTGGCCGATCGGACGCGGCCCCTGACGGTCCCGGGTGAGCAGGGCGAGGGCCGCGCACAGTCCGCCGCCCGCGCTGGCGCCCGCGAGGACGATCCGCTCCGGGTCGCCACCCAGCTCCCCGGCGTGCTCCGCCGTCCACACCAGACCGGCGTACACATCCTCGATCTGTGCGGGATACGGGTTCTCCGGGGCCAGCCGGTACTCCACCGACACCACGACGGCGTCCAGCTCCTTGGCCCAGGCCAGCGCCACGTCCACGCCCACCCGGTTGGTGCCGAGGACCATGCCGCCGCCGTGCACGTGATAGACGACCGGGCGCGGGCCCGCGCCCGAGGGCACGGTGGGGCGGCAGATCAGGAGCGAGATCTCGGGGGCGTCCTCGGGGCCCGGCACCACACGGTCCTCGACCTTGAAGAAGCCGTCGAGCGTCAGGTCCAGCTCGGCCAGCATCTGGATGCCGGGGCCCTGCCGTATCTGCTCGATGTCCTCCAGGGTCATCCCCGGGGAGATGAACTCCTTGATCAGCTCCAGGGCTCCGGCAAGCTCCGGGTCGAACGGCGGCGGCACCAGGGTCATGTCTTCTCCTCACGCGGGAACGCGGCGGCTCATGCCGACATGATCCGCGCCCCGCCCGCCGTCCGGGACGCCGCCGTACGGCGGAACCTGCCCGCCGTCCGGCGGGTGGCACCGGCGTGACCTGTGCCCTTGCAATGTCATGACCTTTTGTTCACCCGGCAGAGGTGGAAGAGATCAGAAGCTGAGACAACCCTGTGAAGGCCCCACACGTACCAGGAGTAACAAGTGAATGTGTCCCTCTCCGTCTGGCTGCTGACGGTGGCGGCCTTGTGCGTGCTCGTCGCCGTCGACTTCTTCATCGGCCGTAAGCCCCACGACGTGTCGATCAAGGAAGCCGGCATCTGGACGGTCGTCTGGGTCGTGCTGGCCTGTCTCTTCGGCGTCGGTCTGCTGATCTTCAGCGGTGGAAAGCCGGCCGGTGAGTTCTTCGCCGGGTTCATCACCGAGAAGTCGCTGAGCGTCGACAACCTCTTCGTCTTCGTCCTGATCATGGCGAAGTTCGCGGTGCCCTCGCAGTACCAGCAGCGGGTCCTCATGGTCGGCGTGGTGCTGGCCCTCGTGCTGCGTGCCGGGTTCATCGCGGCCGGCGCGGCGATCATCTCCACGTTCTCCTGGGTCTTCTACCTCTTCGGCGCCTTCCTGATCTGGACCGCCTGGAAGCTCGTCCAGGACGCCCGCAAGGAGGAGCACGAGGAGGAGTACCAGGAGAACAAGCTCCTCAAGATGGTCGAGCGACGCTTCGGCGTGGCCGACCGCTACCACGGCACCAAGCTGTGGATCGAGGAGAACGGCAAGCGGGTCATGACCCCGATGCTGGTCGTGATGCTCGCGATCGGCTCGACCGACGTGCTGTTCGCGCTCGACTCCATCCCCGCCATCTACGGCCTCACCGAGGACCCGTACATCGTGTTCACGGCGAACGCGTTCGCGCTGATGGGGCTGCGCCAGCTGTACTTCCTCATCGGCGGCCTGCTGAAGAGGCTGGTCCACCTCAGCTACGGGCTGTCGATCATCCTCGGCTTCATCGGCGTCAAGCTGGTGCTGCACGCCCTGCACGAGTCCGGCGTCCATGTGCCCGAGATCAGCATCCCCTTCTCGCTCGGCTTCATCGTTCTGGTCCTCGCCGTCACGACCTTCACGAGTCTGAGGGCCACCAGGAAGCAGGAGGAGCGGGTCTCCTAGCCGAGCCCCTTGACTTCGAGAGCGCTCGAAGATCTAGCGTCACCAGGGTCGGTTACGACCCTGGTGAACGGAGACCGCCATGCGCGTGGGCTTGCACATCAACCGGTTCGACCATCCCGGGGGAGGGCCCGCGCTCGGCGCCGAACTCGCCGCCGCGGGCGACGCGGCCGAGGCCGCGGGCCTGAGCTGGCTGTCGGTGATGGACCACTACTTCCAGATGGAGTTCAACGACCGGGCCGAGGACCCCATGCTGGAGGCCTACACCACCCTCGGCTATCTCGCGGCGCGCACCTCGACGGTCCGGCTCGGTGCCCTGGTGACCGGGGTGACGTACCGACATCCCGGGCTGCTCGCCAAGATCGCCACCACGCTCGACGTCCTGTCCGGAGGCCGGGCCACCCTCGGTATCGGCGCCGCCTGGTACGACCGGGAGCACGCGGGGCTCGGTGTGCCGTTCCCGCCGCTCGCCGAGCGCTTCGAGCGGCTGGAGGAGACCCTGCGGATCTGCCTGCAGATGTGGGACCCGGAGGCGAACGGTCCCTTCGAGGGCAAGCACTACCGGCTCGCCGAGACGCTGTCCGTCCCGGCCCCGGTCAGTGACCCGCGCCCCGAGATCATGATCGGCGGAGGCGGCGAGAAGAAGACGCTCCGGCTGGTCGCCCGGTACGCGGACGCCTGCAACCTCTTCACCACCACCCCCGAGGAGGTCGCGCACAAGCTCGACGTCCTGCGTGGCCACTGCGACACCGAGGGCCGCGACTACGACGCGATCCGCAAGACCGTCGCCTACTCCGGGGACCCGCTCACCACCGGTGACCTCGACGCCTTCACCCAGGACATCACGGGCTACACCAAGCTCGGCATCGACACCGTGATCCTCTCCCCGCGCACGGGGGAGCCGGCGGCGTTCATCGAGCGGTTCGCGGCCCCCGCCGTTCAGCGGCTGGCGGGACTCGACTGAGGGACGGCCGGTCCGCTGCGGGACACGATCCGCATCCCGCGGTCGTCGACCACACGCACCTGCAGCGAGCCGCAGCCGCAGCGGGTCCACACCGTGCGGCCCGCCGCGGTGGCGTGCCGGGACACCACCTGGAAGGGCTCGGCGCCGTCCGGCCATCCGCAGTGCGGGCAGACGGTGCCGGCCGGGGTCGTGCCGGTCGGGCTGGTCATGGGGACTCCTCGTACGTCGTGGATGGCTGACCGTCGCGACACATCCAGGGTGCAGCGCACGCTTCGTACACGTCCAGGTTGACTTTCCGGACCTCACCTTGAAGCGTGGGCTTCATGATTGATCTGCGTCGGCTCCACGTCCTGCGCGCGGTCGCGCACTACGGCACGGTCACCGCGGCCGCCCGCGCCCTGCACTTCACCCCGTCGGCCGCCTCCCAGCAGATCCGCCAGCTCGCCCGCGACCTCGGCGTCGACCTCCTCGAACCACAGGGCCGGGGAATCCGTCTCACCCCGGCGGCCGAGAGCCTGCTGGCGCACGCCGAC
Organism: Streptomyces sp. NPDC087859; assembly: GCF_044742595.1. Taxonomy (NCBI): domain Bacteria; kingdom Bacillati; phylum Actinomycetota; class Actinomycetes; order Kitasatosporales; family Streptomycetaceae; genus Streptomyces; species Streptomyces sp. NPDC087859. The sequence continues at coordinate 7,209 of NZ_JBIUUU010000041.1, read as the reverse complement.
GCCATCCAGGCCCGCTGGGAACAGGCGGAACTCGATCTGCGCGCCGAACAAGGCGCACCCGGCGGGCCGTTGCGGGTGAGCGGCTACCCGGTGGCGATCTCGGTGCTGCTGGCGCCGATGGCGGTGCGGCTCCAGGAGCGGTATCCGCGGCTGAGCGTGCGGATCCAGGAGGCGGATGTGCCGGAGAGCTTCGATCTGCTCTTCGAGGGCGAGACCGACCTCGCGATCGTGGAGGCCACCCCGCACAACCCGCCGCTGAACGACGTCCGCTTCGACCAGCAGCCGCTGCTGGACGACCCGTTCGACCTCGTCGTACCCGCCGGTCATCCGCTGGCCGGGCGCGAGCGCGTGCAGCTCTCGGAGGCGGCGCACGAGGACTGGATCGCCCCGATGCCGGACAGCCCCTGCCGCCCGCACATCATCTCCGCCTGCGCGGAGGCCGGGTTCAGCCCCGCGGTGGTGCACCACGCCGTGGACTGGAACGTCATGGCCCACCTCGTCGCCCACCGGCTCGGCGTCGCGCTGATCCCCCGCCTCGCCCGGCTCGCCCCGCACCTGCCCGTCACGCGGGTGCCCTGCACCGGCGACCCGCACCGCAAGCTGCTCACCTGCACGCGGCGCGCCGGACGTGAACGCCCCGCGGTCGAGGCCGCGTTGACGCAGCTGCGGGAGTTGGCGTCCACCGCTGTGGCGTGAGCGCTGTCAGTGCCGTTCGGCATGATGGGGATCATGAGTCGCAACATCAGCTACAACACCGCCGACCAGAACGACATCATCGGCTTCCTCGGCGCCGGCGCACTGACGAAGGACCAGCAGCGCATCCTCGGCAACGTCCGCAAGTATGCCGAGGCACACCAGGCCGACCTCGAACGGCAGGGCGTCGACTGGGGCCTGACCGTCCCCGAGGCGCTGGACCACCTCATAGCGGGCCGCGCCGACTCGGACGCCGAGTGCGCGGGCAACGCGTACTACACCGCCCTGCAGAAGATCATCGACCGTAACGGCAGCGACCCGTACGAGCTGGGCACCTTCTCCAAACCCTCGACCTTCTTCGGGCTGATGGACGACGAGCTGCGCCGCCTCGGCGTCCCCGCCGACCTGCTGCCGGGCGGCTTCCTGTTCGCCGGTCCGCCCGACGGCATCCCGTTCCCCATCCCGTACCCCGTGGACGGCACCCCGGACATCGGCCGTCTGCCGCTGGCGAAGGCGAAGCCCGCCGCGGACGCCTACCGCGCCGTCCTGGACCGCGTCGACAGCGCCTTCTCCTACGAGCTCGGGCAGCTCGCCGGACAGCTGGAGTTCGAGCACGACGAGTGGCGGTCCGCGCAGTCGATCGACTGGTACAGCCAGGACACGATCTTCTTCTCGATCACGGGCTGAACCGTCGTACGGGCATGGAGAAGGGGCCGGAGCTCCATGAGCTCAGGCCCCTCGCCGCGAGGAGATGATCAGGCGGCAGCGGTCTCGCCGGCGTGGCTGTGCACCCGGGCGATGACCTCGGTCAGCTGCGCGGCGACCTCGGCGTCGTCGGCCGGGTGGGTCTCGGCGAACCGGACCACGGAACCGGGGATGGAGAGCTTGACGTCCTCGAGCACCGTCGCGCCGGCGATGCCCAGCGCCTTGCGGGTCTCGTCCTGCGCCCACACGCCGCCGAACTGGCCGAACGCGGTGCCGACCACGGCGGCCGGCTTGCCGCCGAAGGCGCCGGCGCCGTACGGACGGGACAGCCAGTCGATGGCGTTCTTCAGGACGGCCGGGATGGTGCCGTTGTACTCGGGGGAGAAGAGCAGGAAGCCGTCGGCGGCCTGGGCGGCCTCACGCAGCTTGGCGGCCGGGGCCGGGACGCTGCCCTCGACGTCGATGTCCTCGTTGTAGAACGGGATCTCGGCCAGGCCCTCGAAGAGCTCGACACTCGCACCCTCGGGAGCGAACTTGACCGCCGCCTCGGCCAGCTGGCGGTTGTGCGAACCGGCGCGAAGGCTGCCGACGAGCGCAAGGATGCGAACAGACATGCGAACTCCAAGATGCTGAAACAGTGCCGTCACAAATACGGACTGGGGTCCGTTTAACTTCTATCACCCTAACCGGACCGCGGTCCAGTTTCATTCCCGATGCTTTACGCTGTCGTCATGTCCGCCTCTCTGCCGCCGTTTCCCAGGCCTCAGGAACCTGCGGGCGATGCCGAATTGCTCCAGCTCGGCACGCCCGAGGAGGAGCCCTGCCTGCGCGCCGACGCCGCGCGCAACCGGGCCCGGCTGCTGGAGGCGGCCGCCCGGCTGATCGCCGAGCACGGCGCCGCCGGGGTCACGATGGAGGCGGTGGCCGCCGCGGCCCAGGTCGGCAAGGGAACCGTCTTCCGCCGCTTCGGCGACCGCACCGGCCTGCTGATGGCGCTGCTGGACCACTCGGCGAAGAAGCTGCAGGAGGACTTCCTCGGCGGCCCGCCACCGCTGGGCCCCGGGTCGCCGCCCCTGGAGCGGCTGCGGGCGTTCGGCGTGGCGGTGCTGTACCGCACGGCCGAGCAGCTGGACCTCCACCTCGCCGCCGAGCCGGAGCCCACCCGCCGGTTCTCCCATCCGTCGCACCGCGCGCTCACCATGCACGTCACGGTCCTGCTGCGCCAGATCGTGCCGGACGCCGACTGCGAACTGCTGGCGCGGACGCTGCTCGGGTATCTCGACCCCGCCCTGATCCACCACCTGACCAGGGAGTGCGGGATGCCGATGGAGCGCCTCGAGGCCGGCTGGGCCGATCTGGTGGCCCGGGTGACGGGCACCGGGGCGACCCACTGAGGGGCGGCTCGCACAGGTTCTGCGAAGATGCGTCACGTCATGGTGCAGATACCGAAAACGCCCGCCCCCGCGTCGCCCGCACCGCGCTCCGTTCCCACGAGCGCCGATGTGGCCCGTCTGGCCGGCGTCTCGCGCGCGACCGTCTCCTACGTCCTCAACAACACCAGCGCCGTCCGGATCAGTGAGCCCACCCGCCGCCGTGTCCACGAGGCCGCCAAGGAACTCGGGTACGTGCCGCACGCGGCCGCCCGCAGCCTGCGTGCCGGACACAGCCGCCTGGTCCTGATGCCCGCCCCCACCATCCCCGTCGGCCAGCTCTACGGCCAGTTCATCAACGAACTCCAGTGGGCCCTCAGCCGCCTCGACTACACCGTCGTGCAGCACGGCAGCGTCGGACTGCACGGCGACGAGGCCGCCCGCGCCTGGGCCGAACTCCGCCCGGTCGCCGTCCTGGTGCCCGGCGCAGGACTCGGCCCGAAGGGCGTCGCGGTCCTCAAGCGCTCCGGCGCCCGCGCCGTCGTCACCCTCGGCCCCGAATCCGTCGAGGGCGCCCACGCCCTGCTCATGGACCACGAGGCGGTCGGCCGCTGCGCCGGCGCCCACCTGTACGAGCGCGGCCGGCGCCGCATCGGCGTCGTCGTCCCCGAGGAGGCGGGCCTGGAGGCCTTCTCGCTGCCCCGCCTCGAAGGCGTGCGCAACGCCCTGCGCGGCACCGACGCCACCGTGACCCATCTGCCCCTCGCCCACACCGAGGAGGCCGGCGCCCGGCTCGCCGCCCGCTGGCGCGACCTCGGCCTGGACGCGGTGTTCGCGTACAACGACGAGTACGCGATGCTGCTGATGCGCGCCCTCCAGGACCAGGGGGTCGACGTGCCCGGCGAGACGGCGCTGATCGGCGCCGACGACCTGATGATCGGCCGCCTCCTGCGGCCCCGACTGAGCACGGTCCACCTCGAACTGCCCTCCGGCCGCGACCTCGCCGAACTGGTCGACCGGGCGGTGCGCAACCCCGGCGCCGTGCCCGAGACGCACAAGGTGCTGGGAGCGACGGTGGTGCACCGCGAGTCCAGCTGAGAGCCTGAGTCCCAGGCTGTCACCCACGGAAGGCGTGCCATGCGCACGACGGTCGGCATCATCGGCGGCGGCCCCGCCGGACTGCTCCTCGCCCGCCTCCTGCACCGCGCGGGCATCGACTGTGTCGTCCTGGAGGCCAGGACGCGCGAGTACGTCGAACAGCGCCAGCGTGCCGGAATGCTGGAGCAGGGCACGGTCGACGCCCTGCGCGAGTGCGGCGCGGCCGAGCGCCTGGAGGCGCGGGGCCTGGTCCACCAGGGCATCGAGCTGCGCTTCGACCGGGAACGCCACCACATCGACTTCCCGGTCCTCACCGGCGGCCGCACCGTCACGATCTACGCCCAGACCGAGATCGTGAAGGACCTCGTGGCCCTCCAACTGGCCGACGGGCCACCGCTGTTGTTCGAGGCCGAGGCGCTCGCGATCGAGAAGCCGGAGACCACGGCACCGGTCGTGCGGTTCGTGCACGAGGGCCGCGAACAGACCCTGAGCTGCGACTGGGTCGTCGGCTGCGACGGCTTCCACGGCATCGCCCGCGACACCGTCCCCGCCGAGGTGAGCCGTGCTTACGAGCACGACTACCCGTACTCCTGGCTGGGGATCCTCGCCGATGTCGCCCCGTCCTGCGACGAGTTGATCTACGCCCGCGGCGAGCGCGGCTTCGCCCTGCACAGCATGCGCTCACCGCATGTGTCACGCCTGTACCTACAGGTGCCGAACGGCACCGACCCGGACGACTGGTCCGACGACCGCATCTGGGACGAACTCGCCGCCCGCTTCGCCATCGACGCCGACTGGACCCTGCGCCGCGGCCCGATCACCGCCAAGTCCGTGACCCCGATGCGCAGTTACGTCCACGAACCGATGCGTCACGGACGGCTCCTGCTGGCCGGCGACGCCGCCCACATCGTCCCGCCCACCGGCGCCAAGGGCCTCAACCTCGCGGTGTCCGACGTACGCCTGCTCGGGCGCGCCTTCACCGAGCTGCGTCGCACCGGCTCCGAGCAACTCCTGGACACCTACTCGCAGTCGTGCCTCGACCGCGTCTGGCAGGCGACCCGGTTCTCGTACGACATGACGACGATGCTGCACACCCGGCCCGACGCCGACCCCTTCGAGCACCGGCTGCAGCTCGCACGGCTGCGCCGGATCACCGCATCCCGGCACGCCGCCGCCGAACTGGCCGCGAACTACACGGGACTTCCCCTTCAGTGGTGAGCCCCGACCGGAATGCGGTGCCTCAACAGCCGTACGGTCACTGACCGTTCTGCTCGGCGTCGGCCTGCTGCTCGGCGACCGACTTGCGGACCTCGTCCATGTCCAGCTTCCGGGCCTGCCCGATCACATCCGTCAGCGCGGCCTCCGGCAGCGCGCCCGGCTGGGCGAAAACGGCCACCCGGTCACGGACGATCATCAGCGTGGGGATCGACTGGATCCCGAAGGCCGCCGCCAGCTCCGGCTGCGCCTCCGTGTCCACCTTGCCGAAGACCAGGTCCGGATTGGCCTCGGCGGCCTTGTCGTAAACGGGCGCGAACTGACGGCACGGCCCGCACCAGGACGCCCAGAAGTCGATCAGCACGAACTCGTTGTCCGTCACCGTCTGGTCGAAGTTCTCCTTGGTGAGCTCCACGGTCTTGCTCATGGCGTGAATCCCTCTTCCTGATGTCGGGGCGAAGCCGTCGTCGCAAACACGAAAGGCCGGGTAGGTATTCCGCGCGCGTACCCATGTGGCCTGAGCGCACACCACCCGTAAGACTGACCCCATGACGGAAACGGAATCCATCGCGCACACCACCTACGACGTAGTGGTTCTCGGTGCCGGGCCCGTGGGGGAGAACGTCGCCGACCGCACCCGTGCGGCCGGTCTCTCCACCGCGGTCGTGGAGAGCGAGCTGGTCGGCGGCGAATGCTCCTACTGGGCCTGTATGCCCAGCAAGGCCCTGCTGCGCCCGGTCATCGCCCAGGCCGACGCCCGGCGCCTGCCAGGTCTCGCACCCGCCGTGCAGGGCCCCCTCGACACGGCCGCGGTCCTCGCACGACGGGACGAGTACACCTCCCACTGGAAGGACGACGGCCAGGTCCGCTGGATCGAGGGCATCGGCGCCGACCTCTACCGCGGCCACGGCCGCCTCACCGGTCCCCGCACGGTCACCGTGGGCGACAAGGTCCTGACCGCCCGGCATGCCGTCGTCGTCAGCACCGGCACCCGCGCCGTCCTGCCCGACCTCCCCGGACTCGACGAGGTCAAGCCGTGGACCAGCAGGGAGGCCACCAGCGCCAAGGCCGCGCCCGGCCGCCTCGTGGTGGTCGGCGGCGGGGTCGTCGCCACCGAGATGACCGCCGCCTGGCAGGCCCTCGGCTCCCGGGTCACCCTCCTGGTGCGCGGCAAGGGCCTGCTGAACCGCATGGAGCCCTTCGCCGGCGAACTGGTCCACGAGGGTCTCACCGAGGCGGGCGCCGACGTCCGCACCGGCACCTCGGTCGCCTCGGTGACCCGCGAGAACGGCACCGTCGTGGTCGTCACCGACACCGGCGAGCGCATCGAGGCCGACGAGATCCTCTTCGCCACCGGACGCGCCCCGCGCACCGACGACATCGGCCTCGACACCGTCGGCCTGGAACCCGGCTCCTGGCTGGACGTCGACGACAGCCTCCGCGTCACCGGCCACGACTGGCTCTACGCCGTCGGCGACGTCAACCACCGCGCCCTCCTCACCCACCAGGGCAAGTACCAGGCCCGCATCGCCGGGGCCGCCATCGCGGCCCGTGCCTCCGGGGCTCCCCTCCTGGAGACGTCCCCCTGGGGCGCGCACGCCGCGACCGCCGACCACTCCGCCGTACCCCAGGTCGTCTTCACCGACCCGGAGGCCGCCGCCGTCGGCCTCTCCCTGGCGGAGGCCGAACAGGCGGGCCACCGGGTCCGCGCCGTCGACTACGAGCTCGGCAACGTCTCCGGCGCGAGCCTGTACGGCGACGGATACCGGGGCCGCGCCCGCATGGTCGTGGACCTGGAGCGGGAGATCCTCCTCGGGGTGACCTTCGTCGGCCCGGGTGTCGGCGAACTCATCCACTCCGCCACCATCGCCGTCGCCGGAGAGGTGCCGATCAGCAGGCTGTGGCACGCCGTGCCGTCGTATCCGACGATCAGCGAGGTGTGGCTGCGGCTGCTGGAGAGCTACCGCGACAACTGAGCCCCGCGGTGGGCACACGGCCGGGGGGGGGGGGGGGGGGGGCCCCCCCCCCCCCCCCCCCCCCCCCCCCCCCCCCCCCCCCCCCCCCCCCCCGGGGGCGCCCCCCCCCCCCCCCCCCCCCCCCCCGCGGGGGGGGGGCGCCCCCCCCGCCC
>NZ_JBIUUU010000040.1:0-31680 GCF_044742595.1 Streptomyces sp. NPDC087859 | reverse complement strand
GAACAGACACGTCATCACTCACGACAGCCACACTGCCAGACCCACCAGACACCGACCCGACCACCTTGACCAAAGACATAGGGGCACCCCCCCGCCGGCCACGGCACCCCCGCAGGGGCCCTCAGTGACCTCTCAGGCGCCTCTGACGGCTCTCCGGGCCCGGAGAGCAGCGGATGCCGCGCGCGGCCCTCCAGGGCCGTGAGACACGTACTGGTGGCGATCCGGCGCGCGCCGATCCACGAGAACGCCCGGCCCTCGTCCCCGTCGTGGCCCCGCCGGACCCGCAGATCCCTCGTCCTGGTCATGCCCGCTCCCCTCGTCCGTGTGGGATTGGAGACCGGCGGGAGCGCGAAAACACATCGGCCGGCCCCGGAGAAGAATCCGGAACCGGCCGTCGTACTCACGAAAGGGCGAGACCTAGAGGTCGACTTCCTTCATCAGCATCCCGACCTCCGTGTTGGACAGCCGCCGCAGCCAGCCCGACTTCTGGTCGCCCAGGGTGATCGGGCCGAAGGCGACCCGCACCAGCTTGTCGACCGGGAAGCCGGCCTCCGCCAGCATGCGGCGCACGATGTGCTTGCGGCCCTCGTGGAGGGTGACCTCGACGAGGTAGTTCTTGCCGGTCTGCTCGACGACCCGGAAGTGGTCCGCCTTCGCGTACCCGTCCTCCAGCTGGATGCCGTCCTTCAGGCGCTTGCCCAGGTCACGCGGGATCGGACCCACGATGTGCGCGAGGTAGACCTTCTTCACGCCGTACTTGGGGTGGGTCAGCCGGTGCGCCAGCTCGCCGTGGTTGGTGAGCAGGATGACACCCTCGGTCTCGGTGTCGAGCCGTCCGACGTGGAAGAGCCGCGTCTCCCGGTTGGTCACGTAGTCACCGAGGCACTGACGGCCCTCGTTGTCCTCCATCGTGGAGACGACGCCGGCCGGCTTGTTCAGCGAGAAGAACTGGTACGACTGCGTCGCGACCGTCAGGCCGTCGACCTTGACCTCGTCCCTCTCCGGGTCGACACGCTTGCCCTGCTCCAGGACGATCTCGCCGTTGACCTCGACCCGCGCCTGCTCGATGAGCTCCTCGCAGGCCCGCCGGGAGCCGTAGCCCGCGCGCGCGAGGATCTTCTGGAGCCGCTCGCCCTCCTGCTCGGCGCCCGGGAAGGTCTTGGGCAGCTTGACGTCCTTCTTGTTCGCGTACCGCTCGCGGTTGCGCTCCTCGGCCCGCGCCTCGTACTCGCGGGAGGTCGCGGGGACCCAGCGGCCGCGCCCGGTGCCCTGGCCCTGCTTGGGCCCGCCCTTGGCACCGCCGCGCGCGGAGGCACCGCGCCCGGACTTCGGGCCCTCATGGGTCCCGCCCGGTCCTACGTCGTAGCGGCGCTCCTCGGGACGGGGCTTGCCCGCGCGCTTCGGCTTGTCGTCGCGCCCTCCCCCGCCGGTCGGCTGGGAGCCGCGTCCGCCCGTCCCGCGGGGGTTGCCGCCGCCACCGGTTCCCCGGGGCTTGCCGCGCCCGCTGTTGTTGCCACTGCCGCTGCCACTGCTTCGCATCAAAGTTCCGTCGTCGTCGTGTCGTCTGCATCTGCATCCGGTGCGTCCGGATCGAACGACGGGACCCCTTCCAGCGTCTCGGCCTCGATCGCCTCCGCCTCGGGGAGAAAGGGCGCGAGCTCCGGGAGCTCGTCCAGGCCTCGCAGGCCCATCCGCTCCAGAAAGTAGTTCGTCGTCACGTACAGGATCGCACCTGTTTCGGGTTCCGCGCCCGCCTCCTGGACCAGACCGCGCTGGAGGAGGGTCCGCATGACCCCGTCACAGTTGACTCCTCGTACGGCCGAGACCCTGCTGCGGCTCACCGGCTGACGGTAGGCGACGACGGCCAGGGTCTCCAGGGCTGCCTGGGTGAGCCGGGCCTGCTGGCCGTCCAGCACGAAGCCCTCGACGGCCGCCGCGAACTCGGGCCGGCTGTAGAAACGCCAGCCCCCGGCGATCAGCCGCAGCTCGAAACCGCGCCCCTGGACGGTGTACTCGTCGGCCAGTGCCCGCAGCGCATCCGCGATCTGCCGTCTGGGCCGCTGGAGGATCTTCGAGAGGTGTTCCTCGGTGGCGGGCTCGTCCACGACCATGAGGACGGCCTCCAGGGCGGGCCTGAGATCGAGGTCGGCGACGGTGCGCGGCCCGGCCGGAACGTCGGTGGTCTCCTCGCTCACGCCTTCTCCTCCTTGGGCGGCTCGGGCGGTCGGTCGAACTCGTCGGTCACCATCGGCTCGGCGTCGCCCTCCCCGCCGGTCCACCGCACGAGGAGGTCGCCGAGGGCCGTCTCCTGGTCCAGCGCGACGGCCTTCTCCCGGTACAGCTCCAGCAGCGCGAGGAATCGCGCTACGACGGTGAGGGTGTCGTCGGTGTCCTCGACCAGCGTCCGGAAGCTGGCCTCGCCGAGTTCCTTCAGCCGGGCGACGACGATCCCGGCCTGCTCCTGCACGCTGACCAGCGGCGCGTGGATGTGGTCGACGTACACCTGCGGCTTGGGCCTGGGCTGCATCGCCTTCACGGCGAGCTTCGCGAACCCCTCCGGGCCGATGCTGATGACGACCTCGGGCAGCAGTTCGGCGTGGTGCGGTTCGAGGCCGACGGTACGGGGGTAGCGGCGGGCCTCCTCGTCGAGGCGGTGGTTGAAGATGTCGGCGATCTGTTTGTACGCGCGGTACTGCAGCAGTCGCGCGAACAGCAGGTCCCGCGCTTCGAGGAGCGCGAGGTCGGCCTCGTCCTCGACCTCGGCGGAGGGCAGCAGACGGGCCGCCTTGAGATCGAGGAGCGTGGCGGCGACCACGAGGAACTCGGTCGTCTGGTCCAGGTCCCAGTCCGGCCCCATCGCCCGGATGTGCGCCATGAACTCGTCGGTCACCTTGGACAGGGCGACCTCGGTCACATCCAGCTTGTGCTTGGAGATCAGCTGGAGGAGGAGATCGAAGGGACCTTCGAAGTTGGAGAGACGGACCTTGAAGACACCGTCGCCGGGCTCCTGGGGTTCGGCGGGGGTCTCACGAGGCGGGGCCTCGGGCTCCGGTTCGGGTTCCGGTACGACGGCCTCGGGCTCCGCGATCTCCGGCTCCACCGTCACCGGCACCGGCACGGGCGGGTACAACGGCCCACCGGCCTCGGCCGGAGACTCGGCCTCGGTCACCGACTCGCTCTCCGGCTCGCCCCGCAGAGGGCCCCGCCCCAGCACACGCCGACGGCCGGCAGGTGCGCCGGGGGCGGGAACGTCGTTCGAGGTCATGGCCCCCGCAGGCTACCGCTACCGCCCGCGCAGTCGGCGTACGAGGATGCTCGCGTCTCCCCGGGACTCCAGATCGGCCAGCACCACGGCGACCGCCTCGCGGACGATGCGCCCGCGGTCGACGGCCAGCCCGTGCTCGCCGCGGAGCACCAGACGGGCGTGCTCCAGATCCATGAGCTCCTCGGCGGAGACGTACACGGTGATCTTCTCGTCGTGCCGCTCACGCCCGCTGGGCCGGCGTGAGGCCGCGCGGCCACCGCCGCGCTGCTTGCGCGGCGCGGCAGAACCTTCCTGCGCGTCCTGACGTCGCCCGGAGCGCTCCGCGTCCCGGCTGCGGGACTCACCGGCCGCGGCCGGCTCCGTCGCCACATGCTCCGCCCCGTCGCCGTCACCGCCCTGCGCGGGCACCGACTGCGGCGCGTCCTCGGACGACCCGGCCGCGGCCCCGTCGCTGTCCCCCGCGGGCGCGGGCACCCGGGCTTCGCCGTTGGCCCCCCGCCGCGGAGTGGACGGCTGGAGCGCCATTCCCCCTGTCGTACGGAAGAGTTCGTCGGCCCCCGGCAGACTCACTCGGCGTGACACCGGGCGAGCACCTCCCTGGCGAGCTGGCGGTAGGCGGCGGCGCCGACGGAGTTGGAGGCGTACGTGGTGATCGGCTCACCGGCGACCGTGGTCTCCGGGAAGCGGACCGTGCGCCCGATGACCGTGTGGTAGACGTGGTCGTCGAACGCCTCGACGACACGCGCGAGCACCTCACGGCTGTGCACGGTGCGCGAGTCGTACATCGTGGCGAGGATCCCGTCGAGCTCCAGCTCCGGGTTGAGCCGCTCCTGGACCTTCTCGATGGTCTCCGTCAGCAGGGCGACACCACGGAGGGCGAAGAACTCACACTCCAGTGGCACTATCACCTTGTGCGCGGCCGTCAGGGCGTTGACCGTGAGCAGACCCAGTGAAGGCTGACAGTCGATCACGATGTAGTCGTAGTCGGCCATGAGCGGCTTCAGGGCCCGCTGCAATGTCGACTCGCGCGCGACCTCGGAGACCAGCTGGACCTCCGCCGCCGACAAGTCGATATTGCTCGGCAGCAGGTCCATGTTGGGGACCGCGGTCTTCAGCAGGACCTCGTCGGCCGCCATGCCCCGCTCCATGAGCAGGTTGTAGACGGTGAGGTCGAGCTCCATCGGGTTGACACCGAGGCCCACCGACAGCGCGCCCTGCGGGTCGAAGTCCACGAGCAGCACGCGACGTCCGTACTCCGCGAGCGCGGCACCCAGGTTGATGGTCGACGTCGTCTTGCCGACGCCGCCCTTCTGGTTGCACATCGCGATGATCTTCGCGGGTCCGTGATCGGTCAGCGGACCCGGGATCGGGAAGTACGGCAGCGGGCGTCCGGTCGGGCCGATGCGCTCACGGCGCTGGCGGGCAGCGTCGGGAGCGAGCGTGGCCGCGTACTCGGGGTCGGGCTCGTATTCGGCGTCGGGGTCGTAGAAGTGCCCCTCGGGCAGTTCGTCGTAGTCGGCGAACTGGCTGTGGGGCGCGCCACTTCCGTCGCCGGCCATGGCGTTCACGTGATGGCCATCCATGCTCTGGTGTGCTGACAGAGTCACCCTCCGGTTCAGGTGGCTCTGGTGGGCTGCGAAGGTGCGCACCGCGACGGAGCCGACAGCCTCGAACCCCGCGGGGCCCTCAGCCCGTGCAGGCGTTCCTGGTTGACCACCTCCGGGAGTAAATGTCGACTCATTCACAAGTCGTCTTACCTCCTTGGTGACCAGGAAACTTCTAGACAAGGTCAGCGTGGCACCATGCCGACGGTTGGCGACTCTATGGCGTGTCGGGTGTTCACAGCAACACAATCCGCCGGACCCGGCAGGATGTGTCGGCAATCAAACATCGCGCTGTCAAGGGCGTACGGCCGTCGCACGGCAGGTTTCACCGGTGTGCGAATCGACCAAAGGGTTACGTTCGAGGCGAGTTGACCGAGCGTCGCAAAGTGACCATACACACATGTGGCCGGACCTTGTCGGGCAAGGTCCGGCCGCCTGCGAGTCGTTGACGCGCCTTGTTGACGTATCGCCTTTACGAAAAGGTGACTTAGCCGATCAGGGCCTCGAGCTCCACGTGCTCCAGGCCGTGCGCCTCGGCGACCTCCTTGTAAACGACCTTGCCGTCATGGGTGTTGAGACCCCGGGCGAGCGCGGCGTCGCGGCGCAGCGCCTCGACCCAGCCGTGGTTGGCGAGTTCGACGATGTACGGCAGCGTCGCGTTGGTGAGCGCGTAGGTGGAGGTGTTGGGCACCGCGCCGGGCATGTTGGCGACGCAGTAGAAGACCGAGTCGTGGACCTTGAAGGTCGGCTCGGCGTGGGTGGTCGGCCGGGAGTCCTCGAAGCAGCCGCCCTGGTCGATCGCGATGTCGACAAGGACACTTCCGGGCTTCATGCGCGACACGAGCTCGTTGGTGACCAGCTTCGGGGCCTTGGCGCCCGGGATGAGCACCGCGCCGATGACGAGGTCGGCGTCCAGGACGGCCTTCTCCAGCTCGAAGGCGTTGGACATGATCGCCCGGACCTTGGTGCCGAAGACCTTGTCCGCCTCGCGCAGCTTGTTGATGTCACGGTCGAGCAGCGTGACGTGGAAGCCCATGCCGACGGCGATCTGCGTGGCGTTCCAGCCGGAGACACCGCCGCCGATGACGACGGCCTTCGCGGGCTGGGTGCCGGGCACACCACCGGGGAGCACGCCACGGCCGCCGGCCGAGCGCATCAGGTGGTAGGCGCCGACCTGCGGGGCGAGCCGGCCCGCGACCTCGGACATCGGGGCGAGGAGCGGCAGCGCGCGCGAGGGCAGCTCGACCGTCTCGTAGGCGATCGCCGTGGTGCCGGACTCGATGAGCGCGTCGGTGCACTCCTTGGAGGCGGCCAGGTGCAGGTAGGTGAAGAGCGTCTGGTCCTTGCGGAGGCGGTGGTACTCCTCGGCGATGGGCTCCTTGACCTTGAGCAGCAGGTCGGCGGTGGCCCACACCTCGTCGGCCGTGGCGAGGATCTGCGCGCCGGCGGCGACGTACTCCGCGTCCGGGATCGACGAGCCGAGACCGGCGTTCTGCTCGACGAGGACCTGGTGGCCGTGGCGCACCAGCTCGTGCACGCCGGAGGGGGTGATGGCCACCCGGAACTCGTTGTTCTTGACTTCGCGGGGGATGCCGACCTTCACGTCGATCACGGTCCTTGGCTCAGAGGGTATGGGGCAATACAACACATACCCGGGCACGCATGAGCACACCGGGATGCACCGCAGGAGAAGGTGCGGCAGAGCCAGTCTAATGAAGGTGTTCCCGCTGTCTAGCCTTTCATTGCATCAATCTTCAGTGGATGTACTACGGATTTCGCAGGCATCAGGGTCTTGTTTCGCGGGATCAGGCTGCTCCGGTTCCGGTTCGGCCTCCGAAAGCTCCTCTCCCAGCAGCCGCTCGGCGGCCCCTCGGTGCAGCCCCGCAGCGGCCGGATCGCCCAGGTGTTCCAGCGTGTCGGCGAGCCTCAGCTGGAGCGCGGCCTGCAGCCGTACGTCCTCCGCGCGCCGCGCCCACTCGACGGCCTCCTGGCAGGTGCGCAGCGACTCCTCGGGCCGCCCCGCGTACTCCTGGACACGCGCGAGTTCGCTCAACGCCCGTGCGTGGGCGGCCACATCCCCGTTCTTGCGGTGCCCGGCGACCGCGGCCCGCCATCCGCGCATCGCCTCGCCGTAGCGGCCCGCGTAGGTGTGCGTCGCGGCGATACGGCCGTACAGCCGGGCGGCGTCCGCACGCTCGTCCCGGGCCAGCCGCTGGGCAAGGGCGCGACCGAACCAGTCGGCGGCCCGGTCGTAGTCCCCGAGCTCCAGATGCGCACCGCCTACGGATTCCATCGCGCGACCGGTCGCATACGGGTCATTCGCTTCGCGCCCGGCGTCCAGCGCGGCCCGGTACCGCGTCAGCGCCTCCTGTGTGCGCCCGGTCTGCGCGTCCAGGTCTCCGAGGTTCAGCAGCGCCGCCGCCTTCTCCCGGGGCAGCTCCCGGCGCTCGGCCACATCCAGGACGAGCCGGTGCAGGCCGTACAGGTCGGCCGCGGCCGCCTGGGTGCCGAAGTGCGCGACCATGGCCCTGACCAGCTGGGACATCAGACGGCGGGCGAGGGTGTCGAGCTCCCCGTCGGCGACGGCCAGGCGGGCCGAGGCCAGCAGGGCGGACCGGCGGATGCGCAGCCAGTCCTCGGCGGCCCGGGGGCTGGGGTAGCGCAGCGAGCGGGGCATGCCCTGGAGCTTCTCGCGGGCCTCGGGACTGTCGGTCTCGGTGATCGCGCGGGACGACTGCAGCAGCCGCACGGTCCGCTCCAGCATCCGGGCACGGGCCAGCTGGAGCTCGCCGGGGCGGTCCTGGGTCTCGGTGAGCGCCTTGAGCAGGGGGTGCAGACAGCCCGGCACCACGTACTGCGGCAGCGGCGACTCCACGGCGTGCAGCAGACCGAGGGCGACGAAGTCGTCCAGGGTGGTGCGGGCACCGCCCACCGAGCAGCCGGCGAGGGCGGAGGCGGTGTGCGGGTCGACCAGGCCCGCCGGGGCGAGGGAGAGCAGCCGCAGTATCCGGGCGGCGGGGCTGGGCAGGGCGGAGTAGGCGAACCGGAAGACGCGGCTGAGCGGCGTTCCCTCGTCACCCTCCGTGCGCAACTGCTTGGCGAGGTCGGCGACGGCGGCCTTGGGGCGGGCGGCGAGCCAGCCGCCGGCGAGCATCATGGCGGCGGGCTGTGCCTCGCACACCTCGACGAGGCCCTCCGCCGCCCGCGGGTCGACGGTGATGCGGACCGAGCCGGTGAAGCGGCTCAGCAGGTCCAGGGCGGACTTGGTGTCGAGGCCGCCGAGCGTGCAGGGCCGGACGTCGGAGATACCGGTGAGTGGGCCACCTGAAACCGCCACGACCAGGCACTCCGGGGTCTCCGGGAGCAGGGCGTCGACCTGGTCCGCGCTCACCGCGTCGTCGAGCAGCAGCAGGGCGCGCCGGTCGGCGAGGGCGTCGCGCAGGGCTGCCGTCAGGTCGTCCTCGGAGGCACCGGCCGGCGTCGGAAGGTCCAGGGCGGTGAGCAGTTCGCGGGCGGTGTGCTCGACGGGGACGGGGGTGCCGTCGGGCTCGCTGAGCCGGGCGCGCAGCACTCCGTCGTCGTAACGCTCCGCGACCTGTCGTACGAGCTCCTCGGCGAGCGCGGTGCGGCCGGAGCCGGGTCGGCCCGCGATGAGGAGCACGCGCGCGCGGGGAGCCTTCTTCCCGGAGAGGGTGTCGAGGCCCGCTCGCTCGATGTCGGCGAGCAGCTCCTTCAACTCCCGTGTCCGGCCCAGGAAATGACCCTCGACTGACAGCTGAACGCCGCCTGTGTCCACCGCCTGGTCCGTCACGGGCCACACTCCCGTCCCACCGCACGCGCAAGCCCGCCGGGACTCCGGTTCGGGCAGTTTCAGAGCCTAGTTCACGCTCTGCAACGTTCCGTGAGGAGCGCGGCGGTGACAGACGGAGACTCCCCCGATCGGATCAACGGATCATAGGACCGACGGTTTTCGCAGAGCCGCTCAGGGGCGCGGGGCAGCATCGATGTGCGGCTCCGCCGCGTGGGCGCGACCAGCCACGGCGGACCCGCGGCCGAAAACGGTCTGGCGCTACGCCTCGAAGGGGCGGGCAGGCCAGTCCGCATCCGCCGGGCGCAGCGCGTCCAGACCGCCGGAGGCCTGCGCGGCGACCAGTGAAAGCACGCCCACGACCAGGCAGTTGTTGTGCAGTTCACCGGCGAGCACACCCCGTACGAGCTCGTCGACGGGCACGCGCGCGTACTCCAGGTCGATCTCCTCGTGCTCGACCTCGAAGCGCTCGCCCTCGGCCTCCGACAGATCGCGGGCGAGGAAGATCCGCACGGCCTCGTCGCAGCCGCCCGCCGTGGTGTAGACGTCGGTCAGCACCCGCCAGTCCTCGGCCTTGACGTGCGCCTCCTCGTACAGCTCGCGCTGCGCGGCGTGCAGCGGGTTCTCACCGGGCACGTCGAGCAGACCGGCCGGGATCTCCCACAGCTTCTGGCGTACGGGGTGGCGGTACTGCTTGATCAGCAGGACCCGGCCCTCGTGGTCCAGGGCGAGGACACCGACCGAACCCGGATGGACCTGGTAGTCGCGGCGGACGACCTTGCCGTCGGGCATGACCACGTCGTCCGTGCGGACGGAGGTCTTGTTGCCCACGAAGGGGGTCTCCGTCGCCCGGATCTCCCATTCCTCGGGGGTGTCCTTGATCGTCATGCCCTGTCCTTCCACACGTTCAAGAAAAAACCGGGGTGCGACCTTGAAGGTACGCACCCCGGCAACCGTACAACTGGTGTGTTACTTGGAATTCTTCCGTTCGACCGAGGCCTTCACGAGGCCGGCGAACAGCGCGTGCGGTCGCGTCGGACGCGAGCGCAGCTCGGGGTGCGCCTGCGTGGCCACCAGGTAGGGGTGGACGTCGCGCGGGTATTCGACGTACTCGACGAGCTTGCCGTCCGGCGAGGTGCCGGAGAACAGGATGCCCGCCTTCTTCTCGAGCTCCGCGCGGTAGGCGTTGTTCACCTCGTAGCGGTGGCGGTGCCGCTCCTCGACGTACTCCTTGCCCTCGTACACCTCGCGCACGATCGAGCCCTCGGCCAGCTTGGCCGGGTACATGCCCAGGCGCATGGTGCCGCCCATGTCGCCGTCGCCGGCGACGATGTCGAGCTGCTCGGCCATGGTGGAGATGACCGGGTGCGAGGTCGCCGAGTCGAACTCGGTGGAGTTGGCGTCCGGGATGTCGGCCAGGTTGCGCGCGGCCTCGATCACGATGCACTGCAGGCCCAGGCAGAGACCGAGCAGCGGGATCTTGTTCTCGCGGGCGTACTGGATCGCGCCGACCTTGCCGAGCACACCGCGGTCGCCGAAGCCGCCCGGGATGCAGATGCCGTCGACGTCACCGAGCTGCGCCGCGGCGCCGGCCGGGGTCTTGCAGTCGTCGGAGGTGACCCACTTGATCTTGACGCGGGCCTTGTTGGCGAAGCCGCCCGCGCGCAGCGCCTCGGTGACCGAGAGGTAGGCGTCGGGCAGGTCGATGTACTTGCCGACCAGGGCGAGGGTGATCTCGTGGTCGGGGTTGTGGACGCGGTCGAGCAGGTCGTCCCAGGTCGTCCAGTCCACGTCGCGGAACGGCAGGTCCAGCTTGCGGACGACGTAGGCGTCCAGGCCCTCGCCGTGCACGGTCTTCGGGATGTCGTAGATCGACTTGGCGTCGGGGCACGCGACCACGGCGGCCTCGTCGACGTCGCACATCAGCGAGATCTTGCGCTTGATCGCGGTCGGCACCTCGCGGTCGCAGCGCAGCACGATCGCGTCCGGCTGGATACCGATGTTCCGCAGCGCCGCAACCGAGTGCTGGGTCGGCTTCGTCTTCAGCTCCCCCGACGGGCCGATGTACGGCAGGAGGGAAATGTGGACGACGAAGACGTTGTCACGGCCGACCTCGTGGCGGACCTGGCGGACGGTCTCCAGGAACGGCAGGGACTCGATGTCGCCGACGGTGCCGCCGACCTCGGTGATGACGACATCGACCTCGTCGGTCGCCATACGCCGGATGCGGTGCTTGATCTCGTTGGTGATGTGCGGGATGACCTGCACGGTGTCGCCCAGGTACTCGCCGCGCCGCTCCTTGGCGATCACCGTCGAGTACACCTGGCCTGTAGTGACATTGGCGCTGCCGTCCAAGTCGCGGTCCAGGAAACGCTCGTAGTGTCCGATGTCCAGGTCGGTTTCGGCGCCGTCGTTGGTGACGAACACCTCACCGTGCTGGAAGGGGTTCATCGTGCCCGGGTCGACGTTCAGATACGGGTCGAGCTTCTGCATCACGACGCGCAGGCCGCGCGCCTTGAGCAGCATGCCGAGGCTGGAGGCCGTCAGGCCCTTGCCGAGAGAGGAGGCGACACCCCCGGTGACGAAGATGTGCTTGGTCGTCGTAGATTTCGGCGGCATGGCCAAGACGGGGCTCCCGTGGTCGCGATCTGGGGTGCGGGGCGGCGCTGCAACCGGAGATCTCCGGCTTCGCCGTCGCTGCGGTCGGGGGTTTTATCCACCACCGGTCCACGGGCTACCAGGGTATCAGCGCCTCAGCGAGATGGCTTCCGGCCACGCTCCGCGCACGTGCCGACACAGACGCGTACACGTCTCATGGTTCTCACCCGTTGCTCACCCGATCGGCCCATCCGCGTTGCCCGGAGCGGCACACAGATCATCTACGTGCGTCGTATCCTGCTCGGACATTCGCTGCCGAGCCCGGCCGGCCACACGGCACCACCCCCCGCCCGTAAGCACCGGAACAACGTGAGCTCGACAGTTCGTTGAGTACAGATTGTCGTTTTGCCTCACAGCCGAACGGCTGCTTTGCTTCACCGCTCAACGACGCATTACAACGACCCCTTGACCGCAAGAGCGACAGCCCCCTTTTTTCCTCGGGGGCGACGTGGCCGTTCGACTGGAGTTGCACGTGGCCGGGCGCATCGAAGACTACGCACTCATCGGAGACATGCAGACCGCGGCTTTGGTCTGCCGGGACGGCACGGTGGACTGGCTCTGCCTGCCCCGCTTCGACTCCCACGCCATCTTCGCCGGTCTGCTGGGCACCGAGGAACACGGCTTCTGGAGACTGGGCCCCGCGCACGCGGCCGACGCGGAGCCGCCCACCGCGGCCCGGCGCACCTACCGCGGCGACTCGCTGATCCTGGAGTCCGAGTGGGACACCCCGCGCGGCACGGTCCGGGTCACCGACTTCATGCCCCCGCGTGACGGCGCCCCGCAGCTGATCCGGATCGTGGAGGGCGTGTCGGGCCGCGTCCCGATGCGGTCCGCGCTCCGGATGCGCTTCTCCTACGGCCGGGTCGTGCCGTGGGTGCACAAGCACGACGGCCGTACGGTCGCCGTCGCGGGCCCGGACTCGGTCTGGTACGACACCGAGTGCGAGACCTACGGCAAGTCGCTGACCACGTACTCCGACTTCACGGTCGCCCCGGGTGACCGGATCGCGTTCACCATCTCGTGGGAGCCCTCGCACAAGCAGCCGCCGCCGCTGCCGGAGCCGGAGCAGTCGCTGGAGGCGACCGAGGAGTTCTGGCAGGACTGGGTCGATCACTGTACGTACCACGGCCCCTACCGCGAGGCCGTCGTCCGCTCCCTGATCACGCTCAAGGCCCTCACGTACGCGCCGACCGGCGGCATCGTCGCCGCCCCCACCACCTCGCTGCCCGAGGACATCGGCGGTGTCCGCAACTGGGACTACCGCTACACCTGGCTGCGCGACGCCGCGATCACGCTGTCCTCGCTGCTGCGCACCGGCTACCGCGAGGAGGCCCGCGCCTGGCGCGAGTGGCTGCTGCGCGCGGTCGCGGGCGACCCCGAGAACCTCCAGATCATGTACGGCATCGCGGGCGAGCGGGAGTTGGGCGAGGCCGAGCTGGACTGGCTGCCCGGCTACGAGAACTCCGCCCCGGTCCGGGTCGGCAACGGCGCCGCCCACCAGCTCCAGCTGGACGTGTACGGCGAGGTCACCGAGGCCCTGCACCTGGCCCACATGACGGGCCTGGCCCGCAACGACTACGCCTCCCTGCTCCAGCTCAAGCTCATCCGCTACCTGGAGGACCACTGGGACGAGCCGGACGAGGGCATCTGGGAGGTGCGCGGGCCGCGCCGGCACTTCGTGCACTCCAAGGTGATGGCCTGGGTCGCCGTCGACCGCACCATCAAGCTCATCGAGTCCGGCGACGCGGACGGCCCGCTGGAGCGCTGGCGCGAGCTGCGCGACGACATCCACCGGGACGTGTGTGAGAAGGGTTACGACAAGGAGCGCAACACCTTCACCCAGTCGTACGGCTCGAAGGAGCTGGACGCCTCCCTGCTGCTGATCCCGCAGATGGGCTTCCTGCCGCCGGACGACAAGCGTGTGATCGGCACGATCGAGGCGATCCAGCGTGAGCTGTCCACGTCGGACGGCTTCATCCTGCGCTACCCGACCGAGGGCGACAGCGAGGGCGTCGACGGTCTGCCCGGTGACGAAGGGGCCTTCCTGGCCTGCTCGTTCTGGATGGCGGACGACCTCGCGATGATCGGCCGCGTGGACGAGGCCCGCAAGCTCTTCGAGAAGCTGCTGGCCCTGCGCAACGACCTCGGGCTGCTCGCGGAGGAGTGGGACCCGGTGGCACAGCGCCAGGTCGGCAACTTCCCGCAGGCCTTCAGCCACGTCCCGCTCATCGACACCGCCCTGCGGCTCACGGCGTCGGGAGCATACGGAGGCTGAGCGCGCTGTGCGGGCCGAGCCCGCCTAGGCTGGGACCAATAGCCCCTGCGAGAAAGGGGGCGCCCCATGGCATCCCCGTCGAAGGCGGGCACGGCACTCGCCGCGCTCCGCGAAGATCTGGTCGGCGACGTGTTCGCTCCGGGGGATCCGGGCTACGACGAGGCCCGCATGGTCTTCAACGCCATGATCGACCGCCGCCCGGCGGTGATCGCCCAGTGCGTGGACGAGAACGACGTCGTACGGGCCGTGCGCTTCGGCCGAGATCTCGACCTGCCGATCGCGGTGCGCGGCGGCGGACACAGTGTGGCGGGCAGCGCGCTCAACGACGGGGGGCTGGTCGTCGACCTGCGGCACATGCGTGCCGTCGGCGTCGACCCCGCGACCGAGGCGGTACGGGTCGCGGGCGGCGCCACGATGAGCGACCTGGACCGGGCCTGCGAGCCTCACGGCCTCGCCACCACGGGTGGGCGGGCGTCCACCACCGGGGTCGGCGGCTTCGTCCTGGGCGGCGGCTCGGGCTGGCTGGACCGCTGGTGCGGACTCGCCGTCGACAACCTGCTCGGCGTCGAGCTGGTCACCGCGGACGGCTCGAAGGTCCATGCGAGCGCCGACGAGAACCCGGAACTGTTCTGGGCCCTGCACGGCGGCGGAGGCAACTTCGGCATCGCCACCGCACTCACCCTGAAGCTGCACGAACTGCCCGAGTTCTCCATCGCCTTGCTGCTGTACCTCCCGGAGCACGGCCCCGAGGTCGCCCGCACCTATCGCGACGTGATCGCCGTGGGCCCGGACGAGGCGAGCGGCGGCGTGCTCTACCTCACCGGCCCGCCCGAGGAGTTCTGCCCGCCTGAGCTGCAGGGCACCCTGCTGTGCGGCGCGCTGCTGACGTACGCCGGCCCCGAGGCGGACATGCGCAAGCTGGCCGAGCCGCTGCTCGCGCTGCCGCACGAGGCGGAGATCGTCGGGGCGATGCCGTACGCCGACGTCCAGTGCATGCTCGACGATCCGCCGGGGATGCGGAACTACTGGTCGGCGGAGTACCTGACCGGTGCCCCCGACGACTTCCTGGACGTCTTCTGCTCCCGGGCTCGGTCCATGCCCGTGCCGACCGGCAGCATCCACGTGCTGTTCCCGCTGGGTGGAGCGATATCCGCCGGTCCGCACGAGTACCCGGTGCCTTACCGGGACGCGCCATGGGCCGTGCACCCGTTCGCGATGTGGGAGGACCCGTCGGACGACGAGCGGGTGGTCCAGTGGGTACGGGACGTCCGCGCCGATGCCCAGCCGTGGAGCACGGGCGCGGTCTACCTCAACTTCATCGGCGACGAGGGCACTGAGCGGGTCGTGGCGGGCCTCGGTCCCGAGAACGCGCAGCGGCTGGCGGAGGTGAAGCGAGAGTTCGACCCCGACAACGTCTTCCGCTTCAACCACAACATCAGACCTGCCTGAGCTACGGAGTCCGACGGAGGGCGGCCGGTCAGCGGCGCTCGGGAGCGAGCGCCGTCAGCGTCCGCTGCCCTCCCGGGTCGCCCGCCGTCGCCGGTACCAGGGCGACCTCGTCGAGCCCTGCCTCGGCGTAGGCCTCGATCCGCGCACGTACGGCGTCCAGGCTCCCGACGAGACCGACCGTGGCGGCCGCCTCCGGCGGAAGGGCCCGCACCAGGGTGTCCCGGTCGGCACCGGACGCGGCAAGCTCCACCGCCTCGCCGAACCCGGCGTCGGCGAACACGTCGCTGTAGCCCGGCACGGTGAGGTATCCGGCGATGCTCCCCAGCACCTGGGCGAGCGACTCCGGCACCGGATCGACGGCCGCCGGCAGCCAGGCGGCCAGCGTGGGCGGCGTACGGCCCGCCTTCTCGGCCGCCCGGTCCAGGGCGTCGCGCAGTTCCCGCACCTGCTCCGGTGAGACGACGTCCAGCAGCATGCGGTCGGCGTGCGCGGCCGCCGTCGCGATGGCGCGAGGGCCGAACGCGGCCACGGTGAGCAGTCCCCGGGGCGGTGGGAGACGGCGGCGGAAGGCACCGACCTCTTCCCCGGGCAGGGCGTGCAGATGACGTCGTACGGCCTCGGCGCTCTCCTCCAGCGCCGCCGCGGGTCGCACCCGGGACCGCCCGTGCACCCCCTCCACCACCCGCTTGCTGGACGTCCCGAGCGCCACCCCGGCCGGGCGCCCGGTGAGCGCGGCGACCGAGGCGGCGCCCCGGGCGATGGTGTACGGGTCGCGCACGTTCACCGGCACCGGCCCGGCCGTCACGGTGACCCGCTCGGTGGCGCCGCCGATGGCCGCGGCCAGGACGAAGGAGTCCCATGTCGGCCCCTCGCCCGCCCACACCTCCCGGTACCCGAGCCGGTCGGCGGTCACCGCCACCCGCACCGGCTCCTCGACCGGACTGTCGTCCTCCCGTGCCACGGCCACCACGCTGAAGTCCATGCACGCGCGCGTACCCGATCGCCCACGCCGCAACCCGTGACGTCGCCGCCCGGAGATGTGCCCGGGGTACGGGCGCGGGTAGCGTCCGGCTCATGGACAGCAGATTCGACAGCCAGGGCGCCGCTATCACCGTTCAGCGGGCGCTGGAGCTGCCCGGCCTGCGCAGCGGCCTCCCCGAGATCCTCGCGGGCGCCGACCGGCTGCAACGGCCGGTGCGCTGGGTGCACGCGGGTGAGGTGCCCAACATCGCCTCCCTGCTGAAGGGTGGCGAACTGCTGCTGACCACGGGCTACGGGCTCGGCACCCGTCCGGCCGAGCAGCGTGCGTTCGTCCGCACCCTGGCCGAGCGGGGCATCGCGGCCCTGGTCGTCGAACTCGGCCCGCGCTTCACCCGCCTCCCGGCGGCCCTGGTCGACACGGCCCGCGCAACCGGGCTGCCCCTGGTCCAACTGCACCGCGAGGTGCCGTTCGTGACGGTGACGGAGGAGATCCACACCGAGATCGTCAACGGCCACTACGCCCTGGTCCAGCGGGCCGAGGAGGTGCATCGCCGCTGCACGGAGGCTCTGTTGGGCGGCGGCGGGGTGCCCCAGGTGCTGGGCATCCTGGCCGACTTCAGCGACAACCCGGTCTTCCTGGAGACGACCGACGGCCAGCTGCTGTACGCCGCCGGGGCGGGCCCCGAGGGCGCTGATCCGCTCCAGGTGTGGGAGGGCCTGCGGAGCCAGCACAAGGACGCCCCGCCGGCCGGTTCCGTGCTGGTGGACGTGCCCGGGGGCGGGCCGGGCACGGGTTCGGTGCGCGCGCGGCTGGTCCTGCTCCCCGTACGCGCTCCCCTGGTCCCGGTGCACCGGATGGCGGCCGAGCGGGCCGCGGGCATCCTCGCCGTGGTGCTGATGCAGGCACGGCAGGAGGAGGAGCTGGCCGCGCGGGGCCGGGGCGACTTCCTGACCGACCTCGCCGAGGGCCGTATCGCCGCCGAGGACGCGCCCGCGCAGGCGCGCGTGCTGGGCTTCAAGCCGGGCGCCAGTCCGCTGCTGCCGGTGGTGATGCGGCTCGGCGACGCCCTGTCCCCCGGGGGCGGCTGGGCGGTGCTGGCCCGGGCGGTGTCGGAGGAGCTGGCCGCCGTGGGGGTTCCGGTGCTGCTGGGCGTACGGCCGGTCGAGGGCCGCGTGCTCGTGCTGCTGGGCCTGCGCTCGGAGTCGGAGCGGGCGGCGGTCGCGGACCGGGTCGCGGCGGCGCTGCGGGCGGGGGTGGAGCGGGCCGGGATGCAGCGGCCGGGGGCACAGCCGCCGGTGGTGGTCGTCGGTGTGGCGGGCGGCTGGGCGGCGGCTTCGGCGGGGCTGCGGCACGCCGCGGAGACGGCGACGGCCGCGCAGGGTCTGTCGGACCGGCCCTGGTACGAGGCCCGCCGCCTCGACATCGACCTGCTGCTGTGGCGGCTGCGCGACCATCCGGACCTCGCTGCCTTCGTCGACCGTGCGATCGGCCCGGTCCGCGACCACGACCACCGCTCCAAACCACCGCTGCTGCCCACCCTGGAGACCTACCTCGCGCACGCGGGCCGCAAGGCGGAGACGGCACGTGAACTGCATCTGAACCGGCAGACGCTCTACAACCGCCTCGCGCGTATCGGTGAGTTGCTGGGCACCGACCTCGACGACCCGCAGACGGTCCTGGCGTTGAGCCTGGCCCTGAGAGCCCGCAGGCACGTCCTCTAGACGAGGGGCCGCGGCTGCGTCAACTCGTCGTAGACGCTGAGCACTTGGGCGACGGTCTCGTCCTCGGACGGCCAGGTGGCGGCCTGGCGTACGCCCTTCGCCCGCAGCTCGTCGCACCGCTCGGGATCGCCGAGAAGGCGTACGACGGTGTCGGCGAGGGCCTCCGCGTCGCCGTACGGCACGAGTTCGGCGGCGTCGCCCACGAGCTCGGGCATGCTGCCGACGTCGGTCGCGACGAGCGGCACGCGCGCGTGGAGGGCCTCCTGGGCGAGGACGGAACGGGACTCCCAACTGCTCGACAGCAGCGCGAGATCGGCGGCCGCGAGCAGCTGGGCCGCGTCGTCGCGCCGCCCGATGAGCCGCACCGGCAGTCCCTCGTCCTCGATCCGGCCCTGCAACTCCGCACGCAGCGGCCCCTCCCCCACGATCACGACGAGCGGCACCGGGTCGAGCTCCCGCCACGCGCGCGAGGCGTCCAGCAGGGTGTCGTACCCCCGATGGCTGTCGAGGGAGCCGACGGCCATCAGCAACGGGCGTCCGGTGGCGCCGAGTTCGGCCCGCACCTTGGGCCGCGGCCGATCCGGGTCCTCGAGCCGCACGGCCTTGCGGACCCCGGGCAGTGCGACGGCGGCGAGCCGCGCGTCCCGCGCACCCGTCGCCCGCGCCCGGTCGACCAGCGTCGAACTGGCCCCGAGGACCACGGAGGCGGCTTTCACGACCCGCCGCTCCAGCAGCCGCACCAGATGGGCCCGCGCACCCTCGGCGTGTGCCCGGTCGTGCCAGGTGACGACGAGCGGAGTCCGCCGCCCGCTGAGCGCGAGCACCGCACGGAACGAGGCGTGCAGCCCGTGCGCGTGGACGAGGTCGGCGTCCGCGCAGGCGGCACGCAACGCGGCGACGGCCCCCGGGTCGCTGCTGCGCGGCACGTGCACATGTTCGGCGCCGGCACCGCTGAAGTCGTAGGTGCGATCGGCCTCGACAGGGGCGCACACGGTCACCCGCACGCCCCTCGCGACCAGCCCGGAGGCCAGGGACCGCACATGCGCGCTGCTGCGGGCGTTGCCACCGCCGAGCACCTGAACGGTGCGCAGCGGCGACTGGCCGTGCGGTGAGTGGCTGCTCACGGGGGTCACGTGGCCGGGGCTCCTGGTTCGGGTCGGGCGGTCACGAGGAAACGTACAGAAGGTGTCGGGCGGAGGGGTGTACCGCACGCTTCCTACGCGTACTGCGTTCTAGGCCAAGGATGCCAGCACGCACGGGTGTTCCGGGAACGCCGGGGGTGTGGGGGTTCTGGAAGGAGAGGAGGGGGGTCACTCACACGGGTGAGAAACGGGGCGTGTTCGGAGCGAGCGGGGTCACTCGGGGAGGCCGGCCGTCCGGCCACCCCCGTCCGCACGCCCCCTGAAGGGCCCTGTGCGCGAAACGCCCTGCGCGTGCGGAGCCCTACGCGTCCGCCCGAGCCGCCTCCAGCAACTCCTCCGCATGCGCCCGCGCGGTCTCCGAGTCCTCCTGCCCGGCGAGCATCCGGGACAACTCCCGTACCCGCTCCTCGCCTTCGAGGACCTTCACGCCGGAGCGCGTGACAGAACCGTCGTTGGTCTTCTCGACCAGCAACTGCCGGTCGGCGAAGGCGGCCACCTGCGGCAGATGCGTCACGACCACGACCTGCGCGGACTTCGCCAGCTTGGCGAGCCGTCGCCCGATCTCGACCGCGGCCTTGCCACCGACACCGGCGTCGACCTCGTCGAAGAGATAGGTCGGCACGGGATCCGTCCCCGCGAACACGACCTCGACGGCCAGCATCACACGGGAGAGCTCACCACCGGAGGCCCCCTTGGCGATGGGCCGCGGCGGCGCACCGGGATGCGGAGCGAGCAGCAGTTCGACCTCGTCGGTTCCGGACGGCCCGTACGCGACGGCTCGCCCGCCGACCTCGACGCCTTCCGGGTCCTCGGTCTGCCGGATGTCGAAGGACACGCGCGCGTGCGGCATCGCGAGCGAGGCCAACTCCGCGGTCACGGCGGCGGCGAACCGCGAGGCC
Organism: Streptomyces sp. NPDC087859; assembly: GCF_044742595.1. NCBI lineage: Bacteria > Bacillati > Actinomycetota > Actinomycetes > Kitasatosporales > Streptomycetaceae > Streptomyces > Streptomyces sp. NPDC087859. The sequence continues at coordinate 11,877 of NZ_JBIUUU010000040.1, read as the reverse complement.
GCCTCCGAACGCGCATCGGTCAGCGCCTGTGCCAGCCCGCCCAGTTCCGCCCGCAGCGCGTCCCGCTCGGCGGTCAGCTCGTCGATCCGCTCGTCGTCGCCGTCGAGTTCGGTGAGCCGCGCGGCCCCCTGCTCGGCCCAGGCCAGCACGGCGGCGACGTCCTCGCCGTACTTCCGGGTGAGCGCCGTGAGGGCCGCCCGCCGCTCCTCGACGGCCGCCAGCCGCAGCGGATCGGCGTCGAGGTCGTCGGCGTATCCCGCCAGCTCCCCCGCGACATCGCCCAGCAGGATCCCGATCTCCCCGATCCGGTCGGCGAGCGCGGCCAGCGCCGGGTCGTGCGACCGTACGGCCTCCAGGGCCCGCTGGGCGCCCGCGACGAGCGTGGCGGCGTCGATGCCCTCGGGGTCCTCGGGATTCCCGGCGAGAGCGGCGTGCGCGACCGTGGCGGCGGACGACAGAGCCTCCGCGTGCCCGAGCCGCTCGGCCTCCTCCGCCAGTTCGACGTCCTCCCCGGCACGCGGCTCGACGCCGGCGATCTCGTCGAGGCCGTAGCGCAGCATGTCGGCCTCCTGGGCCCGCTCACGCGCACGTGTGGTGATCTCGTCGAGCTCCACGGCCACGGCCCGCAGCCGTCGATAGGCCTCGGTGTACTTGGCCAGCGGCACGGTGACGGCGTCCCCGGCGTACCGGTCGAGCGCCTGCCGCTGCCGGGACAGCTTCAGCAGCCCCTGCTGATCCGTCTGCCCGTGCACCGCCACCAGCTCGTCGGCGAGCTCGGCCAGCACCCCGACGGGCACGCTCCGCCCGCCCACATGCGCCCGGGACCGCCCCTCGGCGGAAACGGTACGGCTGATGAGCAGCGCCCCGTCGTCGAGCTCTGCCCCGGCCTCCTCGGCCCGCACCACGACCGAAGAGCCCGCGGGAACGCTGATCCGCCCCTCCACGACCGCCTTGTCGGCCCCGATCCGCACGAGCGCCGGGTCCGCCCGCCCACCGAGCAGCAGCCCCAGGCTGGTGACCACCATGGTCTTGCCCGCACCCGTCTCACCCGTGACAGCGGTGAACCCGGGCGACAGCTCGACGACCGCGTCGTCGATGACTCCGAGCGACCGTATCCGCATCTCTTCCAGCACGGTGAAGACCTTACGAGGTAGGGCGGGAGAAGCGCGAGGCACCCTGTCACCCGGGGGAGTGGAGAAACCCAGGGGCGCGGGGAACTGCGCGACCAGCCACAGACCACCCGCACCCGCCAACGCTCTGTGATCACCCCCCACAGACGGCTAGTGAGGCGCCCCCCGCCACCCGGATACGGGCAACGCGAACTTCGCCACAAGCCGGTCGGTGAAGGACGCATGGTGCAACCGAGCCAACCGCACCGGCACAGCCCCCCTCCGCACCTCAACCCGCGCGCCCGGCGGCAACTCCACGGTCCGCCGCCCGTCGCACCAAAGCACCCCGGGCGGAATATGTGGCAGAACCTCCACAGCCAACACAGAATCCGGCGACGTCACCAACGGCTTCGCGAACAGCGCGTGCGCACTGATCGGCACCATCAGCAACGCCTCCACCTCGGGCCACACCACAGGCCCACCGGCGGAGAAGGCATACGCGGTGGACCCGGTCGGAGTCGACAGCACGATCCCGTCGCACCCGAACCCCGTCACCGGCCGGCCGTCGATCTCCAGCACGACCTCGAGCAGCTTCTCCGCGCCGGCCTTCTGCACCGCCGCCTCGTTCAGCGCCCAGTCCGTGTGCACGATGTCCCCGTTGCTGTGCACGACGACATCGACGGTCATCCGCTCCTCGACCTCGTACGACTTCGTCACCACCCGGTCGACGACCTTGTCGAGATCATCCCGCTCGGCCTCGGCGAGGAACCCGACGCGCCCGAGGTTGACGCCGAGCATCGGCACCCCGGAGGCCCGGGCGAACTCGGCCCCCCGCAGCAGCGTCCCGTCCCCGCCCAGCACGATCAGCAACTCGCACCCGTCGAGGCACAGCGGCGTCGCCTCCTTGACCAGCTCCACCTCGTCCGGCAACGGCAGGTCGGCGGCCTCGTACTCCAGCACACGCACGCCGATGCCCTCACGCAGCAGGCCCTTCACCACCAGCTCGGCGCTGCGAATGGCCGCAGGCCGCCCGGTGTGGGCGAGCAGGAAAACAGTACGAGCTCGGTTCTGGGTCAACGCGGCCCCTCCGCCACTGCACGGTCAACGTCGGCCGGCTCCAGGGCGGGCGCCCCGGCACGCAGCCACAGAAAGTATTCGACATTGCCCGAGGGTCCGGGCAACGGGCTTGCCGTGACCCCCTTCACCCCGAGCCCGAGTTCCCATGCCTTCTCGGCCACACCGCGCACGGCCTCCGCCCGCAGCTGCGGGCTCCGTACGACTCCCCCACTGCCCAGCCGTTCCTTCCCCACCTCGAACTGCGGCTTGACCATCATCACCAGGTCCGCGTCCGGCTTCACGCACCGCGCCAGGGCGGGCAGCACCAGCCCGAGCGGAATGAAGGACAGATCCCCCACTACAAGATCCACGGGCTTCCCATCGATCGCTTCAAGCGTCAACTCGCGTACGTTCGTACGGTCCTTGACGGTGACGCGTTCATCGCTCTGCAGAGTCCACGCGAGTTGCCCGTACCCGACGTCGACGGCGACGACGTGCGCGGCCCCCGACCGCAGCAGCACATCGGTGAACCCGCCGGTGGACGCGCCGGCGTCCAGCGCCCGCCGCCCCTCGACGACAAGCCCCTGCGGCACGAACGCCTGCAACGCGCCCGCAAGCTTGTGCCCACCCCGGGACACGTAGCCGGGATCGCCGTCGTCTTCCGAGACCACGATCGCCGCCGCGGTCTCCACCTGCGTGGCCGGCTTGGTCGCGACGGTCTTGCCGACACTGACCCGCCCGGCGGCGATCAGCTGACTGGCGTGCTCGCGCGAGCGCGCGAGCTTCCGCCGGACCAGCTCCGCGTCGAGACGTTGGCGTGCGACTCCTGCCACGTTCGGTTCAGCTCCTATTGCCATACGAGGGTGAAGGCGCCCTCTGCTCATACGACGACGGGGGCCCCGGAGGTCCCGGGCGGGCGTCGAGCGCGGTGAGCGCGTCGCGCAGCCCCCGGTGTACATCCTCGTACACCTCGACGTGTCCGTCGGTGGCGAGGTGGTCGGCGTCGCCGAGCCGCTCCAGATGGGCGTCCACCTCGGCGTTGCCGGTGGGGGTGCGGGAGACGTCCAGCGGGGCCGGGGCGGCGGGTTCGTGCTCCGGCTCCACCGCCTCCTCGAGGGTCTGCGTCTCCGGGGCTGCGTCGCTCATGCCCAGACGCTACCCCGAAGGGCTGGGGTACCGTCGATCTCGATGGCCACGATCGAGGAGTGCCGCGCCGCACTCGAAAAGCTCTCCGACACCATGCAGCACACCGAGGGGGACGTCCGCACCGCGGCGACCATGGACCGCTCGGTCAGCTGCCGGATCACCGACCTCGACATCACCTTCGTCGGCCGGATGACGGGCGGCCGGATCGTGGTGCACGACACGGTCCAGGGTCCGCCCCCCGAGAAGGCCCAGATCCGACTGACCATGAAGGGCGACGACCTGGTGGCCCTGGTCGACGGCGACCTGAACTTCGCCAAGGCCTGGGGCTCGGGCCGGGTCAAGCTGGAGGCGGGCCTGCGCGACCTGCTCCAGCTGAGGAAGCTCCTGTAGCTCAGGAGACCTCGGCGGCAGCCACCTTCCGCACGTCCGTCCTCCTGTCCTCCACCCGCGCCTTCCGGGCCGCCGGCACCACCAGCGGCGTCGCCGTCTCCGGGTCGTCGATGACCTGGCAGCGCAGCCCGAAGACCTCCTCGACCAGCTCGGCCGTGACGATGTCGTTCGGCGCCCCCTCGGCGATGACGCTGCCGTCCTTCAGAGCGATCAGATGCGTGGCGTACCGGGCGGCGTGGTTGAGGTCGTGGAGAACGGCCACCAGCGTGCGGCCCTGCTCCTCGTGCAGCTCGGCGCAGAGGTCGAGGACATCGATCTGGTGCTGGATGTCGAGATAGGTCGTCGGCTCGTCCAGGAGCAGCAGCGGCGTCTGCTGGGCGAGCGCCATGGCGATCCACACACGCTGGCGCTGACCGCCGGACAGTTCGTCGACGTACCGGTCCGCGAGCTCGGCGACCCCGGTCTGCGCCATCGACTCCTGTACGACCCGCTCGTCCTCGGTCGACCACTGGCGCAGGATGCCCTGGTGCGGGTAGCGGCCGCGGCCCACCAGGTCGGCGACGGTGATCCCGTCGGGCGCGATGGACGACTGCGGCAGCAGGCCCAGCGTCCGCGCGACCTTCTTCGCGGGCATCGACTGGATGACCTGACCGTCGAGCAGGACCCGCCCCTGGTTCGGCTTCAGCATCCGCGACAGCGCCCGCAGCAGCGTCGACTTGCCGCACGCGTTCGGGCCGACGATCACGGTGAAGGAGTTGTCGGGGATCTCCACCGACAGCTGCTCGGCGATGACGCGCTGGTCGTAGGCGAGGGTGACGTTCTCGGCGGAGAGGCGGTTCACGGTGCTCCTTCGGGTGTTCCGGTTCGCCCGGGTGTTGTTGTTCGCCGAGCCGCTCATGTCCGGCTTCCGCGAGCCGCTCATATCCGGCCCGCCTTCCGTTCGGTGACCAGCAGCCACAGCAGATAGACACCGCCGAGCACACCGGTGACCACGCCCACCGGCATCTGGTCGGCGCCGAAGACCTTCTGCGACACCCAGTCGGCGCCGACCAGCAGGGCGGCGCCCATGCACAGCGAGGGCAGCAGGTTCGGTCCGGGCGAGCGGGTCAGGCGCCGGGCGAGCTGCGGCGCGGTGAGCGCCACGAAGCTGACCGGACCGGCGGCGGCCGTCGCGGACGCGGTGAGCAGGACGGCGGCGATCATCAGCAGCCCCCGCACCCGCTCCACGCGCACGCCGAGGGCGTACGACACGTCGTCGCCCATCTCCATCATCCGCAGCCCGCGCGCGTTGGCGAGGACGAGCGGGACGAGGACGGCGCACAGCCCGAGCAGCGGCCACACCTGCTCCCAGTCACGGCCGCTGAGCGAGCCGGTCATCCAGACCATCGCCCGGGCCGCGTCGACGATGTCGGACACGGTCATCAGATAGCCGTTGACCGCCGTGAGGATCGCGGACACACCGATGCCGACCAGCACCAGCCGGTATCCGTGCACCCCCTGCTTCCACGCGAGCAGATAGATGGCGAGCCCCGCCACCAGACCGCCCACCAGCGCCCCGACGGTGACCTCGGCCGCGCTCCCGGAGAACAGCACGATCATCACGAGCGCACCGGCCGTCGCCCCCTGACCGAGACCGAGGATGTCCGGGCTGCCCAGCGGATTGCGGGACACGGCCTGGAACAACGCGCCGCCGAGCCCGAGCGAGGCGCCGACCAGCAGCCCGACGAGAACCCGGGGCAGCCGCAGCTCGTTGACGATGAACTCCTGGCCCGCGTTCCCGTTGCCGAGCAGCGTCTTGAGCACGTCGCCGGCCGGGATCGGGAAGTCGCCGGTGCCGATGAGCACGACACTCGCGGTGAGCGCGGCCGTCAGGAGCAGGAGGACGACGGTGAAGGCCCGGACGTCGAGGCGGACCGAGAGCCCGCCCGGCGTCCTGATGGCACGGTTGGTCTTCACAGCTGCGCCGTCCTCCGCCGTCGTACGAGAAAGATGAAGACCGGGCCACCGAGGATCGCGGTGACGATGCCGACCTGAAGTTCGGAGGGCCGGGCGACGATCCGGCCGATGACGTCGGCGCCGAGCAGCAGCACGGGCGACAGGACGGTCGCGTACGGCATGATCCAGCGCAGGTCGGGCCCGGTGAAGGAGCGCACAACGTGCGGCACCATCAGGCCGACGAACACGATCGGACCGCAGGCGGCGGTCGCGGCCCCGCACAGCACGGTGGCGGCGAGCATCGACAGCGCCCGGGTGCGGTTGAGGTTGGCGCCGAGGGCCTTGGCGGTGTCGTCGCCCATCTCCATGGCGTTGAGCGGCCGGGCGAGCGCGAGGGCGAGGAGCGTGCCGGCCGCGAGGAAGGGCAGGACCTGGAGGATGGTCGACTCGCTTGCCGAGGAGAGCGAACCCACCGTCCAGAAGCGCATCTTGCCGAGCGCGGCCTCGTTCGTGATCATCACGGCCTGGAGATAGCCGTAGAGCGCGGCGCTGATCGCCGTGCCGGCGAGCGCGAGCCGCACCGGCGTCGCCCCCCGGCTGCCGCCCAGGAACCACACGAGCGCCCCGACCGCGGCCGCGCCGAGGAAGGCGAACCAGACATAGCCGGTCAGGCTCGTGACACCGAAGTACGTCATGGCGGTGACGACCGCCGCGGACGCGCCCGCGTTGATGCCGAGCAGCCCGGGGTCGGCCAGCGGATTACGGGTGAGCGCCTGGAGGACCGCGCCGGACAGACCGAGCGCGGCACCGGCCAGCAGACCCAGCAGGGTCCGCCAGAGCCGCTCGGTGACGACGACATCGCCGTATGTCCCGGAGTCCTCGAACAGGCCGTGCCACACCTGCCCCATCGACAGCTCTTTCGCCCCGATCGCGATGCTCGCCAAGGCGACGAGCACCAGGATCGCGACGGACACGAGCAGCCCAAGGGCACGTATCGCCCGGCGGGTTGGGGGCGCGGGGGCGGTCTCCGCGCGCTGTTCGGGAGGACTGTCGACCAACACGCAGTTAGGTTAGCCTACCCTCGGATTCAGCCACGATCCCGCTGCACGGGTTCACAGGCTGGGCACCGGGCGCACCCCTCACAGACCCAACCGCGCGAGCGCCTTCCCTCCGTCCAGCTCGCACGTTCCCGCACCGGCCGCCGTCCACGCCGCCGCACACAGCGCCCGCAGCCCGTCCAGGGCCTCCCCCTCACCAGCCAGTTCCAGCCGCTCGGCACCGGCTGTCGCCGTCCAACCGCCGCACCGGAACCCGCCGTCCGCCTCGGTGACTTCGGGCTGCCCGGTGAGCATGCCGCGCAGATCGGCGTCGACATACGTCGGCCGGTGCTGCGGCGGCGCGGCCAGCAGTTGCGCCCCGTCGGTCACCCCGGTCAGCACGAGCAACGAGTCGACTTCCCCGTTGAACGCGCCCTCGATGTCCGTGTCCAGCCGGTCCCCGACCACCAACGGCCGCTCGGCGCCGGTCCGCAGGATCGTCTCCCGATGCATGGGAGGCAACGGCTTGCCCGCGACCTGCGGCTCGGCACCCGTCGCGATCCGCACGACCTCCACCGCCGCCCCGTTGCCCGGCGCGATCCCGCGCCCGCTGGGAATCGTCAGATCGGTGTTGGACGCGAACCAGGGCACCCCGCGCGCGACGGCGTACGAAGCCTCGGCGAACCGCCCCCACGGCAGATCCGGGCCCCCGAACCCCTGTACCACCGCGGCCGGATCGTCATCGGCCGACTCGACGGGCTCCAGCCCCCGCTCCCGCAGCGCGACCCGCAGCCCTTCCCCTCCGATCACCAGCACCCGCGCCCCCGCGGGCACCTGCTCACTGATGAGCCGCGCGACGGCCTGCGCCGAGGTGATGACGTCACCAGCTTCCGTCGGTATCCCCAGCTCGGTCAGATGCTCGGCGACGGTGTCCGGCGTCCGCAGCGCGTTGTTGGTGACGTACGCGAGGTGCATGCCGCCGGCCCGAGCCGTGGCCAGCGACTCGACGGCGTGCACGATCGCGTTCCCGCCCGCGTACACCACCCCGTCAAGGTCGAGCAGCGCGGTGTCGTACGCCTCGCTCAGGGCCTGGCCACTGCCCTCGGGCCTCGTCCTGACGCTCTGGCTCATTCCACATCGCTCCTCGCTCGACGGCTTTCCCCCGATCATCCCTCACGCCACTGACACACGTACGATGCCGGGATGAACACCGCAGGTCACTCGGAAGCAACGGCGCGCCGGGGCCTGGAACTCACCCCGTTCCGAGGCCTTCGTTACGACCCCGACCGGGTCGGCAGCCTCGCGGCCGTGACGTCTCCGCCGTACGACGTCGTCGTACGCCCCGACGGCGTCGTCCACCTCCAGTCCGCGGACCCTTACAACATCGTCCGACTGATCCTGCCCCAGGCGATCACCTCCACAGCCCGCAACGACCAGGCGGCCGACACCCTGCGCCGCTGGCTCGCGGAGGGCGTCCTGACCGCCGACCCGGATCCCGGCCTGTACGTCTACGAACAGCGCGCGACCGACGGCATGCTCCAACGCGGCGTCATCGGCACCCTGCGGCTGTCGGATCCGTCGGAGGGCGTGGTCCTACCGCACGAGGACGTCATGCCGCACGTGGTCGCCGACCGCGCCGCCCTCATGCGTGCCACCTCGGCGAACCTGGAGCCCCTGCTCCTGACGTACCGCGGCAATGGCTCCCCGGCCGACACGACAGCCGTCGTCGAGCGCACGGCGGAGCAGGAGCCGCTCCTGGCCACCACCACCGAGGACGGCTGTCGCCACCGCCTCTGGGCGATCACCGACCCCGCCGACGTGGCCGCGATCCAGAACGATCTGGCCGGTCACCAGGCACTCATCGCCGACGGCCATCACCGCTGGGCGACATCCCTCCGTCTACGCGCGGAGCACCCCTCCCCCAGCCCCTGGGACTACGGCCTCGTCCTCCTGGTCGACACGGCCCGCTACCCCCTCCGCGTCCGCGCCATCCACCGCCTTCTGCACGGCCTGCCGGTAGCGGACGCCCTGGCCCCACTCGAGGGCCTGTTCCGCATACGCCGTCTCGACGTCCCCTTGGCCGAGGCCCTGGACACGCTCGCCGACGCGGCCTGCGCGGGCAACGCCTTCCTGCTCGCCGGAGACGGCGCCTTCCACCTCATCGACCGCCCGGACCAGGATCTCCTCGCCCGTACGGTCCCCACGGACCGCCCCGCGGCCTGGCGCACCCTGGACGCGACGGTCCTGCACGCCACGCTCCTCGACCACGTCTGGCACGTCCCCGAGGACGACCCCACCCGCATCGCCTACATCCACGACACCGCCGCCACGGTCCGCAAGGCGGAGCGCGACGGCGGTACGGCCGTCCTCATGCACCCCGTCCGCGAAGAAGTCGTCCGCGACCTGGCCCGCCAGGGCGTGACGATGCCCCGCAAGTCGACGTCGTTCGGCCCCAAGCCGGCGTCGGGCCTGGTGCTGCGCGCGCTGGAGTTCTGAGCCGCCGTAAGTGACAAAGGGCGGGATCCCGTCGAGGGGATCCCGCCCTTTGTCACTTACGGACGTCAGTCCTTGTCGTCCTCGTCCGCTTCCACGTCGTCCGCTTCCACGTCATCCGCTTCCACGTCATCCGCTTCCACGTCATCCGCTTCCACGTCATCCGCTTCGGCGACGTCCACTTCCGCCTCCGCTTCCACCTTCTCGGAAACGCCCTCGACCTCGACGTCGCCCTCTTCACCGAGCGCGTCGACGAAATCGACACCGTCCATCTCGGCGAGCCGGTCCGAGGCGTCCGTGCTGCCGTCCTTGTCGGACTCCACGGCCTTGGCGAACCACTCCCGTGCCTCGTCCTCCCGGCCGGCGGCGAGCAGGGCGTCGGCGTACGCATACCGCAGACGCGCCGTCCACGGCTGTACGGAGTTGGAGGCCAGCTCGGGGCTCTGCAGCGTCACGATGGCCGCGTCCAGCTGCCCCAGGTCACGCCGGGCACCTGCCGCGACCAGCCGCATCTCGACCTGTCCGGCCTTGTCCAGCTTGTTCACGTCGGGCGCCCCGGCCATGTCCAGCGCCTTCTCCGGCCGCCCGAGACCACGCTCGCAGTCGGCCATGAGGGGCCACAGCTCCACACCGCCGGTCATCCGCCGCGCGGCCCGGAACTCGGCGAGCGCCTCGGAGTACTTCTGGTTCGCGTACGCCGCGAATCCGGCCGCCTCCCGTACGGCGGCGACACGCGACGCCAGCCGCAGAGCGATCTTGGAGTAGGCGTACGCGCCCTCGGGGTCCTCGTCGATGAGCCGGGCGACCATCACCAGGTTCTTGGCGACGTCCTCCGCGAGCGTCTTCGGCAGGCTCTGCAACTCCTGCCTGACGTCCTTGTCGATCTCGTCGCCCGTGACGTCCTCGGGGATCGGCAGCCGCTTGATCGGCTCGCGGTCCCGGTCCCGCTCATCACGGAAACGGCCGCCACCACGGCTGTCGCCGCCACGGTTGTCACGGCGCTCGTATCCACCACGGCTGTCGTCACGCCGGTCGTCGCGCCCACGGAACCCTCCGGGACGGCCACCGCGGTCATCCCCACGGGCCCCTCCAGGACGGCCGCCTCGGTCGTCCCGACGCGGTCCGCGGTCGCCCCGGTCGTCCCGGCCACGGAAGCCCCCGCGCTCTCCGCGGTTGTCGCCTCCCCGGCTGTCGTCCCGGCGGAACGCCGGACGGGGCCCGCGGTCGTCACCACGGTTGTCGTCACGACGGAAGGCCGGACGGGCACCGCGGTCGTCGCCACGGTTGTCATCCCGGCGGAACGCCGGACGGGACCCGCGGTCGTCACCACGGTTGTCATCACGACGGAAGGCCGGACGGGCACCGCGGTCGTCGCCACGGCGGTCATCCCGCCGGTCGTCGCGACGTTCGAAGCCGCCACCACGGTTGTCTCCACCACGGTTGTCATCGCGACGGAAGCCGCCACGGTCACCACCGCGGTCACCCCGGTCGTCGCGACGGAAGCCACGGTCACGGTCGTCGCTCCGGAATCCGCCGCGGTCACGGTCATCCCGGCGGAATCCGCCCCGGTCACCACTGTCACGCCGATCGTCGCGACGTTCGAAGCCGCCACCACGGTTGTCTCCGCCACGGTTGTCGTCACGACGGAACGCCGGACGGGCACCGCGGTCGTCGCCCCGGCGGTCGTCACGCCGATCGTCGCGTCGCGGGTAGCCGCCGCCACGGTTGTCGCCGCCGCGGTTGTCATCGCGACGGAACGCCGGACGAGGCCCGCGGTCGCCCTCACGGCGCTCCCCACGGTCTCGGTCGTCACGGCGGACGGCGGGACGCGGTCCGCGATCGTCGTCCCGGCGGAACCCGCGGTCACGGTCGTCCCGACGCGGCCCGCTGGGACGGTCGTCCCGGCGGAACGCCGGACGGGGTCCACGGTCGCCGTCACGGCGGTCGTCACGGCGGTCGTCACGCCGATCGTCTCGTCGGACGTAGCCGCCACCGCGGTTGTCGCCGCCACGATTGTCGCCACCGCGGTTGTCATCACGGCGGAAACCACCGCGGTCGCCACGGTCGTCGCGTCGGGGGTAGCCGCCACCACGGTTGTCACCACTGCGGTTGTCACCACTGCGGAACGCGGGACGGGGCCCACGGTCGCCGCCGCGATCGTTACCGCGGTCGTTGTCGCGCCGGAAGCCACCGCGGTCACCGCGGTCACCGCCGCGGTATCCGCCACGGTCACCGCGGTCGTTGCGGTCACCACTGTCCCGTCGCCGCTGGTCGCGCTCCGGTCGGTCGTCGGGAGAGTTGGTGGACATGGGTGACTCCTGTCTCGGTACTGCAAATCTCGGTACTGCAAACATTGTAAAAACAAAAGGACCCCTGGTCCCAGCTGAACGCTGGGACCAGGGGTCCTTCCAAAGATTGTTCGGCGGCGTCCTACTCTCCCACAGGGTCCCCCCTGCAGTACCATCGGCGCTGTAAGGCTTAGCTTCCGGGTTCGAAATGTAACCGGGCGTTTCCCTCACGCTATGACCACCGAAACCCTAATGGTTTCGAGCGAACAAGCACACTTTTCTGTTATGCGTTCTGCTCTAAGCCGGCAACAGTCGTTGCCTCAGAACTAACACAGTGGACGCGAGCAACTGAGGACAAGCCCTCGGCCTATTAGTACCGGTCACCTCCGCACGTTACCGTGCTTCCAGATCCGGCCTATCAAC
>NZ_JBIUUU010000039.1:0-37842 GCF_044742595.1 Streptomyces sp. NPDC087859 | reverse complement strand
TCGGCGTTCTGCCTGCGCAGCCGCCTGAGCTCCTCACGCTCCTGCGTGGTGAGCTCGCCAGGGCGGCCCTCCCCCTGGTCTGCCTTGGCCTGGCGGTACCAGCCGCGTAGGGACTCGGAGCTGATGCCCAGCTCCCGGGCCACGGCGGTGACCGTCTTGCCCGAGGAGTCGACGAGCGCGATGGCGTCCCGCTTGAACTCCTCGGTGTACCGCTTCGTGTACTTGCTTCCCACCTGGTGCTACTTCCTCTGGAACCTCAGGTCCCAGTCTCCAGGTGTCCACAATCAAGGGGAAGCTTCAAGCTGCGGTAACAGGTCTTCCAGCCGTGTCGCAAACACCACCAGGATGGCGCCGCCAACCGGCCGACACCACAGGCCAGCTGGCCCGATCACCGGCTACGAAAATCTTGGAAGACCCGAACGTCTGACAGTCCCGAGGGCTTTCGCGCGAAGCGTGCTGTGTTTCGGCCGTGGGCCCGATTACGGGGTGCCGTTGAACTCCCCGTGGAGACTGGGCAGGAATGAGGCGAGATGGTTCATTTCGGCGGCGCAGTGGTAGAGCAGGTCCTGGCCGAATGTCGGCCCGATCACTCTCTTGCTGAGGCGGGGCAGTGCGGAGTTGCCGAGCTTCCGGCCAGCCTTGCCTGACAAGAGGCTGGCGCCGCGGCCTGGCAGGTCGCGGCCTGGAAGGTTGAGGATCTCGGTGTCGCTCAGGAAGAACCGGCTGCGCATTTCCGCACCGTCCGAGGTGGGGCGCACCTGGTGGATGAGCCAGCCCTGTGCGACGGGGTAGCGGCTGAGGCCGACCCGGGCGCAGATGACGGCGTGCCCGGGGCCTGGCTCGTCGAAGCCGAGGCGGGTGGGGTCGATGAAGCGGATGGCGAGGCGCTGGAGGGAGCCTCCGACGTATTCGTCGACGTACGACACGTTGTCGATGTAGCGCTGACGGTCGGTCAGGGTGCGGTCTGTGCTGCGGTCCTCGCCGAGGGCGGAGAACTGGTGTGCGTCGGGGTACCAGAGCTTGTACCGGGCGGTTTCGGTGGAGTGCCAGCCGAACCACCAGTCCCACATTTCACCTGTGACGCCCGGCATCTCGGTGAGCACAGAGATCATCAGGCCACCGGGAACGCGGGTCCAGCCGGTTTCCATCTTGTGGTAGCCCGGGCGGGACATGATGCGGGCGGCGTCATTGATGGTGTAGGCGTACTCGGTCGGGGCCATGCCGCTGATCAGGGCCTCTTGGATGTGGTCCTGGACGGGCTGGGTGTCGGGGCGGAAGTACTTGGCGTAGGGCTTGTACTTGTCGTCTCGGCGGTAGCCGAGGTAGCGGGATTCCTCGGCGTAGCTGGCAGGGAAAGGGGCTTGGTCAGCAGCCGAGGGTGCGTAGTGGATCATGAAGGCGCTTCCTGCGGGGTGTGATGAGACTGGGGAGGGAGCTGGGTCTACTCCTGTGGATCGTCCCGGTGTAGGGGGCGGGTCCGGGTGACAACGGCCCGCGTGGCATGTTCACCCAGGAGAATGCCGAGCAGTCCGACCAATGCAGGCCAGGGCGGGGCCGGGGAGGGAGCTCCCAGCAGGACGTAGAGCCCTCCGGCCAGGAACCCGACCAGGACGGACGCGGCGATCTGCTGGGACGCTGTGGCGCTCACAGCAGCGCACTCAGGACTGTGTGGCCGAGCAGCATGCCCGCCAGTCCTGCGAGGCCGTATAGGGGCGGGGCCGGGGAGCGGACGCGCAGCAGGGCGTACACCGCCCCGACCAGAGCGCCTGCGGCCAGAGCCTGGGAGTAGGCGAGCATCGTCTCAGTCACCGGTCTGCCGGTCTTCGTGGTCGGCCTCGATGATGGGGAGGAGGAGCACGGAGTCATGCTCGGCCCCGGTATGCAGGATGTGCCGGGCGGTGTTGTTCACGAAGTCGTGGCCGTTGACGAGATGTTCGGCGGGCCAGCGGTAGATGTCGGCGCCGGCGATGGTCAGGCGCAGTGTCTCTCCGGGGTGACAGTGTGCGGTGATCGGCCAGATCTCGATGTCGAGGCGGACCGGTCCCTTCTCGGGCAGGGGCAGGTCGCGGCGGTGGGCCTGCACGGGCTGCTCGGGAGTGGACAGGTCGGGGTCGAGTTCACGGCGGCTGGCACGCATCCAGCCGTAGGCCAGAGGCCCGTCGTCGAGGTAGGCGACCAGTGGATAGGGGACGCGGTTGCCGTCGGTGTCGATCTTGTCGAGGGTGACGAAGACATCCATGTCCGCGGCGCCGGGTGACTCTGTCCACAGCGCCAGGGAGACGGGACCGGCCAGGTCGGTCGTCTTGTCGAAGGTGAGATGGAAGACGGCCTTCTGGTCGCCGGCGTGCCGGTAGGGCTCGGTGGGAGACCTGGTCGGGTCGTACTCGGCCGTGGCGGGGTTCTTCGGGACTTCGTTGGTCAGCCGGCTCGTTGCGGCGTCGAGGTGGAAGGGGGTGTGACGCACGCCTGCGGGCGGCCAGGAGACGTCGTCTCGGACGGGGCCGGTCTCCGTGCGGTCGCGGTACTCGACGCGGACGGCGGGCCAGGAGTCGAGGCTGCTGTCGACGCCCTTGAGGAAGCGGTCGAAGAAGGCCCGCTGACGCTCGACGTTTTCGGGAGCGTAGTAGTACCGCCACTCCTTACGGCCGTGAACGTCGAGCCATTTGTGCTCGGAGTTGACCCGGCGGTACGCCTCCAGGGTTCCGCGGGTGTGGGTGCCGTGGTTGCCCATCGAGCAGACGAAGAACGCCGGCACGTCGATGTTCTCGAGCTGGAAGGCCCGTTCCTGCCAGTAGTCGTCCAGCAGCGGGTGCTCGATCAGCTCGCTGAAGACGTCCTCGGTCCTGTTGCGGCCGTAGCCGGTCAGCGCGCCCGTGAGGTGCCCGGAGAACTGGGTCTCCAGGATGCCACCCTGAAAGATTGACTCTCGGTAGGTGTCGGAGATGCCCTCGGAGGGGTTGATGGCGGCAAGGTGCGGCGGTCGGGTGGCGGCCACGGTGTACTGGGTCATTGCCAGGTAGGACACCCCGCTCATCCCGACTTTGCCGTTGCTCCAGGGCTGGGTGCCCGCCCACTCGACGAGGTCGTACCCGTCTTCGGCCTCCTGCGGACTCAGGTAGGTGGCGTCACCCTCCGACCACCAGGTCCCGCGCGGGTCGGCGTAGATGACCGCGTAGCCATGACTGACCCAGTACGGCGCCACCGGCGCCTCGAAACGCGTCCCCTCGGGCAGAGGGGGCTCGATGTCGGCACCCGCGGCCAGGATCGGCGGGAAGCCGTTGTGCTTGCCGTAGGGCCCGTAGGCCAACAGTACGGGAACCTCCTCGGCGCCTTCGGGGCGGACGATGTCGATGTAGATCGTGGCGCCGTCGCGCATCCGCACGCCTACGTCCCGCTCGCACCGCATGCCGTCCTCGACCCAGCTTGCCGGCCTGAAGCCCGGGTAGCCGCCGCCCTCCGGCGGTTTGGCGCTGCTGAAGATGTGCTGTGCAGGGGTGTCACTCACGACAGCCTCCAAATTAGAGCGCACACTCTGGTATTGCCTGTATTAGAGTAAGCCCTCTGGTTCGCGGTTGTCACGGGACAATGAGGAGATGTCGGATGACGGAGCAGCGGGACGGCATGCGGCAGCCCCTGCAGGCCCGTAGCCAGGACTCGGCGGCCAAGGTGATCGACGCCGCCCTTGCGATCCTCGGGAGCCAGGGCCCTGGGGCGCTGACGATCGCCGCTGTAAGCAAGGTTTCAGGCGTGTCCAACGGTGCGATCTACCACCGCTTCACCGACCGCCGGACCCTGCTCGTGGAAGCCCAGGACCGTTTCCTGGCTCGAATCGAGGACGCGTGGCTCTCTCACACTGCTGCGGTCTGGGCCATCGCTGACGACGACACGCTCCTGCGGCGCATGATCGAGGCTTTCGCGGCCGTCTTCACCGAACACCGCCTGGTCTTCCAGGCGTTCATGCTCAGCGGATACGACGACCCGCAGCTGCGCGCACGTGGCACGGGGAGCACCCTGCGCGCCGCGCGGGAATTCGGCGCTCTCCTCGCGGAACGCTTCGGCACGACGGCGGAAGCGGCAGACACCGCCTTCCGCATCCTCTGGGGGCAGGCCTTGTCAACGGCGCTGTTCGCCGACGAGGAGATTACAGAGGTAGCCGTCAGTGAGCAGAGTCGCCAAGAGCACATGCTTCAGGCACTGAAAGCCGTGCTGAATCTGTGATTCGCCCTCTGGCAGCCGCCCAGCCCTGCCGCTGGCGGCCATGGCCTGACGAACCCATCGTGCCCGCACCCGGGAGGAGACAGGGGCAGCCGGCCCGGTCGACGGGTGAGAGCTCCACCGCGCGCCCCCTTCGCACCGGGGCCACCATGCTGGTCACACTCGTCCCAAGGCAGGGGGCCCGCCCTGCGCACCACTGGCCCGCACCTCAACACTCGTTGCGGGCTCCTCGCCCGTGACGACGTTGCCCGGTGACCGGCTCGTCGCAAGAGCTTTGGTCAGAGAATCGGGACGATGAAGCGCAGGCAGTTTTCGACATGCCTCATCGGTTCCGCCTCATCCGAGCCGCTCCACTCGATCAGTGCGGCGTCGATGGCGGTGGCGATGAGCGCAGCCAGACAGGACAGTTCACCTTCGGAATAGGCCAGTCTGGACTCGGCGGCGATGAAGGCTTTGACCACTTGGGCAAGAGGGTCGCGGTCGTAGGCTCGCTTCGCCTGCAGACCAGGGTTGTCGCGTACGAGCTGCAGCCGCGTTCGCAGAACCCTCAACTCGCTCTCGGGATAGGCCAGAGCGGCTTCGATGGCCGCCGTGATCCTTGCCGAGACCGAGCTAGCTTCCGAGGGTTGGTCGAGTTCCGCGGAGAGTCGGCCCGAGAGGTCGTCGAGGCCCTCCCAGACGATCTGCTGCTTCGTTGAGTAGAAGCGGGCCAGACTGGACCGGCTGATCCCCACAGCGGCTGCGATCTGTGTCGTGCTGACCTCCTCGAACCCTACTTCCCTGAGGAGGGCCAGCGCAGTGTCCCTCACATGGTGGCGGTCGATCTGAGGCGGCCGTCCTCTGGGGGCCGTCTGGGTCAAGGTTCCTCCATTTTATGAAACAACGTGTCATTAATCGTATCCCAAATGGCCGCACCATGCCGCCTTCAAGCAGTCTGCGACCCCGATGTGGCGACACTTTCGAGAGTTAACCGGACAAAGCCTCCCCTTTTGCACCTTTTTATTTATCGGACAGTGTGCTAAAAAGATTCCAGTTCCGAGCCGCATGCCTGTGCCTGTATCACGAGCCGCTTACGGCGCAGAGAGCTTCGGACGAGGCACTGCACCATCCCCAACACGGTGCCCAAAGCCCTCATGCGGGCAGCGCCCCCAGCCCTTCGCTTCCCCTGAACACCACCGGGGGACGAAGGCTCGGTGAAGCGCGCCCGCCAGCCAGAAGGGACAGAGATGGACTCTCTCATCGCGCACCTCGCACACGTCGAGATCCTCACACCCCAGCTCCAGGCGAGCGCTCAGTTCTTCCACGATCTCGTCGGCATGGAAGTCGTCTTCGAACACGGCGATTCGATCTTTCTCAGAACGTGGGGTAACTACCTCCCGTACGACCTGATCCTCACTCAGAGCCCGACCACGGGTCTCGGCCACATCGGGTGGCGTGCCAAGAACGCCGAAGCCCTCGACCTCGCAGCACGCAGGCTCGTTCCCGACAACGGTGGGCTTGGCTGGCAGAAGTCAGCACCCTGTCAGGGAAAGGCCTACGTCTTCGTCGGGCCCAACGGGCAGAAGCAGAAAATCTTCTGGGAGGCCGAGCACTACCAGGCACCTGAGCACCTTGCCTCGCCGCTACCCACCCGCCCGCAGCGAACTCCCGCCCGCGGAGTCGCCGCCCGCCACCTCGACCATGTGAACTTCCCATCGGCAGACGTCCTCGCGGACGCTGACTGGTACTCGAGGAACCTCGGCATCTTCCTAACCGAATGGACGGAAGTGCCCAAGGAAGGCCTGGCCATCTTCGCAACCCTGTCCACCGGATCGGCGTTCCAACTGGCTTTCCTGCGCGACGACTCCCCCCACCGAGGCCGGTTCCACCACTTCGCCCTGCAAGTCGACGAACGTGCCGACGTCATTCGTGCCGCGGAGATCTTCCGCGAAGCAGGAATCGCCATCGAGTGGGGCCCGGGGCGCCACGGGCACGGAGAGTCATTCTCCGTCTACGTACGCGAACCCGGAGGAATGCGCCTGGAGATCGTCTCTCCCGGCCTCCAGCGCATCGCCCCAGACCACAAGCCGGTCAAATGGGCTCCCTCCGAAGGATCCGCTGACCTTTACCTCAGCAACCCGCTGCCGGAAGCATTCCTCGAAGTCTTGCCAACCATCTCAGACACCGACCAACAAGCGTCCGCCATCGATGTGGCTGGACTCGGCAACCCCTGGGGCGAAAAGTGAAGTTCGCAAACATCAACGGCCGTCTCACCCTCGTCACCGGAACCTTGGGCGGCATCGATCTGGCACGCGCCACCGGGGACGACACCCTGGCCGACCCGCACATCGCACTGTCGCGGTGGGACGAGGTCACGGAGCTGGCAGCCACGGTCGACCAGTACGGGCCTTCCGCCGGTGCAACCATCATCTGGAGCCAGAACGACCTCCTGTGCCCCTCACCGACACCCGGGCAGATCCTGTGCATCGGCCTGAACTACGCGACGCACGCCATCGAGTCCGGCCTCGCGATTCCCGAGCACCCCTACGTGTTCTCGAAACTTGTCTCGTCCCTCGCCGCCCCGTACGGATCAATCGGGGTACCCAATCCCACGATCGACTGGGAGGCCGAAGTCGTCGTCGTGATCGGCAAGAACTCCTACCAGGTCCCTGAATCCGAGGCATGGAGCCATGTGGCAGGCATCGCGGCCGGCCAGGACATCTCCGACCGCTCCGTGCAGAGCCGGCTCGGAGTGAACTCCCAGCCCACCTTCGGCAAGTCCCGTCCCGGCTACGGACCGGTCGGACCCTTCATTGCCACACTCGACGAGTTCGACGATCCCGACGACATCAGCGTCGGCTGCACCATCAACGGCGAGACCGTCCAGAGCGGGTCCACCAAAGACCTCATCTTCAGCATCCCGAAGCTGATCGCCTACCTCTCCGGCGTCGTCGCGCTGCGACCTGGCGACCTGATCTTCACCGGAACCCCCGCGGGGGTCGGCATCGGCCGCACCCCCCCACGTTTCCTGAGCGACGGAGACGTCCTCGAAACCGCCGTCGCCGGGGTGGGGACCATGCGCCACGAGATACGCGCCCAGCAGCCCCGGCCGGCACGAGCTACGGCAGCGATCCGGTGAACGCCGGAGGGAAGGACAAAATGCCGATCGACCTCGACGTTTGTATCGTCGGGTACGGCCCAGTGGGCCAGAGCCTGGCTGCCCTGCTCGGCCACAAGGGCTGGAAGGTCGGAGTGTATGAACGCTGGGAACTGCCCTACCCCCTTCCCAGGGCCGGGCATGTCGACGACGAGACCGTACGCATCTTCCAGTCCATCGGCGTTGCCGACGCCTTCGAGGTGAAGGCCATCCCGGCCACCGGATACGACTGGGTCGACGGCAAGGGAGACCTTCTCTTCCAGATCGACTGGGGCAAGCCCACCAAGTCGTCCTGGCGATCCGACTACATCTTCTACCAGCCCGACCTGGAAGCCCTGCTCTCACAGGCAGCCGAAGCCAACGACAGCGTCCTCATCCACCGCGGCTGGGAAGCGACCGATCTCCAACAGCACGAGAACTTCGTAGAGGTGACCTTCCACGGCGGGACCCAGGACGGTCAGACATGGGAGCCGAACGGCTCCACCACGACCATCCGCGCTCGCTACGTCATCGGTGCCGACGGAGCCAACTCGTTCGTGCGGAAAGCAGCCGGCATCACCTGGGACGACTTCGGATTCTCCGAGACACTCTCCATCGTCGATGCCAGACTCCACGAACCTGACCAGAAGCTCGCGATGCCCAGCTCCGGTCAGATGTGCGACCCGAAGCGCCCCGTAACCCTCTTCCGCTGGCTGGCACGTGGGCACGCCCGGTGGGAGTTCATGCTCATGCCGGGGGAAGATCCCGCCGAACTAGTCAGTGAGGCGAGTTGCTGGAGCAAGCTCGAACGCTGGGGCGTCACCCCCGAGAACGCGACGCTGGTTCGACGAACCCTCTACACCTTCAACTCTCTCGTCGCCCACGACTTCACACGCGGTCGCGCGATCCTCGCTGGTGACGCCGCGCACCTGATGCCACCCTTCCTGGGGCAAGGGATGTGCTCGGGAATCCGCGATGCGGCCAACCTCGCCTGGAAGCTGGACCTGATCCTCAAGGGCACCGCCTCGGAGGACCTTCTGCAGACCTATACACAAGAACGACGCGGCCACGTCGAAGAGATCACCCGGAGCGCGATCGCATTGGGCGCCATCCTCTGCGAAACCGACCCGGAGAAGGCGGCCGCGCGGGACGCCGAAATCCGCCGGAGCGGACTGCCGCCCATGCCCCCGATGCCAGCCTTGAAGGCGGGCTTCCTCAACGAAGACAATGGCGCGTCCAGCGCCAGCGGTCAGCTCGGAGTGCAGGGCCTCATCGTCCACGAGGGCCAGATCAAGCGGCTCGACGACGTCACTGGACCGGGGTGGACGTTGTTCTGTGGTGATCGCCTTCTCGCCGAGAACGCCCGCCGCATCTGCGATGCGGTGTCCAGATTTCTGACAATCAACGTGGTCTACACCTCCCGAGCCCACGTGGAATCCCCGGACTCCTACGTCGACTTCGACGGCACGTACGACCACTGGCTCGACACTTCGAACGCCCAAGCGATCCTTGTCCGCCCAGACTTCTACATATACGGACAAGCGAGCACGCCGGCAGAAGTCGTACATCTCATCAATGGAGTGGTCGGCCGCTTGCGGAATCGACTGGATGCTGAGGCCAGTTTGTGTTGACGAGCAGTGGCTTGTCCACAAACTGATCGTCGGGCGGATACGGGCAAGATCAGCCGCTGTTCAGCAAGGTCTACCTGGCGACCAGGACGACGACTGCCTCGGTCCACAGAACGCCAGGAGGGCCGGCTGGTGGAAGTCACCCTTCCGCGTACCGAGCATTTCCGCTCGGCGCCGCCTATGAGGCCTTCGAATACGACCCGGGCATGTTGCTGAGCACCGATCAGAGCACGGCTCTGCCCGAGCAGACCCGCAAGCAGACTGCGACACCCGCTCCCCCTGGTGGAGCGGGTTCGACAGCTCATGTCGGGACGTCGGAGCTGCCGACGCGCGGGCAAACTCAGCGAACTGCGGCGACCCTACCCAGGTGCCGATGGCTCTGAATGAAGCGTTTGGCTGCGGACGGATGCGGCGAGCGCCAGGAGCAGACCCACCCCGGCCCCCCGCAAGCGTCGTGGCCCTGGCGCACTTCCCCCCGGCGGCCGTTCTGGCGAGCGGTGAGGACGTAGGGCGCCGGATTCGCTGGCAGCTCCTGGTCCCGAACGGCCGTCCTCGGTCAGACAGCGGCTGCAGTCGCCCCGGCGACGACGATCGGACCGTGTGGGCAACGTTGGAGGAGGTCACCAGCTGGTACGCGACCGCACGCGTGTGGCAGGCCCGCCGCGCCGAGGTCTTGGGTCGCACAGGACCGTCGCGGCTGGCGTGCGAGGTACGTGGTCGCCGTAGCCGTATCGGTCGACTGAAGGATCGTCGGGCTGGCGGAGGAGGCGCCCGCACCGTCAGGATGCCGGCATGAATGAGGCGTGGGGGGCGGTTGTGGCGGCGGTGGCCGCCGGTGTGTTCGGTGTCGGCGGCGCCCTCGTGGGCATCTACGTCGGCCGTAAGCAGACGACCGATCAAGCGCAGGTGGAGCACGAGCAGTGGCTGCGTGGCGAACGTCGAGAGGCGTACGTCGCCTACCTTGCTGCACATGACGCAGCCAGCATGGGCATCATGGACGTGGTGCTCCATCTGCCGCGGCACATCATTCCGGCCAGCTGCGACGAGACACGATTCGACGAGGAACGCAACGCGTTCTTCAATACCGCAATCGGGGAGGCGATGGAGCCAGCACACCGTGCTGTCGAAGCCGTCAAGCTACTCGGGCCGACAGGTGCCTCCCTCGCTGCCTCGAAAGCAGACGAGAAGCTCAACGAGCTCGCGCAGACCATCGCCTTCTGGGGAATCAGCAACCCTGTCACTATCGGGGTGCAGGCCAAGCAGGCGGAGTTCATGCAAGGGATCTCGGCGGTGGCGCGCCTCCGAGAGGAGTTCTTCGAGCAGGCGCGGCAGGTGATTGCCAAGGCTCCGAAGCCGGGCGACTGAACCCCGGGCTAACCTGCTGATCGCGCCGCTGGTTGTGGGGCCGGGCCGTTTCTCCTCACCCTGGAGGTCAGCCGTGACCGCCGTATGCGTGGATGACGACTGCTTCGACGTCGGGCACGGCGGCGCCTGCCGACGGTTCCGGGCGGTCTCGGACTCCGAGATTCAACGCGGGCTCTGCACGGCGAACGGGACTATCCAGGACGACTCTGACCCCGTGCCCCCGCTAGCTAAGGCGGGATCCTCGACGGGGTTCCCGCCGGCACTGGCGCGCTGCGTCACATGCTGGAAAGGCGAAGATCCCCGGGCCAGGAACCGCATCGGATACCAGATGCGGGGCTCTGTTCCCAGCTGACACCATGATCGTCACGGGACGATCATGGGGCCCGGTTCATGGTCGATCCACAAGGAAGAGCGGCGGACACCAAAGAACCGCGTGGCCGGTGTTCGTGTCGACCGCGGCGTTGCGGCGGTGGCGGCGCGCGGAGTCTGACTCTGTGCGGGCAGCTGCGATGAGGAGGGCGTCACGGTGGCTGGCAGCGTCCAGGACCCAGGTTTGTGTTCCGTGGATGGAGGGCTCCGCCGTTGAGGAAGTGGTTCGGAAGGTTACCGACCATAGGGGCATGGTGCATTCCTTACGTTCGCTGCTGTACCTGCAGCCTTCGGCCGGTGAGGACCGGTAGGGGATCAGCGCCTATGCAGCGGAGAGGCGAGGCTGATCGCCTCTGCCTCTCCGCTCATGACACGGTCAGTTCCTCACCTCTGTTGCCCTCACGGGCGTTTGGGGGTTCCGCGGCGCAGGACGACCACCGTGCCTGCACCCACAATGGCGGCGCCGGCGACAGTCCACGGGAGCAATGACACCCCGCCCGCACCTTGTTCGTCGGCGACAGCCGCTGAAGTGGGAGTCGCCGTGGTGGTGGGCGTTTGCTGCGCAGCTGCTTCCTGACGGGCCAACTGGGCCTTGGCTGAGGCGGCGTCAAGGACCAGTACGGGCGCAGGAAACTCCGGCTCCTTGGTGCCTGACTGCGGCTCGTTCCAGTTCACGACCGTTCCGTCCGAGTAGGTCTGGGTCACGTCGAAGGCGATACTCGCCTTCTTCGGGAGCGGCCCCACCTGGACGTCGAAATAGCGGTGTGCGTCCGGCTTGAGCTCATGGCCTGCCGTGGCCGTCCACATGATCTGGGTGGCGCCTTCAGGAGACGACGTCTCCTTCTGCTTCCAGCCTGAAGCCGGGGGAATCGCGGTGGACATGACGCCCTTGGGAAGGGTGACGTCGATACGCACGGTCGTGGCGTCTGCCTTTTCCGAGGGGACCCGGAACCGGAGTGTGGCAGGGCTTCCCTGCTTGGCTCCGTCGGCAAAGACTCGCACGTGTGCCGAGGCCGGTCCCGTCAGAAGGAACAGAGCTCCTGCGGCGGTTCCCAGCACCGCCGCAATCCGGTGTGCGCGCCGGCTGGAGCGGATGCGGGGTAGGCGTGTCATGGTGGCGTGAGCCTTTCAGCAGCAGTCGCAGTACAGGAGGTCGGCAGCCTCGACGGTGCTGTCCGACCCGGGGTGCATGGATGCAACCGCGGAGGACATCCGCGCCAGCGTCTGGGCCGAGGCCTTGCCCTCGGAGGTAAGGGATACGCTCACCCCGGTGAAGTCGGCGAAGGCCAGAACCTGGGGGGCGTTCCCTCCGGAGTCCGTGGTGAACGACAGCAGAGGAATCTTGCTGCCGTCCGTCTGGACAGCGAAGGCTCGGTACGTGGTGGTCGGCTGAAGGCCGCGGGCTTGAAGCTGGATCATGTCGAGTCCGCTCACCGGCCTGACGGTGGCCTCCAACTGCCGACCTTTGTCGTCGGGGCGCATGGTCTCACCCGGTGTTCCGTCGGGCAGGATGGTGGAGACGTTGCGGGGTGCGTCGCCGAGGCCTTGGCGGCCCAGGTTGGCAGCTGACCCGGTGGGCGCCGCGTTGGGCACATACACCAGGGCCTGCGGCTCCTGACCGACGCCGACGGTGTCGATGACCTTGTTGGTGGCGGTATCGATGACGTCGACGGCGTCGGACTTCTCCATGCCCACGTACATGCGGGTGCCGTCCCCGCTGGGCCACAGGCCGTGCGGTGCATGCCCCGTGTCATGGATGCGGGTCACCAGCTCAGGTGTGCCGCCGGGGTTGCGCCGGTAGACCAGGGTCTGGTCGAGGCCGCCCACGGTCAGGTACGCGAAGGAACCGTTCTTCGTGTTGGCGAAGTTGGGGTGGTTGGTGTCCGGGCCGGTCTTCAGCACGGCCGCGACCTTGCGGTGCTCGAGATCGATGACGCTGGTCATGCCGACGCGCTTGTGCGCAGCCCACAACTCCTTGCCGTCGGGCGAGATCGCCTCGTCGGAGGAGAACGTGTCACCAAGGCCCTTGATGGTGTAGCTGACCTTGTGGGTGCGCACATCGACCGCGGTGATCTCAGGCGCGCTGATGTGGTTGACGTAGGCGGTCTTGCCGTCTGGGCTGAGAACGACCTTGGAGGGTCCTTCGCCGACCTTGATGTTGGTGACCACACCGCCGTGGACCGCGTCGACGACGGTGACGGTGTCCCGGCCGCGGTCGGCGACCCAGAACTGCTTGCCGTCCGCGGTGAAGGTGCCCTCGTGCGAGGCGCGCCCGACGTCGGTTTCGCTGATCACCTTGTTGGTGGCGGTGTCGATGATGTCGACGGTGTTGCTCGTGACGCTTACGACGCCGAGGCGGGTGTTGTCGCGGGAGAAGGCCAGACCGTGAACGCCGACGTTGTCGGTGTACTGGGGGCTGAGGGTGGCCCCCAGCCGCTGCGCGCCGAGGGCGATGGTGCCGAGTGTCTTGTTGGTGGACGGGTCGATGACCGTGACCGTATTGGAGGTCTGGTCTGCGGTGTAGACGCGGTCGCGTCCTGATACCGGCAGGGACACCGATGTGCCGTCGCCGGCAGCGGTCTTGACTGCCTTGTGCCGACTGGGAGAGGCGGGAGTGTCGGCCTGGGCGATACTCACCGCTCCGAGGGCTGCGGCACCGACGCCAGTCAGTACTGCGGCTGCTCGCGCAGTCCTTTTGATGGAAATCACTAACAAACCTCCACATAAGGCGCACTCTTGGGGTGCGTTGAAGGGGGCCAGGCACGCTGCTGGCCTTGATTCGGGTGGTCGAGGGCAGGGCGGTAGTCGGCCCGTGTCAGGAACTGCGGTGGGGTCCCACCGGGGTTTGGGCGATGAAGCGCCCGTCCGCGTCCTGGACGTAGAGCGTGGTGATGGTGTCCTTGTTCATGGCAGAGGTGAGCCTGACGCGTACGGGGCCGCGGCTTTGACCGCTCGCCTGGACGCTTCCGGCCTGGACCCTTTCGCCACGGGCGTTGCCTGTCATCAGCCGGTAGGTGTCGCCGTCCTGCAGCCCGGACAGCGACACTGGGATTTCGGTGCCCCAGGCGTGCGCGATCATTTCTCCGTCCTGGGCGACATGAACTGAGGCGACGGACGTGCGGGTGGTATCGCCCGAGGTCACCACGACCGCCACGAAGGCTGCGCACGCTGCAAGCACCAGGGATGCGATTCCGGCTGCTGCTCGACGGCGAATGCGTCCCCACTTCCGCTTCAGCGCTACAGGGACTGCCTGGCCTGCACCGAAGGCGGATGCGACGTGGAGGGAGTCTGCACGCTCGAAGGTCCGCATGACCCTGAGCACGCCTTCCAATTCCTCGGAGCATCCTCGGCACGACGCCACATGGCGGGTGAGAGGGGCAGGCAACGGCTTGTCCAACAGGAAGAGTTCGGTGGCTTCCTCGCGGATCGCACCGCAGACGTCGTTCATGGTGCCAGCCATCCGTTCTCGTCGAGAATGCCGCGCAGTGCCCGAATGCCGTGGTAGAGACGGCTACGGGCGCTGGAAGCCGCAAGGCCCAGCTCGTCGGCCACGTCAGCGCAGGTCCTGCCCAGGAAGTACACCTGGATGATCACTTCCCGATGGTCCGGGCTGAGTCTGCCCAGGGCTTCGCGCAGCTCTATGCGCGCGAGCAGCTGGTCATACGGATCGACCTCCCGCGCTGTCGTGACCTGCTCTGCCTGGTCTGCATGAGCCATGGGGGGCCGGGCTTCCCGACGCCGGTGTGCGTCCACGATCGCGTTGCGGGCTATGGAGTACAGCCAGGTCCGCAGACTGCCCCGCTTGCCGTCGAAGGAATCCGAAGCACGCCAGGCCCGCAGGAATACCTCCTGCACGACTTCTTCCGCCAGTTGCGGGTCACCGAGCTGGTTATGAGCGAAGCCCAACAGCTCACTGCCATACTCGCAATAGGCGGCTCGTACCCCGGCTTCACTATTCAATGACGCGTCTTCAGTTTCTTTCCGCCAGACGCGCCATGTCCGGACGCCCACTACGAGCACCTGCCGATTCCGGCATGCCATGTGTTCATCCGGCATCCTCCGATCTGGCCTTGCTTGATTGCGCTAGGGGATACGCAGCCGAAGAAGGCGGCGTTGTCGCCCATGTGTGTGTCCTGTGTCACGCCCTAAGAGGGGTGGCGCGCGTGATCGCCGGCCGCTCGCCCCGGGGTGTGCGGCAGGACGACTGCTGAGATGTGATTCCGCGGCGAGGGCGTGTGATCTGCGATGTCTTCCGGCTGTCGTGCTCATCGCATTGCCGCGGAGGTCGGCCTGCGCGTGCCGTCGAGGGCGTCGACAACCCGGGCGTCGTGACCCGTCGCAGGGCCGTCGGCGCCCAGGCTGTTCGGCCACGGGACCGAAAAGGCAAGGCATGCTTTTGCGGGTACAGGCAGGGATGGCCGGCAAGTAAGGGAGTTGCGCACTTCAAGCCAGATGAGGATGTATGGGGATTCACCAAACAGTGATCGCAGGGCGAATTCTCCACGGTTCTCCAGGCATCTCATCCAGTTTGATGTACGGGCTGAGGTCCCTTTCGAGGAGATGTCGTGTTCAGGCTTGTCCTGCTTCATTTCCCACGCCTGACTTACCGGTTGTCACAACTGATGCATCCTGCACATCGGAACGGCTGCTTTCCGCATTCGAGGGCGAGGAAGGCTCTGTCCTGGTCGGCCGCCGGGCGGCCACGGCAGCACCCGCAAGAATCAGCACAGTCCCGGCCACCATGTGCGAGGTGACGGGTTCGGCAAGCACGGCTACACCTGCCACGACGGCCACAACGGGGGCGAGGTAGGTGATGAAGGATGCGCGTGCTGGGCCTTCGGCGCGGACCAGGGCGAAGAAGCAGGTGAAGCCGCCTGCGGTGCAGGCGACGCCGAGCGCAGCTACGGCCAGCAGGACCCGGGCGCTGATCTGCGGTGCCGGTTCGAGGGCCGCGCCGGCGACAATGAGCGGACCGGCGGCCAGGGTCAGCATGCCTGCGGTGACGGTCAGAGGGGGCATGGTGGGGAACTGTCGGTGCATCAGCAGCGCGCCCACCGCGTAGAAGGCCGCGGCGGCCAGCACGAGCACGGCACCTCCACCCACACCCTTGACCCCGAGCAGGACGACCACGCCGATGAATCCCAGGGCGACTCCAGCAAACGCACCGCGCGCCAGTCGCTCTCGCTGGCCCCAGAACAGGTTGAGCGCCAGGATGAACAGCGGCTCTGTGGCGATGAGCACCCCCGTGAGGCCGGAGGGAACCGTGCGCTCTCCTACGGCGATCAGCGTGAAGGGCGCCATGACCTCCACCCCGGCCAGGAGCAGCAGCGGGCGCCAGTGCTCGCGCAGGAGCTGCGGGAGGCCGCGGCGCCACGCCAGCGGCAGCAAGACCGCGGCTCCCAGGGTGACGCGTCCGGCCACCACACTCACGGGCCCCAGGCCCTCCAGGGCCACGCTGATCAAGAGGTAGGGGACCCCCCACAGAAAGGCCACGGTGAGGAACAACAGCAGGCCACGGCGACTCATCGGCAGACTCCACGGATACATACGAAGGACGGCAAGTCCAAGCGGACACTGAGACCGTACGTATGCCTGCCGCGATGCCGGAATGCACTTTGTGCGGCTCGATCGGTGGTTGGCTTGCCGTTTGTTAAGTTTTCGGGTGCGATTGAGGGCATGGCATCCCTCGACTCCATCGACTGGCAGCTCCTGGACCTGCTGCAGGAGGACGCTCGCTTCGGTTACCGCGAGCTCGCGCGCCGGGTCGGTCTGAGCCCGCCCGCTGTGGCGACCCGGGTACGGCGCCTGGAGAGCCTCCAGGTGATCACCGGATACAGCGCCCGCGTCGATCCGGCCAAGGCGGGCTGGCCGGTGCAAGCTTTCATCGTGTTGTCCACCACGGGTATCCGCCAGTCCCACCAGGTGGCGCACACTGCCCGAGCGACTCCGCAGATCCTTGAAGACCACCGCGTCACCGGCACCGACGACCACATCCTGCGCATCGTCGCCCATGAGGTCGGCGCCCTTGAGCCGCTCATTGACACGCTGAACGAACTCGGCAAGCCGGCGACGTCCTTCATCCTCTCGTCCCCCAAGGAATGGGGGCCGCTTCCGTCGCCCGACACAACCGCCTGACACGGATACCGGTGGAAACCCCACCAAAGCGACCATGCCGAGAGAAGACCTTCCGCGGCCCAGCGAACGCTTGACCGGCTCAACCGCGGAAGGTCTGCAGCTGCGCCTCACTGATGAACGGAGCCGCCGGATCAGCTCCTAGCCCGGGATCGAACGAGGCCGGTGCCGGCTATGCCGTCCGAAGTCTTCACGCTCCGCCACCGTGTCGGCAGGCGCAAAGATCCATTTCAGGCCCGGTGGGGCGCAGGCCATGCACTGGCGCGAGGCCCGTGGCGGCGGGCGACGTGCGCACCGGTTGTGCTGTCGGCGCGACGTTCCGGACGGCAGCCGACGGCTCAGCTGAAGTCGCTGGTGACCGCGATGTGACGCCAGGCGTCCATCTCCTTACGGACGCCATCCAGCTTGGCCTCCGCCGCTTGGAGCGTGTCGGAGCCCAGTTGCAGGCGCAGCGGCGGCTCCGCACTGGCGGCCATGTCGACGATCACCTGGGCGCCCTTGGCCGGGTCGCCCTGCTGGTTCCTGTTGATGCTGGGAACCGCCTGGCGCATCGCACCGGAGGTGTCTGCATAGTCGTCAATCGGCTCATCGACGGTGTGTAGGCTGCTCGGCTCGAGGAAGTCTGTGCGGAAGTACCCGGGTTCCACGAGGGTCACGTGGACGCCGAGCGGTGCGAGTTCGGCGTGGAGGGCCTCACTGAAGCCTTCGACGGCATATTTGGTCGAGGCGTAGATGCCCCAGCCGGCCAGGCCGCCGAAGGCTGCGATCGAACTCATGTTGATGATGTGCCCGGAGCGCTGCTTGCGCAGGATGGGCAGGACCGCGCGCTGGACTGCCAGCAGTCCGAAGACGTTGGTCTCGTACACCGCGCGGACAGCGGCGTCGTCGGCTTCTTCCACCGCGCACAGCAGCCCTCGGCCCGCGTTGTTGACCACCACGTCAATGCGGCCGAACTGGCCCACGGCCGCTGCAACCGCCGTCTCGATCCCCGCGGGATCTGTGACGTCGAGCGGCAAGGCCAGCAGTTGGTCGCCGGCGCCCGGGAACTGGCTGAGCACCGCGTCCGCACTGCGGGCAGTGGCGACGACTCGATGTCCCTCCTTCAGAGCAGCGCGGACAATCTCCGCCCCCAAGCCGCGGGACGAGCCCGTCACGAACCACACACTCATTGAACAGCTCCTTGCAGTGAAGAACCGGGCCGCCGTTGCGGCCAGGCGATGTCCCGAGATCCACGTTGGCTTTCAGCTGGTTCCGCGTCGCTGGGTCTGCTCAGCTTCGACGGCGTGGGCGCCGGTCACTGGGCGACGACGTACGGGAAGTGGTCGTTCTGCTGGGCCTTTGTGGTGGCCGGGGAAAGGCCGCTGGGCACCGGCATGTTGGTCACCAGCGACATCATCACCTCGGGTGCATTGTCCGCGCGGGTGCGGCCGTTGCGGGCTGCGAAGCCGAAGGAGGCGGGGGTGCCGACCTCATAGGGCAGGACGTCCGGGAGGAGTTGTGCGGCGACGGCCTGCCCGTAACCTGCGGGGTCGGCCGAGGTGCCGGTGGCCGCGACCACGGCGGCGATCTGATCGGCGATGGCCCGGCCGTCGGCGGCGACGTCCTCTGACGGGTGGCGGGTGTTGGCGGGGTTGGAGAAGTCGGTGTCGTCGGGCCAGAAGATCGGCCACATCATCGGGTAGCCGCCCCGGTTGATCTGCCGCCAGCCGCCCGCATCGGTGGCCAGCTTCGTGGCGCACCACACTCCGGTGCGGGCTCCGGGCCGCAACCGGTCGTGAGTGTGGGGGACTTCGAGGACGATCGCCTCCACCGTCGTACCGGCGAAGGTGTTCTGTGCGCTCCGAGGGTCCCAGGACGACAAATCCACCGCAGTTCCCTTTCCTACGGCGCCGTTGACGGCGCCAAGCAGGGAAAGGTCGATGTAGAAGGCTTCCTGGATACGGCCGGCCCAGGCACGGATGCCAGCCGCTTCGGCCGTCTCGCCGGTGTAGCCCTCCAGTACCAGCTCGCCTTCGGCGGCGTCACCCTGGGCATCCGCGTCTATCAGAGAGTGCAGACGCAGCGCCTGCCGGCCACCCGCGTCGGGCTCGCCGAAGGAGAACCGGAAGGTCAGCGTCTCCTGGTCAGCGCCGTCGAAGTTCACTTTGATCTCGTAGCGCGCTTCGTGGTGGAAGCCGGGCTCGGCGTACACCCCGGTGATGTTGGAGTTCACGTCCATGACGAAAACCGTGCTGTCCTCACCGGGGAAGACATACAGGTCGTCGATGAACAGCTGGCCGTTCTGTGCCGCCAGCGGAGTGTCGAGGTGATGAGACATGGCGGGTCCTTTCGCGTTTTTACGTGTTCGGAGTTCGGTTGTGCTAGTTGAGCGAGTGGTTTGAAGTGCCTATCGAAATGGAAAGAAATTCTGGTCCGCGCGCGCCGGTATTTTGATCAGGTCGAAGCGCAAATTTCAGCGGAGCCGCGTCGGCCGCCTGACCATTTGCGGTTCAAGTTTTCGGGGCCATTACGACGGCGAGCGGCGACCAGTGGCTACGCTGTCCCCTCGGGGTCCGCGATCGCGGTATCTGCAGATGCCGGCTTCGCGGTGCTGCCGGCTTTGGATGTGGCCGACCAGCTCGCCAGGAGCGCTAGGGCCTCGGCGGACGGTGAGTGAGCCTCGACGGTGTGCGTCCCGAATGTCAGGTCGGGCTCGCCGACCGGTGTCATGGCCTCGTAGCCGAGTTCCAGGTCGCCGACCAGGGGGTGGTGGTACCTCTTGCTTCCGTACTCGCGCCGGTACACGTCGTGGTCGGCCCACCAGCGGCGGAAGTCATGGTCACGCACGGCCAGCTCGCCCACGAGGTCGGCGAGTTTCGGATCATGGGGGTGGGTGCCGGCGTACCGGCGCAGTTCGGCGACTACCGTGCGGGCGGTACCTGCCCAGTCGTCATACAGTTCGCGGGCTGCCTCGACCGTGAACAGGTAGCGGAGGATGTTCCGCTGTCCCGCGGGCAGGAGATCCAGTCCGGTGTAGAACGCTGCCCCGAGGTTGTTGATGGCGATGAGGTCGTAGCGGGGTCCGAGAACGAGCGCCGGAACGTCGGTAACGGCGTCCAGAGCGCGGCGGAGCCCAGGGCGCAGGCGCACGGGGGCTGTGCGCGGCTGTTTGGAGCTGGGCGGGCTGGCCAGTGCGTGGAGGTGGTCCCGCTCAGCGGCGTTCAGCTGCAGTACCCGGGCGATGGCATCGAGCACTGATGCCGACGCGGTCTTCCTGCGGCCACGTTCCAGCCGCTCGTAGTACTCGGCGCTGACACCGGCGAGCAGGGCCACTTCTTCGCGGCGCAGCCCCGGTACCCGGCGGATACCCATCGACGGTGGCAGCCCGGCATCCTGCGGCGAAATGCGGGCGCGGCGGGTGCGTAGGAATGCACCCAGGCCGTCAGCGGCAGGTTCGTTCATGCAATCCAGACTAACGATTTCCGTGAGCTTCTGAGGGGGGTCTGTTTGTCCCCCCTCAGGTCGTAGCGGGTCACAGGTGTGTGTTCCGCCAGGGAAAGCTGCCGTGTTCCTCTCGATAGGAGAAATGCATCCGCGACATTTGGAGTGATCATGGATCAGCGCACGCTGGGGGCATCGGGCATCGTGGTGAGCGCCATCGCATTCGGGGCGATGAACTTCGGCTTTCCCGGAGGCCCGACCGACGAACAGGCGGTGGCCATGGTCCACCGGGCGCTGGACGCCGGGGTCAACCTGATCGACACCGCGGACGTTTACAGCAAAGGCGAGTCGGAGCGGGTCGTAGGTCTGGCCATCGCGGGACGGCGTGAAGAAGTCGTCCTGGCAACCAAGTTCGGCCTGCCGATGGGAGAGGACCCGAACGAGAGCGGCGGCTCGGTGCGCTGGGTCAGGCGTGCTGTGGAGGACAGTCTGCGGCGGCTGGGCACCGACTACATCGACCTCTATCAGATGCACCGGCCCGACTACCGGACGGACCTGGAGGAGACTCTCGGCGTCCTGACGGACCTGGTGCGGGAGGGCAAGGTTCGCGCCATCGGATCGTCCACCTTTCCGGCCGAGCTGATCGTTTCGGCCCAATGGGCTGCCGAGCGCAGCGCCAGTCGGCGTTTCATCAGCGAGCAGCCCCGTTACTCGATCTTCAACCGCCGGCCGGAGACGCACGTGTTCCCCACCCTGCAGTCGTTCGGGATGGGCGCGCTCACTTACGCACCGCTGGCCAGCGGCTGGCTGGCAGGCCGCACCGATCCGACGGGCGGGCAGCGTGCGCAGATGGAGACGCACGCCTTCGACCTCTCCAGCCCGGCTAATCAGACCAAGGTGCGTGCAGCGGGCCAGCTGCGTGAGCTCGCCGACGGTATGGGCGTGCCCATGACCCACCTGGCGCTGGGCTTCGTCCGGTCGCACCCTGCGGTCAGTACCGTGCTGATCGGCGCACGCACCCCCGAACAGCTTGACGACCTGCTCGCCGGTGCCAGCGTCGTGCTCGACGACGACGTGCTGGACCGCATCGACGAGATTGTGGAACCCGGCACGGACATCAACCCTGCCGACAACTTCGACGCCACCATCCCGGCCCTCGCCGACAAGCGTCTGCGTCGCCGCCGCTGATCCATGTCCTGGGTGCGACAGTAGGCGTCTCGCACCCAGGACACCGGAGAGGGCTCGACCTGTCGCGATCGCTTCCGGTGTTGGCGTTCGGGTGGTGGCCAACGTCCTACCTGTCGGCCTCAGAAGCCGCCTCGTCAGGACTCAGCAGGTACAGCTGGCACATCCTGATCAGCTCCAGCAGGAGTTGTTCCTCGCTGATCGCGTGCCGCAAGCCGGTGTCGGCACCGAACATCACTTGCCACATGGCGGTACTGAACACCGACCGGAAGATCACAGGAACCGCAGTCGCCGGGGCAGGGCAGCAGAGTTCGTCGGCCCGGGCCACCAGCAGCGAGGTGAACAACTTCTCAGCCAGTGCACTGGTCGCGTTGCCGCGTTCGCGCAACGAAGGGTCCGTGGCAGCGCGCAGAACCAGCGGTCCCATGACCGCCCTGTGCCGGGTCAACTGCTCTGCCAGCGCAGCCACGGCCTCGGCGATCAGGTCCCTCACCGGGGTCTGCTCGGCACGTTCCAGGCGGGCGAAAGCCTCACGCAGGTCCGCGTCCACGGCGTCCAGCATGTCCCGCTGGACCGCGCGCACCAAGCCGCCCTTGTCCTGGAAGCGTTCGTAGACCGACCCGACGGACACGCCGGCCGCTGCCGCGACCTTTGAGATCACCATCCCCTCCCACCCGGATTCACTCAGCGCCTGCCCGGCCGCATCCAGGATCTTGCGTTGCGTGACGCGGCTGCGTTCCTGCCGCGGCTCGCGCTGGTCGGCCTGTGCCATCTGACGTCCTCGCTCCTTCATAGTCACCCCACCACTTTACTGAATCTGAACTCAGATTCGGTTACGGTGGGCGCGTCCACGGATCGGCCGGCGGGCACATGCGCCCGCCCTCGCACCAGGAGCACGTGATGGCTTCGACGTCCATTACCTTTCCCTCCGACGGCCAGCAGCTGGCAGGAGACCTCTACCTGCCTGATGGCATCACCACCCCCGTG
Organism: Streptomyces sp. NPDC087859; assembly: GCF_044742595.1. Classification (NCBI taxonomy): domain Bacteria; kingdom Bacillati; phylum Actinomycetota; class Actinomycetes; order Kitasatosporales; family Streptomycetaceae; genus Streptomyces; species Streptomyces sp. NPDC087859. Next base: position 15,426 of record NZ_JBIUUU010000039.1, on the reverse strand, counting down.
CCGGCGGTGGTGATGGCCGCCGGGTTCGGCGGGGTCAAGGAAATGCTCATGCCTCCCTACGCAGCCGCACTGAACAAAGCCGGCATCGCCGTCCTGGCCTACGACTACGCCAGCTTCGGCAGTAGTGAGGGTGAACCCCGCCAGCACATGGACCTGGACGCCCAACAGCGTTCCTACCGCCACGCCCTCGACTACCTCACCGCCCGCAGCGACATCGACACCAGCCGGCTCGGGGTCTTCGGCACCAGCATGTCCGGTGGGCACGCTCTGGCCCTGGCGGCCACCGACACCCGCGTGAGCTCAGCCGTCGTCCTCGTCCCCTTCACCGGCCTGGACACCTCCACCTTGGACCCCGGCGTGCTCGACATGTTCGCGGACGCTGCCCGACGCCAGGCAGCCGGAGAGCAGCCCGCCATGATCGCCAGTACCGGCAAGCCTGGTGACATTGCCGCGATGACCAGTGACGGCGCCTGGGAGTGGATGGAACGGATGACCGCCGACGCCCCCACCTTCCGCAACGAGGTCACCCTCGCCTCGCTGTGGAACCTCGCGAACTACCACCCGACAGGCAACCTCGGCGCCATCACCTGCCCTGTCCACGCCGTCCTCGCGACGGACGACGCCATCACCCCGGCATCCGCCGCCCGCCTCGCCCTCAGCCAGATCGAACGGCTGGAGATCGTCGAGATCCCGCAGACACACTTCGAGCTCTTCACCGATCACCTGCAGGAGACCATCGACCTCACCAGCCGCTGGTTCGCTCACGATCTCCACGCCACCTCCTGACCCCGCACCGCGAAACCCGCTGAGCCGGATAACCGTCGAGGCAACTCCGGCCGGAAACGAGCACCTTGGGGCAGGACGGCCCCCTGCGCTGTGTTCGCACCGATCAACGGCCCAGTGCCCCGCGAAAGTTCGCGAGTACCTGTCGCTACCGCAGCCGCAACGCGCCGCGGCCCAGCAAGCATCGCGCCAACCCGTCGGCGCAGGAACTTCCGCAACCAGTTGACGTACAGATCGAGGACAGGCCTACCTGGGTTCGCACTTCTTCCCGGGTATGGATGAGGAGCCGCCATGAGTACACCCACCAAACCCGAAACCGATCAAAGGAAGACACAGCGCCCCGGCGCTCTGCCTCACCGCAACCTCCCGACGACGGGCCCTGACCTCGACATCGATCGAGCCGTACCCGCGAAAGCTCAGTGGATGGCCGAGTACCGGGACAAAGCGCAGCACTCCGGCCCGACGGCAGCGACCTGCCTGGCTTCGGCCGCGCGAACACAGGAAAGGGCCCCTGCCGCAGGCGGCAGGACCCCTGCTCATGTTCGGCATGGAAACGCTGTGGTGTGCCGTAGCCACTGTGCAGGTGCAAGATCGGGCAAGCATGCAGCAGGCACGGCCAAAGCTGGTGAGCGATCGTGAGCACCGACAGTGCACACCTCTGGCCCCGTTACGAGGGCCCCGCGGATCTCCCTCGCATCGAGTCCGTACCCCTGAACGAACGCGGCCTGCCTTCCTCGACGTACGAGGTCCTGGAACGCGCGGCCGAGCGGTGGCCCGACCGACCCGCGCTGACTGTCCTGCCCAGCGCGGACCGCTGGCGACATGGGGAACGCCGGACGTTCGCCGAGCTGCGTGACGACGTCCACCGCCTGGCACACGTCTTCACGGCTCATGGAGCAAACCGGGCTGATGCGATCGGCATCCTTTCGCCCAACACCGCACTCCTACCGGCTGTCGTGCTCGCCGCGCAGACCGCGGGGATCGCAGCGCCCGTCAATCCGGCCCTCCCCGCCGACCAGATCGTCCGGCTGCTTCAACTGGGCGGCGCGCGCATACTGGTGGCGGCAGGGCCGGAACTGGACGAAGACATCTGGGCCGGTGCACGTGAGATTGCCACGCGCCTGGACGTGACTGCTCTGTTCGCCCTGCGACCCACCGCATCTACCGGGCGCGGACCGGCACTGGAACCCCTGCCCGGTCGCCACATCGCATACCTCGAGGACGCCGCAGCACAGACTCCCCCGCTGCCCCCGGCTGAGCTTCCCAAGGCGGGCGATCTTGCCTCGCTCTTCCACACCGGCGGGACCACCGGTGCACCCAAGCTGGCCGCACACACCCAAGCCAACGAAGTCATCGACGCCTGGTCAATAGCTGCGAACGCCCTCCTTGACCAGGACGCGGTCATCTTCGCCGCCCTCCCCCTATTCCACGTCAACGCCCTGGTCGTAACCCTCCTTGCCCCGCTGTTGCGCGGGCAGCACGTCGTGTGGGCCGGCCCTCTGGGCTACCGGGAACCCGAGCTCTACTTCCATATCTGGAAGATCATCGAGCACTTCAGCATCTCGACACTCTCAGCAGTACCCACCGTCTACTCCGTTCTGGCCCAGTGCCCCGTGGACGCCGACATCAGCTCCCTGAGATTCGCCGTCGTGGGTGCCTCCGCTCTCCCTCCGGGCGTGCGCACCGCCTTCTGCGACCACACCGGCGTGGAACTGTGCGAGGGCTACGGGCTGACCGAAGCGACCTGCGCGAGCGCCCGCGGCTTCCTGGGCCCGGACCACCGCCCCGGATCCGTCGGACAACGCCTGCCCTACCAGCAGGTCAGGACCATCCGCATCGATGACGACGGAACGTGGCACAGCCTCCCTCCGGGCCAGACAGGCATTCTGGCGGTGAAGGGCCCCACGGTCTTCGCCGGATACGTCACCGCCCGCGAAGCCGACGCACCCGTCCTCGACACCCTGGGCACTGTCAGGGATGGATGGCTCAACACCGGTGACCTGGCCCGCATCGACCCTGACGGCTTCATTCACCTCACCGGGCGGGCCAAGGACCTCATCATCCGCGGGGGCCACAACATCGACCCCGCTGTCATCGAGGACGCCCTCCTTGAGCATCCAGACGTCGCTGCCGCCGGACCGGTAGGGCGCCCCGACCCGCACGCTGGCGAGGTACCCGTCGCCTACGTCACCCTGCACCCCCAAGGCGTATGTCACGCCCGCCGAACTCATGGACCACGCCCGTTCCCTGATACACGAAGCGGCTGCCGTCCCCAAGGAAATCGTCATCCTCGACTCACTTCCCCTCACGGACGTCGGCAAGCCGACGAAGGTCCCGCTGCGCATACGCGCCCTGAAGCACACAGTGCTGGCCGAGCTCGCCGCAGCAGGTACGCCCATGGAACCCACGCTCGTGCAATGCACCTTCGAGAACAACCGCTTCCACATACGCATCCCGCGCCCCACAGACCCTGACGCGGCCAAACGTGCGACTGCCCATCTGGACCGCTATGCCTTCGCCTGGGGCTTCAGCGAACCGCCCGAATCAGCCTGACCAAGGAAAGGCGCAGTGCAGCGGTGGGGCCCGCAAGGTGCACCCACCGCCCGCCGGGAGACAAGGCAGCCGCCAACGCGACCCTGCACGGAGGGCGAACGGCAGGTGGAGCTCGTCGGCCCAGCGAGTTCCGTGAAGGCCATCGTCCGCGACGCAACGCGATGCGTGCGGGTGCTCCCAACGGGCGCGCATCAGGTCGGATGCGACGAAGTGGGCGGCGCTGGAAGGGACTTCGGCTTCCACGGGCGCCGGGCGCCGGTTGATGCGGCGTAGGAGCCGTTTGAGGGCGAGCCGGCCGTCGTGCCAGCTCACGATGTCCAGGGTATCCGTTGGCAGATCCCATGCCGCCGCCCGAAGCGGCCAGGAGTGACTCCGCATTCCCACCTCTGCTGTGGCGGCATCTCCCAACCGCCCTCCCGTCCGTGCGCGAGGGCGAGGGCGAGGGCGAGGGCGAGCGTGGAGGGAGATCACTACTCTGTATGGGTGCTCTCATATGACGAGTTGACTTCACCGGAGCGTGAGTTGTGGGACGCGTTCCCCGAGGGACGCCGCGTGGACCTGCGCACGGGCATTCCTGGGGACGACCGGGTCGTCGAGGGTGAGCGGTGGGGCGCGGCACGGACGGTTCGGGCCGCTGTGATCGTGGGACTCCTCCTGGGTGCGAACACCACGCAACCGGGCGCCGTCGCGTGCCTGAGGCTCGCCGGGGCGCGGATATCAGGGCATCTCAACCTGGCCGGCACGCAGATCGCTCATGCCCTCTGGCTTGAGGACTGCTGGTTCGCGGAGTCGGTGGACCTTCTCGGAGCGTCGTTACAGACGCTCGTGATCACGGGCAGCCGGGTGCCGGGCATCGAAGCCGATTCGGCTCGCGTCGAGGGAAACCTCGACCTGCGGCGCTCCGTTGTGGAAAGCCTGGCTTCCTCGCCCTTCAACCACGTGAGTACGGCCCTGTCGCTGAGCGACGCCCGGGTGACCGGTGGCCTGCTCCTCAACGGGGCCGAGATGAGAGCGTCCGAAGGATGGGCGGTGGCTGCTGGCGGCCTGGTCATGGAAGGCGGCGTCTTCTGCAGGGGGTTCGTCGCGCGAGGTGAAGTGCGGCTGCTGGGTGCTCAGTTGCCGGGCGGACTGTTCATGCAGGGCGCACGCCTGACGGCCCCCGGCCCACACGGAGTGTCGCTCGTCCTGGACAACGCTGTGGCCTCGACACTCGACTTCTCCGACGGGTTCACCGTGAACGGGACCGTACGGCTGCAAGGCACCCAAATCTCGGGCACCCTGACCTTCGAAGGAGCCATCCTGAACGGACCGCCCGACGGCCAGGGTCCGTCCTTGGTCGCCCTGTTGATGCAGGCCGTCGACTTCGACTTCACCCTCGCCCGGCCGCCGTCCGGCACGGTGGACCTCCAGGGCGCGCAGGTGTCCTTCCTCCACGACAGCGAGCAGAGCTGGCCGGACGTGGTGGAGCTGGACGGGTTCGTCTACGGCTCCATCAAGGTGGACAAGACGGGTGAGCGGCGGGCGGCGGTGGGCCGGCGGAACTCTGTGCCACACCGCGTGGCATGGATACGACGCTGCCCCGGGTACAACCCCCAGCCCTATGAGCAGTTGGCGGGCTGGTACCGGAAGGCCGGTCACGACGACGAAGCCCGCCGCGTACTCCTGGCCAAACAGCGCCATCGGCGTCAAACCCTGCCCTGGACCGCGCGCGCGTGGGGGCACCTGCTCGACGTGACCGTCGGCTACGGCTACCGCCCCTGGCTGGCCGGCGTCTGGCTCCTCGCGCTGACCTTGCTGGGCGCACTGTCCTTCAGCGCTCAGACCCCCACTCCGGCGCAACGAGGCGAAGGCGCCCCGTTCCAGCCCCTCGTCTACACACTCGACCTCTTGATCCCCATCGGCGGCCTGGGCCAGCGCACAGCCTGGTATTGGCCGAACGACAGCCTCCAGTGGCTGGCCTACCTGTTGATCGCCTTCGGCTGGGTACTGACGACCGCCGTTGTCGCGGGTGTCACCCGCGCACTGCAGAAAAACTAGTGGCCGACAGCTGAGTAGCCATTGTCCTTCTGGACTTGATCGGCAGGTTTCCGCTGGTCAGGCGTGAACTCGGGTCTGCTGCACGACCGGGTGACATCTTGACCTGCAGCAGTCCCCCTGGCTGCAGGTCAAGGTGAAAAGTCGGAGGCAGCCGAGGGAGACACAGCGCGGCGCGTTCTTCCTCGCTCTGGGACGCAGGATGGCGGGTAAACCAGTCGGTCACCCGCCGCACTGTCGGCGGAGACGGCGCCTGCGACGGCGTCGCACGCAGGGTGGCGATGAAGGCGCGGACCATCTGATAGATGACGGGGGCGTTCTCGTCGAGCAGTTCGCAGTGCAGCCGGGTGACGCTCGTGCAGCCGGCGGTGAACCGCCGTTCCAGGTAAGGCTTGTAGGGGTACAGACGGCTGGGCCGGGGCCGGTTCTCGCGGGCGAGGTCGTCGGCACGAACGACGCCGACCTGACCGCCTTCGCGCCACGGGCGGAAGGCTGATCCTCTGGCACGGTTCCGCGGACGAATTGATCGGCCCCGAGGGCACGATCGGCTACTACAAGCAGGTCATGAACGCCATGGGCGGCAAGGCGAGGACCGAACGGTTCGCCCGGCTCTTCATGGCGTCGAGCGTGGGGCACTGCTACGGCGGCGCCGACGCGATCCCGGCCGACCCTCTCGCGGCCCTGGTGAGGTGGGTCGAGCAGGGCATGGCTACGTGAGGGGGACGGTCGCGGACAGGGCGCGGACTCATGTGGTGGTGCGGGTGTGCACGCTGACGGCATAGCCGCAGTCCTGGTGGTAGAGATCGCCGCTCCATGTGGCGTAGCGCTGCCGGAGGGTCAGTCCGGCCTCTGTGCACCAGTGGTCGAACTCCGTTAGGGTCACCGGTGGTTCAGGCAGGGGCAGGTGTGCCGCGTCCAGTCCCATGCCTGTGACCAGCAGCCCGCCGGGGCGCAGTGCGATGGCCAGTTGCCGGACGACGGCTGGTTCGGAACCGGGGGCCAGCAGCGGGATGACGTTTCCGGCGGCGAGCACCAGGTCGAAGCCCGGCTGCAGGCCGAGTGTGTCCAGACGAGCCAGGTCACCGAGGAGCCACTCCTGCGTAGGCGCGTTGCGGCGGGCGACGGCAAGCATCGAGGGGTCGACGTCCACGCCGGTGCAGTGGTGGCCCAGTTCAGCGAGCCGGATCGCGATCCGGCCGGTTCCGCAGCCTGCGTCGAGGATCCGGGCGGCGGGCTTCAGCAGCGCGGCGCAGAAGGTGGCCTCGCCATGGATGTCCTGACCCGACTCGGCGAGCCGCGCGAAACGCTGAGCGTACTTTTCTCCGGCTTGTCCGCCGGTCAGTTCCGCCCAACGGTCGCGTTGCCCGGTCATGTTCAGCGTGCCTTCCTGTCAGCCTCGCCCAGCAAGGGCTAGGACGGTGCCATCGCACGTCTACGCTCGTAGGTGTAGATCGCGGCCTGCTACGAAGGTACACAGGGCGAGGCTCGAACAGCAGCCCGGCCGAGCACTACGTCGGCACCCGTACCTGGCCACCCGCCTGCCGGGTCGTCGTGCAACCAGTGGTGAACAGCGCCGGGTCACGTAGAGGCGAAATTCCGCGTGAGGATGGCGTGCGAACATCGCGTTTCTCGGCGGCCCCAGCCCGGCCAGCTGCGCCGGAGAGACCGGCCACCCGTGGACGCGGTACACCTTCCGTGTGCGGTGGGGCTCGCGGGAGCAGATGTCGATGCACCTGGTCGTGCCCGAGGCCGTCGCCGAAGTCGCCGTGGACGTCGCCCGGGACAGCGCCGGACGCTGGCGCCCCCCCGGTCCGGATCACCCGCATCCGCACCGACATGGAGCCGGGCGAGGTGCCACGGTTCGGAGCGGCTGGCTAGCAGGTCAACCGGCAGGTGTTCCCATTGCGTCCGTCGCGGACCCGGGCGCCACTGCGCTCCAGGCTCTGTAGATGGTGGCCGAACCCGGCCGGGGTGGCCGGTCAGCTTCTGGAGGGTGGGCGGGTGAAGGGGACTTTGAGTAGGCCGGGTGGCTGGCGGGAGAGGTCGGTGCGGCATTCGGGGCAGTGCAGGCCGCCTTCGGGCGGGGCGTACGGGTAGCTCGGGCCGGGCGTGCCGGTGACGGACTGGCCGCATGTCGCAGGGAGCGGGCCCCATCGCCACATGACGAGTCTGGCCCTGCCGCTCACGCGGCAGGGCCAGAACCCAAGATCTTCATGGACCTTCCAGAGAGCTTCTGATGATCTGGGCGTCCCGGGAACGCTCAGCCGCCGTACTCGATCGCCACGCCGCCGACGCCGGCAGTCAACGGGCCGCAGCCGATACCGATGCTGTGGGTGTTGCCCGGCGTCACATATACCCAATTCGAGTAAGCGTCGGGGCCCCAGCCGCAGATGGCGCGTACGGAGAACGCGTGCAGCTGCGTCCCGGGGTTGTAGCACTGGCCGTAGGCGACATTGCCGATTCGCCCTCACTGCTTGATCACGGGACTGTCTTACGAACAGACTGCACCGGTGAGCTCAGAACTTCCCGCCTTCCGCTACCACCCCGATCCGCTCGCCAGCGGATCCATCCGTGCAAGCACCGAGACGTGCGCGAGCTGCAACCGCGCCACAGGGTGGATCTACACCGCGACCTTCTACACCGCCCAAGAGGTCAGCGGACGCTTCTGCCCCTGGTGCATCGCCGACGGCAGCGCGGCCGAACGGTTCACCGGCGAGTTCACGGACTCCTACGGACTCGACGGCGTCAGCGAGGAGATCCTGCACGAGGTCACCCGCCGCACCCCCGGCTTCCACGCCTGGCAGGATCCACACTGGCTCGTCCACTGCCACGACGCGGCCGCCTTCATCGGCGAGATCGGCTACAGCGAGCTGGCAGCCCACCCCGAGGCCCTCGACCAGCTGAGGCAAGACCTGCGTATCGGCGGCTGGCACGACGCAGCCCAACTCGAGCAGTTCCTCACCCACCTTGGCGAAACTGCCACCGCGATGCTCTTCCGCTGCACCGTCTGCGGCACCCACCTCGCCTACGCCGACGCCTCATAACGGCCACTGAGCTCACCGGCTCGCGAGATCGAACCGATCATCCCTTCAAAGGAACCGCACCCGAACGAGTTCTGCTCGTCAGCCCTGAACTGGCTGACGTCCTGTCCGCGATCATCCGTCGTGTCCGCGACCCCCACAGCGGCACGATTCCACTCCTCGCCGCCTACGACTACGCGGAACGCACCTGGAACCCGCCGGCACCGTTGCTGTTCCAGTGCGACCGAGGCGGGGAGATTTCGCGCATGAGCGGCGAACTCATCCGCCGAACACTGAACGAGGTCGTCGCCTTCATCGGCCTCACCGACTCTGTCGGCCAACCGCTGGCCTTCACCCCGCACGACTTCCGCCGCATGTTCATCACCGATGCCATCCGATCCGGCCTGCCGCCTCACATCGCCCAGGCCCTCGCCGGCCACGCCAACATCAACACCACCATGGGCTACCACGCCATCTACCCCGCCGAGACCATCGAAGCCCACCGCGCCTTCATTTCGCGCCGCCGGGCACTGCGCCCGGCCCAGGAGTACCGCACCCCCACCGACGCGGAATGGGAAGACTTCCTCGGCCACTTCGAACGCCGCATACTCTCGGTCGGCACCTGTGCCCGCGCCTACGGCACCGCCTGCATCCACGAACACGCCTGCGTCCGCTGCTCACTCCTCCGCCCCGATCCCGCCCAGCGCGGCCGTCTGGTCGAGATCCGCGACAACCTCATCGCCCGAATCACCGAAGCCAGGACGGAAGGCTGGCTCGGCGAGATCGAAGGCCTCGAAGTCAGCCTCTCCGGAGCCCGGGACAAACTGGCCTTGCTCGATGCCGAGCAAGGCAGCGCAGGGCAGACCGTCGACCTGGCGATGCCCTCCTTCACCAACCTTGCCGGACGCACTTCTACGGCCAACCGCCCTTGACCAGGAAGCTTTTGGATCACTCGCCGTCGCGTAGACAACACCGCGGGGACCACACCGTGACGGCCTCGGTGAGCTGGTCGCGGATGCATGAATAACAGATGGCTGCCGGTCATGTGGATCTGCCAGGGTGACGGGCATGACGCGCCCTTTTCTGCCTGGTCTCGAGCTTGCCCAACTGTTCTACAGGCGGGTGGTCGCCCCGATCCTGGACACCGCGCTGCAGGACGTGCCGTACTCGGCGGCGCTGATTGGCTACGGCTCGGAGGTGCAGGGTTTTGACACCGTCCGCTCCACCGATCACGCCTGGGGGCCGCGCGTACAGGTCTTCCTCGCCGATGAAGACTTCCAGGCCCTCGCGCAGCAGCTGGAGGCGGATCTGGACCTACAGCTGCCGGCGCAGTTCCACGGTTACCCGGTCCGGTTTTCCTTTCCCGACGACACCCCACCCCGGCACTGGGTACACGTCATTGATCTGCGGGAGTTCTTCACCGAGCAGATCGGTACCGACCCCGCCCAGGGGTTGTCGGCGCGCGAATGGCTGATGATCCCGACGCAGCTTCTACGGGAGCTGACCGGCGGCGCGGTCTTCCACGACGGCCTTGGCCTGCTCGAGTCCTACCGCAGTGCACTGGCCTGGTACCCCGACGACGTGTGGCGCTACGTACTGGCCTGCCAGTGGATGCGCCTGTCGCAGGAAGAACCGTTCGTCGGGCGCTGTGGTGAAGTGGGTGACGACCTGGGCTCGGCGGTGGTTGCGGCCCGGCAGGTGCGCGACCTGATGAGGCTGTGCCTGCTGATGCATCGGGTCTATCCGCCCTACAGCAAATGGCTGGGCACGGCATTCACCGCACTGCCGTGCGCCCCGACGCTCGCCCCGCTACTTTCGAGCGCGTTGTCAGCGCGCAGTTGGCAGGAGCGCGAGCAGTACTTGTCGCCGGCTTACGAGCTCGTCGCCGCCATACACAACGACCTCGGGATCACCGCCTCTCTTGACGTGCATGTTCGCCCATTCCACACCAGACCGTTTCTGGTGCTGGACGCCTACCGCTTCACCGATGCCCTGATCAGCACGATCAGCGATCCAGTCCTCCGCTCACTGCCGCCAGTCGGCGCGATCGACCAATACGTCGACAGCACAGACATCACCGACCGGAACCATACGGACCGCCGCATCCGCTACATCGCCGGGCCGGAACTGCCCGCTTCACCTGCCAAGACCTAAGTTCAGAGAAGTGACCAGGCCAAACGAGATGGCACCGCTCCAAATAGTCCGGGGCATGGCAAACCTCCAGTACGCCCCGAGCCCTCCCAGCCTAAAAGCACCACCGCCACCAGGCACCCGAGCGGCCGCTGCCCGTCACCGCAGCGCCGCTCAGGTGCCTGGTACCGCTCCTGATCCGGGGCGAGAAGGGCACCATGCCCCCCACCGAGGCGGCCGACATGCGAGCGCTGCGCCCGGACACCCGCGTGATCGTTGTCCCGGGCGCCGGGCATGACGTACACCTGGACCAACCGCGGGCCCTGGACGAAGCGATCGGGTCATTCCACAAGACACTCGCCTGAACAACGCCGCCGCGGCCACCCCGTGCCAGAGCATGAACGGCCATGGAACAACAGGAGACCTGTCCCCCGGCGGAGGAAGCGCCCACGCTCAAGGTCAGCATCGTGGTGCCGGTGTACAACGCGGGCCGGTACATCGATCTCTGCGCGCCGTCGCTCCTCCATCAGACCCTCGGTGAGGACGCCTACGAGATCATCTACGTCGACGACGGCTCGACCGACGACTCCGCGCAGCGCCTGGGCCGACTGGCGGCAGAGCACCCGCACGTACGCGTGGTCCACCAGGAGAACTCCGGCTGGCCCGGCAAACCCCGCAACGTCGGGGTCCGGCTGGCCCGCGGCGAGTACGTCCAGTTCGTCGACCAGGACGACGAGTTGACCCCCGAGGCCCTCGAACACCTGCACCGCATGGCCGTCCGCAACGGCTCCGACATCGTGCTGGGCAAGGTCATCGGCACCATGCAGGGCCCCAGCAACGTCTTCAAATGCAACGTGGAGCGCTGCACGGTCGAGGACGCGCCCCTCTTCGAGAGCCTCACCCCGCACAAGATGTTCCGCCGCGACTTCCTCCTCACCGAGGGGATCACCTTCCCCGAGGGACCGGTGCGCCTGGAGGACCAGCTCTTCATGGTCCGCGCCTACCTGCGCGCCAAAACGGTCTCCATCCTCGGCGACCACCCCTGCTACGTATGGAAGCGCCGCGACGACGGCGGCAACACCAGCAGCCGCGCCACCACCCCCGAGGACTACTACGGCCACCTCCGCACGGTCGTCGACGCCATCAAGCAGGACACCCGGCCGGGCCCCCTGCAGGACCACCTGCTCCGCCGCTCCTACCGCGTCGAACTCCTGCGCCCGGTCGGCGAACCCCGCGTTCTCCACCGCAGCGGCAAGGCCCTCGAGCGCTACTTCACCGTCGTACGCCGCATGGCCCTCGACGCCTACCCGCCCGGCGTACGCGACGGCCTCCCCGCCCTCACCAGGCTCCGAGCGCACCTGCTGGAGGAGGGCCACCTCGACTCCCTCGTCGAACTCGCCCGCCGCACCAAGGACCTCAAGCCCGAGCTCACGGTCGACGACATCCACTGGCACGCCGGCAAACTCCACGTCACCACCACGTTCGGCATGTGCCACCCCGACGGCCGGCCCCTCGCCCTCGTCGAACGCTACGGCCGCCTGCTCCTGGACCCCGACCTGCTGGCCGGCATCAAGGGCGCCGAGGACTGGGAGGCCCCCCACCCCCTCAGCCACGCCCACGCCGAGATCCTCGTCCACGACACGCCCCGCGACCTGTGGTGGTTCCCGCCCGCCGACCTGTCCCCGCGCACCCAGCCTCTGGGCCCCGGCCGCCACCGCGTCATCCTCACCGGAGACACGGTGATCGACCCGGTCACTCTGAGCGGCGGCCACCCGATGCCACCCGGCTCCCACCTGGTCTGGGCAAACGCCCAACTCCTGGGGGTGGGGCGCCGAGCCCGGCTGACCTCACCCGACGACGCCCCGAACGCCGCCGGCCTCCGCCTTACCGCGGCGCGGATCGGCACACCACCCCGCCTGATGACCCCGGGCTGGACCGGCCCAACCGGCCAACTCTGCCTGTATGCAGGCCACCCGGCCCAGACCACCTTCCCGCACAGCCTCCTCCTCCACACCACCTCCTCCCCAACCCTCCGCCGAGCGGCCCGCACCCTCCTCGACCATCTCCCCCCGGACGTACGCCACCGCGCGACGAAGCTGGCACGCGGGGCGGATCCTTGGAGCGGGGCTTGAGGAGGGCAGGCGGGTGGTGCCGTAGCAGTCCCCCTCCGGCATGGCGGAGGTCAGGGGGGCGAGGGAAACGGTGCGGCCGGTGCGGGGCGCGTGCAGGACGTGGGAGTCGCCTGCGTAGATCGCAACGTGGTAAATGGCGCCGGAGCCGCCGTGGCTCCAGAACAGCAGGTCCCCCGGCCTGAGGTGGCTGCGGGAGACCGCCCGGTCGAAGGTGGCGCCGTACTGGGCGGCCGCGGTGCGCTGCAGCTTCACGTCGGCCCAGGGCATACTGCACAAGGCTGCGGCAGTCGAACCCGACGGTGCTGCTCGCGGAGCACTTGCCATTCAGGTAGCCGTTGACGCCGTCGCAGAAGCCGGCCGAGGGTCCGCCTGCTCCGCCGCCGCCCCAGGGGTACGGCGTGCCCATCTGGGTCGCCGCCTTGCGCAGGGCGTCGGCTCCGGAGCCGGAGCCGGGACTCCCCGTCATGTCTGACAAGGGGTCCCTTGTCAGACATGACGGGGGGGCTGAGCTAGGCCCGAGCACGCCCCCGCGTCGGAGGCCTTGCGGTAGGCCTTCATCTGCTCCTCCCACATGCGGCCGTAGGCGCTCAGCACGGCCGCCTTCTCTGCCGCATCGGGCGCGGCCGTCGGTGTCGTTCGACACCGCAGCGCGCGAGGTGGCCGTGGGTGCGGGAGTCGGTGAGCTGTCGGCGTCGTCTGCGTCGCTGCCGCCGGTGCTGCACCGCGAGAACAGTCATGAGCATCAGTGCCCATGCGCAAAGACTGCGAGTGTGTGGTCGGGCCGTCGTGCGCCGCTGTGTGCCAGCTACGCGGTGAGCGTCACCGTGACCGCTCACGCCCCCACCGCCACAAGGAGATTCAACGCCAATCCCCCGGCCCGACCACGGCCCCCACCACCCCGACCACGGCCCTCACCACCCCGACCACGAGGCAGACCACGATTCCTGCGACCCCGACCACAGACCAGACCATGCAGGTCAGCGGCCTGCGTAATCACCACGGCCGCAAGGCTGCGCAATCGGCCGGCCGCTGCGCAGCCTGCCCACCGCCCCCTCACCCGCACGCCCCGGACCCGGCTGGCCGGGACAGTCTGCGCAGTCGTCGCAGCCGCGAATGCGCAGCCGTCACAGCCGATTGCGCAGCCGCCGCGGTGTCGATTGCGCAGGTCCGGCCCGGCCTAGGTTCTGCCTGAGCTCGACGATCCGGTGGTGCAATGCCGAGGACGGCTCTGGCATGCTGTGCCCATGCAGCGATTCAGAAGGGACGATGCCGCGTAGACGGCCGTCACAGCTACGCACCGCCACCCGTTTCTCCGGGCGCAGTCGCATGGAGCGTCAAAGCCTGGGTTCGCACGGTTCCGGCAAGCTCGCAGCCGCAGCCGCGCGTCTTGAACGAGACCGTCTGTGGCCCGGAGCAGTAGCTGAAGCCCTTCGACAATGGTCACGGATAGCGCACCATCCGAGGCTTGCCCTTTCCGGTGGTTGCGGATGCCCGCTCTGTCATCCCTTCTACTCGACCGATGAACGCGCAATCCTCGAACTCGCCCTCCACGCTCTGCCTCCGCGAGCCGCCCGAGAACTGCGAGAGATGGTCGAACCGCTCGATGAGCGCTTTACCGCCAGTAGTTGGCCGGACCCGACTGCCTCACCGGACGAAGGCTGGTGGGCACGACGCTGTTGGGGGTGACACCTGGACCTTATGAGGTAGCCGGGCGTTCGTCTGTGATGGCAATTCGGAATCGCGGTTCGTCGCAGACGATGCCCTGGTTGACCCAGCGATCGGGGTTCACACCAGGCTCGCGGCAGGCCCGGATGAGAGCTTCCTCTGGAGTCAACCCGTTGGCGATCTTCTTGCCCCAGGTCTCGTCGTTGGGATCCTGGGGCGGAAACTCGGAGACGTCGTAGAAGGTGTCGGTGCCCGCGTCTGCGGCTTCGCTCAGACCGATCGTGACGCCCGTGCGGCCGGGGGCTGATAGCGATCCAGCGAAGACCCCGGCGACCCGCGCGGTCGACGTCGCCGAGGAACTGCTCGATTTGCCTGCCGCGGTGCAGGGCTCCAAGGGCGAACGCCGGAGTGAGGTGCCGCACTTCATGTTCTCCGTCCTCGGCGGCCGATCAGGCGTCCGCTGTCAACGTGGTCTGCGAGGTAGATCATGACGCCTTCCGGGTCCATACCGAAGGCTGCGGCAACGAGTTTGGGGGCGAGGGTGGGCACTGGCTCGGCTTCTGCGGTGCCCATACGGCGAGTGAGCACGGCTACTCGAACGCACAAAGGATGCGCTGGACTTCTTGGCGCCACTCTGCGGCGGTGCTACGGGCCTGACCGTGGTCAGTCGGTCCCCTTACTCGGACGCGACTGTGGGATACGCGTCAGTCAGGACCACCGCGGCAATGCAGCAGACAGATCTCGCCCGTCCACTACATCAACCCACGTGACGACAGACCGAGACGGATCAACACCCAGCAGGAACACCGTCTCCTCCTCACGCTCCAGCACGATGACCCACGGCGATGGCGTCCCCTCGGGAGCCGTCAGCACGTAGTTGCGGCAGATTCCATGAAAGGGCAGGCTCGACATCGAGTCCGCGATCGGGTCGCCCGGATGTGAGTCCCGCAGCAGGGCTGCTATCTCGCCGACAAGATCAGGGAAGACATCAGCCAGGCGTTGCGGGCTCTTCTCAGTGGGCGGTTCGTGAGTCTTTGATGGGATCTGCTGTCGCCTGATCGTGTGGCGGCGGGGCGGAATCTACCGGTCCGCGGTTGGTGATCTGCTGA
>NZ_JBIUUU010000038.1:0-41730 GCF_044742595.1 Streptomyces sp. NPDC087859 | reverse complement strand
AGTGACCAGGGGAGACGCGGAGAGACTCCAGGAAGCCGCGCAACCTCCACCGCAACACCCTGGCGCAACCCCCACCGCAACCCCCACCGCAACAGGGCCAGCACCGTAGACATGCCCCCTCCAAGACCGCTCGGCCACCCGGACACTCACGTCGAAAGCGTGGAATCGATGCGCACGTGAGAACCGTCGCCCGTCCGGGGGAACGGTGGCTGATGCGGCTCGGGCGGTGGAAGGCGTCGACCATGCCTGCGTCTGTGCCGTCCAGCTGGTCGTTGCCCGAGCCGATGCGCGCTGTGCCGGTCAACGATCCGGCACTGCCTGCGGGGTGGGCGGCGCAGCCCAAGTGGGATGGCTACCGTGCGCTGGCTGGCCGGTGGGCCGACGGCCGTGTCGCCGTCCGCAGCCGTAACAGCAGCGACCTGAGTGCGGCGTTCCCGGAGATTGAGGAAGCCCCAGCTGCCCGACGACACGGCGGTCGACTGCGAGCTCATCGTGTGGGAGGCGGGCCGGCTCACATTCGAGCGTCTCCAGCAGCGCATGCACCACCGCGGCGCGGCCGCCGCCCGCGCGGCCCTCGAGTTGCCTGCGCACCTGGTCGCGTTCGACTTCCTGCGCATGCACGGACGGGAAACCGACGTGGAGCTGCGCAGTGCGGGGGTGAGTACGGGATTGAGTACACGTACTCATGGCCGGGACGGCGGTGTGCGGCGAAGATCGACGCAACGGCGCGGGAGAACGCGCCAGGACCACAACGGCACGCCAGGCCAACGGAGTTGGCGCCCGGCCGCCATCACACACGGGGGAACCGACCATGTCCCGACGCATCATCCTTTCCGCCACCACCGCCGTCGCCGTCCTCGGCGCGGCCAGCGCCTTCGCCCTCGCCCAGGCCGGCGAGCAGCCGCCGGCCCTGAAGGACAGCGCCGTCCGCTACACCGCCCCGGCCGCCGGCCACGACGGCTCGCTGTCCTTCACCACACAGATCACAGCGCCGTCCGGGCTCAAAAGCCTGAAGGTGCTGGCCTGGCCGAAGGGCGCCTTCGCCGACAAGCCCCTGACCGAGAAAGACATGAACAACGTCGAGTCGGCCACATGCAAGCCCGCCGGCGACGACACCCAGCACTGCACCTACCAGGTCCCGGTCACCACCACCGACGCCGCGGAAGCCACCGAAGCCGGGCAGGACACGTGGTACGTCGCGACGCTGGCCACCGGCAAGAACGGTGACACGGTCTTCGCGGACAAGTCGGCCACATTCACAACGCGTTGACCGACCGACGGAGCAGACCTACCGCCACGGTCTGAAACGCCTGCACAAGGTGCCGCAGCGGCCAGGTGACATCAATGCACATCACCATTGATCACGAAAACCTGGTGCCAGTGACTCCCGAATCCATGTCGAAACGACATCCCCGGAGCGTGAAACAGCCACTACGCGGGACACCCGGCGATTGCGCAGGCCTACGCAATCGCCTCCCACACCCCCAACAGACCCCTGCACAGTCAGCCCGGCTCTGCGCGGCACCCCGCTCACTGCCCGATGAGCAACACCTACACACCCCGACCAACAGGGCCAACCATGCGGGTTCAGGCCCGACCACAGCCCCGACCATGGAGGCCAGGCCCAACCCCACCACCCCGACCACCGCAGGTCACAGCGCTGCGCAGTGAGGTTGGGTCGGAGTCTGCGCAATCGGCGTGCTGCTGCGCACTGCGACACTCACCGCCCACTGCGCAGCATGTGCGCATTCCCCGACCGAAAGGGCGCCCACACGGGGTGCGCAGGTCCGACCACAGCCCCGACCACGCAGGTCAACACCTGCGCAGCCGAGCGGGAATCTGCGCAATCGGCCGGCCAGGGACCTGCACGCAGGTCCCGAGCACGACCATGGACACTCCGAACCGACAGACCCGACCACAGGGCCGACCATGCAGATCAGCGCCACGCACAGGCGATGCGCACTGGCCGCACAACCATCAGCCAGTGCGCATCGGATGAAGCCCGCCGCCCCCGGGCAGTTGCGCAGACTGCGCACCGCCCCTCACCGGCACGCCCCGGGGCACGGATGACCGGGAGAGTCTGCGCAGTGGACGCAGCCGCGTATGCGCCGCCGTCATCGCCGATTGCGCAGCCGCCGCGAAGCCAGTTGCGCAGGCCTGCCCCCACCATTGCGCAGCCGAATGTGAGATAGCCGCCGGGGCCGGGCGATGCCGCACCGCCCCTCCGCGCGCCTGCCGGAGGACGCGGGCAAGGAGACGCTGGTCACCGCAGGGCGCGTCTGCTTCCAGCCCGGACGCCGTCACAGGTCCACTGTCAGTGCCTCTTGCTAGCTTGCTCGTCGAGACCGGTCAGAGAACCCTTGAGGTCCGCGGTTAAGGGGGGTGGGCACAAAGGTCCCCGGGTTCGCCTCGGGACTGTGAGCTTAAGGCCGTGGCATCCACCCCCCTCCTCAAGCCTCGAGCACAACCTCCACCCTCGGCCGGGGCCAGGCCCCGCCACTGCTCGTCGACCACCTGGTGATGATCAGCGCCGCCTGCCCCGACAAGCTCATGGGCATCCGCGACCGTGCCCTGGTGCTCACGCACTTCGCCGTCGCCGGCCGCGAGCACGGACTCGCCTCCAACCGGGTCCGCGACTACGCCGAGACCCTCGGTGGCATCCAGACCGACCTGCGCGTGTCCAAGGTCCGGCCCGTGTCGTTCCGGTCTCGTTCGGCTCTCGCCCCTCGATCTGCCCTGTCCGTGCCTGGGAAGTGTGGCGGGAGCCGCCGGCCTCACCGGCCCGGACGGATACACCTGCGGGGCCTCCACAACCGCTGGCACACCGTCATAGCGGGCGGACTGGAGCCCGAGTCCATCGGCGACGTCGCCACCCGTGCTGGTGAATGCGCCGGGATCGGGATCCGCTTCACCGGCCACAGCCTCGCCGCGGGCTCGCCACTTCGTCCCGCTTGAAGGGCCACGACCAGATCGTCATCGCTAAGCGCAGGGCGGATGGGCCCCGCACTCCAAGGTGCTGGCCGGCTACCTCGAGGTCGTCGGCCAGTGGGAGGACAACGCCCTGCTCGGCGTGCTGTAGGACGGGGTTGATACCGGGGCGCCGGATTCGTCTGCGCTTCAGCCGATCAGCTGGTGCAGGCCCAGGGTGCTGGCCCCTGCACACGCCAGACCGGCAAGAGCGGCGCTGGCGACGTCACGCGTACTGAGGTAGGTGAGTCCGCCGACAACAAAACCAAAGAAAGCGGCCGTCAGCAGGACGAGGACCGCGCGCTGGGTCAAGAGCGGCTCGCTGCGGGGACCCGACGTCGACGGCCGCGAAACGGCAGAGTTCTCTTCTGATGGCTCAATCTGCGACGACACCGCCGGTCCTTCCCAGTCGCGAAGGGCGGGCACGCGAGGACTCAAGCCCCAGATAAGCAACAAGCCGCTTCGCGCGCATGTCTCCTGGGGTTAATTCCCCGGCTTCCTGTCGCTTGCGCGACGAAGCCCGCCCCCAAAAACATGCAACCAAGCGGCTACACACAGCAAGCGTAAGTCGAGCGCCTACGCCGCGTCAATTCCCCTTCACAGTCGGCTGATTCACAACCCGCCGGCTCCTCTGAGCCGCTATGAAGCTCGATGTATCCGTCAGGGTTGACCACGAGGACCCGGGCAGCCAGTGGACCGCCTGCTCCCGCGCCGCACCCTTGGACCGCTCGCCCGCCATGTGACACCCGCCGGCGTGTACGTAGACCGGCGGGCCGTGATGGCCGACGCCCTGCTCGATCAACCAGTCCGGCACCGGCGGCCCGGCCTCGACACCGCGTCGGCGTTCGGCCTCGCGGCGTCCCTCATCGACGATCCACCGCCGGGTGCGGGCCAGATCCCGCTGAGCCGCTTCGCGGCAGGTGCGGCTGACCTCAGCACGACTCACCCCGTTCCACACTGGTTGGACGAAGTGCAGTCGCGAACAGATACCGCGGCCCATTGGTGGCCTGCCATTCGCCGAAGGTTCCCGGTTCGTTGAGAGTCTTCAGAACCCTCAGCGCTCATGTACGTGAGGTCAATGAGTACCGGTCCCTCGACCGGTACTCATTGACCTCACGTACATGAGCGCTGGTTCTCGGGCCTGTTCAGGTTGCGCGGCGCAGGGGTACGACGACGTCCTCACCGGTGCACTTCGCACTGAGCCGGTAGTAACTGATGTGCGCGAGCCGCTCGGATTCCTCGAGCCATCCGGCTTCCACCACCTGACGCCGGGTGCGGGAGAACACCGTGGGAGACATGCCGACCAGCTCGGCAAGCTTGGCGCCGGTCTCAATGACGGCGCCGGCGCGGTCGGCGGGGTGCATCGCGTAGAGCATGACGACCAGGCGCTGGTTGGCGGTCATGCCCGCGGTGCGGTGGAGGACGTCCAGGAGCCTGTTCTTGTCGTCGCTGCTCACTGAGCCTCCCACCACGAAGCGGTCGTGTTGTCGAAACCGGGGATGTCCGGCGGGTTGCACGTCTTGATCGCTTCCCGTTGCTCAATCCCGGTCCCGTGAAAAGCAATGTACGGGCTGATCCGGTAGAGCTTGTAGTTGCCGATGCGGCCGCGCTCGATCAGGATGCGCTGCTTGAGCAGCTTTCGGTTGATCTTGGCGGCTCTTCCCAACGTGACGTTGCAGATGATGCCGGTGGCCAAGGGCGCGCATCCCGGCCTGGGCGGCGCGTTCGCCGTCCTCGAGTTCGAGGACGCTCCCCCGGTCGCCTACGTCGACTCACCGGCCGGAAACCTCTACCTCGACCGGCCTCATGACGTGCGGAAATTCAGCCGGTCCCTCGATCTGCTGCGTGCGCACGCGCTGGACCCCGACGATTCGGCGGCTCTCCTCCAGAACGCCGCCAGGGAGAAACCATGAGCAACACCACCAACCTCGATGGCTTGAACTGGTTCAAGGCCTCGGCCTCCTCCGGTAGCGGCGGGTGCCTGGAGGTCGCTTTCCTCGACGACGGCCGGGTAGCCCTGCGGGACAACGAGGACCTGAGCAATCCCCCCTTCGTCGTCTCCGGACATGTCTGGGAGTGCTTCGTCGACGGCGCGAACCGCGGCGAGTTCAACATCCCGACCTGACTCCGCATCGGGACACGAAGGAGGTGGCTGCCCCCGATTCGGGGCGGCCCCTCCTTCGTGTGTGCAGTGCTTCGCAGTTCCTCCGGTTACACGAGGTCGAGAACCTGGTTGGCGGTGCGGTCGTGTGCATCCTTCTGGCTCGAAATACGCCGGCGAGAACAACGTCAGCAGCCGACCTCGCTCGAGCGCGGCGTTCATCCACGTCAGCAGCCCCTCGAAGGCGCTGTCGTACGGCCGCTGCAGGTTCATCGCCATGGTGTGGACGCCGCTGAGGGCCCGCCGGATGTTCTTCCGGTCTGTACCAGGGCGCGGTGTGATGAGCATGCGGTGATCCAGCCCGCTCCGCTCGTGCGCCTTGGGTTTCGGATGTCACCGTCCTCCAACAAGCACAACCGCAGCCCAGTAGATACCCAGCGCTATTCTGATTGGCCCCGCATGGAGGCAAGGTTCCTAGTTCTGTCAGCAGGAGGTGGTTCTGTCCGGGTCACACTTCGGGCCCCCATGACGGGGGAGGTGGCGGCACACGTCGCGTGTGTGTGGGGACGCGCTGGGATGCCAAGGCTGCTCTGCGGCTGCGCTACGCCGTCATGGACTTATCGCTGACCGTCACCAGCAAGGACATCCCCTTCACTGACATCTCCGGTGAGGCCGTGCCGGAGGGCCAGCTGGCGGGAACCGCCCCAGGCGCGCCAGCGGACTCGCGGTGCGGATGGTGGTTGCGGGTCGGCTCTACGGTCAAGGCCCCGCGGGCGCTATCTGCGCCGTGCGGCCTTTTTGTGAGCGGGGCGTCTTGGCTCCGACCTTCCCGGGCTCGATGGTGCGCGGGTCGACGGCTTCTCCGGGGGCGCCGACCTGGTAGTCGCCGGTGGGGTCGCTGTCGCGGTCGTGTGGCAGGAGGAAGAAGGTCCTGCGGGCGAACAGGCCACTGTCGGGGTCCCGTTCGGCGTCCGCGGCGAGGGTGGTGTAGCCGACGAGGCGGCCGTCGCGGGAGTAGCGGGGCTTGCCCCGCCGGGTGCTGACCTTGTCCAGGGCCTGGCGGACGTAGTCGAGGTGGTCCGGCTCTTCCAGCCACACCACCTCTTCTTCACCGGTGAGCTGGCTGTCTTGCAGCATCGAGCTCATGGCCGCAGACCCTCCTCGTTCTCGTCGCCCGGCTCGTGGCCTGCGCGGGCGTTCGCGCCACTCGTCTCCTGCCACCGTGTCCGGTACGGGCCGAGGGCGCGGTGCTCATCGTACGGCCACGCGTGCGGCAGCCCCAGGGAGTGCGGGGCCGTCATGCGCGTCTCCCCGGAAAGGCCGTGTCCTGGCCGGTTACCGGCTCTTCGTCGTGGACGTCGGCGAGCAGGGCCAGGCCGGGGTACAGCTTCCGGTCATTGTTCTTGATCATTTCAGTGGGTGAGGACAGGCCCAGTTCCTGGCGGATGCGGCTGGCGAAGGCCCGGCTGGTCGCTCGCTGGATCCCCTCGTCCGCGCACCAGTTGCCGTAGGTCTCGTACAGGAGTTTCTGCTCGACGCGCAGGGCCGAGTCGGGACGGCCCTCCTCCCCCATCGTGCACCTCTCGGCGATGAAGCGGCCGATGTGGTCCTCGGTCTTCTCGTACGCCTCGGTCGCCAGGCGCACCGCGGCCGGGCCCGTCAGCGGGTCACGGGTGGCGAGGTAACGGCGGGCTCCGTCGATCAGCCACTGCAGGATGCCCGGCCCTTCGTCCCGCACGAGCTCGGCGGCCAGGTTGTCGATCTTCCGGTGGTTGGGGACTTTCCGCTCAAAGGGGATCAGCCGCATGCGCCGCCAGAACGCGTAGCCGCCGGTGCCGACTTCGGGCCGGTGGTTGCCCAGCAGCCACAGCTTGTGCGTGGGGTGGAAGGAGAAGAAGTCCTGCCGCATCCGCCGGGCTGTGATCGCGTCGCCGCCGGTGAGGAGCTTGACCCGGGCTTCGTTGAACTTGTCGTTCGGCTTGAGTTCGCTGCACACCACGATGCGTCGGCCGTGCAGTTCGGTCAGCTCGGTGCTGTGCTCGGCGAACTTGCCCTTCTCCATCAGGAATCCCGGAGGGGCCGCGTTCGCGTAGTCGCCCAGGATCTGCATCATCACGTCCAGCAGGACGGACTTGCCGTTGGCGCCGGAGCCGTAGAGGAAGGGCAGGACCTGTGCGCCGACGTCGCCGGTGACGGAGTAGCCGAGCAGCAGGTGCAGGAACCGGATCGTTTCCACGCCGGTGTCGTCGCCGCCGAAGGTGTCGGCGAGGAAACGGTTCCAGCGAGGGGTGTCCATCGGCTGGGGGGCGACGGTGGTGGCCCGGGAGTGCATGTCGAGGATCGGATCGGGCTTGCGCAGTTCGCCGGTCTTCAGGTCGACCACGCCGGCCGGGGTGCACAAGGCGTAGATGTCGCCGTCGAGGGTGTCGGGGTCCAGGCTCAGCCCGGGAGCGGCCTGGGCCTGCTGCAGCAGCGCCTTGACTCCGGCCGTCGACTGGGTGCGCCGCCGATGCGCCTGCAGTTGGCCGCTGCTGAAACGTCCGCGGGGGTCGGTCAGCGGGATCTGCTCGGCCATGTCTCCCGCGGCCCAGACCGCGGCCTTCTCCCCGCCGGTGCGACGCCACCGGTACACGTCCCAGGAATACCAGCCCAGCCCTTCGACATGGCGGAACTGGCCGGCGTAGAGCCGGGCGAAGAGCTTGGCCATGGCACGGTCGGTCAGCTCATCAGGGAACAGCCCTTCGGTTCCCGCCGCGGGGCGCGGGGCGTCATCGGACTGCTGCGTCGGCAGCGTCAGGTGGGCCTCCGGCAGGTGCAGGCGCATCTGCTCGGCGGCGGCCGCGGCGTCGAAGCGGACCGGCTCGGCGCTGCTCATGAGCATCCTCGCGAGGGGAACGTGCGCTGCGCACCTGCGGCCAGGGGGCGGGCCGGCCGGCCACAGGAGGCACTCCAGCGGAAAGCAGCGTGGGGCTCCGCAATCCCGGCAGGGAGGATGAGGGCTGTCGCTGGCACTGGATGTCCTTGTCGGGCTTCGGTCGGCGCCGTCAGGCCCGTTCTCCAAAGGTGCTGGTCAGCGTACGAAAATCGGGACTGACGGGACTGACGGGACTGAGGAGTTCACATGCGGAACCGAGCGTAGCGCACGTGTGTCCGGCGTCGCCGTCGCCTGTAGCGCGTGTCGAAAGTTGAGTCCCGTCAGTCCCTCAGTCCCGTACTCCGGTCCGGGCGTGAGAGCGGTCCAGAGCGGGACTCACGGGTCTCAATGCCGCAGCAGCGCTTCAGTCCCGCGTTGAGTCCCGCGACAAAACTCCAGGTCAAAGCCCTGCTGAGCTGAAGCACGGGACTGACGGGACTGAGAGTTGTAGTTATGAGCTACACACGTACAACTACGGAATCTTATATGCGTCCGCGCATACACACGCGCCTGATCACCATAACTAGAAGGTCCAGTCCCGTCAGTCCCGTGACCACAGAGAAGACTGCTCTGACCTGCACTTTTCCAGACGGGACTGAAACGGGACTGAAGCCCTCGGGACTTGTAGAACCTTCTCGCAGGCGGTCCGCTATCCAGAAAGTAGAGTCCCGTGAGTCCCGTTGGCCTACTGCAACAACCCAGGGGAACCAGGCTGACGCGCGAGCGGAGTGGTGGCCGTTATGGCGGAGCTGGCCCACGTTGCGCTGCACGGCGGGCTTGGTCCCCATGGCGCCGGTCATCACCGGGAAGCAGGGCACCGGGAGCTCGGCGGCGACGACCGTCGTTTTGAGCAGGTTGGGGGCAGCGCCTGTGGCGAGGGTGCAGGCGGGGTCGGCAGGCCGGCCATGAAGTTTGGGCCCGGCCGCCAGGGTCGCCTTTTTCTCCCGGCCCGGGCCTCCGGTGTCGTGCCCGTCACCGTCGCCTTCAGCGTGACGGGCTGCGGCCGGTCGGTTCGGATCGCCGAGACGCTGGAGCTGCCCGCGGACACGCCGGTCGACGTACGCCTAGAGCTGCCCGGGTGCCGAACGGCACGGTGGGCCTCATCCCCGACGAGGGCAAAATGCACCAGGTGCACTGGGCGCCTCCGGCACGGGCACTGTCGTGTGGCGTTCGACTCGGCGGTCACATGGAGCTGGGTGACGTTGTCATCGACGGGAGCCGGTCTCGCCGGACTCGGGAAACATGTGCGCTCCAGCCTTCGGAGGGTGCACACGTGCCGTCCGTAGGTGTCTCATTTACCCTTCCGGGCGGTCGCATTCCGTCCTGAACCGGGCAGAGACATGTGTAGACGGGTGTTCTGCGGCTAGTTTTGACCTCATTGACGGCAACAGCCCGAGGACCAACATGCAGGTGCACCTGACTCCCCC
Organism: Streptomyces sp. NPDC087859; assembly: GCF_044742595.1. NCBI lineage: Bacteria > Bacillati > Actinomycetota > Actinomycetes > Kitasatosporales > Streptomycetaceae > Streptomyces > Streptomyces sp. NPDC087859. The sequence goes on along the minus strand of NZ_JBIUUU010000038.1, from coordinate 32,321 downwards.
GCTCGAACCCGGCAGTGCGCCCCAGCTCGCCGCCGCCATCGTCGCGGCGGCAGCCGACATCAGTGATGCGGAGCTGGACTACAGTCCGCAGAGCATCGAGGTCGTGGAGGACATTGTCGACGGCTTCCGGGCCGAGGGTGTGAGCCCTGAGGAGATGGCCGAGTCCCTCGTCGGCTTCGGGTGTTATCTCGGCGAGATCGTGACGCGCCACATCGGCGGTGCCTGGCGGCACACCCCGGCCGCCCCCCTCCCGGCCGCCGCGTATGTCGTGGTGTTGCCGGACGCGCGGGAGTGCCATCCCATCGACTGGGTCTTCAGCCGTTTGGAATCGGGGGCCGCCGTCAGCATCCGCGCCCTGTACGCGGCAGCGGCCGGCGGCGCGGACAGTGGGCTCGCGGAAGAAGGGGTGCTCGGGTGAGCGCGTGCCGCAGACTTGCGGGCCTGGAACGATAGAGGCGGCGGGAGAGCGGGAGCGCACGTGATCAGCGCGCATGTCGACGCCCAGGCAGCCGACCTGACGGCAGAAACCGGCTCGGCCGGCACCGGTCCCGACGACACCGGCCTGGTCGACACCGGCCTGGTCGGTCGGGAGCGGGAGCGGGAGCTGGTGTGCGCGCTGCTGACGGATCTGCCCCGGGGCGGTGGCCGGGTGCTCCACCTGAGTGGCCTGCCCGGTACGGGAAAGTCCGCGCTCTTGCGCTTCGCTGCGGCCGAGGCCGAGCGGCAGGGCGTACGCGTGCTGGCGACGGCCTGGGCGCCCGGCGAAGGGGCGCTGGCCCACGCCGCGCTGCACGGCCTTCTGCGCCCCGCCCTTGCATTGGTCGTCGATCTGCCGGACCAGGATCGCGCCGTTCTGCGCGCCGCGTTCACCGGTGTCGGCGCCGTGTCGGCGCCGGGAGAGGTGGCCTCGGCGGCGCTTCGGCTGCTGGGCGCACTGTCGGAGCCGGTTCTGCTGTGCGTGGACGACCTCGACCGTCTCGACTCCGCCAGCCGCGACACCTTGCGCGCCCTGGCCGCGATCATGCCCACCGGTGCCCCGCAGAAGGGACCGGTGGAACCGGTGGGCATGATCATGGCCGAACGTGCCGTCGGCGCCCGGACCTGGTCGCCTCCGCACGGGGCCACGGTGGAGCTCGGCCCGCTGTCCGACGCGGACGCCCGCGCACTCGTCGCCCGCGCCGGACGGGTCACCGGGTACGGCGAGGAGCAGCTCGTCCTCGCCGTGGCGCAAGGCAATCCGCTCGCCCTCACCGAGCTCGCCCTGGGCGGTGAGCGGCTCGGGGACGCGGCCGTTTTCGGCATGCTGCCCGCGACACAGCGCCTGGCCGAGGCGTACGCGTACGACTGGGAGACGCTGTCGGCGTCGGCCCGCGACGTGCTGCTCACCGCGGCGCTGAGCACCTCACCGTGCCCGCGGGACATCCTGCGCGCGAGCACCCTTCTGCTCGGCGACGCCGATGGGGCGCGGGCCGGCCTCGCGGAGCTCGTCGCTCGCGGACTGGTCGTGGAGTCGGTCGAGGCGCCAGAGGCTGGCGATGGTGCTCGGGTGCGCTTCAGTGCTCCGCTGATGCGTCCGGCCGTGGTGCGGCTGGCGTCGGCGGCGCGGCGTATGGCCGCGCACGCCGCGCTCGGGCGGAGCCTGACCGGCCCTGCTCAGGCCGCCTGGCACACGGCCCAGTGCGTGGCGGTTCCCGACGAGGACCTCGCGCGGCGACTGGAGTCGCCGGGGGCCGGTGCGTTTCCGGTCACCGGGGTGCTGGTGACGCTCGCCGCGCTGGAGGCCGCCGCGCGGCTGTCAGCGAACCCCGAACAGCGGGCGGTACGGCTGCTGCGGGCCGCCGAACTGGCCTGCGACCACGGGCTGGTGGACCAGGCCCTCCGGCAGGTGAGCCAGGTCGACCCGACCGGGTTGGGAACGTTCGGGCGTGCCCTGCTGCTGAGGGTGCACGATCTGCTGCCGGGCAGCAGCGCGGCCGGGCGGGAGCGGATCGTCGAACTGTGCGAGGCCGCGCGCGCGGTCGCCGCGCAGGATCCCGTGCTCACCCAGAAGCTGCTGCTCGGCGCGGCGCGCAGATGCAGGTGGCAGCAGGTCGGCCCGGAGCGTGACCTGGTCCTGCGGACGGCGAAGGAGCTGAGGGCCGGGCCCCGGGACGGGTGGTATCTCGTCGTGCTGTCGCTGACCGACCCCCTGAGCGTGCCCAGGCCGCCGGTCCCGCAGCCGGTGCCCGGCCCCTCCGAGACCGAAGGGCGGAGCCTGTTCAGTCAGGTGACCACCCTCACCATCGACTTCGAACTGGCCGAGCCGCTCCTGCGTGAGCTGGAGGCCGCCTTCCGCGCCGGCGGCCGGTACGGGCAGCTGCCGCTGATGCTCGTACCGAGGACGATGTGCCAGATCTGGCTTGGCGCCGAGTGGCACACCGCCCTGGCGCTGGCCGAGGAGAGCCAGATGATCGCCGAGCGGACGGCACAGCCCGACTGGGGGGCGCGGGCCACGGGGATGCTGGCCGTCGTCGCGGCGCTGCGTGGGGAGTACGACCGGGCGCTGGAGTGTGCCGCGGAGGTCGAGGAGTCCTCCCTGCGCCTCGGCCAGGACCGGCAGTTGAGCCTGGCCGTTCTGGCCCGCGCGCTCACCGCGTCCGGCACGGGCCGTTACGCCGAGGCCTACGTCCGGCTGCGTTCCCTGTTCGCCGACCCGACGACGCCGTACGCCTTCGAGCAGTTCTGGGGGCTCGCCTTTCTGGCGGAGGCGGCGCTGCCCGCCGGGGAGCAGGACGATGCCAGGACCGTTCTCGACCATGTCGCGGACCTGACCCGGGCGGGGTGCTCCCCCCTGCTGGAACGGATCGTGGCCTACGCCGACGCGGTGCTCGCCCCGGACGACGAGGCGGAGGAGCGCTACCGGCGCGTGTTGCGGCACGGCATCGAGGTGTGGCCGCTGCTGCACGGCATGACCCGGTTCGGGTACGGGGCCTGGCTCAGACGTCGGCGCCGCGTCACCGAGTCCCGCACGCCGCTGTCCACGGCGGAGTCGGTCTTCCGGGCGCTGGGAGCCGTGTCGCGTGCCGAGCAGGCCGCCTCGGAGCTACGGGCCACGGGCTGGGCGGCGGACGAGGAGCCCGCCGAGGACGATCTGGCCGACATCGCCCGCGTGCTGTCACCGCAGCAGCTCACCATCGCCCGGCTGGCCGCCCGCGGCCTGTCCAACCGGGCCATCGGGGAACAGCTGCGGCTGTCACCTCGTACGGTCGCCTCGCACCTGTACCAGATTTTCCCGAAGCTCGGCGTCTCCTCACGCGCGCAGCTCGCTGCGAGGTTCGGGGCCGAGTGACGCGCCGCCGGCCGAGGTTCAGGGGGTGTGTACGTCCCGCAGCGCCTCGGCGAGCTGCGCGCGGGAGGTCACTCCCAGCCGGGGGAAGATGCGGTAGAGGTACGCGCCGATGGTCCGTGGCGCGAGACCGAGCTGCTCGCCGATCTCCCGGTTGGACAGGCCGCGGGCGGCCAGCTCGGCGATCCGCAGTTCCCGGGCGGTGAGCAGATCGCGCGCCGCGGTGGGCCGGGGTGCGCCCGGTGCGGCGGCGTCCACCCGGTCTCCGGAGGCCCGCAGTTCCGCGGCGATCCTCGGGGCGCGCGCCTCGGCGCCCAGCATGGTGAAGCCGGCCGCCGCCTGCCGCAGGGCGGCCTGGGCGTCGGCGAACTGCCGCCGTAGCCGCAGCCATCTGCCCTCCGCCAGCCGCAGCGGCGCCTCCAGATAGGGCCAGCGGGACAGGTCCTCACTCGACGCGCGTTCATACATCGTCCGGGCGTCCTGGTCGTCCGCGAGGACGGCCCGCGCCACCGTGAAGCGGAGGGTGACCACGCGGGGGCGCTGCGGACCCAGTTCCCTCTCGAGCCGGTCGAGCGTGGCGAGCGCCTCCTGGGAGGCGTGCTCGGCCTTGGCGGCCTCGGCGAAGGTGACTACGGCGAACAGGGCGACCGCGCGCGTGCGCGGATCCGTCAGGAGCGACGACAACGTGGGCAGGGCGGACGCGGTCCGACCGGACTCCACCAAGGCCCAGGCGGTGCCGACCGCGAGCACCGCGTCGATCGAGCGCACCGAGCGTCGGGCGGCCGAAAGGTCGTGGGCGTCGGCCAGGTCCACCGGGGCGCCGGTGCGCAGGGCCCGTACGACATGCTCCAGAAGGCGGGCGGCCGCCGTGTGGTGCTCCTGGCCGTACGCTCCGTCGGCCAGCTCCGCGCACTGCCGGAACGCGTGCTCGCCCTGGACCCAGTTGCCCATGGCCAGGTGTGCCAGTCCCTGCCGCAGCAGCACCCAGGGCAGCTGGTCGGGCAGGGCGTGGAAGCGGCGGCGGCGCTCCGCGTGCCGGAACAGGTCCAGGGCCCGCGACGGGTCACCGGCCAGCAGCGCGGCTTCTCCGAGGCGTTCGATGTCGCGTACCGACAGCTCGCTCAGGTGCCGGTGGGCCGAGGCGCCGACGAGGACGGTGGCGGACCGGTCCAGGGGGCGGACCGTGGCCATCGCGTGCAGGAGCCGCGGGTCGTGGGCACGGTCCGGGATCGCGTCGAGGAAGGCGAGCAGCGCCTCGGACCTCTTGTCGTCGCCCGCGACGGCGGGTGCCACGATCCGGGCCAGTTCCAGGGCGTTCTCCTGCTCGGCGGGGCCGATGGGGGCCGGCCAGGAGGACGGGTCGGTGGGGTCGGGATCGTTTTCGGAGCCGGGGTCGGCTGGGATGGTTCGGTCCGGTCGGGCCAGGGCCTTGGCGCACAGGGTGCCCAGGGGTCCCAGCGGGTGGCCCAGTGCGCGGTGGGCCATCGCGCGGGTCATCCGCTCCAGGCCGAAGAGCTGGGCGAGCTGAGCGGCCCGCAGGGCGCAGCGGCCCTGGTCGGCGGGGTGCGGGTGGAGGTCGGCGGCGCGTCGCAGCAGGCGGACGGCCGTCGTCGGCTCGCACTGCTCGAGCGCGTCGCCGTGCAGCGCCTCCAGGCGGGCGGCCAGCTCCGGGTCGTGGCCCTCCACCGCCTGGGACCGGTGCCACAGCATGCGGACCGAGCCGGGGGCCAGGACGGCCGCCAGGGCGGCGTGCGCGGCCCGGCACCGGCGCGGGTCGGTGCCGTGGACGACCGCTCCCGCCATCGCGGGGTGGCTGAAGCAGGGGTGCATGCCGTCGAACGTCACGAGGCCCGCGCGTTCCGCGGGGTCCAGCGCCGCGAAGTCCACCGCGCTTCCGTCGATGCCGGAGGCGGCCGACAGCAGCAGCGGCAGGTCTCCCTCCGGGTGCAGCGCCGCGACCAGCAGCAGGTCGCGGGTCGCGGTGGGCAGGCGGGCGGCGCCCGGCGCCATGGCGGAGGCGAGCCGGTCGGAGGAGGCGGGCATGCCGGGCAGTGCGTCCTCGGCCGGGACGGGCAGTTCCAGCAGGGCCAGGGGGTTGCCGGCCGCGGTCGCCAGGAGTTCGCGGACGGCCTGCGCGTCCAGACCCGGACGCCGCGAGGCCAGCAGCAGGGCCAGCGGGTGGCCCCCGGTCCGGCGGGCGACGAAGGCCAGCACGTGCCTGCTGGGCTCGTCCAGCGCGTCCCAGTCGTCGACGGCGACCAGCAGGGGCTGTCCGGCGTGGCTGACGGCCGTCAGCACCTCCAGGGCGGCGAAGGACAGCCAGGACGGTCCGCCGCCCGGCGCGGGTGCGCCGTCGACCAGCACGCCGGTCAGGGTGTCGAGGTCGACCGCGGCGAGGGAGCCGGCGGTGGTCGGTGGCCGGTGCGGGTCTGCCAGGACCGGCCAGAGGATCTGGAGCAGGCCGGACAGGTCGGGCGGTTTGCTGCCGCGGATGCCGGCACAGCGCAGGACGCGCATGCCGGTGGCCGTCGCCGCCTGGACGGTGGCTTCCAGCAGCACCGACTTGCCCGCGCCGGCCTGCCCGTACATCACCCGGACCGCGCCCTGAGCCGTCGCCTCGATCAGGAAGTCCCGTAGCGCCCGCAGCTCGGCGGCGCGGCCGACGAAGCCGGGATCGACGGGCCGTGTCCGGTGCGCGAAGGAGGCGGGCGACGCGGTGGGGTCTGCGTCCTCGGCGGGGCGGAGGGAGAACCGGCCTTGCGCGTTCATCGGTTCTCCCTGCTGTGGTGCTGACGGTCCCATCCGTCGCCGGGAGCGCTCTCCTGCATGCTGCCATCCCACGGGAAAGGAAGGCGAATGCCCGAGGGGGGCCGATTCCACCATGACGGCCAGGTCCCGCGACGTGCCGCCGGGCTAGGGTCGGCGGCACGCGTCTTGCCCTGTTCGACCTGGACGGCACCCTGGTCGACCGTCGTGCCGCGTTCGCGGATGCCATAGCCGAGCTGGCCCACGACCATGCCTACGGGCCGGAGATCGAGGGCTGGTTGCGCACCGAGTTGGCCGAGAGCGCGGACCGCGCCGACTTCGAGCGGCTGCGGGACATGTTCGAGGTCAAGGAGTCGGCCGGGCATCTGTGGCGGGTGTACGTCGATCGCATGGCGGCCGCCGTGCACTGCCGGCCCGCCGTACTCGACAGCCTGACGCGGCTGAAGGACGCCGGCTGGAGCATCGGGGTCGCGACCAACGGTGCCAGTGACATCCAGCGCGCCAAAGTCCGGGCCACCGGTCTCGCCGATCTGATCGACGGGATCGCCGCGTCCGGTGACATCGACGTGCGCAAGCCCGACGCCCGGCTCTTCGAGCTCGCCGCCGCCCGGTGCGGCACGCAGTTGACTCCCGACGACTGGATGACCGGGGACAACCCCGAGTCCGACATCGCCGGTGGCGCGGCGGCGGGTCTGCGCACGATCTGGGTGCGCGGGCGTGCCTGGCCCGAAGGCCTCGGGATTCCGCACCACACGGCTGACGATGTCGTCGAAGCCGTCGACTACCTCCTGGAGCACTCGAGGTGAGGTGGGAGCCGTCGCGGTTCCCGCGATGAACACATGTGTGCGTGCGTGGTGCTCGCCGAACGACGACGCTCGGCTTGGGGGCCTGCCCTGAGGCGGGGCCCAGGCGACGCGGGCCGTCAGAACGTCGGACCGGTGCCCTTCACCAGCGGAGTGATGTCGATACGGCCCTTCTGGAGGACCTCACCCAGCTTCCAGGCCGTGTCGAGGTGGTGGTAGGAGTCGGGCGGCGTGACCTCCAGGCGGGTGGGGTTCTTTTCGGCCGTGGTCGGTTCACCCGCGGCAGGTACAGCTGCCCAGTGCAGCCGGGTGTAGGCGCTCTGTCCCGGCTTGAGGGTGATCAGCGTGACCCGGCCGCGGTCGCGGACGACGTGGGTGGTGACGTCCTTGTTGTGGGTGTTGAGGAGTTGCAGCCCCACGTATCCCTCGGTCCGGACGGTCCTGTGGGTCTTGTTGGTGAGAATCACCGTCGCGTAGCGCTGCCCCGCCCCGGAGTCCAGCGCATGCACGCGGACGGACAGCGAGGACGTGTCCGCCCAGCCCGGCCGGGTCGCGGCCTGCGACGGAGACGCGGTGACACCGATCAACGCCGCTGCGGCGACCGCCGAGAGGGCGGCAGGAGTGACAACGCGGTGAATGCGTCGGCTGAAGAACATGGTGTGTCCCTTCCAGGTGCCTCATGTGAGGCCTTCCGATAGGTATGAGGCCTTCTCGGAAGGGTCGGTTCGCACACCTTCCGCTTCTTTACGTCCTGGTGGCCACTGTTGAACCACCCTTGGGTGTCTCGTGACCGACGGCCCGCGATTGCTCGTTGTGCGATCATCGCCTCTCACATGTGTGAACGGTTCCGAGGAGGCACTGAGTGATTTCCGAGCCGGAGACGGGCGCGGGGATCGATCCGCTGGAGTCCCCCGAGATCATGGACGACCTCGTGCAGCGGTCTCCTGTACACACCGCGCGCCGGAGGCCCTGGCTGTGGGCTCTGGGTGGCGCGTTGACGGCCTCCGCGCTCTGGGCGGCGGGGGTCCTCCTGCTCGGCCCGGGGGACGGGAGCACTGACGTGCGCAGCTATCGGCTGGACCAGGAATCGTGCGAGGCAGCGCGGTTGGCCTCACTTCGCGAGGAACTCGCGCTGAAGAGCGTTCCCGACACGTCGCAGAACGAGCTGCTGAGGCACCCGGCTCTCGACCAGGTCCACTGCTCCCTGTCCTTCCAGGGCGGTTCCCGGGCCGAGCCAGGCGGACACTGGGCGGTGACCACCACCATCGGCATCTCCGTGGCACTGCACAAAAAGGCCGATCCCCGGGGTGAGTTCGATGCCGACCGGCAGGTGACGGACGCCGGCGTCGTGGCGGCGGACCAGGTGCGGACGGTGCCCGATCTCGGCGACGAGGCGTTCGTCATCGCCGAGGACATCGGGCACACCGAACTCAGGGTGCGCGACGGAGCCGCGGTCCTGATCCTGAGTCTGGCCACCACCAGCTACTACGAGGGGGACGCCGACACCGTCGGCGAGGCGCCCGACCTCCCGGACGTGTCCGCCTACTGGCCCGCCATGATCAGCGATGCGCGTGAGCTCACGGCCACGTTCCGGCATACGTAGGCGTGCCCGGTGAGCCGGCCCCTCAGCGCAGGAAACCCTCGTAGTGGCGCTGCTGGAGTTGGCTCTCGATCTGCCGGACGGTCTCCAGACCCACGCCGACAATGATCAGGATGCTGGTGCCGCCGAACGGGAAGTTGTTCGTCGCGCCGAACCCGACCAGCGCGACGGTGGGGACGAGGGCGATCAGCCCCAGATACAGGGAGCCCGGCCAGGTGATCCGGGTGAGGACGTACGACAGGTACTGCGCGGTCGGGCGGCCGGCCCGGATGCCGGGGACGAAGCCGCCGTACTGCTTCATGTTGTCCGCGACCTCGTCCGGGTTGAAGGAGATCGAGACGTAGAAGAAGGCGAAGAAGACGATCAGCAGGAAGTACGCCGTGAGGTAGATCGGGTGGTCGCCCTTGGTCAGGTTCTGCTCGATCCAGGTCTTCCAGCCGTCGTCGCCGCCTGCGAACTGCGCCACGAGGGCCGGGACGTAGAGCAGCGAGGAAGCGAAGATGACCGGGATCACGCCGGCCTGGTTCACCTTGAGCGGGATGTAGGTGGACGTGCCGCCGTAGGCGCGGCGGCCGACCATGCGCTTCGCGTACTGCACGGGGATGCGGCGCTGTGCCTGCTCGACGAGGACCACCAGACCGACCATGACCAGGCCGACGAGGATGACGGTGCCGAACTCGATCCAGCCACCGCCCAGCGTGCCCTGCTTCTTGATGGCCCACAGCGCCGACGGGAAGGTGGCGGCGATCGAGATGAACATCAGGATCGACATGCCGTTGCCGATGCCGCGGTCGGTGATGAGTTCACCGAGCCACATCACGAGCGCCGTACCGGCGGTCATGGTGATGACCATGACGATCGTGGTGAAGATCGAGCGGTCCGGGACGATGGACGACGCGGCGGTGCAGCCGGAGAACAGAGCGCCGCTGCGGGCGGTGGCGACGAGGCCCGTGCCCTGGAGGACGGCGAGCGCCACGGTCAGGTAGCGGGTGTACTGCGTGATCTTCGCCGTACCTGCCTGGCCCTCCTTCTTGAGGGCTTCCAGGCGCGGGATGACCACGGTCAGCAGTTGGAGGATGATGCTCGCCGTGATGTACGGCAGGATGCCGAGCGCGAAGATCGTGATCTGGAGCAGCGCGCCGCCGCTGAAGAGGTTGATCAGCCCGAACAGCGCCTGGTTGCCGGAGGCTTGCGAGACGCATTCCTGCACGGACCTGTAGTCGACGCCCGGGATCGGGACATGCGTACCGATCCGGTACACCACGATGACGCCCAGCGTGAAGAGCAGCTTCCTGCGCAGGTCAGGCGTCCTGAACGCCTGAATGAACGCGGCGAGCACAGAGCCTCCTGCAGTGAAGCGGCATGACACCGACGGTCACCGCTCTCGAGCGGCAACGGACACACCGCCATGAGATCACACGTATCTCCGATACGTCACACATCGGGGCAGTGCATGCATGTGTCTCGCCCCACATATTGGATAGGGGCACACTTTATTCAATGCCCTACGCTGAACACATGCGTATCCTCTTCTCCAGCACTCCGCAGCACGGCCACCTGCTGCCGGAGCTCCCCCTCGCCCGCGCCTTCCGCGACCGCGGTGACGAGGTCGCGGTGATCACCTCGGCGTCCTTCGCCTCGCTGTTCGCCGCCGAAGGCATCACCCTGCTTCCCGTCGGCCCCGAGATCCACGAGCTGCTCGTGGAAGCGGCCCGGCTGGCCGGCGTGGACGACCCGACGGTGCCCGACCCGGCCGTGGCCGCCGAGTTGTTCGCCGGCGCCCGGATCGACCTGACCGCGGACGCCGCGATCGCCGCCGCCCGGGAGTTCGGCCCGGACCTGATCGTCGCCGAGGCCACCGACTACGTCGGCCCGCTCGTCGCCGCCGCCCTCGACCTGCCCTACGCCAAGCTCGCCTTCGGCCCCCTCATCCCCTCCCGGTTCACCGACGCCTTCGACGCGGTGGCCGAACGCCGGTACAAGGAGCGCGGCCTGACCGTGCCCCGGCCCACCTGGTACCTGGATCCCTGCCCCGAGGCACTGCGGGGCCCGGACTGGGAGTCGCCCCAGGGGCGCCTGCCCCTGCGCCCGGAGGCCCACCGCGGCCCCGGCGCCCCCGCGACGCCCGCCACGTCCGTCGGCAGCGGCGGTGCCCGGCCCAGGGTGCTGCTCTCCTTCGGCACCCACTTCGCCGCGCCCCAGGTGCTGCGCCCGGTCATCGAGGCCCTCGCGGCCAGGGCCGACCTGGTGGTGACCCTCGGTCTGACCGCCACGGCCGCCGACTACGGCGACGGCTTCGACCATGTCGAGTTCGTCGGGTTCACCCCGCTGGCCGAACTGCTCGACGGCATCGACCTGGTCGTCACCCACGGCGGAGCCGGAACGACCCTCGGCACCCTCTCGCGCGGTCTGCCGATGGTGGTGGTCCCCCAGGGCGCCGACCAGTTCCTCCAGGCGGGCGCCGTCGCCGGCGCGCGCACGGGCGTCGCCGTCATGCCGCCCGCCGGGCCCGCCGCGGTCGCGGAGGCGGTGGTCGAGGTGCTCGACACCGACGAGTACCGGACCAACGCGCGCCGTGCCGCCGAGCAGATCGCGGCCATGCCCTCGCCTCGCGAGGTCGCCGACGAGCTGGCCGGGCTGGTCGGCTGACAGCTGCGGCCGCCAGGCGAAGGCCTTCCACGTGAGCGGTCCCGGCGTACGGCGCCGGGACCGCTCAGTGCCGTGGGGCGACGGGAACCTGCACTCCGGAGGCCCGGAGGCGGCCAGGCATCATGGGCGGTGGGCGGCAGAGACGAGGCGTCCGGGACCGGAGAGGAACCCATGAGCGCACGGACCAGCGGCCAGCGGCGACCGTACCGTAACGACAAACGGGCGGAAGCCGCCGCGGGCACCCGGGCGACGATTCTCGACACCGCCCTGCGGCTCTTCGTCCGGGACGGGTACGCGAAGGTCACCATCGGCGACATCGCGCGGGAGGCCGGGACCGCGGTGCCCACGGTGTACGCGAGTACCGGCGGCAAGTCCGCCATCCTCACGGTCCTCATGAACCGCGGAGTGGACGATCCGGTCGTGGAACGGACACTGGAGGAGGTCCGCTCCGCGACCGATGCCAGGGCCGCGATCAACGCCATGGCGCACGGGGTGCGTCTGGACAACGAACGTCATCTCGACATCGTCCAGGTCATGATCACGGCCGCCGCCGTGGAGCGCGGTGTCGAGGAGGAGCTCCACCATGTGGCCGCGGCCTACCGCCAGGCGCTGGGAGTGCTCGCGGAACGCCTGGCGCAACTGGGCGCGCTCCGCGCCGGCCTGAGCCAGGAGCGTGCCACCGACATGCTGTGGTTCCTGTTCGGGTTGCCGTCCTGGCGCCTGTTCATCGCGGAACACCACTGGTCCTGGGAAGAGACCGAGCACTGGCTCGCACAGCAGGCGGCCGCCGCTCTCATCGCGGAGCCGGGGACCGGCTGACCTCTCCGCGGCGGTCGAGGTGGACGGGGAGCCGGCCCCCAGTGGGCCGCGGTGGGCCTCCGGGCGCAGGGGCAGGCGACGCTGGGGCGCTGCCGGTCCGGGCCCCGCAGGGCGGTTGCCGAGAAACGTGTCGCGATGGGGTGGCTCGTGGAGCACGCGCCCGAGATACCCGGGGGCCTTGACGTTGATCTCGGCCGGGCGCCACCGCCTGCTCATCGGCGTGCGAGGCGGACCTGCAGACCAGGGCGACGGACGTGCCTTCCGTGGCCGGAGCGCGGGCCGAATTCATGCTCTCGTTCTCAGTCCGAGGGGCGACGGTAGGCGCCGTGCCACCAGATCCGGGCGAGTTCCCGGGCGAGGGCGGTGTCGCCGCTGCCGGCGTCGACGGCGATGTGGTGAGCGATCGCCTGGGCGCCGCCCCAGACGATGACGCGGCTCGCGGCGGTGACGTCGAGGTCGGCTGGGGCCGATCCGGCGGCCTGTTCGGCGCGCAGGGTCCGCCGCACGGCCTCGTCGAAGCCCTCGAGGTCGGCTGTGTAGAAGTCGCTCACGGCCGGGTCGTAGGCCGCCGCCTCACGGACCGCGGTGAGCACGCCCTGGTGCGCACGGTGGATCGTGATCACCTCCTCGAAGAACCGGGCGAACCGCTCGGCTCCGTCCTGGCCCGCGCCCGGGTCCCACTGCCGGGCCAACTCCAGCAGGGATTCCCGCAGTTGGTCGGTGAGCCGGACCAGGACCTCCGGCTTGCTCTCGAAGTGCGCGTAGAACGTGGCCCGGGACACGCCGGCCTCCTCCAGGATCCGCTGGACGCTGATCTCGGAGAAGGCCTCGCCGGAGTCGAGCAACCGCTCCAGGGTGCTCATCACCCGCGCCCGGGTCGCCGCCGCGCGTGCGGCGTGGTGGTCCGCCTGGCGTCGGGTGACGGGTCTCATCGGACGCTCTGGGCGATCTCGTCGAGGAGGTCGGCGAGCTTGTCCGGCATGGAGAGCAGCGGGCTGTGGCCGCTGGGCAGGTGGTACGTGGTGCCGGTCCGCTGGGCGAACGGCTCCTGGTAGGCGGGTGGCAGGCTCTGGTCGTCGTCGCAGAACACGTAACTGGAGGGGAGGGCCTTCCACGCGGCCCGGTTCACCGGCTCGGCGAAGGAGAGCGCGCTCTGCGGCAGCAGCCGGGCGAGGGCGGCGTCCCTCTTGTCGTCGGGCACATCGTTGTAGAGCGTCGTGCCCGGGTTCTCCCGGACGGGGATGACGCCCTCCACCGTGGTGAGGTCCGGCTGTTCGCCGCCGAAGCACGTCATCAGGCTCTCCCCCTCGTCGAGGGCGAAGGCGGACACGTACACCAGGTGGGCCACGTTGGCCGCGCCGACGGCCGCCTGGGTGACGGGGGCGCCGCCGTAGGAGTGTGCGACGACCACGAGAGGTGCCTCGAGGGTGTCGATCGCCTCGCGGACCACGCGGGCGTCGTCCAGCAGGCCGGGGAGCCTGCCCTCCGCTCCCTCGGGGACGACGCTCGGCAGGTCGACGGTGTGGCTGGTCAGGCCGCGCTCGGTGAGGAGGTCCTGGAGCTCGCGCCAGCACCACGATCCGTGCCATGCCCCGTGCACGAGGAGGAAGTGCGGGGCGCGCGTGTCGTCGTTCATGTTGTTCCTTCATAGGTCCTGTGCGGGTTCGGCGCCGTGCGTGGGTCAGCCGAGCAGGGGCAGTGCGAGGTCCCACAGGCGGTCGGCCGCGGTGGGGTCGACCGACCACCGCGCGACACCGCCCATCACGTCGGGGCCTCCGTCGACCACCTCGGACTCCTGGTTGTCCTCGAAGTAGCTCCCGTTGACGCCGTCGAGGAGCGGTGACGCGGCCAGCAGCACCGTGGTGGCGGCGCCCTGGGCCGGGTTCTTGTAGTAGTCCGGGGTGAGCAGGTTGCCGTCCGCGTCCATGGCGCCGAGCGCCCGCATGGTCGCCGGGTCGAGGTGGCGGGTGAGGTTGGTGTGGATCCAGCCGGGCGCGCAGGCGTTGGCGGCGATGCCGTCCTCGGCCCAGCGGCGGCTGATTCCCACGGCGAGCAGCACGTCGGCGGTCTTGGACTGGGCGTAGGCGAGGAACGGGTCGTAGGGGCGGTGCTCGAACTGCGGGTCGTCGAAGTCGAAGCCGGCCCGCAGCTGCGCGCCGGAGCTGACGACGGTGACGCGGGGGGCGTCGGCGGCCTGGAGAGCGGGGCGCAGGCCCATGGCGAGGGCGAAGTGGCCGAGGTAGTTGACGGCGAGCTGCATCTCCCAGCCCTGCGCGTTGACCTGCCGGGTCGGCAGCATCATCACGCCGGCGTTGGCGACGAGGGCGTCGAGGGGCCCGCTCCAGTCGGCGCAGAAGGCGCGGACGGAGGCCAGGTCGGAGAGGTCGAGGGCGGCGGTCCGTACGCCCGGCAGCTCCTTGGCCAGTGGCTCGGCGGCGGCGGGGTCGCGGGTGGCGACCGTCACCTGGGCGCCCGCACCGGCCAGTGCGCGGACCGTCTCGACGCCCAGGCCGGAGGCCCCACCGGTGACGATCATGCGGCGCCCGCTCAGATCGACTCCGGCGAGCACGTCCGCCGCGGTGGCGCGCGGTCCGAACGGGATGGTTGTCGAGGTCATACCTGTGCCGCCTTCGGAGGGGGTGGGTTTCTCGGCGCCTCAACCATACAACGTGTTCATACATGTCGACTGCCTCGCGGCCGCGCGAGATACATGTGTGACTGGGTGTTCCCATGTGGACCGTACGCGTGGCGATCAGCAGCGCAATGACTTACATGTCACCTCTCGTCGCCCGTCAGAGGCGCGAAGACCGCCAGCCAATCGACGCAAGCCCGATGCCGCCCCAGCCGAGAGAGTGGGCCGAAAGCGACAAGAAGGGCAATCCCATGGCTTCTACATGGTTGATCACCGGTGCGTCCCGAGGGTTCGGGCGTGCCTTGGCGGAAGCGGTGCTGGAGGGCGGCGACCAGCTCGTGGCGACCGCGCGTCGGCCGGAGCAGCTCGCCGACCTCGTCGACCGGTACGGCAACCGGGTGCGGACCGTGGCGCTGGACGTCACCGACCCCGTCGCCGCCCGGGACGCCGTCCAGGCCGCCGTCGACGCCTTCGGGCGGCTGGACGTGGTCGTGAACAACGCCGGGTACGCCAACAGCGCCCCGATCGAGGAGATGGCGGAGGACGACTTCCGGGGCCAGTTCGAGGCGAACTTCTTCGGCGTCGTCCATGTCACCCGGGCCGCCCTGCCGGTGCTGCGCGCGCAGCGCTCGGGGACGTTCGTGCAGTTCTCCTCGCTGGGCGGTCGGGTGGGCGGCACGCCCGGGATGGGTGCCTATCAGAGCGCGAAGTTCGCGGTGGAGGGCTTCTCCGAGGTGCTGGCCAACGAGGTGGCGCCCTTCGGTCTGACCGTCGTCATCGTCGAGCCGGGTGCCTTCCGGACCGACTGGCAGGGCTCCTCGATGGAGCTGCACGCCGTGGGTGCCGACTACGAGGAGACCGTCGGCGCCATGAACACGTACCGGGCGGAGAACAACGGCACCCAGCCCGGTGACCCGGTCCGCGCAGCCCGGGTCCTCATCGACGTCGTACGACATGACGACCCGCCGCGCCGGCTGCTGCTCGGTGCCCAGGCCGTGACGATGGCCCTGGAGGCGGGTGAGGCGCGCGCCGCCGAGACCCGCAAGTGGGCCGAGGCGAGCGGCGCGGCGGACTTCCCGGCCGGGGAGTAGGCACCCCCGCCGCCCATTCGTCCCCTCCCCCCGTTCACGTCCATCCCCCTGACGACACATCTGTACCTGTCATCCGATCCGAAGGAGATATCTCATGTCCCGCAAGACCTGGCTCATCACCGGTGCTTCCAGCGGTCTGGGCAAGGCCCTGGCCGAACACGTGCTGGCCCACGGTGAGCAGGTGGTGGCGACGGCGAGTTCGACGCGCGCCACCACCGAACTGGCCGCGCGTTATCCGGAGACCGCGCTGGCGGTCAAGCTCGACGTCACGGATGCCGGCGACCGGGTCGCGGCGGTCCGTGCCGCGCAGGAGCGCTTCGGTGGCATCGACATCCTCGTCAACAACGCGGCCATCGACTTCGTGGGCGCGCTGGAGGAGCAGGAGGAGAGCGACTATCGCCGGCTGTTCGAGGTCAACTTCTTCGGCGCGGTGGAGCTCACGCGCAGGGTGCTGCCCGGTATGCGGGCGCGGCGCAGCGGCATCGTCGTCAACGTCTCCTCGATGGACGGCCTGGCGAGTCTGCCGGCCAACGGCTACTACTCGGCGAGCAAGTTCGCGCTGGAGGGCTTCACCGAGGCCCTGTGGCAGGAGATCGAACCGATCGGCCTGCACGCGATGATCATTCAGCCGGGTTCGTTCCGTACGGGTATCGAGAACCGTACGAAGGTGTCCGGCGAGGGCATCGAGGACTACGCCGCCACCGCGGGGGCGTTCCGGGCGATGATGAGCAGCCTTACGCCGGAGATGTTCCCCGGTGACCCGGAGCGGGCGGCCGAGGCGATCTACCAGGCCGTCGGCGCACCGGAGTTGGCGCACTGGGTGGTGCTGGGCAGCGACGCCCAGCGGCGCATCGGCGTCAAGCTGGAGCAGTTGCGGGCGGAGTTCGAGGCGGGCAGGGAGCTGGCGCTCAGCACGGACTTCCCGGGGGCCGCGGACCACGCGGTTCTCTGACGGACGGTCCCTCCCGCCCTGTGGCCGCCTGACCGGGGGCCGCGCCGGATATGGGGGGCGTCCGCCCGGGCCCAGGCCGTCGACCGCGCCTTCGGCCCGCGGACGGTGGTCGGCGCTCACCCGGCGGGCCTGACGCACTCCCTGGCCCGCGCGCCCGGCCGAGCGCACCGCACCCGACGCCGGCCAGCTGGACCCGTTCCTGCTGCTACTGCGTTCGGCAGCGGACCCGGAGGCCGCGGTGGGGCTCCCCGACCCGAGGAGCCCCTGCCGGAGGTCAGACGGTGATCGTCTTGTACTCGGTGTAGGTGCCGAGCCCGACCGCGCCGTACTCGCGGCCGATGCCGCTGGCCTTGAAGCCGCCGAACGGGCCGTCGAAGGCGACGGAGGCGCCGTTGACGGTGATGGTGCCGGTGCGGACCCTGCGGGCGACGGCGAGCGCGTGTTCCTCGTCGGCGGACCAGACGCCACCGGACAGGCCGTACTCGGAGTCGTTGGCGATGCGCACGGCCTCGTCCTCGTCGTCGTAGGCGATGACCACCAGGACCGGGCCGAAGATCTCCTCCTGGGCGATGCGCATGGAGTTGTCGACGTCGGCGAAGACGGTGGGTGTGACGTAGTTGCCCTTCTCCAGGCCCTCGGGGATCTGCGGGCCGCCGGTGACCAGGCGGGCGCCTTCCTCGATGCCGAGCTGGATGTAGTTGCGTACCCGCTCCTGCTGGTCGGGGCGGATCATCGGGCCGATGAAGGTGTCGGGGTCGCCCGGGTCGCCGACCTTCAACGACTCCACCAGCGTCTTGAGCCCGCTCACGACCTCCTCGTACCGGCTGCGCGGGGCGAGAATGCGGGTCTGGGCGATGCAGGACTCACCGTTGTTGAGCAGGGAGCCGAACTTCACGCCCGCGACGGCCTTGTCGATGTCGGCGTCGGGCAGGATGATCGCGGCGGACTTGCCGCCGAGCTCCAGGCTGACCCGCTTGAGCTGCTCGCCGGCGATCGAGGCGATACGGCGCCCGGCACGCGTCGAGCCGGTGAAGGCGATCTTGTCGACGTCCTGGTGCGACACCAGGTACTCACTGGTCTCACGGTCGGCGGGCAGGACACTGATCACTCCCTCGGGCAGGCCCGCCCGCTCCAGCAGCTCGGCCAGGAAGCCCATGCTCAGCGAGTTCTCCGGGGAGACCTTCAGGACCACCGAGTTGCCCGCGAGCAGGGAGGGGATGATCTTCGAAGTAGCGGAGGAGAAGGGCGAGTTCCACGGGATGACGGCGGCGACGACGCCGATCGCCTCGCGGCGCACCACGCTGCGCACCGGGGCCGCCGGGTCGGAGGGGACGAGCGTCTCCTCCCAGGCGAACTCCTCGGCCGCCTTCAGGTAGGCGTTGGCCTGGCGGGTCAGACCGGGCTGTCCGGCGCGGGTGAACCAGCCGGCCGAGCCGTTCTCCAGCGAGATCAGGGAGGCGATCTTCTCCGCGTTCTCCTCGCGCAGCGCGTTGAACCGCCGCAGGACCGCGATCCGCTCCGCGGGCGGGGTCAGCCGCCACTCCCCCGCGTCGAAGGAGGCGCGGGCCGCGGCGACCGCGCGGTCGATGTCCGCCAGCTGGGCCTGCGCGGCACGGCCGACCACGGCCTGGTCGTGCGGTGAGGCGATGTCCAGCAGCTCCGGGTTGCTCGGCTCAACCCAGGAGCCTGCGATGAAGAGCCGGTCGTAGGTGATCATGTGCTTTCTCTCTTCTGATGCGCTTCGGTGCTTTCGATTCAGCTCGTTCAGCCTTGCTCTTTAACTGCCACTTCAATGTAGCACTTGATATCTGTACATGCACATCATCGTGGTTTTAGTTCTTTTGATGCTCCACATGAGCGATATTCTTCAAGGATGAGAGCCGACGCAGCACGCAATCTGGCAGCCGTCCTGACGACCGGGGCCCGGATGCTCGCCGCCGACCCAGGTGTGAGCGTCGCGGGCATCGCCGCCGAGGCGGGCGTCGACCGGCGTACCGTCTACCGCCGCTTCGCCAACCGCGAAGAGCTGCTCGCCGCCATCTACGAAACCCGGCTCTCGGCCATTGAGCGGGCCCTCGAGGACGCGCGCCTGCGCGAGGCCCCTGTCGCCGTCGCGCTGCACCGCTACGTCGAGAACATCATCGTCATCAACCGCACCTGGCCGGTCGATCTCGCCCGCATGCTCGCCGACGGGGAGGTACGCCGACGCAGGGACGCCTGCCTCGCCGAGGTCGACACCTTCCTCCGCCGCGCCGCCGAGGAGGGGGTCCTGCGCCGGGACCAGCCGTCGGGGTGGGCCCAGTCCCTGCTGGTGGAACTGGTGAACCTGGCCGCACAGCAGTTGTCACACCTGAGTGCGGGGCAGGCCGCGGATGTGGTGGTCGACACGTATCTGCGGGGCATGGGCCCTCAAGCTACCTGACACTTACCCCTTTCACCCTCTATGTCGCCGTATCGGTGCAGAGGGGCTTCCGGAGTCGGCGGGGACGGGCGTGTACATGGCTTAAGACGTCGTACGCCCCGGACCGCGGTCGGCGTATGACCGTCACATGACTGATGTGTCCGGTTTCGTTGCGGACGAGAGTGTGTCCCGGCACCCCCGTTCACGGGTTTGCGGGACGACATCGGATACATATGACGGAAGGCTTCACATGATCAACAGGCGCACCTTCAGCAAGGCCGTCGGCCTGGGCACCGGCGCGGCCGCGGTCTCGCTGTCCGGCCTGCCGACCAACGCGTCCGCCGCGACCGCCGCGCGGCAGTCGAGCGCCGCCACGGTGCCCACCATCGCCCCCGGTACGCACACCGAGTTCCCTGCGATCAAGCAGGTCAAGGCCGGACTGCTGAACGTCGGTTACGCCGAGCTCGGACCCGCCCACGGCCCGGTCGTGATCTGCCTGCACGGCTGGCCGTACGACATCCACAGTTACGTCGACGTCGCCCCGCTCCTCGCCGACCAGGGCTATCGCGTCCTCGTCCCGTATCTGCGCGGTCACGGCAGCACCCGTTTCCTGTCCCGGCACACGCCCCGGACCGCCGAGCAGTCCGCCATCGCGCTGGACCTCATCGCGTTCATGGACGCTCTGAAGATCGACAAGGCCGTCCTGGCCGGCTTCGACTGGGGATCGCGCACCGCCGACATCATCGCCGCGCTGTGGCCCGAGCGGGTCAAGTCCCTCGTCTCCACCAGCGGTTACGTCATCACCGACCGCAAGGCGCAGCTCTCGCCCGCCCCCGCGGCCGTCGAGCACAACTGGTGGTACCAGTGGTACTTCGCCACCGACCGCGGCAAGCAGGCCATGGAGAACGTCGACGACCGCCTCGCGCTGTGCCGCTATGTGTGGACGCTCGTCTCCCCCAACTGGACCTTCGACGACGCCACCTACGCGCGCACGTCGCAGGCGTTCCTCAACCCCGACTACGCCGCCATCGTCCTGTACAACTACCGGTGGCGCATCGGCCTCATCAAGGGCGACCACCACTACGACCGCTACGAGAAGCTGCTCGCGGCGCAGCCGTCCATCGGCGTGCCCACGATCACCCTCGACCCGGCCCTGGACCCCTTCACCGCACCGGGCGACGGCGCCGGTTACCGCAGCCACTTCACCGGCGCGTACGAGCACCGCACGATCGCGAACATCGGCCACAACCTGCCGCAGGAAGCGCCCACGGTCTTCGCACAGGCCGTGGTCGACGCCGATCGCCTCTGATCTCGACACCTTCTGATCTCGAGGAGCCCCGATGAGTGAAGTCCTGTGGAACCGTCTGACCGCCGCCGAACTGCGCGCTCTCGCGGCGCGGGACGCGGTGGTCCTGCTGCCCATCGGGGCCACCGAGCAGCACGGCCCTCATCTGCCCACCGGTGTCGACGACTTCCTGGCGGCGGAGGTGTGCCGGCGGGCCGCGGTGCTGGCCGCCGAGCACACCGGCGTGGTGGTGACACCGTCCGTGCCGACAGGCCTGTCGGAGCATCACATGGCGTTCGGCGGCACCCTCACCCTGAGTCTGCCGACGTTGCACGCGCTGCTGCGTGACCTCTGCCGCTCCGTGATCCGGGCGGGTTTCTCACGCATCCTGATCGTCAACGGGCACGGCGGGAACATGACCGCCCTCAACGCCCTGACGACCGAACTGACCACGGAGTTGTCGACGCCGATCGCGTTCGCCAGCTACTTCGGCGCCGGGCGGGAGGTCGTACGGGACACCCTGGAGACCCAGGACGGCCTGATGCACGCGTGCGAGGGGGAGACGTCCATGATGATGGCCGCCCACCCCGGGCTGATCCGCGCCGAGCACCTGCCCGAGGCGTACGGGCCGCGGATCACGCTGCCCGCGGAGTCCACCGAGCCGGTGTACATGGCCGTGCCCTTCGAGCGGATCACGGAGTCCGGGGTGGCGGGCGACGCCCGGGTCGCGAGTGCCGAGAAGGGGGAGCGGATGCTCTCCGGGTGTGCGTCGGCGCTGGCGGACATCATCGTGCGCGACCCCTGGGCCAAGTAGCCGCGCGGGGGGCAGGCGCCAGCGCGGGACGTTGCTCCGCGCAGTTCTCCGGGCTTGCACGTGGGCGAACCGGAAGCCTCACCCTTCTTCGTCACCACCTTGACAGGTGATGAACCACATGACAGATTCGTCACCAGTTAAAGCGGTGACGTTGTCCGGCAAGGACGGAACCGCAGTTACCGAGAAGATTTCCCGAGAGGACTTTGTCGTGGTGAGCATCAAGGGCGGACGTAAGCGGCTGATCACGGGAGCCGTCGCGACGGCCACGGCGGGGCTCGCGCTCGGCGCGTTCGCCCTCAGCGGCACCGCCAGCGGAGCGACCGACACCGCCGAAGCGGCCGGTGCCGGCAAGCACGTCAAGCCCACCATCGTCCTGGAGCACGGCGCCTTCGCCGACGGCTCCAGCTGGAACGGCGTCGTCTCCCGCCTGCGCGCCGACGGCTACCCGGTCGTCGCCGCCGCCAACCCGCTGCGCGGACCCGCCTCCGACGCCGCCGCCCTGCGCGCGGTCCTGGACCACGTCAAGGGCCCGAAGATCGTCGTCGGCCACTCCTACGGCGGCAACGTCATCAGCGAGGCCGCCACCGACGACGCCGACGTCAAGGCCCTGGTCTACGTCGCCGCCTTCCTGCCGGCCCCCGGCGAGAGCGCCCTGGAGCTGACCAACAAGTACCCGGGCTCCACCCTGCCCGGCACCCTGGACCCGGTCACCTACCAGCAGACCGACGGCTCCACCGTCACCGACCTGTACATCCAGCAGGACAAGTTCCGCCACCAGTTCGCCGCCGACGTGCCCGCGAAGCAGGCCGCCCTGATGGCCGCCGAGCAGCGCCCCATCGCCCAGTCGGCGCTGGAGGAGAAGGCCACCACGGCCGCCTGGAAGACCATTCCCAGCTGGGACATCATCACCACCGAGGACCTCAACATCCCGCCCGCCGTGCAGCGGTTCATGGCCAAGCGCGCCCACGCGCACACCACCGAGGTCGCCGCCTCCCACTCCGTCGCCGTCTCCCACCCCCGTCTGGTGACCGACGTGATCGAGCGGGCGGCCCGCGCCACCGTTCGCTGACCCCCCGCGAAGGGCGGCGGGGCCTGACGCCCCGCCGCCCTCGGCCACACCATGCCCGTGCCACGTCGCGGGTGTGCGGACCGCAGGAGAATGGACCCATGACCTCACACTCCGACCCCCGGGCACTCGGCGCGTTCCTCAAGGCCCGCCGCGCGCAGCTGGAGCCTGGCGAGTGCGGCCTGCCCGAGACGGAGTCCGCCCGCCGCATCGCGGGGCTGCGGCGTGAGGAGGTCGCCGCCCTCGCCGCGATCAGCGTGGACTACTACACCCGCCTCGAACAGGGCCGCGTCCGCGCTTCCGCCTCCGTGCTCAGCACCCTGGCCCGCGCCCTGCGCCTCGACGAGGACCAGCAGCGCTATCTGTACGAACTCGCCGGCCGCGCCGACGACCGCCCGAGCCGTCGCCGCGCCGTGCAGCGGGTGCGTCCCGCCATGCGGCGCCTGCTGGACCAGCTCCCGCACGCCCCCGCCCTGGTGCTCGGCAAGCGGCTGGACATCCTCGCCTGGAACGCGGCCGCCACCGCCCTCTACACGGACTTCGCCGCCGTCCCGGCGGCCGGGCGCAACTACCTGCGTCTGATGTTCCTCGACCCCGACATCCGCGGTCTGCACCGCGAATGGGCCCATGACGCCCGGGACGCGGTCGCCGCGCTGCGCATGGAAGCCGCCGCCGACACCGGCGACCCCGATCTCGCCCGTCTCGTCGGCGACCTGACCATCCAGGACCCCGACTTCCGCACCTGGTGGGCCGAACACCGGGTCAACAGCGCCACCTACGGCACCAAGCACTACCGCCACCCGCTGGTCGGCGACCTCACCCTCGACTGTGACACCTGGGCCGCGGCCGACGACTCCGGACAGCGCCTGATGGTCCTGACCGCCGAGACCGGCAGCCCCTCCCACGACGCCCTGCGCATCCTCACCTCCTGGACCACGGAGTCGGCAGAGCCCGAGGCGGCCCGGGACACAACCACGTAGGTGAACCCTCGGCCGCCCTCTCTCGTGCTCCTAGGGAAGCTCATGCCCGAGTGCACCTCCTGAGCTCCTGCTCCCGAGGCACATGTGAGAGAAGGTGGCGCATGCTCGCGTACGACGTCCATGGCAGCGGGCCCGGTCTGGTGCTCCTGCCCGGTGTCGGCGGCACCTCGGCCCTGACCTGGGAGACACTGCTCGCCCGGCTGGCGGCCGAGCACACCGTCGTCCTCGCCGACCTGCCCGGGTCGGGGTGCAGCCCGTTACCCGTCGGCCGTCTCCAGATCGATGCCGTGGCAGACCAGGTGCTGGCAACCGCTGAGCAGGCCGGCCTCGGCGACTTCGTGATCGCCGGGCCCTCGCTCGGTGCGGCCGTCGCCATCAAGGTCGCCGCCCGTCATCCCGACCGGGTGCGCGGTCTGGTCACTCTGTCCGGCTTCGCCCGGCCGCACACCTCGCTGTGGCTCAGGCTGGAGACCTGGGCGTCGTTGCTCGCCCGCCATGACGACCAGTTGCACACCTTCCTGACCTCACTGGCCTTCTCCGAGGACTTCCTGGCCACCCGCACACCGGAGACGGCCCGGTACCTCGCTTCCCGGCTGATGACGACCGCTCCCGGCACCGCCCGGCAGATCGCCCTCGCTCTCGCCGTCGACGTCCGCCGCGACCTTCCCTCGGTCACGGCCCCCACGCTGGTCGTGGCGGCCGCCGGGGACCGGTTCGTGGCACCGAAGCATGCGGTGGACCTCGCGGACGGCCTGCCCGGAGCGCGACTGGCCGCCGTGCGGGGCGGACACGCGGCGACCTTCGAGGAGCCGGATCGCACGCTGGAGATCCTCACCGGATTCCTCCGTGGCCTCCGCTCATCCCCCGTCGGCCCCCGGCCTCTCTGTTCACCCGTGTGACGGGCCTGTGGCCGCTCGCACGGCGGTCCGGACGAGCAGGCGGGCCCCGGCGCGGTCAGTCCGTGAGGCGGTCCAGGACCACGGTGACGAGCCGGAGCGCGGCGTGCAGTTCGGTCACCTCGGCGACAGTGGGACGGACCACGTCGGACCACTCGCCACGCAGACCCGGCCACACCGCCAGCAGCACCTGGGCGCCTGCGAGGCCCAGATGGGCCACGACGTCGGTCCGGCCCTCACCCCCGGGTGTCCAGGCCAGCAGGACGTGGCCCTGCGGAATGCGCGAGGAGTCCTCCAGCGGCACCCAGGTGGCCATGAGAGTGCCGTGCACCGGGGTCACGATCGCGCCTCGCACGCCCCCGGGCATGGGCTGCCGGGTCAGCGTCGACAGCTCGGCCCGGGTGCCGGCGCCGGTGCCCGGCACCAGCGCGATGGCGGGCCGGGCCGAGCGGTGACCGTGGGACCGCTGACCGGCCGGTGACGTCGTGGCCGGCGAAGGGCCGCCGCCCGGTCGGCTGAACCTGTCACGTCTCGTCATGCCCTCTCCCCCTCTGGCGCCCGGTGCGTACGTCGTGGCACGGAGTTTTCCGGACCCAAAGGGCGAGGACATCCGTCATCTGACTGCGGGTCCGGCTCGGAACCCGTGGTCGCCCTGCCCGGGGGTGCCCGCGGCGATACGTTCCACCAGCTCCGCGGCGCCGCCCGGCGAGGTGTCCCGGTCGGCCTGGGGGGCCGGATGCGCGGACACCTCGTGCAGCGCGGCCAGGAAGTGAGCGAGGCGGCCCCCTCCGACGTACGTCAGGGCGACGCTGCCCTCCCACAGAACCTCGCGCAGCCGGACCGGGGTGAACTGACCGTCCCCGGCGCAGGCCATCAGCAGCCGCCCCGCCAGGGATCGTTCCAGCGGTCCGGGGGCCCAGCGGCCCTGGTCGAGGTCCGCACCGAGGACGGCGGTCAGCTCGGCGAGCCGCTCCATGGCCGGCATGCGCCGCTGCGGGGCGGCGCCGGAGGCGACTGTGTCATGGGACATGGGATGCGATGGCCTTCTGTTCGGCAGGGTCTTGGGTGACGTGTGTCCGGCGTGTCCGCCCGAGCACATGTCGGTGTAGGTTTCAGTGAGAATACGTGTCTCGACGGGGCCTAGTGAAATGTGTGCGCCTCGACGGAGAGGGACCCGGAGCATCGATGAGATCGGACGCACTGTCCAACCGTATGCGCATCCTGGAGGCGGCGGCAGAGGTGCTCGCCGCTCCCGGTGACACCTCGCTGAAATCCATCGCGCGCAGGGCGGGCGTGGGCCAGGGCACGCTCTATCGCCACTTCCCCACCCGTGAGTCGCTGGTGCTCGAGGTGTACGGGGAGGAGGTCGAGGAACTGGTGGCCGCCGTGCCCGAACTCCTGGGCACCCTGTCCCCGCAGCGCGCACTGTGCGCCTGGCTGCGGCACCTGCTGTACGTCGGGCGGTGCACGCCGGAGTTCGCCGACGCGATGAGCGGGGCCTGCGAGGCGGCGACGGAGCAGTGCCGGCGGGCGTACCGGCCGCTGTCGGACGCCCTGTCGGCGCTGGTGGCGGCCAATGTGGCCGCCGGGACCATCGCCCCGGGAACGACCGCAGAGGACGTGCTCGTCCTGCTCGGTCCGCTGTGGCGGGTGGACGCGGACAGCGAGGAAGGGACGCGGGTCGAGCGGCTCTTCGATGTGCTGATGCGGGGGCTGTGCCCCGAGTCCGGGCCGGAGGGCCGGCGGAGCCGGGGCCGGGATCAGTAGAAGTCGTCGGCCGGGTAGAGGGTGAGCAGCCTGACCATCTCCACGTACAGCCAGGTCAGGCTGAGGGTGAGCCCGAAAGCGGCCGGCCAGCGCTGGTCACGGGGTGTGCCGCGGGTGAGGGCGTCCTCGATCCTGCGCAGGTGCAGGGGCACGAACGACACCGCGAGGGCGATGCCCACCACGCCCATGAGAACGCCCAGGCCGATGGAGTGCAGGCCCAGGCCGTCAGCGCCCATGAGGGGGAACAGGGCCGCGTCCGCGAGCGCGAGGAAGCACCCGGCGAGCACCACGGCACCCACGTAGCCGTACCGCCGTCGGTGCACGCGCATCCAGCGCAGCCGGTGGGCGAGGAGTATCCCCGCCGAGGTCGCCATCGTCCCCAGGACGGTCTGAACGAGCAGGCCCGGGGAGAGGCGGCTGAACGCGGTGGTGGAGAGCACGCCCAGACAGCTGCCCTGCAGGGCGGCGAACGTCAGGGTCAGGGCAGGGGACGGCAGTTTGCGGCGGCACTGGATCACCACCAGTGCCGCGCCGAGCAGTCCGGTGCCGGCGACGACGGCGTAGGCCACGGCCGTACCGACGGGCAGATGAGGCAGCAGGACCCATGACAGGGTGACGGCGAGGGTCGTCACCCCGAGCCCTGCCAGCCAGCGGGGCAGGACGTCTTGCATCGTCAGCAGGTTGCCGACGGACAGGGGCGGCGGGTCGGTGTCGTCGCCGTGGACCTGGTCGAGGTCCTGGCCCGGTGAGCTGCGGCCTTGTCCGACGGCGATCCCCGCGCGCGGGTCTCTGGCCGCCGTCTTCTGCCCGCCCCGCCGCTCGAACCGCGGCCGGGCCAGTATCGGGTTGCTGCTCTTCAGTGAACGGTGCTGCTCGACCGGTGTCACGCCAGGTCCTCTTCTCCGTGTCGGGACACGCCGGAGGCGTCGGCTGCCGTCAGCCTGCACGAGCGGACAAACAACGCACATCAGTCAGTTGACGGTGCGATGCGCCGCCCGTTGGAGCGCGGCGTGGGTGGTCATGGGTCAGCTCGCCGGGGTGTAGAAGCGCAGGGGAGAGTTCGGCTCGAAGCCGATCCTCGGGTACACGGGAGCCCCGGCCACGGTCGCGTGCAGGGTGGCTCGGGTCAGGCCGGTGGCGCGGGCACCCTCGTACAGTGCCTTGCGGGTCACCGCCTCGCCGTAGCCGCGGCGTTGCTGGTCCGGGTCGGTGGCGACCAGGATCACGAACAGGCGGCCCTGGGCCTCGACGGTCGCGGCGCACGCGACCGGGGTGCCGTCGCGCAGCGCCAGGTAGGCGTACACCTCCCGTTTCCACAGCGCGGAGCCGGCCAGTCCGTCGCGGCCGTCCTCCGGATCGAAGCCGTAGGCGCGGGAGTTGATGTCGGCGTAGGCCGTGAGCTGCGCGTCGGTGGTGACTCGCTGGAAGGTGAGCTCGGGGTGGTGGGGCTCGGGGACGGGCAGCAGGTCGCCGGCCATGCCGGTGCCGGGGAAGGCGTGGACGAGGCCCGCGCGCTGTGCGGCGTCCTCGAGTGCGTCACGCGCGTCGTCCGTGAGCAGGTCCTCGAACAGCCACAGGAAGCCCGGCCGTCGCTTCGACCTCATGATGTCCGCGGCCTGGTGCAGGCGCTTTTCCAGCAGTTCCCGGTCGGCGCCGACCTCGTCGAGGGTGATCGCGTTCCAGAAGGCGAAGCGGCAGTCCGCCCAGCGGACGGCGATGCCCGGCAGGTCGCGGACGTCCGCCTGCTCGTCCCGGTCGAGCACCATGGCGCGCCAGACCGTGGACAGCTGTGCCACCGATTCGACCGCGGCCGCGAGATCCGTCACCGCAACTCCCTCACCTGTAGTGCGTGCACGTCATCGGTTCAACGACCGGAAGGGGCCGCGGCACCGGGTTCCCCTTCCCGTCCTCGCCCCCACAGCGGGGACGGGAAGGGGAACCCGGTAAGCGGCCTGCCCGGATGAGGACCATCCGGAAACCGCCGCCTGGTCCCCGCCCCGGCCGACGGCGAGAACCTGCCGCCCTTCACACGGATACGGGGACGCCGCGGGTTCACCGGGCGAGGCACACGTGATTCACATGGAGTTGGAGCACGTGTGGCGTCATCAGGCGGGGGTGATGTTGTAGTTGAAGCGGAAGAGGTTGGCCGGGTCGTACGTCCTCTTCAACGCGGCCAGCCGCTCGTACCGCTGTGCCCCGTACAGCTCGCGCACTGCCTCGGTGTCGGTCGCCTCGTCCGGCGAGAGGAAGTTCACCAGGTTCCGCTCGTCCGCCCAGGGGGCCAGGCCGTCGAAGACCCGCGCCAGCTCGGCCCGCAGCGGCTCCGCCTGGTCCGGGCCGCCCACCGCGAAGCCGAACATGGCGTACGGAAGGCCGCGGCTGGGCACGGAGTTGAGGAACTCCGGTTCCCGGTCGAAGGCG
Organism: Streptomyces sp. NPDC087859; assembly: GCF_044742595.1. NCBI lineage: Bacteria > Bacillati > Actinomycetota > Actinomycetes > Kitasatosporales > Streptomycetaceae > Streptomyces > Streptomyces sp. NPDC087859. The sequence goes on along the minus strand of NZ_JBIUUU010000038.1, from coordinate 4,054 downwards.
CCGCCGAGCGCCCGTATCTCGACGTTCACCAGGGTGCATCCCGACTCCGGGCCGGTCAGTTCCACGAGGGTCTGAGCGGTCTTCGCGGAGAGCTCCGCCAGGCCGAGGCTGCGGTCGTAGTACGGCATCGCGTCGACGGGGTCCATGTGGATCTCCGCGATCGCGGTGAACGGCTTCTCCCCGACCAGGTCGATCAGGGCCGGCGCGGACGCCCGCAGCGGCTCGAGGAGCCGCTCGCCGTCGGCCGCCGAACCGAGGTAGCCGATCCGCAGATGGATCACGAAGGCGCCGCGCAGCGGGTCGGGCAGTTCGGGGAGGTCGGGCAGCCGCTGGACGGCGAGGGAGGAGGTCATGTCCTCCCCCACTGTCGGCAGCCAGGCCCGCCAGGCGTCCAGCACCTGAGGCAGGTGCTCGCCGGCGAAGTAGATGCCGCCGCCGTAGAAGCGGGTGACCGGGAAGACGTCGAACTCGATCTCGGTGACGACGCCGAAGTTGCCCTTGCCGCCCAGCAGTGCCCAGTACAGGTCCGGGTCGCTCTGTGGGGTCACCCGGCGCGGTTCGCCGTCCGCCGTGACGACGTTCAGCCGTCGTACGTGGTCGGCGGCGTAGCCGTGGGTGCGGCCCAGCAGCGGGCTCTGACCGCCGCCCAGCGTGTAGCCGACGACACCGACCTCGGGTGCCGAGCCGACGACCGGGGCCAGGCCGGCCTCGGCCGCGAGCGGCAGCACCTCGCTCCAGCGCACGCCCGTCTCGACGCGTGCGGTGCCGTGCTGGGCGTCGACGGACATCCCCTTCATGCGCTGTGTCGTGATCAGCAGCCCGCCCTCCGCCGGGGAGACCACCTGGTGGGCGGCGGTCTTCACCGCGACCGGCAGGCCGTGCCGGGCGGCGAAGCGGACCGCCGTCACCACGTCCTGCTCGCGGCTCGCGCCGACCACGACGGCCGGGCGCAGCGGGCAGACCAGGTTGAACGTGGCGCACTCCGCCTCGTACCCCACCGCGCCCGGCTCCAGGACCGGGCCGGTGACGGATTGCCGCAGCTCCGCCACGTCCTGCGGGCTCGGCCGCCCGCCCGCCGCACCAGACATATCCGCACTCATCTTGATCGCAGCCTCACTCACACACGCGGGACACCCGGTGGCGCGCCCGCGCGGAGCGGCGCGGGGACAGCGACGGGGCGTCGTTACCTGACGTGAGGGACACGAGTCGGACGCCCTTCGCCGTTCACATGGATGTGTGCACAGGTATGTGGGCGCGGGTCCGCCTCTCGGCTGGACACGGGACGCCAGGCCATCACTGACCGGCGGGGTATGTGCGCGATCGGCACACCTTCCCATGGGCTGGAGATACATTGCACACTCTGGGGTGTCTGGATTCTTTCCATCGGTAGGCGGGGTATGAGCGCGCAGCAGGAGTACAGGGGTCGGCGACTGGGGCTGACGAGCCTCACGGTCGCGGCGAGTGGCCTGCTCGCCCTGCTGATCGGTGTGGCGTTCGGGGTGCTGCTGTGGGCGATCTCCGACGCCAACAGCTCCACCTCGGCCCGTCGGGCCTCCCGTACCGCGCTCGTCGAGGCCGGGACCATGGAGCGGCTGCTCCTCGATCTCGAGACCGGGCAACGAGGCTTTGTGATCACCGAGCACGAAACGTTTCTTCAGCCGTGGCACCAGGCGCGCTCCGAGCTCCCCGCGGCGGCGCGGCGGTTTGTCGGAAGCGCCACCTCCACGGAACAGCGGCGTGCCGCGGTGCAGATCGCCCAGGGCGTCGACTCCTTCCTCGACGACTACTCGGTCCCCCTGGTCCGGATGGTCCGGAGGGACGATCCGGAGGCGTCCTCCCTGGCGACGACCATGGAGGGCAAGGAGCGCGTCGACACCTTGCGGACCCAGTTCGGCCGGTACACGGCGGACGAACGCGCGCAGCTCGCCGAGCGCACCGACGCCGCCGGCACCAACAGCCACCAGGCGGTGCTCGCGGCGGCCGCGGGGCTCGCGGCGTCAATGGCGCTCGTGGCCGTCTTCACGATCCTGCAGCACCGTGCGGTGGTACGGCCGGTGCGCGGGGCGGCCACCGCCGCGCAGGAGCTGGCGGGCGGCGACCTGAGCATGCGCATCCGGCCCAGCAGGGTGGCGGAGATCGACGCGCTGGGCAGCTCGTTCAACAGCATGGCGGCCTCGCTTCAGGACAGCCGCCGCCGGATCATGGAGAGCACCGAGGCCGTGCACCGGCGTACCGCCCGGGATCTGCACGACGGCGCGCAGCAGCGTCTGGTGAGCCTGATGATCGGGCTGCGGCTCGCACGGGAGATGTTGCCCGAGACGGAGACGGCGACGGCCGACCTGCTGGACCAGTCGATCGACAACGCACAGACCGCGATCAACGAGCTGCGCGAACTGGCCTCGGGCATCTATCCGCTCGTGCTGACGGTGAAGGGGCTGGTGGCGGCGGTCAAGGACCTCGCGACCCGCTGCCCGGTCCCCACCGTCGTCGAGACCAGGGACGAGCGGCGGATCTCCTCCACCGTCGAGTCCAACGCCTACTTCGTGGTGGCTGAGGCGGTGACGAACGCCGTCAAGCACGCCCAGGCGTCCCGGGTCGACGTGTCCATCGAGTTCGGGGACGTCCTGCGCATCAAGGTCGCCGACGACGGGGTCGGCGGTGTCGGCAAGGCGACCGCCGGCAGCGGGATGACCGGGCTGACGGACCGGGTGGCGGCCTTCGACGGCAAGCTGGCCATCGACTCCCCGCCCGGCGGCGGCACCACCATCCTGATCCAGATCCCGCTGCGGGACTGAACAGGCGTGCGCGGCTCTCAGGGACCGTCGGCCGGGCGGAGGGGGACGGTCGCGGTGAGCGTGGTGCCGGTGCCGGAGGTGTGGCTCACCGTCAAGGTGCCATCGAGGCTGACGGCCCTTTCGGTCAGGGCGCTCAGTGCCGCCTGGTCGGCCGTCGTCACGGGCGGTGCTCCGTCGTCGACGATGGTGAGCAGCAGGTCCGGGCCGCGGTCTGCGGTGACGTGGACACGGGCGGCCGCGCCGTGCTCCACGGCTCGCTCGACGGCCTCCGCGACCAGGAGATAGGCCTGGGTCTCGATCAGCCGGGGCAGTCGGCCGGACAGGGTGCCCGAGACACTCAGCCGTCCGGGGTGCCGCCGGGCGAGGGCGGCGAACGCCGCGGACAGTCCTCCGGCACGCAGAGCGCCGGGGCACAGGGCGTCGGTGACCTCGCGGACGCCCGCGAGGGCCTCCTCGGCGTCGCGTACCGCGTCGTGCAGCAGATCGGCCCCGGGGGACGGGATCGCGCCCAGCGACTGCCGGGCCATGTGGAGCCCGAGCAGAGCCCTGACCATGCGTTCCTGTGCCTCGTACTGGAGGATCTCGGCGTACCGCCGCTCCCGTTCCGCCTGCCGGTGGGCGATGAGCCGGAGGGGTGCCCGCGGATCCTGCGGCGCCGAGCCGACGGGATCCGGCTCGGCGAGTGGCTGGAAGATGTACAGGGCTACGTCGCCGTCCGCCTGGGGCAGGGGAACGCGGGTCCAGGCGACCTGCAGGAGCGAGCCGTCGGCGCGGCTGAGCAGGCCCGTGCCCCGTTCGGGAGCGTCCAGGCCGGCCGGTGCCGGCTCCGGCGCCCCGGGCGCGGTGTGCGTGGTGGGCGTGGCTGTCGGACGTCCGTCGCGGCCCAGCAGGTCGGACGGCCGGGTGTGTCCCGTCGTCTCGGCAGCCGCCGGGTTCGCGTAACGCACGGTGTGCTCGGCGTCGACGGCCCAGACAGGCTGTCGTACGACGTCAAGAACACTTCCCCAGGCTTCGGGCACGCTTGCCCAGGCTCCGGCGATCGACGTCATCGCGCTCTGTCCTTCCCCCCGGCCCGGCGACCTGCTGCCGCACCCACCGCCGGGGACGACTCTGGCAGGCGGTTCTCGGCCACGCATCAGTCATCTGACTCGGCTTGTGCAAGGGCGTGGTTCTGGTGTCGTTGTCAGGGTGTGGTGGGGGTGAACAGGTTTTTCAGGTCGGCGTCGAAGAGTTTGTCTTTGGCCACGAAGGATTCGATG
>NZ_JBIUUU010000037.1:0-56193 GCF_044742595.1 Streptomyces sp. NPDC087859 | reverse complement strand
CATCAACGCGGCGCGCAACATCCTGGCCGCCGGGCTGGCGGCGTCTGCCTGTGGAGACGGTGTAAGACCTCAACGGGAATCCTCCCGGACGGGGCGGTCGTCGGTGAAGCAGGAACCCCAGCGGGCGACCGCTGGAATCCCCCGCCTTTAGGCGGGGGAGGAAGTCAACGTCCCGGCAGGCTCCCACGAAACGGTGTACGACGACATGCCCGCATACGGCCTCGCTGCCGCGACGGGTGTCGTGCCGGTCGGCCGCCGCGGGGATACGGCGGCCCAGCGGCTGAGTGCGGCGAAGGAGTAGGCGTCCGTCCCGCGAGGAACTGAACCGCCTTGAGCTACAGGGAAATCACGAGGAATGGCCAGGCGCGGATCGACAAGCAAAAGCGCAGACAGCCGAAGCCTGAACGAACAGCACCAGCGCCGACGCCTGCTGTTCACGTTCAACTCCACCACTCCAGCAACATGGTGGGGAGTTTCAGAGGTAAGGGAGTGATCTGTCCGAGCGGCATCCGCCAGGGCTGGTCGGCGCAGTCTTGGTCCGTGGGGCCCATCGAAGCCCCAGCAAGCCTGGAAGATCATGCGGACGTGATGTGGGCGGATCACACGCCGTTGCGAACCGCCCGCGGCACACGCCCTACCAGGGCATGCAGCGCTCTGGCCGGAACGATCACCGCAGTGGGGTGATGGCTGAGTGTCTACATCGGCGGATGTCACGCGGGCCAACTTCGAGTGTGGCTCTCCTGTAGGGACGGGGGAGAAACTGCCCGCCGCAGCTTCGGGATCGCGAGCTTGAGGTCGCCAGCCGGCGTGGTCCCTGATCTTCACACTCCCCTCGGCCTCGATCAGTTCCTGCGGCAGCCGCTCGGCCACCTCGCGGACGAGTTCAAGACCATCTGCCGAACGTAATGACTACAGTTGAGTAGGGAATTTCACCAGCCGACGGGTGTACGCCAGGAGGCGGGACCCGCGCACTCAACCGTGGAAATCCCTTACGCCGCTCGGCGGCAACGCCGTTGCACTGCGTGGGTGTTGGTCCCGCTGGAACTGGTACTTGCGGGATGTCTTGTAGTAGCGGTGCTTCAATTAACGCCGCCGCATACCGAGAGACCGGCGCCCTCCAATTGACGTGGAGTGGACCGTTCCGGGGACCGCGATCCAGTGTTTGCAAACTCCGCCTGGGCAGAGGGTTGCTGTGCGCACGCGTCGGCGGTCTGCTCGCCGAACTCCACAGCTGAGTGCGACCGCACGGATGCCGCCGCCCGCGCGTTCAGTCGACGTCAAGTGTCCATTCCGTGCCCGTCATTAGCTTTGGCTCGTCACCCAACGAGCCAAGGAGGCACCAGCGATGCCTACGCGCGTCAATCGGCAGACAGTCGACCTCACTCCGTATCCCGACCTCGTGGTCGTCTACCTCGGTATGCGAGTCAATCGGCTTTACGGCCTACGCACCTTGGCCGGCTACGGCCCGCAGATCGGTCGATCCGGGAAAGACCAGCCGGAAGGCCTGCTGTCGCACGAGTCGCTGCTGTGGTCGCTGTTCCCCATGCACGTCGGCATCCGCCAGTACTGGCGCGACCTGCCTTCGCTCTTGTCATGGGCGCGGTCCGAACCGCACCGGCGCTGGTGGCGAGATTTCCTGCGTGACAGCGGCGGCACCGGCTTCTGGCACGAAACGTACCTGATCCGCGGCGGTATGGAGGCGGTGTATGACGACATCCCGAGCCGTCGGGGCTTCGCCTCCTTCGCCCCCGTGCGGCCGGCGCGTGGCCACCTGTTCGGCTCGGCCACGCGAGTCGGACGTCCTGAAGAAGCCGCCGCACCGGTGGTCAGCGAGGAAGAGCTCTACACGCCCGACGCCCAGCCGGAACCCACCGACGGAACGGCTTGATATAGCGTCGGCTCGGCGTCCGGAACGTCTCCGGTGTGCGCCTCGGAAGTCACTCTCGCCGGACGGGAGCGAAACGATAAGCTTCCAGCGATGGCCGTTCCGGAGGCGAGAGGTACCGCGGTGGCAGTCCCGGTAGTCGCCTCTGGCGGTGAGGATCAGCCGGCCGGCCGATCTTCGCCATATCTGCAGATCTTGGGCCCGGTACGGATCTGGCGCGACGGTGTCGAACTGGATGCCGGGCCACCACAACAGGCATACCTCCTGGCGCTGCTGCTGGCCCGCGCCGGCCAGCCAACCAGCACGAGCGAGCTGATCGACCTGATCTGGGGCGATGACGTACCCAACAGCGCGCTCAACATCATCCACAAATACGTCGGCGCGTTGCGGCGACTGCTCGAACCCGCGATCCCCGCCCGTGAAACCGGCTCCTACCTGCAGCGCCGCGGCAACGCCTATCTGTTCTCCGCCGCCCCCGGCGCCCTGGACCTCCTCACCTTCCGAGAACTCGTTGCGACCGCCAATGAGGCCATGGCACAGCAACGCCAGGAAACGGCGCTCGACCGCTATGTCGAAGCGCTCGGTCTCTGGCGGGGTCGGGCGGGCGACGGGTTCACCCACAGGTCGACCGCACTGCCGATCTTCACCGGTCTCGACGACGAGTTCCACACCGCGTGCACCGAAGCGGCCAAGCTGGCCGTGTCGTTGCGCCGACCGGCATCGGTGCTGTCGGCGCTGCAACTCGCCGCATCGACCTCGCCGTTCCACGAACCCGTCCACGCCGGTCTCATCACCAGCCTGGGGGCCGCGGGACGCCGGGCCGAGGCGCTGTCGGCGTACCACAGGGTCCGCGCCTGCCTCGCCGACGAACTCGGCATCGATCCCGGTCCGGAAATACGGGCCGCACACCTGCAAGTGCTGACGCAGCCCCAGACCTCGCCGCCCGTGGCGAGTACGGCCGGCGCTTCGGCGCGGAAGGAAGCCGGCCTCGTCGGCAGGGTCGGGGAACTCGCCGTACTGCGCCAAGCCGTCGAGAAGGCTTTCACCGGCGGTGCGGCGCTCGGCATCGTCCAAGGGGAGCCGGGCGTGGGCAAGACCCGGCTATTGCAGGAGATCGCTGCAGAAGCGAGTCGGCGTGGCGCGCTGGTCGTTTGGGGTTCGTGCCTGGAAGGCGACGGAACACCGTCGATGTGGCCCTGGGAACAGACACTCCGCCCGATTCTCGACAGCCTGCCCGCACCGTTGCGGGAGAAGTGGCTCGCCAGCGAGCTCGGCGCACTCCTCCAATCTCCAGACGACTACGCCACCGGGTCGGCGATTCCCGACAGCCGTGCACAGTTCCGCCTGTTCGAGCAGGTCGTCACCGTCGTCGGGCAGGCCTCGGCGCAACAGCCCATGCTGCTGATCGTCGATGACCTGCAGTGGGCCGACGCCGCCTCACTGCAGTTGTTCGGCCACCTGACGGCCCGGCCGCCCACCGGCACGGTGATCATCGGAGCGCTACGTGATCGCGCACCCGCACCCGCACCCGGCTCCAGCCTGTCGCGGGTCCTGGCCACGGCCGGCCGGCTGCCCGGCCACCGCAGGATCCGGCTCGGCCCGCTCGGCCTGACCGACGTGACCGAGCTCATCCGCCGCGAAACTGGCCGCGAGCCCGGCGCCGAAGTCGCCCGCGGCATCCATGCTCGCACCGCCGGCAATCCGTTCTTCGTCCAGGAGCTGTCCCGGCTGCTCAGCGAGGGCGGTTCGCTCGGCGACGGCGGCGCATCCGCACCAGCCGGCGTGCCGGCCACCGTGCGAGACGTCGTCCGTGATCGGATGACCGGCCTCGACGACAGCGCTCACGGCCTGCTGCGCACCGCCGCGGTCATCGGCCGCGACGTGGACCTCGGCCTGCTCGCCCGCACGATGGGCGTCGAGATCGCGGAGTGCCTCGAGCGCCTCGAACCGCTGCAAGAACTCGGTCTCCTGGAGGCCAAGCCGCAAGACCCGTTCTCGTGGCACTTCGCGCACGACCTGATCCGCGAGTCGATCACCGAGACCACCGCGCGGCAGCAGGCCGTCCAGCTGCATCTGTGTGTCGCCGACGCCCTCGAACCCATCCACGCCGACGACGAGTCCGTCGCCGAACGCCTCGCCTACCACCTGTGGGCCGCCGGCCCCCTGGCCGACCCGGGTCGCACCGCGAAGGCACTGGCACGCGCCGGTCGCCGCGCGGCGACCAAGCTCGCGTTCGCGGCCGCCTATCGGAACCTGGAATCGGCCATCCAGATCGCCCGGACAGCAGGGCTGCAGGAGATCGAGCTGTCCGTCCTGGCGCTGCTCAACCTCCTCGCCGTCGAGCCTCCGGGAATGGGCGGCTCGACGTACGATCTGCTGGAACGGGGCGCATACTTGGCCCGCAGACTCGGCCGCGAGACGGCCGAGGCCGAGTTTCTCTTCTATCGGATGACCGGGGCCTACGTCTCCACCGAGAAAGACCGTGGGATGTGGGCTCGCCGGCTGCATGAGCAAGGCCAGGCATCCGCGGACCCGAAAATCCAGGCGTACGGCCGGCAGGCCTGGGGCCTGTACCACTGGGATATCGGCGACATCGGCGCGGCGTATCAGTGTTTCAGCTGGCTGGGCCGTACCACTGCGGACGACGTTGCCTCGCTGCTCGCGAACTCGGCCGACCCGCACCCGGGACCGGCTCAAGAAAGTCTGTACCACCTTGCCGACCAGGTCGGGGGTGTCCCGATTCGACGCCGTGACGACCGCGGACGCTGGCGGATCCCCGATGAGTGGATCGGCTATTTGGGGGTCATTACCTCGCTGCATGGCGATGTCGAGACGGGGCGGTCCCTGCTCGGCACGGTGTACCAGGCCGAGGGGGACCTCTTCGAGATGTCGGGCTGGACCCGTTACCAGACCATGGCCGCCTCGATGGCCGGTGACGCGGACTGGGCGATGCAAGCGACCGAACGGTGGGTCGCGGCCAGCGCCGACCTTCCCGGCGTCGCCCAGGAAACCTATATACGGCTGGACTGGTACTGGGCCCGTGCCCTCACCGGCGATGACCCGGCCGGCGCCGCGGCCAAGGCCGAACAGCTCCTGGCCGCGACCCTGGCCGACCCGCCGAGATGGGGCCTCGCCTACTGGTACGGACTGGTCGCCGAGATGTGGCTGGCAGCCGAGCTGCCCGACCGGGCCGCTTCCGCCCTCGACCAGGCCGACCAGGCCATCAAAGCCCACGGCCAACGCTACGCCGAAGGGCTTCTCCTGCTACTGCGCGCGCGCCTGCTGCAGGCCCGCGGCGAACCCGTCGATGTCGTGCGAGCCGCCGCCGACGAAGCCCGCACCCGATCCGGCGAACGCGGGGCCCACCTCTTCGCTCGCCGCGCCGCGAGGTTCCTGGCCGATCTCGACCAGAATCCCGGAGCCCCATTCATACGCCACTCTCATGAACCTTCGTAGGTTGATGAGTCCGGTGACGGCGACGAGGAGCTCGGGGAACTTCTCGATCGGTGCGCGGTAGCGTCCGCCTCCTCGCTCAGGATCCGCCAGGACTTCACGTAGGCGGCGCGTTCGACGGCCGCGCGGACACTGGAGAGTAGGGCGTTGTCCCGCTTGTGGTTCTCCGAAGGTCGCGGCCGGGTAGGCGCTTGTACGGCACGAGGTCGACGCCGACGTAGCCGAGGTCTTTCAGGCCCGAGGCGGCGTAGGCGTGCGCGTCGTGGCGCGCCCCGGGTATCGGCACCGGTCCAACCGCGACGAGATCGCCATCCATCGAGCAGGCGATCTGCACATTCATGCCGTCGTACCCGGCCTTGACCGAGTACAGGTCGTTGTGGTGGTTCCAGTCCCAGGTGGGGCAGACGGTGCCGTCGATCAGGGCGGTACCGGCCCGGACTATCGCACGAGGCTCGGCACCAGGTCCGCGAGCCTCGGCGATCAGCGGCCTCAGCAGGCCCCAGCGTCGGGAGACGGTGGCCTGGGAGACGCTGAAGAACCCTGCGGCCACCGCCTGCACGGGGTGGCGGCGCAGCAGATGGAGCACGAGGACGGGACCTCCGGGACACACTCAATGGCTTCGACACCATGCGAACTACCAGAGGTCCCGCGTGTTGACAGGGCGCACACACCCTTAACGCACCGGGGTTGCATACAACGGGACACCACCATCGACAACCGCACACGACGTCAGCGGACATGGCCCTCAGGATCAGCGATGACGCGGCGGGCTTCCAGGACCTGCTGCGTCTGCTCGCCGAGCACGGTGACAGCCCGGACGATCGGATCCCGATTGCGATCGAGACCTCCCGGGGACTCCTGGTTGCCTGCTTGCGGGCCTCCGGACGCCGGGTCTATGCCATCAATCCGATGGCTGTCGCCCAATGCCGTGACCGGCACGCTGTCTCCCGGAAGAAGTCCGACCACCAGGACGCCGTCGTCCTGGCGAACATCCTGCGCACGGACACCGAGTTCCATCGCCCGCTGCCATGCGACTCTGACCTGGTCAGGGCGATTGCCGTCCTGGCGCGGGCTCAGCAGGACGCGGTCTGGGACCGCACACGCGCCCACAACCGGCTCCGATCACACCTGTGCGAGTACTACCCCGCGATCGTCGAGGCGTTCGCAGCAAAGCGCGAACGGCTGCTGTCCCGGGAGGCCCGTACGATCCTGGCGGTCGCGCCTACTCCGGCCGAGGCCGCACGGCTGACCCGCGGACGGCTGCGGAATGCCGTCACCAGAGCCGGACGCCAACGCCGCATCGAGGCCGAGACCGACCGGTTGCTTGAAGTCTTCCGCCGGACCTGGCTCCGCCGGCCTGCCCTGGTCGAGAAAGCGATGGGCCGCCAGACACTTGCCCTCCTTGCCCAACTCGACGCAGCCTGCCAGGCATGCGATGACCTCGCATCCCACACCGAAGAGCTGTTCCTGCAACATCCCGACGCGGAGATCATCACGAGCTTCCCTGGCCTGGCCACGCTCACCGGCGCGCGGATTCTCGCCGAGATCGGCGACGACCGTGCCCGGTTCAGCCGCGCCGGCAATCTGAAGGCCTACGCGGGAAGCGCACCCGTGACCCGCGAGTCCGGCAAGAGCCGCCACGTCACCCACCGCCGGATCAAGAACAGCCGGCTGGCCGCGACCGGCCGGCACTGGGCCTTCGCGGCGCTGACCGCCTCACCCGGCGCACATGCCCACTACAACCGGCGCCGGGACACCGGCGACCGCTACCACGCCGCGCTCCGCAACCTCTTCAACCGCATGCTCGGTCAACTCCACCACTGCCTGACGAACCGCCAGACGTTCGACGAAGCCATCGCCTTCAGCACCCCCGCATCAGCCCAGCTCGCGGCAGCTGCTTGACCAACAGCTGCATGGGGTGTCTTGTCCGCCGCGACGCTGTCGGGCTTCTTGCGGGGGCTGCCCGGCCCGAGTTTGGGGACGCGATGTCCGGCGTCCGACATCAGCGTGGAGATGCCGGAGCCGTCGATGCCGTCCCTACGAGCCAGCTCCACTGGCAAGGGCTGCCGCGTGTAGGAAAGAACGCGACCCGCTGCACGCGGGCCAGCCAGTCTGACGGCCCTCGTCAGACCAGGCAAAACTCGTTACCTTCCGGGTCTGCCATCACCACGTGATCCGGCCTGCCCTGCAACTCGTCCTCGCGGACCACGGTCGCGCCCGCAGCAGTCAACCGCTCCACCGCTTCGACCACGCGCGGCCAGCGCACCTCCCACGGTGTTTCGCGGCCGCCACCGACTTGCACGTCAATGTGCAGCCGGTTCTTTACCACCTTCGGCTCCGGCACCTTCAAGAAGGACAAGGTGGGGCCTGCGCCGTCCGGATCCGAGAGGTACGCCCCGTCATCCCACTCGTCCTCCGGAACCTCATGATGTGAGAACCACTCCTCCCAGCTCCCGAACCCTGCGGGCGCGGGCTTCTCCGCATAGCCCAGCGCCAGCGCCCAGAACGCGGCCAGCTTCCCCGGGTACGCGCAGTCGATCGTCAAGCTCCACTTGGTCGCCATGAGCCCTCCCCAGTCGGAGAAACGGACACTACCGCGCTCCGACACCTCCTTGCCCCCGCCTCGTGCATACCCCGCGGCTTGACGAACGGCATTACGTAGTCCCGCGATTGGCCTCCCGGACGGCCCTGGGCTCGTTGAGCCGTCGTCGGCTCCGCACGGTCCCGGCCGAACCGCAGATACCGAAGCCATTCCTCAGCAGTGACTCTGACCTATCGGCGGCTGCTCGTATCGCCGTACGGCTTCAGCAGCTCCAGCCGAGTCTCACAGTCCGGATGCGGGGCCAGAACTTTCGCGAACCTATGCGGTGTGGTTCTCCCGCCGGCAGCGCCCTGATCCGGTCGTTCCTGATGCTGTAGCCGCTGGATCACGTCGGACAGGACCGGTCCGAAGCCGAGTGAAGCGGCGAACTGGTCAGCGTTCAACTCGGCGCGACGTCCAACGGCCGCCAGGAAGTACGGCATTGCGAGCATCAGCACCGGCAGCCCGTAGAGAACCAGGAGCGCGCACCAGGCGAGGCTTGCGAAGAGGAGGACGACAGCGGTGATGCCGACCAGGCCGAACACACGGGCAACCGCGAACAGGGCGGTCGCGAGTGTGCGAAGAATGAACCACACCATGCGTCCGGGGAGGGCGTACCAGTAGGCGAGCAGCGACGACCAGGCAGACCCGCCGACCTGGTGGCCCAGCTCGTGGGCCAGGATCGCGGCCAGCTCGGCGTCGTTGAGCTGGTGGAGGGCGGCGCGGGTGACGCCGAGGATGTGGCCGCCCGCGGAGACGGCGGTCAGCCCGTTGCTGTCCTCCATCCACAGCGTGTAGGTCCTCTCCTTCAGGCCGGCCCGAGCAGCGACTTCCCGCCACACCGGCTCCAGGCGGGCCCGTTCGAGTGGGGTGGGATGACGCATCCGCAGCACGTACCGTGCGATGAGGTCTTCGGTAGCCCGGTGAAACATCAGCACGCCACTGGCCAGCCACGCCACAACCGCCACCACGGAGAACCGGCCGAGGAGCGAAGCAAGCAGGACGACCACGAAGAAGCTGCACAGGAGGTTCGGCACCCGAACGAGCAGCAGCCCCATCGTCGTGAAGTCCGGGCGATGGCGGCCTGTCGGCTCCGGGCGGATCCGGTAGAGCGAGAAGCCCAGGGCCATGGTGCTCGCAGCACCGGCCACCGCGAGCCACGGAACGAGCCCGCCCCAGTGCAGCAGCCCTCCCTGATCGGGCAGCCGGCGCCAGTCGCGGGACGCGGCGCTGATGAACCGGAGCCCGGCAGTGGCTCCCAAGCACATCAGCACGCCTGCCACCGCCGCGGTCGTGACCAGGGTGGCCCTCAGTATCTGCACGGCCCGCGCGATATGAACGGCGACGGTACCCGGGCGCTTGCCCATGGCCTCCGCGACCTCGGCCTGAGTGAACGCCAGCGCCTTCGCCGCGTAGACCGCCATCCGCTGTTGCGGGGGCAGCTTGGCCAAGGCGCGCTGCACATCGCAGATCTCGACGACCATCTCCTCGACGCCCACGACCGCGGCGGGCGCCTCCAACAGGGCTGTCCGCTCAGCGCGTTGGGCCCGCGCCTCGTACTCCTTGAGCTGATTCTTGATCACCTTGTACAGGTACGCCCGCGGCTGGCTGATCCGTCCCGGATCCCGACAGGCCTTCGCGAACGCGTGCTGGACGATGTCCTCGGCTTCCTCGTGCCAGTCCGCGACCCCGGCCGCGCGCAGCCACTTGCGGGCGTAGCCCACCATCTCGCCGTAGTAGCAAGCGAACACGGCTTCGAGATCAACGGTCTGCTCGTTGTCAGACATTGGTCCCCCGCCCTGTCCCCGTACCACTCTCGCCGCCTTGACCGAGCTTGGCCCGCACCACTTCGGCCTCCCCGCTAGCACGGGTGCGCTGGGCCACCGCTCGGTTGCGGTCAGCCGCACTCCGCACCAGGTCCACCACACTCGGCAACAGCACGCCCAGCACTACCAGCACCATCGACATGAGATCCATCTCGCCCGTCCCCTCTGGATCCGGCCTCGTTCCCGTCCTGGAAACGGCCGTCACACCTGAAGAGGGATGAGTCCTGTGTTCTCTTTACTCGACTTGCGAAGCAGTTGGGGCATCATCGCGTCAGGAGGCTCCTACGCAAGCTCCGATGCTCCACCGCCCTCGTCCAAGATGTCCAAACGACAGCCACCCTCCCTTCGCAGCACTGTGGACCGGAGCGGGGCATCGGCTCCGGTCAGACCGCTGCTGCGGCACCCTGGGATGCGGCTGCCTCGGGATCGGCGCCCGCCGTGATGAAGGCAGCGGCCGACGCTTCCCAGGCGGCACGGACCTCGCTTCGGTCATGCCCGTCCCAAGCCAGCGCTGTCGCGAGGCCCGCGAATGCCTCGCCCTCCTCGTATGGGGCGTTCGTTCTCCGGAACAAGCCGATGGCATGTCGATGGGCCTGTGCCGCCTCGTCATACGCCCCTGATGCGGCAAGTGAGGCGCCGAGGTCGTTCCAGGTCGTACCCTCGCCGTACTGGTCCTCGGTCTCCTGGCAGATGGCGATGTCACGCATGTGGGCTTCGATGGCCTCGTCGAACCTTCCTACGCCTGTGTAAGCGATGCCGAGCCCGTTCCATGCGGCGCCTTCACGTGACCGGTCCTCCGCCTGCAGGCACAGAGCCAAGTCGCGCAGATGTGCCTCGATGGCCTCGGGGAAGTTTCCGGCTGCGGAGTGTGCGACGCCGATGTTGCACCATGCCGCCGCCTCGCCCAACAGGTCATTCGCTTCCTGACACATGCGCAGGGATTTTCGGTGCGCGTCCAGCGCTGTCTCGAATTCACCCAGGCCCGTGAGAGCCCTGCCGAGGTTGTCCCATGCGCAGGACACACCGTGCGCGTCATCGAACTCCTCGTAGATCGCGCGGACTTCGCGGTGCGTCGCGGCTGCTTCCTCGTATCGTCTCGTCTCGCGGAACACGACACCTAGATCAGTCAGCACGCCGGCTTCGGCGAATCTGTCCTCGGTCGCCACGAAGAGCGCCAGGGCCTCCTCCAGCGCGTCGACCGCCTCGTCGAACCTGCGGACTTCAGTGAGCACGGTGCCGAGGCACTGCCACGCCGCCGCCTCACCGCGCCGGTCGCCGAGGGACCGGCAGATGTCCAGGTCCCGCTCGTGGCCGCGGAGGGCCTCGTCGAAGCGTCTTAGGTGGCGCATCACATTGCCGAGGTTGTGCCATGCCTTGCCTTCCCCGCTCAGGTCGTTGATCTCCTGGCAGATCGCCAGGTCCCGCCGGTGCACGTCGGCCGCTTCTGCGTATGCGCCCAGTTCGAGCAGGGCACAGCCGAGGTTGCTCAGCGCCACGCCTTCGAGTTCCCGGTCCTTGATCTCCTGGCTGATGATCAGACCCTGCCGGTGGGCCTCTGCCGCCTCCTGGAACCGTCGTGCTCCGTCGAGGGCGGCGCCGAGACGGATCCAGGCCGTGGCCTGGTCTCTCCGGACCAGGAGAACGCGTGCGGAAGCGAGCGCGGTGGTGGCTGCAGCCACCCAGTCGTCGATGAAGCGGCCCCGTTCGAGGTACTCGGCAAGCAGCGGCGGCAGACGGCGGGCCAGGTCGTGGTGACCGAGCAGGTGGGCCGCTTCGACGGTGGCCAGGAGATTGGCCCGTTCGGCGTCCAACCAGTCCAGCGCCTGCCGTTCTCCGGCGAAGACCTGCGGCACGGGTTGTCCGAGGAATGCTGTGAGGTGCTCGTCGGCGGCTTTCACGGTGGCGACACGATGGTCGAACAGCAGGCGCTGAACTCGGCGGTACACGTCAGTTGTCGTGGAGTACCGGTCGGCCAGTTCCTGAGCGTAGGCACGGATGAGGTCGAGCATGTGCCACCGATCCCTCACCACACCACGAACGAGGAGATGCGCTCGGGTCAGGGCAGCCAGCAGTGCGCCCGTCTCCCGCTCGTCGCGCTCCAGGAGAAGCGCGGCATCGGCGGTGGAGATGTCAGGTCCGGGGTTCAGCGCCAGTCGACGGAAGGAATCGGCCTGGGGTCCGGTCAACGACTGGAAGGACAGATCCAACGAGGAGCGCAGAGCGCGCTCGCCATCGTCCAAGAGATCCAGGGGGCTGGTGGTACGAGCCAGTTCGGCGGCCAGCTCGCCGAAGTGCTGTTGCGGGTCGTCGATGAGCAGAGCCGCGGCGATCTGCAGAGCCAGGGGCAGATGCCCACACAGGCGTGCGACAGCCAGGGCATCCGCTTCCTGAAGAACGGCGCGCGTGTCGGCCGGATCGGCGATCCGCAGAGCGGTGTCGAGCAGCCGCAGGGCGCCGCAGGGAGCGAGGACATCGAGGTCCAACAGGCGGGCGCCCAGAGTCGGCAGGGTGTGCCGGGACGTCACGAGGAGCCGGTGTGAGTCGTTGCCCGGCAGGAGGGGGCGGACCTGCTGAGGCGTGGAGGCATTGTCAGCGATGACCAGCACGGTCGAGCCACTGACGGCCAGGGTCTCGAGCTGGGAACGGTATAGGGAGGCGCGTTCCTCCAGCGTGGGTGGGATGTGCGCGTCCTCGACGCCCAGGGAGCGCAGCAGCGCGTCCAGGGCCTGGGCCGGCAGGACCGGAGCCGTGTCGTACCCGCGCAGGTCGATAAAGAGGAAGGCGTCGACGTACCCCAGCTGCGCGGCGACGTGGCCGGCGGCCACGACGAGTGACGTCTTTCCGACGCCCGCGGTGCCTGCCACCGCTGCGACCACCCCTGCACCGGTTTCGAGTATGCCGTCGTGAGCGGGGGCGGCCCTCGCGCCGCTGACGGCGCAAACCTGGCGGGGTCCGGCGCCGACGGTCGGCCGGAGCAGATCCATCAGGACGGTGAGTTCCTCGTCGCGGCCCGTGAATCCTGCCGGTTTCGGGGGCAGGGAGGCCAGCGCCGTCGGAGCGGGTCCGTAGGGGTGGATCTCCAAGTGGATCGTGGCCCTGTCGCCCGTCGAGACGATCCCTAGGTTGTCGCCGCCGATGGCGACCGCACCCTGTCCCGAGGCAGTGACAGGGGCAGACCGTGAACCGGCGGTCGGTGCGGCGGGCCTGGAACGGCGGGCATCGGAGTCACGGTTCTCAGCGCGCTCCGGTACGGGGGCTGGGGCCTCGCTCAAGAGGGTGTCAAGGCGTCGTCGCCGGTCGACGCGATGCCGTCCAGGTCGGCTCCGATCACAAGAACGCGGTCGCCAGCCGCGCTGACCGGGCCCGGTGTCGGTGAACCGCCCGATGGAGTCGGAGCCGCCGGGCCCGCAGCAGGAGCACTCAGCGCGGCGTCGTCCCCGGTGGAGAGGACAGCCCGCACTCCGCCGATGCCGATGGGCCGTTCACCCGATGCGGCGACACCGGGCCCGACAGCGGCCGCGGGTACAACTTCAGCCCACATCCACACGCGCCTCGATCCGTTCACCCATCCATGATGGCCCGACTCGCATCGATCGGCGCTGAGTTCAGACAGAATGCCGGTCGACGAACAGGGGGCGAACCAACATGCGGACCGCAGATGCGGCGGCCGGCACAGCGTAGGGCCGGTCGGCGGCGATCCGGTCGATCGGGAGCATGGTGCCGTCCAGGATCACGTAACGCCTTCGTGCGAGCCGTCACCATCGCCTTGTCGAGCGTCGGTGCGAACGCGGCCATGACGTCGACCGCTTCGCGGATGTAGCGGTACGCGGTGGCGATCCCGATGCCGAACCCGGCCGCGAGCTGCGCGTACGTGTCGCCGCAGCGAAGGTGGGCCAGGGCTAGCAGGGCCTGGCGCCCCGGAGTCAGCCGCCGCCACCGACTCCCGATCTCCCGGCGTCGTGCGGCCGGCTCCCGGCTCAGGTGGCGCAGGCGCGCGGTGGACAGATGTATCGCCGACGGGTAGACAAGCACACGGAGCTCCTGGAACGACAGTTGATCTTGGTCGACAATTCGTCTACCAGGAGCTTCGCCGTTCCGCAGAACCGTCCAACACGCAGTCAACCTCGCCAGGTTGGAAGAGGCTCACCAACTCCTAACCAGACCACTCGGTGGGGAGACTCCCAGCGAGGCGCGGCCCGTCCTCGGTCAGCCGTCCTGGCCCTGCGGTCCGACGAACTGCATGTCCAGGTGAAGCTTGACGACATCGCCGAGAAGCCCGGTACCGAAGTCCAGCCCGAAGTCGCTGCGCCGGATCTCACCCGTCGCCTCGAACCCGGCGTGCTTCCTCTGGTCCACAGGGGAGTCCACCACCCCGCCGAACTCGACGGCGAGCGTGACCGGGCAGGTCACGTCCCCGATGGTCAGATCCCCTGCCATCGTCCAGTCCTCGCCCTCTCCGATCACCCGAGTCGAGCGGAACGTCATCGTCGGCCGCTTCTCCACATCGAGCAGCTCGGCGGAGCGGGTGTGCGCGTCGCGGTCGGAGTTGCCGGTGTCAATGGAGGCGAGAGCGATCTCGGCGCTCACCCGCACGTCGTCGGCGGTCTCACCGACGTACAGCGCGGCCTTCAGGTCGGTGAACCGGCCGCGGACCTTGGCGATCCCGAGGTGGCGGATGGTGAAGTTGACCGCCGAATGAAAGGGGTCGAGTTCCCAATCACCCGGGGAAAGGGGCAGCGCGGCGACGGAAGCGGCGGTGATGTTCGCGGAGTTGTCATTGCTCATGGCTCCATCGTGCGAGCTCCGTGGCACGCGAGGGAGGCCGGGCGAAGGGTGGTAGTGACAGGGCCATCCTCCGCGACGGCACGCGTTGTACGGTTCGGCAGGTGAACGACAACGAGTTGGGCACCTTCCTGCGCGCCCGCCGTGAAGCTGTCACCCCCGCCGCGGTGGGCCTGCCCACGGGCCTGCGCCGCCGCACGCCGGGGCTTCGCCGGGCCGAACTCGCCACGCTTGCCGGCATCAGCGTCGAGTACCTCACCCGACTCGAACAGGGCCGCGACCGCAACCCCTCGCCCCAGGTCCTCGGCGCCCTCGGCGATGCCCTGCGGCTGTCGCACGCGGACCGTCTCCTGTTCCACAGGCTGGCCAAGGACCACGGCGATGCCAAGGCGGTGTGTCAGTCGGTCACCGTCCCGCCAGTACGCACAGTGCGCCCCACCGTCCAGGCGCTTCTGGACCGCCTGGAGCCCGCGCCGGCCGTCCTGCTCAACTGGATCGGTGACATCGTGGCCTGCACGCAGGGCTATGAGCGCTTTGCCCGCCCGCTCGGCCTGCTCGACGGCGACCCGCCCAACATGATGCGGTATCTGTTCACCGATGCCAGGGCCCGCGCGGTCTACCCGGGATGGGACAGACTGGCCGACGAACAGGTCTCCCATCTGCGCGACGAGGCCTCGCCGCACGACCCTCATGTAGCCGCCCTCGCGGAGGAGCTGACCGCGACGGTGGGAGCGCCGTTCAGCGACCGGCTCGCCGTACCGGCCCTGCCCTCCCGGTTCGGGACCGAACTCGTCGACCACCCGGAGGTGGGCCGCCTGCGCCTCTCCTACGAGACACTCACGCTCTCGGACGAGGGCCAGCGCCTGGTGGTGCATCTCCCGGCCGACGAGGCCACGGCCACCGCGCTCGACCGTCTCAACGGCCGCAGGCCCGGAGCCCTGCGGGCGGTGAGCGGCTGACGTCACGGGGGCGGCCCGCCTGTCCCGCCGCTCCCTCGTTCACCCAGCTCACCAGTCTGCGGGGTTGCTTGCCTCCCCTCCACCTGGCCGCCCGCACATGCCGCCGGAGGTGCCGACGCCACGCCACAGGGCACCGGCAGGGCCCAGCAGACCGCCCGCCCGTCCGGGGGGCGCCGCCGGAGGCGGTGGCCCAGGCGAGCAGTTCAAGCATCCTCGCGTAGTCGTTGAAGCCCCGCATGCTTGTCCAGTGCGGACCGGGCCAGCGCCTTGGCCGCCTCCCGGTCGCCGCGCGCCCAGGAGGCGTGGCCGAGCGCCATCAGCACCTGCGCACGGCCCCACCGCTTCCCATTCGCCTCGAACGCAGCGATCACCTGCTGGCCCGTCTCCGCTGCGCGGGGTCCCCGGCGTAGGCCTCAGCACAAGCCAGTGAGAGGTGCCAGGAGACCGCCTCACGCTCATCGCCCAGCGGCCGAAGGTTGCGTCCAGGGAAGTGGTGTACGGGTTCGACCTGATCCGGGGGTTTGCTCCGGCATCGGGATGGTGCCCGCATAGATGAACTGCCACCGGCTGATCTTCGAAGTGTCGAAGCCTCGAAGGAGCGGGCCATGCGACTCGGATCACACCGTGTGCATCCACCC
This sequence comes from Streptomyces sp. NPDC087859, assembly GCF_044742595.1. Taxonomy (NCBI): domain Bacteria; kingdom Bacillati; phylum Actinomycetota; class Actinomycetes; order Kitasatosporales; family Streptomycetaceae; genus Streptomyces; species Streptomyces sp. NPDC087859. The sequence continues at coordinate 40,069 of NZ_JBIUUU010000037.1, read as the reverse complement.
CGAGAACGCCTGACTCGTCAGATACTCTCCAGGTGAACCGCTCGCGCCCAACGAGCCCCATTCCCGACCGAAGAGCGAAGAGCCCCGTTGACTTCCTCCCCCGCCTAAAGGCGGGGGATTCCAGCGGTCGCCCGCCAGGGTTCCTGCTTCACCGACGACCGCCCCGTCCGGGAGGACTCCCGTTGAGGTCTTACACCGTCTCCACAGGCAGACGCCGCCAGCCCGGCGGCCAGGATGTTGCGCGCCGCGTTCACGTCGCGGTCATGCACGCTGCCGCAGGCGCACGTCCACGTACGGACGTTCAGCGGCAGCTTCGATGCGACCGTGCCGCAGTTCCCGCACAGCTTGCTGCTGGGGAACCAGCGGTCGATCACCACGAGTTCACGCCCGTACCAGGCACACTTGTACTGCAGCATCGAGCGCAGGTCCGTCCAGGCCGCGTCCGAGATGGCGCGTGCGAGGGTGCCGTTCTTCAGCAGGTTGCGGACACTCAGGTTCTCGATCACGACCGTTTGGTTATCGCGGACGAGTCGAGTCGACAGCTTGTGCAGGAAATCCCGGCGCCGGTCGGCGATCCGCGCGTGCACCCGGGCGACCTTGCGGCGGGCCTTCTCCCGGTTGTTGGAGCCCTTCGCCTTGCGCGACAACTCACGCTGCGCCCTGGCGAGACGGGCACGGTCACGCCGCTCATGCCGGGGGTTGGCGATCTTTTCCCCGGTGGACAGCGTCACCAGGGAGGTGATCCCGGCGTCCAGGCCAATGGCCGCCGTGGTGGCCGGGGCCGGGGTGATGGTGTCCTGGCACAGCAGGGACACGAACCAGCGGCCCGCCGCGTCCCGGGACACCGTCACCGTGGTCGGCTCCGCCCCCTCGGGCAGCAGACGCGACCAGCGGATATCCAACGGCTCGGCCATCTTCGCGAGCGTCAGCTTCCCCTCGCGCCACGTGAAGGCGCTGCGGGTGTACTCGGCCGACGCACGCGACTTCTTGCGCGACTTGAAGCGCGGATACTTCGCGCGCTGGGCGAAGAAGTTCCCGAACGCCGTCTGCAGATGGCGCAGCGCCTGCTGCAGCGGAACCGAGGACACCTCCGCCAGGAAGGCCAGTTCCCCGGTCTTTTTCCACTGCGTGAGCGCGGCGGAGGACTGCACGTAGGAGATCCGGCGCTGCTCCCCGGACCAGGCCCGAGTGCGCTCCTCCAGCGCCTTGTTGTAGACGAGGCGGACACAGCCGAACGTGCGCGACAGCTCAGCCGCCTGCACGCCGGTGGGGTAGAAGCGGTACTTGAACGCCCGCTTGACCTGCCGCGTCACGCCTCACACCGTATCAACTTCCCTGCTGGCGGCGGGTGTTGTCCGGTGGACGGCGCACGCCGGTCCGCCCTGGCGGCGAACCGGCTTGCCCTGCCCTGCTCCGCAGGAGCTTCGATTCCTCCCCGGCCTGAAGGCCGGGGTATCCACGAAGGACAGATCCGATGAGCACGCTCGAATTCACCGTCCTCGGCCTGGACTTGTCAACGCCCGGTCCGACCCGCGAACCCGGCCGGCTCGCCGCCAAGATCCTCAATCGCGGCAAGAAGCTCACCACCGTATTCGTCAGCCACGGCTCAGGACTCCGGGGCGAGACGACATGGGGTTGATATGGGCCTGTTGAGCACGCCGTACCAGAACACCGGCTTCGCCGTTCCCCCTTCCGCTGTCCCGGCCGGAGCGGTCCGCCGCCCGTGCTCCGGGAACACCCCTGCCCCCACGCAGAAAGGGTTACCCCAGTGACCAGCCTCCCCAGTCGACGGCGCCTCCTTGCCACCGGAGCGGGCGCCGCACTCGGACTCGGCGCGCTCGGCGCCACCGCGACCCCCACCGCGGCCGCCCCGGCCACAGCCGTACGCGGCGCCGGCTCCGAGGAGACCAGGAGCCTCGACGAGCTGTACCAGGACGCCGTCGCCGAAGGCGGCAAGCTCGTCGTCTACGCGGGCGGCGACCTCGCCAACTCCGGCAGCGGCGCCGGCGCCCGGACCGCCTTCCGCCAGCGGTTCCCGCAGATCGACCTCAACCTCATCGTGGACTACAGCAAGTACCACGACGTCCGCGTGGACAACCAGTTCGCGACCGACACCCTGGTCCCCGACGTGGTGCAGTTGCAGACGCTGCACGACTTCACTCGCTGGAAGCGCCAGGGACGGCTGCTGCACTACAAGCCCGCCGGCTTCGGCAAGCTCCACAAGAAGTTCCGCGATCCGGACGGTGCCTGGGTGGCCGGCATGGTCATCGCCTTCAGCTACCTGTACGACGTGGCGGCGGCCGGGGACCACGCCCCGAAGACGCCCCTGGACCTGGTCGACCCGCGCTGGAAGGGCGCCATCGCCTCCTCCTACCCGCACGACGACGACGCGGTGCTCTACCTCTTCGCCCTCTACGCGCAGACCTACGGCTGGGACTGGATAGCCGACTTCGCCGCCCAGCAACCGCAGTTCGCCCGAGGCTCCTTCTCCCCCGGCACCGCCGTCACCAACAAGGAGAAGATCATCGGCGTCGGCACAGGCGGCAGCCCGCTCATCACCACCCCGAACCGCTGGATGATGCCCGACGGACACCCGTTCATGGCGTGGGGCCAACGGATCGCGATCCTGAAGCAGGCCGCCAACCCCACAGCGGCCAAGCTCTACCTCAACTGGCAGCTGTCCACCGAGCGTCAGACCTCCAACAGCTGGTCGGTGCGCACCGACATCGCTCCGCCCACCGGCCTGAAGCCGATCTGGGAGTACCCGAACGCCAACGTGGACGGGTTCCCGCGCTTCATGGAGGACAGGGCCCAGGTCGAGCGCCTGAAGCAGACCTTCGCCCTCTACTTCGGCGAGGTCAAGGGCGACCCGACACCCGGCTGGCCCGGTCTGCACCCGGGCGCCTGACTCTCCATCAAGCCTCGTACGTGGCGAGTTCGACGGCCTCGGGTTGTCATACGGCGTGGTCGGATTGCAGCCAGCCGCGACATGGGCGCGCCGTACGCTGTCCATAGCGCGCGCTGACCACGTGCGGGGTCCTGGTTCCAGCGACCCCCGCTGGCCATCGACGAGTTGATCGACGACGCCGCGCCGCGCGCGTCGATCAGCGCCGCTCAGCCTGCCTAGCGGCGCCCTGGACGTCGGCAAATCCGAGTATCACGCCACGGCCCTGCTACGCGATGGCCGCACAACCCTCGACACACCACTGTCATACGGTGAGCCGCAACTGCGGGAAGTGTTCGCTCAGACCGGCCTGGACCGGCTCGCCGACGTCGACCACCGCAACAACGTGCTCAAGCCGAGCCAGGGCGGGTTCGTCGCGGTCTCCCCGCTGGAGAGCGTGTACGTCACCAGCCCGGCGGTGCGGCAGGACTAGGGCCTGTCCGATGGGACGCAGCACTGATCGGGCACAGGGTGGCCAGTGATCGCTGTTAACCTCGGCAGTCCGTTGATGGCTGGTCGTTGGGAAGGGAGCCCAGATGGAAGCACCGGGCAGGCCGTTCCTGATGCATGTCGGAGATCTCTTCTGGCAGAACCAGGGCAGGGTGGTCATGCTGGCCGGCTTGATCGAGCGCGGGCGGGTTCGTAAGGGCGATGTGGTGGAGATCGTCGGTTTCGGTGGGACCGCACTCGTCGCCGTCGAAGAGATCGAAGCTTCGCGGCGGTCTGTCGACGAGGCGAGTGCAGGCATGAACGTGGGCCTGCTGATACGTGGGGCGGCAGCCGGCGCGGTGGAGCGGGGGCAGGTGCTGGCGGCGCCTGGCTCAATCAGCGGACACACCCGTTTTGCCGCGGACATCACGCTCTTGTCAGAGGAGCACGGTGGTACTGAAGTACGCACTGGTGAGCGACTCCACTTCCAGTTCGGCACTGCCGCTGTAGCGGGAGACGTGACGCTTACCGGGGGATTGGATGTGTTGAATCCGCTCCATTGGGGCGACGTGACGATCACGCTTGAACGGCCTGTCGCCTTGGAGGAAGGACAGTCCTTTGCTTTTCGGTACCGCGGACGGGCTGCTGGCTCAGGGCGTGTGATGCGCCTTCTCGACTGAGCCTCGTCAACGAAGCCAGAGCCGAATCGTTGCGGCAGTGACCGTGCCATGGAAGACATAGACGCGCTTGTCAAAGCGTGTCGCCACGGCGCGTGACCCCTTGAGGCCATTAATCGTTCCTTCTACCTCGTTCCTGCGGACGTACTTGGCCCGGTCGGAGCCGGCAGGTCTCCCTCCCCTGCTGCCACGCTTCTGTCGATGGTCTCGCTGATCGCGGCGCTCGGGAATGGTGTGCTTTATGTGTCGGCGACGCAGGTAACGGCGGTTGCGGCGGGAGCTGTACGCCTTGTCCCCGCTCAGGTGGTCGGGTCGAGTGCGAGGATGGCCACCGGCCGGACGCGGTACGTGAATACGCTCCAGTACAGGGATCAACTTGGGCCCGTCGCCAGCCTGACCGGCTGTGACCAAGATGGCCAGCGGCCGCCGACCGCCTTCGCCCGCCAAGTGGATCTTCGTGGTCAGCCCTCCTCGGGAACGACCCAGCCCCTCGTCGCCCCGATGATGTGCAGACCGGGCCCGTCTGCCCGGAATCCGTGGAGGCGCCTTGCGGGCGCCCGCCGCGTGTTGATGTGCACGGCACACCGTCGAATCCACGCCCACCATGGACCAGTCGATGCGGCCATCGGCATCAGCCGCGGTCAAGACGGCTTGAAGTATCCCGTCCCACGTGCCGTCCGCCGACCAGCGGCGGTGCCTGTCATGCACGGTCTTCCAGCTCCCGAAACGCTCAGGCAAATCCTGCCAGGGGATGCCCGTCCGTTGCCGGAAGAAGATACCGTCGATGATCACGCGATGGCTCTTCCACCGTCCGCCCCGTCCTGTGGTCTTCGGCAAGTGCGGCTCCAGCCGAGCCCACTCCAGGTCTGTCAGATCGCCCCGCCTGTGTCATGCGGTATGCGTCTCATCACCCATCGCACCGCCGGCCTGGGTGATTACGCTGCGGGCCACGATTGGCTCACGATCGTCCAGCTCCCCTTCTGCAGCCCCGACTTGAACCCGGTGGAAGGGGTTTGGCGCCTGTTACGAGGAGACCCGGTGGCCAGCACCGCATTCACCGACCCTGACCACCTCACCCGCCCCCTCCGCCGAGGCCCGCCCACATTGAGCGCCACCCGGGACTCATCGACGGCTGCCTCACCGAAACGGGCCTGACCCTCAACCCCGGCACCCGAGGCCAATCCGATAAGGTCAGTAGTCATCCACCGCTCTGGCGAGCGGCTTTGCGAAGCGAGTCCCACAGGGTGTCGATGTGGTCGGGCAGCGTCGTCGTCGCGCCGATGGCGACGCGAATCGCGAAGTGACCGTTGACCGATGTGTGCGTGAGGAAGGAATGCCCTTCGGCGTTGACCGCCTCCATTGCTGCCTTGGTAGCGGCGTCGTCGGGGCGCCCTTCCCGGTCGACGAGGTACAGACATACGAGGGCCAGTGATGGCGGGGTGGCCAGGGCGAAGCCCGACTCGCTCTCAATCCGGCCGGCCAAGGAGTTGGCCATGGCGACGTGGCCGCGGATGCTTTCGCGCAGGCCTTCCAGTCCGGCGCCGTGCACCACCGACCAGATCTTCAACGCGCGCATACGACGGCCCAACGGGACCTGCCAGTCGCGGTAATCGATGACTTCGCCCGATTCGGTCGCAGCGTTACGCAGGTACTCCGGCGTGATGGACAGCGCTGTGGGCAGCGCTTGGGCATCCCTCACCCACATGAACGAGGCGTCGAAGGCGGTGTAGAACCACTTGTGTGCGTCGGTGCAGAACGAGTCGACAAGGTTCACGCCGTCCAGGAGCCAGCGGAACTCGGGACACAACGCCGCGACTCCTGCCCACGCGGCGTCGACGTGCACCCACGCCTCGTACGCACGCGCTACCAGCGCGACGTCTCTCACGGGGTCGATGGCACCCGTGCCGGTTGTTCCCACGGTCGGACAGACCATGACCGGCCTCTTTCCGGCGGCCGCGTCCTTGGCCAGCATGGCTGCCAGGGCATCCGCCGACATGGACAGCGTGCCCTGGGTAAAGGGGACGATCCGCAATGCTCGCGCGCCGAGCCCGGCCACACGCACGGCCTTGGCCAGTGACGAGTGGGTCTCGGCAGTGACGTACACCGTCTCGGTGCCGTCCACGCCGTGTTCGCGCCAGTCCGGGTTGCTGCGCTGCAGCGCAGCCAGCAGGGCGGCCAACGATGCCGACGAAGCAGAATCCTGCAGCGAACCGCCTCCGCCTCCGGCGAAAGTGAACTCGCGACCCAGGCCCAGGGCTTCCGCCAGGCCGTCGAGCAGGACCTGCTCGATCTCCGTCCCGGCCGGCGATGTCGACCAGAGCATTCCCTGCGCCCCGATCCCGCCCGATGCGATGTCGCCGAGGAGCGACAGCAGGGACGCGTTCGCTGGGAAGTAGCCGAAGAAGCCCGGGTGCTGCCAGTGGAGCGACGAGGGGACGACCACGTCGTTGAGCAAGGCGATGAGATCATCGCCCAGCGCCTGGGACGGCTGCTCAGGCAGTTCACGAGGAAGCTGCGCCTTCACGGAGCCCGGTGAGACCTTCGGCCGCACGTGCAGGGTAGGGAGCGAGGTGCGGTATTGGGCGACCCAGTCGACCAACTGGTGGCCCTGGCGGCGGAATTCATCTGGCTCAAGATCAGGCATGCGCTGTCCTTAAGAGGTGGTGTTGGTCATGACGAGGGCTGAGCGCCCACCTGAGCGCTGGGGACGATCAGGTGTCCGGGGCGAGCCGGCCGCTACCGGATTCAGAGGGCCTCGATGCCGCGTACCGACTGGTGCCGCACCAGAGCCTTGAGTCTACAGTTGTAGATTAATAGCTCCAATGTAATCCCTTATGGGGTCGCTGGGAAGGGGGCGCCATGGGGACCACTCTCACGGCGACCGGGAATGACAGCTCTTTGCCCTCGCTCCGTGCGCCCCTGCCGCGAGCACGTGGCGTAAGAGGTTCACCAGGTCACAGGGTTGGGTCTGCGGGTCACACGACCCCTCGGACTCATCCGCCGTGAGGCCCGCGAGTGCGACCACAACCCTCAGCATTCAGGCGTCTACCCGTTGGTAAGGTGTCACCATGCCCAAGATCGTGGACCACGACGCGCGGCGTGAAGAGATCATCGAAGCCGTATGGCGCCTTGTCGCGCGGCGAGGATTCGCGGCGCTGAACATGCGGGATCTCGCCGCCGAAGCTGGATTCACCAACGGTGCGCTCGCACGATACTTTCCCACCAAAGCAGCCATTCTGCGGGCCGCGCTGGAGCGCGCCAATGCGGCCACCGAGCAGCGGGCCGCCCGCACCATCGCCGGCGCCGACGGCCTGAACGCGTTCCGCAAGTTCTGCGTCGAGATCATGCCCCTGGACGACGAGCGTCTCAATGAGGCCCGCGTGGTCATCGGCTTCTGGAATTACGCGGTAGCCGATCAGGAACTGATCGGCGTCTACGACCAGGCGATATCGCGCTGGCGCGATCAGATGCTCTCGTATCTGCACACTGCGGCTGAAGCGGGAGAGATCAACCCATCCTGCGATCTCGATGCGTTCTTGGACCTTGCGATGGCCACGCTGATGGGACTCCAGATCAACGCGATCTTCGCGGCTCGCCTGACCACACCCTCCCGCCAGTTGCGGATACTCGACGGACTCATCGCGGGGTTGCAGACCGGCACCTCATGATGTGAACACGCAGGCGCAGAAGTACTCACCTCTGGATCAGTTGCATCTGATCCGCCCCTTGTGTCACAACCACCGGTGCCCATGGACCCGCGACACCACCGTCGGCAGCGGAAAACTACGGCAGCCGGGGCGCCTCAGCAACCCGTTCGTCCCGTGGTCCGGGTGGCGTGGACCACCGCCGTCCCGGCTTCGCGCCGTCCTCCGCCCTGCAGACATACGAAGGGGCGAGAATCGAATGCGTCGGGCTTCTCGGCAGCGGCGGCGTAGGCAGGTGCCGTGGACATCGGCGGCCGATGGCCGAGCGCTCCCTCACTCGGGCTTCGTACAATTTGGGTCCGAACGGTAATGTCGAACCAGTGCGTCGCAGAGACGTCGAAGGGGTGTGCCCGTGCCCGGCCATCGATCCATCACCGAAGCCGAGAAGCTGGCCGCTGCAAAGCTCGGCGGCATCCCGATCCGCCATGAGCAGATGGCTGTGGTGGCCAATATCCACCGGGCGGCCTCGGCGGTACGACAGCATCTGGAGAACTCCGTGCTCCGCGGATCCGATCTCACCTGGACGGCGTTCGTCGTGCTCTGGGTGGTCTGGATCTGGGGCGAGTCGGAGACCCGGCACGTGGCTGAGGAAGCGGGGATCTCCAAGGGCACACTCACTGGGGTCGCGCGCACGCTGGAGGCTCGGGGGCTCATGCGGCGGGGCGGTCATCCCACCGACGGGAGGCTGGTTCTGCTCAGCCTCACGGACGAGGGTGAGGAACTGATGCGGCGGGTGTTTCCGCAGTTCAACGAGGAGGAGGCATTCGTGGCCGAGCAGCTGGACGACGACGAGTGCCGCAGCGTCGCGGACGGACTGCGGCGAGTTGTGCTCCAGGTCGAGGAGCACGGCGAGGAGCGTCGGCGCGCCCTGCTGAACGGTGCCGAGCCCGCCCTGCGTCGCAGTGGTCGCCGTCCGAAGCCGAAGGCGTGAAGGGGAGCCCGCGCAGCGGGGCAGGACTCAGAGGGAGAACGCCTCCGCCGCGATGACGGCCGGCGGCGCTCGGAGCCCTCGCGTTACCGGTGACGCGGTGGCAGCGATCCCCCTCCCCGCCGGTGGACCGCGGCGGCTGATCGCATCGGGCGATGGCGATGTCCTGTGGTCCCAGCCCTCGGGCGGCGGTGATGCGCCGCAGAGTCATGCCGGGACCGAGGCAGCCGCGGGAGCGGGACTTGCGCGGCGTCCGACGAGGAAGACGGCGGTAGGTTCTCGTGCTGTCAACGGCGGTCCCGTGCGGCGCCTACCAGGGCGTCGAACAGTCCCTGCTGGGCGGGGTCTTCATGGGCGGTGTCCTCGGGGTGCCACTGGACCGCGGCGAACCAGCCGAGAACTCCGGGCAGTTCGAGCCCTTCCACCGTGTCGTCGGCGGCCCGGGCGGTAATCGTGAGGCCGGCGCCCGTACGGTCGACCCGCTGGTGGTGGTAGCAGGATGCCTCCACCTTCTCGGCGCCGGTGGCCTGTTCCAGCAGCGAGCCGCGCCGGATCGCCATCGGGTGCACGACATGTCGGTGCTCGCGGTCCGGACCGCCCATGTCCTGGTGGAGGGTGCCGCCGAGGGCGGTGTTGACGACCTGGAGGCCGCGGCAGATCGCGAGCAGGGGCAGGCCCAGGTCGAGGGACTGGCGGGCCACTTCCAGGTCGAAGGCGTCCTGGAGGTCGTCGACGTCGTACACGCTGTCGTGGGTGTCGGTCGCGCCGTAGCGGTACGGGGCGAGATCGCCGCCGCCGGGGAGGAGGACGCCGTCGAAGCGGGCGAGGCGGGCGGCCACGCCGGCGGCGGTGGGCTCGGCGGGGTGGATGGTGGCCGGTTCGCCGCCGGCCCGCCAGACCGCCTCGACCAGCGCGCGGGCGTTGACCTCGGCGGCGTAGCGCAGGGCGGAGGTGGAGGCGGCGAAGCGGGCGGGGATCGCGATCAGCGGTCGCGCGGGCGTCGTCACAGCTGGATCCAGGTGGTCTTGAGTTCGGTGTACTTCTCGATGGCGTGGGCGGACTTGTCGCGTCCGTTGCCGGACTGCTTCACGCCGCCGAAGGGCACGGTGAGGTCGCCCTCCTCGTAGCAGTTGACCCAGACCGTGCCGGCCTTCAGCGCGCGTGAGACCTGGTGGGCGGTGGACAGGTCGGAGGTCCACAGCCCGGCGGCCAGGCCGTACTCGGTGTCGTTGGCGAGCGCGACGGCCTCGTCGAGGTCGTCGAAAGTGAGCACCGACAGGACGGGGCCGAAGATCTCCTCACGGGCCAGCCGCATGCCCGGATCCACGTGGTCGAAGACGGTGGGCTGCAGGTAACTGCCGCCGGTGTCGGCGAGCGTGCGGCTGCCCCCGGCCCGCAGCCGAGCGCCCTCGTTGAGGCCGGTGCCGATGTGCTCCAGTACGCGCTGCAGGTGGCACTCACCGACCAGCGCCCCCATCTCGGTCGCCGGGTCGAGCGGGTCACCGATCCGTAGTTCCCGGGCCCGCGCCACGATGGTGTCCGTCACGCGCTCGGCAATAGAGGAGTGGACGAGCAGCCGCGAAGGGGCCGTGCACATCTCGCCCTGGTTGAAGAAGATGCCCCAGGCGGCGGTTTCGGCGGCCTTCTCCAGGTCGGGTGCGTCCGGGAGGATGATGTTGGGTGACTTGCCGCCCAGCTCCAGCCAGACGCGCTTGAGGTTGGAGTCGGCCGCGTACCGCAGGAAGTGCCGCCCGACGACGGTGGACCCGGTGAAGGCCAGCACGTCGACGTCCGGGTGGAGGCCGATCGCCCGTCCGGCGGTGGGCCCGTCGCCGGTGACGACGTTGAGTACGCCCGGCGGCAGCCCGGCCTCGGTCGCCAGCCGACCGAGCAGCAACGCGGACAGCGGCGAGTTCTCCGACGGCTTGAGCACCACGGTGCAGCCGGCCGCGAGCGCCGGAGCGACCTTCCAGCTCGCCAGTGTGAGAGGGAAGTTCCAGGGGACGACCGCGCCGACGACACCCGCCGGTTCGCGGGTGACCAGGGCGAGCGCGTCGGGCGCGGTGTGCGGCGACTCGTCGGTGAGCTTGTCCGCCAGCTGCCCGTACCACCGAAAGGTGTTGATCGCGGCGCGCAGCTCGATGTCGTACGCGTCCGTGATCGGCTTGCCCATCTCCAGGCTGACCGTCAGCGCCAGCCGGTGACGCTGTTCCTCCAGCAGATCAGCGATCCGCAACAGGGCCCGGCCTCGGTCGGCAGGTGCAAGGCGTGGCCACGGCCCCGAGTCGAAGGCCCGGCGTGCGGCGGCCACGGCAGCGTCCACCTCGGCGGGCTGGGCGTCGGCCACGTGCGCCAGCACTTGCCCGTCGCGGGGCGAGAGGGCCGGGTAGGACTGCCCGCCGCCGGGTTCGTCGGCGCCGTCGATGTGGTGCGCACCTGACACGTCCAGTGCCGTGGCCCGGCGCAGCCAGTCGTCGTGGGTGGTGTCCAGCATGCGTAGCCTCCAGGTCAGGGCATTACGTTTGAATCCAAACGATAAGCCACGGGCGGTCCCCGCACGGGAGACCGGGGTCTCGACCGGCTTGTCGTTCGGTCGTACGGTCAACGGGTTATGGGCATGCACGGGCGAACTCGCGTCCCTGCGCACGGATCACCGCCTCGGCGTACCGGTGCTTGGTGTCTGCTTCGGCGGCCGGGGGCCGACCACCGCGCTCGGTGGATCGGTCAATGCGTCATCGCGCCCGGAGATCGGCCGGCGTTCCAGGTGGGGCGCTTTCTGGGGATGCGGATCCGGAGATCACCAGGGCTATGACGCGCGACCGCCTCGACCTCGGCGGCGCGGAGCGGTGCGTACGGCTGGCACGTCGGCCACTTGACGTAGCGGCCGACTGACGGCTTCTTCACGCACCCCGGGCTCAGGGCAAGCCCTCCCCCGGCCCGGAGAGGTCGGTGTGGCCGGTCCGGGCCCGAGGGGGAGGACAAGGACCTGGCCGACCACACCGCGGGCCAGGCTCAGACGTCGGCCATCGCCCTGCCACGAGGCAGTCGCGCGGCGATGACGCCCAGGACCAGGACCGCCGGGACGGTGAGCTCCAGCCACATCGCCGTGCCCTGGTCCCCGCCGATGAGGGTGGTGAAGTTGGCCAGGATCAGCCAGATGGCGCCGGCGATGCCGAGCGCACCCAGGACGGGGGCGATCAGCGTGTTCCAGGCGCGAGTGTCCAGCCGTTCCCGGCGGAAGAACACGACCACGGAGACGGAGGTCAGGAAGTACAGGAGCATGACCGCCAGCACCGCGACCCCACTGAACCAGGAGAAGAGGCTCAGCACCGGGTCCTTGCCCAGCAGCGCGAAGGGCATGACCAACGCGAGCGAGATCACGGTCTGCACGCCGCCGGCCGCCCAGGGCGAGTGGCGTCGGTTGACCGCGGTCAGCCCGCGCGGCAGCAGGCCGTCGCGGCCGAGCGAGAACAGGTAGCGGTTGGCGGAGTTGTGGAAGGCGAGGACGCCGGCGAAGAGGGAGGTGACCAGCAGGATGGGCAGCGCGTCGCCTGCCCAGCCGCCGAACTGCGCGGTGATCGGCGCGAAGACCCAGGACGTGGCGTCGCCGCTCTCCAGTGCCTTCCCGGCGGCCGCGGTGGCCTTCGAGGCGCCATGGGCGGAGACCAGCATCCACGAGGTGAAGGCGAAGAAGACGGTGACGACCATGACGGACAGGTACGTGGCCCGGGGGACGGTCCTGCGGGGCTCCCGTGCCTCCTCGCCGTAGATCGCTGTGGCCTCGAAGCCGAACATCGACGCCACAGCGAACATCAGCGCCACGCCCGGTGCCCCCTGCAGGGCCGCATGGGGCGAGAAGCTGTCGGCGAAGCCCAGCCCCTCGGTACCGCCGCCCTTGAAGAAGGTCACCAGGGCGAAGGCGAACAGGATGCTGAACTCGGCCAGGACGAAGACGGCGAGGATCTTGGCGCCCATCTCGATCCCGGCGGCACCGAGGATCTGGACGATCACCACGGTGACCAGGACCCAGACCCACCACGGTGCGCTCAGCCCCGCGTACTGCTCGACCAGGCCGCTGACGATGAAGCCGTACAAGCCGTACATGGCGGCCTGGACCGCACAGTAGGCGAAGAGCGCGACTCCTGCGCTCCCGGAGCCGATGGGGCGGCCGAGCCCCTTGCCGATGTAGGTGTAGAAGGCGCCGGCGTCCACGACATGTCGCCCCATGGCGACGAAGCCGACGGAGAACAGCAGGATGACGGCGCCGACCGCGGCATACGCGGCGGGCGCGCCCGCGCCGTTGCCGATGGCGACGGCGATGGGCACGGCACCGGCTATGCCGGTCAGCGGCGCCTGCGCGGAGAGAACGAAGAAGACGATTCCCAGAACACCGAGGGAGTTGGGTTTGAGCCGGCCTGCAGCGGAGGGGCTCTGTACGGTCTGTGTTGGTTCGACCGTCTGACTGTCCACGCGGATCACCTGCCTGGAAGGGGGAGAGGTTTCGTTTCGAGCCAAACGAGTTGCCTCATAGTGGGCTGGAACTATCCAGATGGCAAGGGTTTGTGTGGTGTTTTTTGGGCCACCGCATCGTCTGTACGAGGCCGTGGCCGAGGTGGCATCCGAGCCGAACGAGGCCCCGGGCGCCAAGCGTCCGGGGCCGCACAACAGGCAGGTCGGCGAGTCAGGCGCCGCTGTCGCCCGCACTCTCGCCGTCTGCGTCGGCGTCGAGCAACCGCAGCAGGGAGCGGAGCTCCTCGATGGCCGCGTCAGTGACCTCGGGTCCGCCGCCCAGAACGAGCTGGTGCAGGACGAGACCGTCGAGGGCGGCGAAGACCAGCCGCGTCATCGCCCGGTTCGCACCCTCGGGGAGCATCCGGGACAGCTCGCGCTCGGTGGCATCGAAGTACTCGTCGTACAGCCCACGGATCAGCGGCAGCAGCTCCGGCCTTCGCCGGGATTCGAGCAGCAGCTCGTACTGGAAGACCTGGGTGTCCGGATCGGCCGTGACCATCTCGGACACTCCGGCCGAGAAGTCGGACACCTTGCCGGTCCCCGGCTCGACCGCGCTGACGCTCAGGCTGGAGCGTACGGTGTAGGCGAGCGCCTCCTCGATCAGCGCGTCACGGGTGCCGAAGTGGTGGACGACAAGACCGTGGGTGACCCCTGCCTCCTCCGCCACCGCGCGATAGGTGAGCTTGCGCAGACCACCCCGGGCCACCACCCGCACGGCCGCGTTGAGCAGGGCCTCCCGGCCCTCCCCGTAGTTCACCCGCTTGCGCGGCCTGCGGCCCTCAGGGGTCCCGGTGGCTTCGGTCATGGGTGCGACCCTACCGGCCCGTACACGCACGGCGGCCTCTCCCCTGCCCGGCCGCACGGGACGGACAGGTGAAGCACCACGCCTGGCACCGTCGCGGCAGGCCGGGTGCGGTTCCGCCTGCGGTGGGCATCAGCGCTTGGGGGGCCGGATACCGCGGAACTCCCAGTCGCCGCCGAGCGCGGTGGACAGAACCTCTTCCGATTCGGTGGGCTGGGCTCCGACGTCCGTACGGATCGAGGTGGGTCCGGTGACGATGTGGTTGGTGAGCCGCCCCAGGCCCTCGACCTCGACCTCGACGACGTCACCGGGCTGGACAGGGCGGGAGTTGGCCGGGGTACCGGAGAGCAGCACGTCGCCGGGGTGGAGAGTGATGGTGCGCGCGATGTCGGCGACGAGGTAGTGCATGTCCCACTCCATCTCATCCGTCGAACCGTCCTGGACGACCTCGCCGTTGACGTACGTGCGCAGGTACTTGCCGTGGAAGTCCCAGTCGGTGACCAGACCCGGGCCGAGCGGACACAGGGTGTCGGAGCCCTTCACCCGCAGCATCGAACCGGCGTCGGTGTCGCGGAAGTCGTGCAGGCCGTAGTCGTTGGCTACGGTGTAGCCCGCGATGTACTCGCCCGCCTCGGCAGGGGAGATGTTGCGCGCGGTCCGGCCGATGACGATCGCCACCTCTCCCTCGTAGTTGAGCCACTTACAGCCCTCGGGGCGGACGATGGCGCCCTTGTGGGAGTTGAGGGCGGAGGTCGGCTTGTGGAAGTACGTCGGCGTCGGGGTCAGCTGGATCTGGAACTCGTCGACCCGGCTGCGGTGGTTGAGGTGAACGGCGACGACCTTGGACGGCACGACCGGCGGCAGGTGCTGGGCGTCCTCGATCTTGACCCGGCGGCCGTCCCCGGCGACGAGTTCGTCACCGTCACGGACGGTCTCGACGGCGGCTCCGTCGAGGAGGACACGGCGGTATTCGGGCATGGCGGGGCCTTTCTAGGAGCGGCTGTGCGGGGTGCGCGGGGAGGCGGACGCGGACGCGCCGGTGCCGGTCCAGCCCCCGGCCGGGCGGTCGAACCAGAGGTGGACCTGGCCGGTGCCGATGGAGTTCTCGTACTCGCCGTACTGACGTGCCTCGGCGACGCATGCCTGCTCGCCGAGGGCGCCGGCCATCATCAGGTAGTGGTAGAAGCGGGCCTCGGGCTTGTACTTCCAGAACTCGTCCATGGTGTCGAGGACCTTGCCGTGGCGGCCCTCTTTGAACCAGGCGATGCGTTCGTAGTCGGCATCGCGGGCCTCGGACGTGAAGATGTGGCCGGGGTCGCTCGACTCGTGGTCGCGAAGCTCGCGCAGCGGCCAGAAGGTGTGCGACAGCGCTCCGGAGGCGATCAGCAGCACGCGGCGGCCAGGAGTGGCTTTGATACCGTCCGCCAGGGCGCGGCCGAGCCGCAGGTGGTCCTCCATGTCACCGGTCTGGCAGACGCCGATGGTCACCCATCGCTTGTCCGGCAGCCCCTCGCCGAGGAACTTCCACAGGTTGATGGTGGCGTAGTAGATCGGGAGGTACTCGTCGTCGATCGCGGTGACCCAGGTGCCGTGCTTGTCGGCGAACCGGGCGATGTTGTGGGCCAGTTCGGGATCACCCGGGAAGTCGTACGGCATCCGGCACATGCCGCGCGGCAGTTCCTCGGAGGTGAACAGTCCGGCCCTGCGCTGCTGGGCGGTGACGACGAACTCGACGGTGGTGGCCCAGTGCGAGTCCAGGACCACGACGGTGTCGTAGTCGTCACTGTCGAAGACGTCCTCGCGGAGCTGTCGCAAGCCGGTGACGAGGGTGATCTCCTTGCCCTGGTTCAGCTCGAGCCGGTCCCCCTCCGGCAGCACGATGGTGGGGACGTGGGCGAGCAGACCCGCCCCGACGATTTCACCCATGGTCTTGCCATCCGTTCGGCGCGGTGACGGTGTTCTTGACGTCGCAGTAGAAGTCGAAGCTCCATGTGCCGCCCTCCCGGCCGACGCCCGAGTGGCGGGAGCCGCCGAAGGGAGCCTGGAGGTCGCGTACGAAGAAGCAGTTGACCCAGACCGTGCCCGCGACGAGCCGCGCGGTGACCCGCTCGGCGCGCTCGTGGTCGCCGGTGACGAGGGTGGCGGCCAGACCGAAGCGGGTGTCGTTGGCGAAGCGCACGGCCTCTTCCTCGTCGCCGAAGGTCTGGAGCGTCAGGACCGGACCGAAGACCTCCTCCTGCACGATCTCCGAGTCCTGGGCGACGCCGGTGAGGAGGGTCGGCTCGTAGTACAGAGCGTCCTTGCGCTTGCCGCCGATGACCGCGCGAGCCCCGTCGTCGAGCGCGCGACGCACGAAACCGTCGATCTTCTCCAGCTGGCGCGGGTGGATGTTGGGGCCGAGGTCGGTGCCCTCGTCACGCGGGTCACCCTGTCTGAGCCGGCTCGCCTTTTCCACGAACCGGCGGGTGAACTCGTCCGAGACCGTCTCCTCGACAAGGATGCGGGTCGCGGCCAGGCATACCTGTCCGGCGTTGTCGTACTGCTCCACCGCCAGGTCCACGGCGAGGTCGAGGTCCGCGTCGGCGAAGACCAACAGCGGTGACTTTCCGCCGAGTTCGAGGCTGAGAGGGGTGAGGTTGGCGGCGGCCGCCCGGGCGATGTGCTGGGCGGTGGGCACGGAACCGGTGAAGCTGATCCGGCGGACGTCCGGGTGCGGGACAAGAGCGTTGCCGACCTCGGTGCCGTATCCCTGCACGACGTTGAGGACACCGGCCGGCAGCCCTGCCTCGGCCGCGATGTCGGCGAGCAGCGAAGCAGTGAGCGGGGACCACTCGGCGGGCTTGAGGATCACCGTGTTCCCGGCGGCCAGCGCCGGGGCGACCTTCCAGGTGGCCAGCATCAGCGGGGCGTTCCACGGCGTGATCAGCACGCACGGGCCCGCCGGGTCCCAGCTCACGTGGTTGGTGTGGCCGCGGGTGTCGAAGTCCTCGTGCTCCAGTTTCAGCAGCCAGTCGGCGAAGAAGCGGAAGTTGTGCGCCACGCGCGGCATCACACCGCGGCGGTGGGAACGCAGGAGGGCGCCGTTGTCGAGTGTCTCGACATTGGCGAGGTCCTCGATGCGCTTCTCGACTCCGTCGGCGATGGCGTGCAGGATGCGGGCACGCTCGGCGCGCAACGTGGCGGCCCAGGCGGGAAAGGCGGCGCGAGCGGCGGCGACGGCGGCCGCGGCCTCCGTCGCCGTGCCCCGGGAGATCTCTCCAAGGGTGCTTCCGTCGATCGGCGACACGTCGGTGAACGTCTCGACGGACGCCACGCGTTCGCCGCCGATCCAGTGCCGGGTGTCGACGGCGACCCCGGCCACCGTGGTGATGTGCTCGGTCATGTCCGGTCTCCAGGTCTTCTGATGTGTTAGGGGGTTACTCGGCCTCGGAGGTGCCGGATTCCAGCAGTCGACCGCCGTCCCAGACGACGCCCACCTGCCGGTAGTACGCGGCGATCGGCTCTCGGATCTCCAGCCGGGCCAGCTCTTCCGTCGGCGCCTCGAACAGCTCCAGTTCCGCATCGCCGACCCACGGCTGTCCGGCCTCGAAGGACGCGGCGCCGGTCTCGATCAACTCGTCGAGCGCGAGGCCCTTGCCGTTCTCGATGGAGGGAAGCCAGCGGTGGTGGGCCATCGGGTGGCCGTTGACGAAGCCGTTGGTCTCGGACGGCTCGCGCAGGGTCACCACCGTCTGTGCCAGGCGTCGGTCGGCTGCGGCGAGGGTGGCGCCGAAGCGGGCTCCGGCCTCGATGCGCGGGGCCGGACCGTACAGGTGCGGGCGCGTCTGGTGGATCGAACCGAGCTTCTTCGGGTAGCCCTGGTGCAGTCCGCGGGCGATCGCGAAGTCCTTGTCGACCCAGATGTACACGCAGCGCGAGTATGTCCGCCCCTGGTACGAGCAGCGGACGACGGCGAAGGCCTCCTTGTACTGGGCGCGCACCGGGTCCAGCAGCTCCTCCTTCGTACCGGAGCAGGACTGCCAGTCGGCCCAGATCAGCGCGACCGCGCCCGGGTCCTCCTCGGCGAGTTCCAGCGGTGCGGGCAGCAACTCCCGTACACGTGCGGGATCAGTGCGGTACTCGATCGTGAGCAGGTCGCCGGAGTAGTGCCAGGGGGGTGAGGGGATCAGGGACGACGATCCGGTCGCCGTCTTGGGGTGGAAGTAACCACGGACGCTGGCCATGACGTTGGTTCCTTACGCGGTGAGGGCGGGCTGCTTGAGCAGCTGGGCGCGGTAGCGGGCGGCGCCGGTGGCAGCGGCTGGGCCGCCGAGGGCGACGACGCCGACGAGCTGCCCGCCGTCGGTGTGGTAGCCGACGATCATGTCGCCGCCCGGATCGCCGGCCAGGACGCGGATGTCGGCGAGGCCGAGTACGGGGGAACCGAAGGACTGCAGCCGGAAGTCGTGCTGGTCGCTCCAGAAGGTGGGCAGCGGCGCGAACGGCGGCAAGCCGGCTTCCGCACCCGTGAGATGAGCCATCAGTGCCTTGGCCGCATGTTTCGCGGTGTCGCCGGGGATCGACCAGTGCTCGACCCGGCGCGGTACGCCGTCGTAGCGGGCATTGGGGAAGCGGGCGACGTCGCCGACCGCGACGACGTACGGCAGTCCGCCGACCCGCAGCTGCCCGTCGGTGAGCACGCCGTCGGTCAGGTCAAGACCGTTGCCGTCGAGCCACTCGGTGTTGCCGACGGAGCCGACCGACTCCACGACCACATCGGCCGGGAGCACTGTCCCGTCGCTCAGTACGACCCCGGTGACGTGCTCCTCGCCCTCGAACCCCGAGACACCCGCACCGAGAGCGAAGCGCACACCGCGTTCCTCGTGCCGCCCCAGCAGCGCGCGGGCCGGCAGCTCGCCGAGTGGTCCGACCATGGGCAGCGGCAGCGGGTCGACCACGGTGACGTCCGTGACGCCGAGACCGACCGCGGTGGCGGCCACCTCGCAGCCGATGAACCCGGCACCGATGACGACGACCCGGGCGCCCGGCCGGACCAGCTCCGCCCGCAGGGCCTGAGCGTCACCGAAAGTCCGTACGGTGTGACGGCCGACCGCGGGGCCTTCGCAGCGCAGGCGCCGGGGACGCATACCCGTGGCGACGACCAGTCCGTCGAAGGGCAGCTCCTCGCCGCTGTCGAGCACGACGACCCGCTCGGCGAGTCGGGCGCTCGTGACGCTCGTACCGAGCCGCCACTCCACGTCGGCCGCGCTCGCCTTGGGAGTGAAGGCCAGGGACTCGAACGACGCCTTTCCGGCCAGCGCTTCCTTGGAGAGAGGCGGCCGGTTGTACGGCATGTGGGGCTCGTTCCCGATCACGGTGATCGCGCCGGTCCACCCGGCGCCGCGGAGTTGTTCGGCCGCGCGCAGGCCGCCCATGGAGGCCCCGGCCACGATGATGCGCTGCGTCGTCATGCCGGTCAGTCCTGGATCCGGATGGCCTGCAGCGGACAGACGTCCGCGGCCTCCTCGACCTCGTCGCGCAGGGTGTCGTCCGGGTCGCTGACGTAGGCCAGCCGTCCGTTGTCGTCCAGCTGGAAAACGTCGGGGGCCGCGAAGACGCACTGTCCGTGGTCCTTGCACTTGTTCATGTCGACGACGACCTTCATGGCCGGTCCTCCTGGAAGGTGGGTGCGCCGGAGCGGGCGGGAGCGAGGGGCAGGGGCGGGATGGAAGGGCCCGGCCGGTGGCCGGGCCCCCAGCCACAGGGGTACGGGAAGCCGAACCCCTGACTCGTTTGGCTTCAAACAACATAGGAAGCCACCACGCCCTGGTCAATACCTATCCGGATGGATAAATTCTTTGGCACACCCCCTTGCGGGAAGGTGGCCACCTCCATACCGTTTGGCTTCAAATGATTGACCGGGGCTTCACGACCGCGGCATCGCCCGGCGCCCCAACCAGTCTTCGCTCCGCCACCCTCCCCCGGGCGCGACGCCCGAGAGGTGCCCCGAATCCGCCGAGGAGACATCGGTGAGCGCTCACGACACCCCATCCGTCCGCCGGCACCAGGACCGGCTCGCCGCCGACGGCATCGACGTGGTCCGGGTGACCTACCCCGACCTCATCGGCACCGACCGCGCCCGCGACGTGCTGCTCGACCACCTGCCGTCGGCCTACGAGCACGGCCTGGCCTTCTGCCGCGCCGTCTACCACACCACTCCGCGCGGCGACGTCGTCGCGATCCAGGGCGGCATCGATGCCGGCCTGCCCGACATCTCCGTGCGACCGGACCTGACCACCCTCGCACGCGTGCCCTGGGAGCCCGGCGTTGCGTGGTGTCTCGGTGACACGACCGACCCGGCGACCGGCGGCCCGGCCGCGGAGTCGCCGCGCGATCTGCTGCGCTCGGTGCTGGCCCGATGTACGGACGCGGGTCTGAGCCCGGTGGTCGGCCCGGAGCTGGAGTACTTCCTCCTCGAAGAGGACGCCACCGCGCCGAACGGCTGGCGGCGCAGCCCCACCGTCACCGGGTCCGTCTACACCGCCGGCCTGCGCGCCGACCCCGACAACCACCTGCTGCGTACCCTGCGACAGCTGCGCGACCTCGGCATCGGCGCCATCACCGGCAACCACGAGTTCGACGGCGGCCAGTACGAGATCAACCTGACCCACTCCGACGCCCTGGACGCCGCCGACCGGGCGTTCCGCTTCAAAGCCGCTGTCAAGGAACTGGCCCGCAAGGAAGGCAAGTTGGCCACCTTCATGGCCAAACCCTTCAACGATTCGGGCGGCTCCGGCTTCCACCTGCACTTCTCCTGCGTCGACGCCGACGGCCGCAACGTCTTCGACGACCCGGCCGGCGCCTTCGGTCTCTCCGGCAACGCCCGGCACGCCATCGCCGGCATCCTCACCCACGCCCCGGCGCTCGCCGCGCTGCTCAACCCGACCGTCAACTCGTACAAGCGCTTCGGGCCCGACACCCTCGCGCCCTGGCTGATCAACTGGGGCCTGGACAACCGAAGCGCCATGGTCCGCATCCCGCCCGAGCGCGGCTCCGGCGCCCGCCTGGAGGTACGGCTCGGAGACGCCGGCGCCAACCCGTATCTCGCGATCGCCGCGCTCACCGCCGCCGCCCTGCTCGGCGTCCAGGAGGGCAAGGAGCCGCCCGCGCCGCTGGAGGGCTACGGCTACGACCTGGAGAAGTCCCAGGTCCTGCCGATGAACCTGACCGCCGCACTCGACGCCCTGGAAGCCGACGAAGCGCTCATCGACCTGCTGGGCAAGGACTTCACCGCGTCCTTCCTCGCCTACAAGCGCGACGAGGCCGAACGCTTCCAACGACACGTCACCGACTGGGAGTTCGCCGAATACTCCTACCACCTCTGAGCACCCCGCAGGAGCACACCATGACGAGCACCCTGAACACCACCGACACCCACCACGCCCCCGACGACCCGATGCCGCTGGACGAGGTCGACCTCGCCGACAACGACAAGTTCCTCGACGGCGTCACCCCCTGGCGCATGTTCCACACCCTGCGCCACCAGGACCCGGTCCACTGGCAACCGGAGCCCGAGCCCAACCACGGCTTCTGGGCCGTCACCCGGCACGAGGACATCGCCCGCGTGGGACGCGACCCGCAGACCTTCACCTCCACCAAGTTCGCCAACCTCGAAGAACTCGACGACGACCAGATCAAGAAGCGCGCCTCCATCCTGGAACTGGACGGCGTACGCCACCGCGCGATGCGCAGCCTGCTACAGCGTCAGTTCGGCCAGGCCGTCATCAACGAGTACGCCGACTTCCTGCGCGGCCTGACCGCCAGGACGCTGGACACGGCCCTCGCCAAGGGCACGTTCGACTTCGTCGCCGACGTCGCCGCCGACTTCCCCATCAACGTCCTCGCCCGGCTCCTCGACGTCCCCCCGGAGGACAACCAGCAGCTCATCGACTGGGGCAACCGGATTATGGGCAACACGGACCCCGACTACGCCGATGTCCTCCTCCACAGCGAGGAGAGCGAGCAGTACAAGGACCTGCCCTTCCGCAGCCCGGCCTCGCTGGAGGTCTTCGAGTACGGACAGGAGCTGGCCCGCCAGCGGCGGGGCGGCACCGGCACCGACCTGATCTCCAGACTCATCAACCAAACCCCGCGCGACGGCGTCCCGCTCTCCGCGCAGGACTTCGACAACTACTTCCTGCTGCTGGTCGTGGCCGGCAACGAGACCACCCGGCACACCATCTCGCACTCCATGCTGGCCCTCATCCAGCACCCCGAGCAGCTGACCAGGCTCCAGGAAGACCCCTCTCTCATCCCGGTCGCCGTCGAGGAGTTCCTGCGCTGGGCCACACCCGTCTACCACTTCCGCCGTACCGCGACACGCGATGTCGAACTCGGCGGCAAGCGGGTGAAGGAGGGCGACAAGGTCGTCATGTGGTACGCCTCCGGCAACCGCGACGAAGAGGTCTTCGGCAACCCGTACGACTTCGACGTCACCCGCCAGGACAACGACCACCTCACCTTCGGCAAGGGCGGCCCCCACCTGTGCCTGGGCAACCTGCTCGCCCGCACCGAGATCCGCATCATGTTCGAGGAACTGATCCCGCGCCTCGCCGACATCCGCCTCGCCGGCGACGTCCCCCGGGTCCGCTCCAACTTCGTCAACGGCATCAAGAAACTGCCGGTCGAGGTCACCCTCGCCTGACCGCCTGTACACAAGCTGTGGCCACCCGGACCACTGGGTGCCCACAGCTCTGTGTGTTTGCGGCGGCAACACTCTGATCGCGACCGTTCGCCAAGGGCATGGTCGCACCAAATGGTCTTGCCGTTCGGGGCTCTGCCGGTCTTCCATCTCCCGGTGAGCTGGGCGACCAAGCCCGGCTCCAGCGCCCGCCCCACATCTCGCAACAGGCGGATCGGCCGCATCGACGCCGCCGACGCGTCGTGGACGTTCATGCTCTTCCTCAACGCCACGACTACAGCAGTGACGGCCTGCACTGAGGTGGCAGCCGGTCGTCGGTAGCAACGCTGATGACCAGCAGCCGCTCCACCCCGTCCAGGGCCCGCACCAGCGCCTCCGGTTCGTCGAAGTCGCCATGGCGCGTGCCCACGCCCTGGCCGGCGCTCCTTTCCGGGAGTGCGGGACAACGCCAACACACGCGAGGCGTCGATGCGTTGGAGGAGATGGCGGACGGTCAAACTGCCCAGATTTCGGTGCGGCCGGGGATGCAGAGGACCTTTTGCCCGTGGTCGGTCAGCAGCGCAATCAGCAGGGCAGCCCCGCCGACGTTGAGGTCGATCGCCCACGTCACCGGCTCACCGCCGCTCAACTCCAGCACATCACTGATCAATTTGAGCAAGGGGCGTTGTAACGGCTCAGCCAGGCGAAGAAGGTCCTGCGGAAGGTACTGGCGTCGCCGTAGTCGTGGGCGCCCTGGAGGGTCTCGCGTTTCAGGGTGGCGTGGAAGCCTTCGCAGGCCGCGTTGTCGGCGCTGGTGCCGACCGCGCCCATCGACCGAGTGACCCCGAGCTGGTCGCAGAGGCCGGCGAAGGCCCGGGATCCGGGCTGGGCCCCGTGGTCGGAGTGGAACACGGCGCCGTCCAGGCTGCCACCCACGAGGGCAAACCCATCGATGAAGATCTCGTCGTCTACCTGGAGAACTCCACCCAGCATCTCGCTGGCCCGTCCACCGAGCAGCGACAGCACACCCCCGCGCTCCTCGACGGCCAGCTCGCCACGGAAACCGAACTGCTCGAAACCGGCCGCTACACGCCCGCCCTCGGCATGCGCCTGCACACCCCGGCGGCCTCCCTCTCCCAGACCATCGCCGCCTTCGACCTGCGCCGCCACACCCACACCAGCCAGAACTGGATCGCGGGCCTGCACCACGCCCACGCGGCAGGGGATCGCGACCTGGGCTCCGGCCTCCTGGGCGACCTCGCCTACCAGGCCGCCTGGCGCCGCGATCACACCACCGCAGCCAACATCCTCCACCACGCCCTGACCCGCGTTCAGAACCCCGCCGCCCGCTGCCTGCTCCAACTGCGGCTGGCCCGCACCATCGCCGCACGGGGCGACGGCAGCGAACGCGGCGCCGTACTACGCGCCCTCACCTCCGCCGAACACCACCTCAACGACGCCGGCACCGACCGGCCCTCCTGGTGCACCTGGGTATCCGAAGCCGACCTCGCCGTCGACTCCGGACAAGCCCTCCTGGACCTCGGCGACACCCGCCGCGCCCACCAGCTCATCAGCGAAGGCGAACACCTCCTGCCGCCCACCCGGGACAAAACCAAGGGCGTCTTCCTCGCCTACCGCGCCGCCAGCTACCTCGACCTGAAAGAACCCGAACCCGCCGCAGCCGCCGCCACCCAGTCCCTGCTCCTGGCCCGCCGCATCGGAGCACCCCGCTGCGCCCGCCTCGTCGACAACCTCCTCCCCCGCTTCGAGCCCTACGCCCGCGCGCACGGCGTACCCGAGCTCCTCCAACTCGCCGCCGCCTAGCCTAAGATCCGCCTGGGCTCGTACGGTCAACAGGGCGGCGAGATCCCGTGTGTAGGTTCCAGAACCCTGAAACCCATGGAGGGCGTCTGAGCTGCTGCGGATGGAACCGTCCGATCAGATGTTCCGCTGGTTCGTCTAAGGTTCCCTGTCTCCAGGAGAGAGCGGGTTCTGGGGAGCTGATCCGCCAAGCGAGAGGGAGCAGCAAGTTCTCGATGCTTGGTCGATGGCCTGTCGACGGCAAAGTGAGTCGACGCGTCAGCATTGGCATGCACCCGGATGCTGACCGTATGGGCAGCGCGGGTGATCATCGCGCGAGCCCTCTGCCACTCTGTGCCTCTGCTTCAGCCCGCAGAACCCCAGTTGCGCCGCTGCCTCGCGCGAGGAGTGGAAGGCTGGCTGTGAGCCGTAAAGAGGGGTCCGGCCGGGGTCTCCAACATGAGGCCCGGAACCGATGACGCAATGTCTGCGTGGGACCGGCACGGCGGCCCTCGCCATCCGCGGCCGGATCCGGCAGGACGGACACGAGGGCGAGGCTCCAGTGGCGTGATCAATCAGTAGGAGTAGACAGGGATCGCGAAGGGAACTGCTAAGCCCTCTCTCGTATCCTTTACCGTGGACTCCGGCAATTCCAGGCTTCTGGTCCGTACGCGGCGAGGTGGTTCGTGGCAGCAGACCACGTAAGGCGCCCCACCGCCGTCATCCTGACGGCTCTCCCGCTGGAGTACGAGGCCGTACGGGCCCACCTCACCGAAGTCGAGAAGCTCGTGCACCAGCCCACCGGCACCCGCGCCGAGCGCGGCCGGCTCGCCGGCACCCCGTGGTGCGTGGCCCTCGCGGAAATCGGCGAGGGCACCCTCACCGCCGCCGCCATCACCGAGCGCTTCAACACCTGGCTGAAGCCTGAGGTGCTGTTCCTCGTCGGAGTCGCGGGCGGGCTCAAGGACGACATCAAGGTCGGCGATGTCGTCGTCGCCACCAAGGTGTACGGCATCCACGGCGGCAAGCAGACCCCCGAAGGCTTTCTCGTACGCCCCGAGGCCTGGCACTCCTCCTACCGCCTGGAGCAGGCCGCCCGCCACGCCCTCCGCGGCAAAGCCCACTTCAAGCCCATCGCCGTCGGGGACGTCGTCCTGGCCGACGCCGAGTCCGCGATCGCACGCCACCTCCACGAGCACTACAACGACGCCGTCGCCATCGAGATGGAAAGCGCTGGCGTCGCCCACGCCGCCCACCTCACCGGCAAGCTGGACACGCTGATCATCCGCGGCATCAGCGACAAGGCCGACACGCAGAAGCACGAAAGGGACGCGGAGGGCTCCCAGCGCGAGGCCGCAAGGAACGCGGCCGCAGCCGCCATCGGCGTACTCCAGGACCTGGAGCCAACCACCGAGTCACCCGATGATGTCCGCCTCCGGGACTACCTCAAAGCCGCCAGGAACGCAGCTCAGCGGCACCCCTATCCACTCGTCATCAACATCTCCGAAGAGAAACGACGGCTCCCCGCGGTCTACCAAGGCCAGCAGGCAATTCTGCAGCACACACCTGCGGCCGGCGACGAGCAGAGCGGCGCGCTTGGCCCCGATACCGGCCGGTCGCCAGCCGAGGAAATCCTGGCCGGGGAGCAAACAACCGTAGTGATCTCCGGACCGGGCGGCGGCAAGTCCAGTCTGCTGCGCACCCGCCTCGCAAACGGGGCCGAGAGCTGGCTAACCGGGCCCGGCGAAGACGTTGTGCCTGTGCTGGTCCGGGCCACAGCCTTGGTCGGACCGCTTTCCGAGGCTCTCGCCGCAGCTGTCAAGACCGAGCTCGCCGGGGAGAATCTGAGGGCTTCACTGCCCCCGGCCTTCTTCGCCACCCCGCCGCGGCCGGACGTCCGCTGGCTGGTGCTGGTCGACGGCTTGGACGAGATCCCCGACGCGGACACCCGACGCCAGATCCTGCGCCGCATCGCCGACACCGCTAAGGACCCGCACGCCGACCTGTACCGGTTCGCTGTAGCCACCCGTCCCCTGCCCGACGGCGAACTCGACATCCTCGGACCCGAGGTGCCCCGCTACGACCTGCAGCCCTTCAACCGTGATGACATGCAGCAGGTCGCCGCCCGCTGGTTCGACCTCTTCCAACTGCCCGATGCCACTGAGAAAGCCCACCAGTACATCGAGGCTCTGGCCCAGGCCCGACTGACCGAGCTGGCCCGCATCCCACTGATGGCCTCCGTACTCTGCCAGCTTCACGCCGCGAACCCTCGTAAGCCGCTTCCCAAAGACCGCACCGGCGCCTACGAAGAGTTCGTCACACTGATCTATGAACAAAACGCCCACAAAGAAGTCAAGAACATCCACGACCGGGCCATCACCGCCCTGACGGAATCCTTCCAGATCCCCTCAGAAAGGGCCGCCGTCAAAGCTGCGGCAGTGCAAGTGCAAGACAGGCTCCCAGAGCTGATCGAGTACCTCGCCTACCGGCGCCCCACCGGCGTCGCTGGAACTGGCCTCCCGTTCGAGATACTGGCCGAGCAGCCAGCACTACTCGCTCACCTCCGCCGCATACGGATCGCTGACCTGGCAGTTGAGGTGCTGGCCGAGCACCCACTCGCTCACCGTCCCACCAAGGTGGACCGGGAGGACTGGAATCGCTTTCTAGGCATGCTTTTACGAGCAACCGGCCTGGTAACCGAAGTCGCAGGCGACTTCTTCTTCCTCCACCAGACGTTCCGGGAGTACCTCGCCGCCCGCTACGCCGCCCGTGACTCCCGTGCCGCGGCTCGCGCGCTCCACCGGCATTTTCACCAACCTCTTCGGGACGACAGCCTCCTCACCAGGTCACCAAGCGTCAGTCTGAGGTTGCGACTCGGAAGGCACTGGAATCCTCCGCGGCAAAGCTGGTCCTATGTGGGCTTTTTCATCGACGCCGTGCTGCCCAACCCCGAGCTGAGCCGGCTGTGCACCCGATACCTGGCCCGTCTGGCTTCTCCCCGAGCAGGCCCGTCTGGCTACGCTTTCCTCGGCGAGCAAGTCCAATTGCGCACCCGACTCCCTGAGGAAGTCCTCCGTGCGGCCGGCGACCATCTGCACGCCTTGGCCACGGACAACACCTCCAGCGGCGGGTTACGCGTCCAGGGGGCGGAACAGCTGGCCAGGCTGGACGATCCCCGCGGCCGCGCCCTTCTGCATGCCTTGGCCACCGACACCACCCTCCGCAGCGACGACCGCATGCGGGCCACCGAGGCGCTGGCCAGACAGGGCGACGCCCGTACTGCGGACCTCTACGCTTCGCTCGTCACTGACACCACCCTGGATGACTATGAGCGCGTACGGGCCGCCGAAGCACTGGTCGAGCTGGACGCCCCCCGCGCCACGGATCTCTGCGCCTCGCTCGCCATCGACTCAGGCTTCCGCAGCGACTTGCGCGTGCGGGCCACCGAGGCACTGGCGGGGCTGGGCGACTCCCGCGCCCCCGACCTGCTGCACACCTTGGCCACCGACACCACCCTCGGCGGCGCCCGCGTGCTCGCCGCCGAGGCACTGGCGAGGCTGGGCGACTCCCGCGCCCCCGACCTGCTGCACACCTTGGCCACCGACACCACCCTCCGCAGCGACGACCGCATGCGGGCCACCGAGGCGCTGGCCAGACAGGGCGACGCCCGTACTGCGGACCTCTACGCCTTGCTCGTCACTGACACCACCCTGGATGACTACGAGCGCGTACGGGCCGCCAAGGCTCTGGCCGAGCTGAACGATCCCCGCGTCCGAGACCTCTACGCCTCGCTCGCCACCGACACCACCCTCGACAACGACTACCGCGTGCGGGCCGCCGAGGCACTGGTGGGGCTGGGCGACTCCCGCGCCCCCGACCTGCTGCACACCTCGGCCACCGACACCACCCTCGACGGCGCCCGCGTGCTCGCCGCCGAGGCATTGGCGAGGCTGGGCGACTCCCGCGCCCCCGACCTGCTGCACACCTTGGCCACCGACACCACCCTCGACGGCGCCCGCCGCATGATGGCGGCCGCGAAGCTGGCCAGGCTGGGTGACCCTAGGGCCTCCGGCCTGCTACACACCTTGGCCACCGACACCACGTTCGAATTCCACCAGTGGGCGGTCTTGGAGCTCCGCGTGCTGGGTGATCCTCGCGCCGCCGAGTTGGATAAACAGATCGTGTCGCAGCGTTCGAGAAGACGTCGCGGGAAGATCAGTTGACAGGCTCAACCACGCTGTTGATCCCTACACGGCCGAGTGAGTCAGCATTGTCCAACCTCGGCTTCAAGCGCTGGAGTGGAGAGCAAGGATCGCCTGGACCGGACGGGTTGTCCTTGCGGAACCGCTTGCGTTGCTGCAGTGCCAGCGCCGGCCCGAGGTGGTTGACGATGCGGTCCGCCGCAGACTTTGACACCCCGAACAGCGGCGCGAGTTGGCGCAGCGTCAGGTTGGTTCGCCAGTACGCGGCGACCAGCAGGACCCGGTCCTCCAGCCACAGGTTCCAGGACCGGCCCTTGCGGACCGGATCCGCGCCCTCGCGCCGCAACGCGGTGAGCAGCTTGCCGAACTGACGCGGACTCAGACCCGTGAACTGGCCTATCCAGCGCGGCTCCGACGCCGTGATCACACCAGCTACACCAAGAACATCTCACCTGTGAACAGCAGTTACGGGGCAAGTCCTAGCTAGAACGGAAGGACGAACGCGGCGGGCCTCACCCACTCATCGCGCCGGATGCGCGCCGCAGATCTCGACGGTGTCCAGCAGGCCGGTCAGATCCAGCAGGGCCACCTGGCACAGCTGGAGCCGACTCAACCCGCCCAGCTTGGTGCGCAGATTCGCGACATGGAACTTGACAGTGCGCTCGGCTATCCCTAGTGACCTCGCGAGTTCACTGTACTCCTCGGCGAAGACGAGTAACCCAAGTATCTGGCGCTCCCGGTCGGTGAGGGTGGGCACACGGAATAGTGCCGTAGCCAGGATCTCGCGCAGCGATTTTGGCAGCCGGCACAGCCGACATGTGTTCGGCATCAGATCGTCTCGGATCGGTTCAGGTCAGTTCGGCCGCCAGTAGGAGGCGACTCTCCAGCTGTTCCTTGGCCATCGACAAGGCCTGCGTGTTTTCCTCGATCAGCCGATGCTGGTAGGTGGTCGTCACCGCGTAACGCACTTGTACGAAGTCGACCTGCTGCTTGCACGCCACGTCGGCCTTGGCCGCGGCGACTGCTCTCGAACTGGACAGGTTCGACTCGGTGAGGCCCAGTTCCTTGACCGCGTTGGCGGGTTCCGTGAGCTTGTATCCCGCCTTCGACATACACGACGACCAGCGCTTGTCGACCGCGCGGACTCGGGAGTCCGCGCGTGCTCTCGACTGGGCCTCGCTCTTGAGGTTGAACACGAAGAGGATGTCGACCTCGTTGGCCTTGCGCGCGTAGAGCTTGAGGTAGGACTCCCGGACGCAGCCACCGACGGGCACTCGCTCCCCGTTGAACGTCACGTCGCTGCCACCAGTCTTCTCAGCCTCCTCCAGGTTCGCGGGTGCATCGGCTGGGTCGAGATCGTCCTCACCGTTGAGCGCGAGTTGTTCGGCCTCGGACAGTGACTCCGTGACTGCTCGCACGGGGGCGTTCGCCGTCTCGGGATTCAGGTAGCCGTACCTGGCGGCCATGTCCTGGTCGACCAGGCCGAAGACTCGTGCGTTCGACCCGCTCGCGGAGGTGGCGGGCTGCTCGGGAGCCCGGTAGGTGAAGCCGAGGCGGGCCATGCACCGGCTGGTGAGGACGCCCTGGGCCTGTGCGAGCGTGGTCTGCTGCTCGGTGGTGGCCTGGTAGGCGTCCAGCGGGAAGCTCAGGTCGGCGGTTCCGCGCATCGTAGGCGTGGGGGGCGCTGTTGGTCCGGTGCTCCCGCCGGAGCCGTCCGAGCCACCGACGGAGCAGCCCGTCAGGGCAAGGACGGCGCCGAGAGCGGTCACACTGAGCCGGTTCATAGGTAGTAATAGCTTGACGAGATCTCGTTCTTGAAGGTGGAGGTGGCGTCGCCGATGTAACCGGCAGGGAGATCGCCCCGAGTACCCTCGTGGAACGTATCGGTGTAGACGTACCAGGTTCTGGTGTCACGGTTCCAGTACGACGCCGTGTTGTCGTTCACCGTCTGCCCCTCGCCGGGGCAGTTCACATAGGTCGGGCGATCCTTGAAGTTGTTGTTGGTGAAGTCGTTGTCCCCGGCATCGAGGTCGAAGACGCAGCCGCCCCGGCCCGAGTTGTAGTAGAGGCCGAACTCTCCCGCCTCCAGAATGCCGTCGTCCTGGGTTTCGGCCACCGCCGGTCCCGCGGTGCCCAGTGCGAGTCCGCCGATCGCGACCAGCGATACAGTGAGTGCCGAAGCACGTCTTACCGTTCTACTACCGTTCAACTCCGCCTCCTGCTCTATGCAATTGAATCATCAAGATCCTGCAAACGAAGAGTGAATCAAGGCGGAAAGTGATCGTCTACTGTCCCTGAGGACAGTAGACGATCACTTTCGGACGGTCCTATGATTTGTCAGCCCGTAGCCACGAGAGCTCGCATGCACGTTCGCCCAGTCGTGACCGTGGCTGGCGCAGTCCAGTGGTCTCGTGGGCGAGTCCGGGTGACAGAAACTGACGCCGCCCGGCCGGGAGGACCGGAATCGGAGCCCGGAAGAATGTCCGGCCGGCGCCGATGGGTGGCAGCCGTAGGGCTGCGTCGTTCTCGCGGTCGGCCCAGAAGAGTCGGCATGGGTGTGTGCCTTCGGAGGCCTCCGGGGCTCCACATCCCGTGGGGATCGGTGTCCCGCGGGGTGCACGAGTATGGGGTGCCGTCCCTTGTTCCACCGTATGTGACGGCCTGCCGGCCGCTGCCATATCCCCTGTTCCGACGGCACGTCACAGCCCGTGTCCTGTCGTGGGCCAGCACCGCCGTGTCCCCTGTGGCGCTGGCCTTGGCCGTGCTGCACATCGGCGGAGGTCCCGGAGATCTGGGCCTGGTGCTCCGCTGCCGCGATGGGATCGCTCCTGCTCATGCTGCTGAGGCGAGGCTATCGGAGACCTGCATGCTGGCTTCAGCCTGCCGTCTTCGCCACGGCAGCCTGCAGGTCGCGAACCCCTGTGGTCTGCGGGTGCCGCTCGGCCAGCTCGGTGACCACGCTGCGGATCGCGGGACGATCGCGTACCTCTCCGGGGCTCGCCCGGTAGGCATCGAGGAGGGCGCTGGCAGTCTGCGCGGGCCGTCCCAAGGCCCACCAAGCGCGTGCCATGTCCGTTCCCAGCCTCGCCTTCCGCTCGACGGTCGCGAACTGATCCGGGCGCAGGTTCTTCCCGACCTCCAATGCGGCGCCCGCGTCGCCGAGCGCCCAGTGCACCCCGACCGCATAGAGGTCGACGCCGGCCGGGCTAATCGGGAACAGGCGGCCCGCCGGGGCGATATGCGGAAGAGCCCGGGCCGCGCGGCGGGCCTCCTCTGTCATCGCCGAGGCCTCGGCGCGTCGGCCGCCCCGGGCAGCGGTGTAGGCGAGGGTGCAGAGCATTTGTGCGTAGGCGGAGGCCAGAGCGTCGGTCCGTAGTCCCGTCGCTTCGACCTGCGCGGTGGCAGCCATCATCAGGTGCTGGGCTTCCTCGGTACGGTCCTGGTGGCGCAGCACCACGGCGAGCGCGCGGGCGGCGGCAGCCGAGGCGAGCGGCGAGCCGGATACTTCGGCCCAGGTCCGGGCGCGGTCGGCGGCAAGCCGGGCCTGCTCGTAGGAGCCGAGCTTGTTCAGCACGGAGGCGGCGAGGCTGTAGACGCAGGAGAGCCGCGCCTGGTCGAGCTCCCGCCGGGAGGAAGCAGCCGCATGTCCGTCCGCGATGAGTCCGGGCAGGGCGGCGAGCAGTTTCGCGTGTGTGCCGTGGTCGTACAGGTCGCGGGCGGTGGCCATGCGGGCGTCCAGCGATCCCCTGCCGGTTGGTGGCGGAGTGGCAGCCAGCGCCTGGTCCACGCCGAGCACCAGGACGACGGGCCCGGCGGTCGCCGTGGCGGTGAGCAGCGTGCGGCGGTGCATCGGGTCCTCCTGCGCGTGCGGACTGGCCGTCACTTTAGTGTCCGCAGATGCCGACGGGGCCGGTGGCGCAAGAGAACTCACCAAAATGGGCAGCGGAATGCCCACTTCGCGCGCAGCGCGGTGGACGAGGGTCAGGTCGAAGACCCGGCTGCGCCGCTCCAGCCGGGATACGGTGGCCGCCGAGCAGCCGAGCCGGTCGCCGAGGGCGGCAAGAGACCAGGAACGGTGTTCACGGCCGAGGCGGATCAGCGCGCCAGGCAGCCGCTGTGCGGCTAAAGCGCGCGCCTTGGGGGTGTTCCAGAGCGGGTCAACGGGCACTTGGTCCCTCCCACACCGCACGACCGAGGGCCTTCCACGGTACGGGCGCCGGAAGGTGCCGTCGAGGCGGCTTGCACGACGTGCAAATGCCTTGCGCAGCAGGATGGTTGACCACCACCGGGCGCGTCGGCGCGGTGTGCTGGGTACAGCGCCCCAACCGTGCGGGGCCCGTCCCTGGGAGGCATCATGACAAGCGCAGCCGCGGCCACGTTGGCCATCGACCCGGTGCTCGGCCCGATCCGTTCCGCACGCGAGGTCGTCCCGCCCCAGCTGTGGGAGAAGCAGGTCCAACTCCTCGTGCGGGACTACCCATACGACACGGTCATGGCGGCCAGGGTCCTCGACCAGGGCTACGCCTACCTGCTGACCGCGATGACCCACCGGGGCGAGTCCCTGGGCCTGGCCCCGAGCAAGCTCGTGGACATCGGCGTGCACACGATCATCCTCGACACCGTGGCCTACGCCGAACTGTGCGCGCGCTTCAACGGCGGGCACTTCCTGCATCACGTGCCCAAGGTCGACATGAAGAACGACGGCTCAGTGATGAAGACGGCGCACTTCGTCGCCGCCGACGGCTGGGAAGTCGATCTGTCGCTCTGGCAGGACGCCGCCGACTGCGGCCCGTGCCACCCGGGCAGCGACTCGCACT
Organism: Streptomyces sp. NPDC087859; assembly: GCF_044742595.1. Classification (NCBI taxonomy): domain Bacteria; kingdom Bacillati; phylum Actinomycetota; class Actinomycetes; order Kitasatosporales; family Streptomycetaceae; genus Streptomyces; species Streptomyces sp. NPDC087859. The sequence goes on along the minus strand of NZ_JBIUUU010000037.1, from coordinate 6,595 downwards.
GACCCGGCTCTTGGGCCCGGCCGGATTCCGGTCGGGCCCCCGCATCGTCCGGGTGAGATTCCCCGAAATCAGCCACCCGGCCGGCCATCGCCACCAGGATGAGGCGGTGACGAGTACCGCAGACCTCTGGCACCACTACGGTCGCGTCCGCGCCGAACGCGACCGCGCTGTCCCGCAGACCTTCCACTGGATCTGGAGCCAAGACGGCGGTCCCGGCCCGGAGGTCCTCGGCCATCTGACGGGCCGCGCCGTCGGCGACCTGGGTGCCGGGTCTGCCCGGCACGCCGCCTATCTGGCGGTTCACCACTCCCCTGCCCGCATCGTCGCCGTCGACGGCTCACCGGCCCAGTGCGACATGGCCGCCACGCTGTTCGGCCACCTCGCACCGCGGCTGCGCATCGTCGCAGCCGACGCCGTACGCCACCTGACGGCGCATCCTGACACCTACGACGTGCTGTACAGCGTCTTCGGCGCCGTCGACTTCACCGACCCGCACTCGCTGCTGCCAGCGGCAGCCGCCGCACTGCGCCCAGGCGGCCGTTTAACCTTCTCCACTCTGGCGCACTATCTGGGCGGCCGGCCTGCGCAGCCGGACGTCGTGGCTGCCGACATCCCGGCGCGAACCCCCCAGGGGAAGGAGACCACGATGCGCCGCTGGGTGCTTCAGGAACACGTGTGGGTGAAGCTCCTGGACGAGGCCGGATTCACCGGCATCGACATTCACCTACTGCCCTCGCCGACCGCGGGGCCTCGTTGCGCCGCCACCCTCCTGGTAACGGCCCACCGCACTTCCTGACCGCCGGCGCTCCCTGTAGATCGACGCCTTGCGCGCGGCCGCCGCACACGGCCAGCGAGCCGCACCCGGGTGTGAACAGCCTGTCACCGGTCTGCCGTTGGGCAGCCTCCCGGCCGGTTCAAACGTGTCCAAAGCATGTGCCGTACGGGTCCGGGAACAAAAATCGGCGTGCGTGCAGTGCCTCGCTGGCGCCGAGGACGCAGTGCATCACGGCGATGACGATTGGGCCGGGCCTGGCCCAGGACCGTGAACCGAGAAAGCCGCAGGGCCCGTCCGCGCTAGCGGACGGGCCCCACACTCGAGCGCCGGGCAGGCCTTGCACCTGCATTTCCCCACAGGAAGCAGGGCGTCTTTCCTTGGACCACCAACGCAGCACCGGTTGGCTTGAGTTGCGGCCACCAGCTCGTGATCAAGTCTAGCGTGTCGGAACCACTGCCTTCCACTCGAGGCCCGACCACTACCTCGCGTACAGAAAACACCGGACTCGGGGATACGCACGCGGCCCGGTTCCGCTGTTCCCGCCTCCCCGGTTTCGGGCCGGGTGACCCAGCGGCACGGCGTCCCGGCAGCCGGGCGGCGGATGGAATAGCACGCATCGCGGTCAGGGGCGCGACGGGCCATTTACCAGTCTGGCAGCCATCCGGCGCGTCGGGTGGCTCCTTTTGCATTAAAGCCAGGTGATCAAATCTATGAGCCCTTGGTGCTCTTGACACTCGCTTGCGGAGCGTGTGATTCACTCCCGCCGGACAGCCGAGTGCGGATACGGTGTTCATCCGGACGGTGGTGAAGGTCCTCTGTCGGGGGTTGGGGTGGGGCTGAGTTATCGGGATGCCATTCGCCTGCTGGGTGCGTCAGAGGAGCGTACGGTCGAGGCGTTGGACCGATTGACGGGCGGGCTGCTGCTCGCCACCTCAGCCACGGGCATCAGTCTGCTTTCCAGCCTGTTCGACGTGCGGGGTGAGTTGGCCCGGCTGAGTGCGAGTCTGGGGCGCAGGCTTGGTGAACAGGCGCGCGGTCTGGCCCGGTTCGATCGCAGCGAACGCCTGGCTGCGGCCCATGCGGTGGTAGTTCTCTCCGCCTATTTCGAGGTCCTCTCCGAGACGGAGCTGCCGTGCAATCCACAAGATCTTGAGCTGACGGCTGCCGAACAGACGACCCTGGCGGGGGGTGATGCGGTGGCTTCCCAGCGGCTGGGTTCTCTTGCCGCCGGCTTGCTTCAGGCCGAGGTCCCGATGCCCGTGCCGCAGCGGCCTTACGAGACGACGCTGGAAGCCCTTTCAGTGTTCTACCGGCGTCTGTCGGGCGAAGTGACCCGGTTCGTGTCGGGTCTGGCAGTGTGGGACGGTCTCGACGACACGCGCAAAGAGCGGTTCGCGGGGACGCTGGCGAACGATCTTCCTGGGAAGGCCGTCGCCCGCTATGAGGAACTCTTCGTGCAGTTGGCGCTTGAATGCCCGGAGGTCGCTTTCTGGGCCAACTTGGTGGATCACCAGGCGACGCGGGCGCAATTGGGGGCGGTGAGAGCCTCCCTGGAAGGGCTGCAGGAGGTTCTCGCGCCGATGGCACAGCGCAGACCTGCCGATGCCTGGGTCACCGGTCTGGCGCGTGCTCACGCGGCGGTGCTTAATCGTCCGATCCTCACCTCCCGCGATGCCCTGGACGGGACGAGCCTGCCGCTCCTGGGCGCCGCGTATCTCAATCCGGACTTCCGGGTGTGTGATGTGGGCCCGTCCGATCCATTCGCCACGGAGAGCTGGTGGCAACAGCGGCCGGTGCGCGGCGACCTGGATGCGTTCTTGCTGGGGCACTTGACGTCGGTCCAGGCCGTGCGCGTCCCGCTGCTCGTGCTGGGCCAGCCTGGTTCGGGTAAGTCGGTGCTTACGCAGGTGCTAGCGGCCCGTCTCCCTCCGGCCGACTTCCTCGTCGTGCGCGTCGTACTTCGGGAAGCCGCTGCCGACGCCGACCTGCAGACTCAGATCGAGCATGCGGTCCGCGGCTCCACCGGCGAGTCCGTAGACTGGCCTGAGCTGGTCCATCGCGGCCAGTGCGCGCTTCCGGTGATCATGCTGGACGGCTTTGATGAACTGCTGCAGGCGACCGGCACCAGCCAGACCGATTATCTGCTGCGGGTGGCCGAATTTCAGGCACGCGAGGCCAGTCAGGGACGTCCCGTCGCCGTCCTCGTCACCAGCCGCACGGCGGTCGCCGACCGGGCGCGTCCCGCGGAGGGCATGATCGCTTTGCGACTGGAGCCCTTCAACGACCGTCAGGTGGCACAGTGGTTGCAGGTGTGGAACACCACCAACGCTGCTGGCTTCGCCGCCCGCGGCCTTCAACCCCTCACTGCGAACACCGTTCTTGCGCACCGCGAACTGGCGTCCCAGCCATTGCTACTGCTCATGCTGGCGCTGTATGACGCCGACCGCAACGCGCTGGAACTCCACAGTGCCGCGCTGGGCCAGGCTGAACTCTACGAACGCCTCCTCATCAGCTTCGCCGAACGGGAGGTCCGCAAGAGTGCGGCTGGGCTGACCGACGAACAACTCGGCGACGCAGTGGAGGAAGAACTCACCCAGTTGTCGATCGTGGCGTTTGCGATGTTCAACCGCGGCCAGCAATGGATCAGTGCGGCAGAACTGAACGCCGACCTCGACGCCCTCACACCGCAAAGCCACTCCGACCCCACCGGCCTGCGCGCCCGCCTCACCGCCGCACAACTGCTATTGGGTCGGTTCTTCTTCGTCCATGAGGCGCGCGCCAGCCGCGAAGGCCGGCCCCTAAGCGCCTATGAATTCCTCCACGCCACCTTCGGGGAGTACCTGGTAGCCCGGCTCGCCACGCAGGAACTGCACGAGCTGGCCGAGACGGTGCGCCACCCCACACGCCGCAGCAGGCCGTCCACCCTGGACGACGCGTACCTGTATGCACTGCTGTCCCAAATACCCCTGACCACACGCGGAACGACCGTCTCCTTCCTCGTGGAACGGTTGCAGGGCTGGCCGCAGTCACTACGAACGCAGTCGCTCACGGTCCTGCTCAGCCTCTTCCACCAAGCACTGCACACACGCCACGACACCCGCTACGACGACTACACGCCGCAGCGCCTGCCGGTGCCGGCCCGGCCGGCGACATACTCGCTCAACCTGATGCTCCTCGCCGTAGCCGCGACCACCGCTGAGGGCCTCAGCGCCGACGACCTCTTCCCCGACACCAGCGAAACGGTCCCCGCCTGGCGCCGCCTGGCACTGCTGTGGCGCTCCCAGTGTCCGCCGGAGAGCTGGAGCGGACTCCTCTCCACCGTGGCGATCGACAGGTTCTGGGACGACGGCCGTCGGCAGATCCGGGTGCGCCTGCGAGACGATTCGGAAGCCGAGCCATGGAGCACGGACCCGTTCTGGACCTACGACTTCGGGCCAGACAACCCGTACCGGCCCCGGACGGACGACCATTGGTTCTCTTGGATCCGGGACGACAACCATCAGTTGCACCAGCAGGCGAAGTTCCTCTGTGACACTGCTGATGACATCTTCGCGCATGGGATGCAACCGTGGGCCGGTGTGTGGGAGACGGCCGTCGTCACCTTCCACGCGACCGCAGGACGCCCCGTTGTATCCGCTGCGAACGCGCTTGTTCACCTGTGGCTGACCAGCGATCAGGACAGCACGCCAGCGGACCTCACCGCCGCCTTCGACGTCTGCCTCCAGATCGCACTCAACGGCTTCGCCCCCTTCGACGCGGACACCAGACGGCGCTTTCGCCATGTATTTTTGCGCCGCCTTGCAGCGGAGTGGGAAAGGCTCGAGCACGACTGGGTGGAGCGGGCCATACGAGCCATTCACGAAGGGGGAAAAGACGCCACGGACGAAGGCCTACAGTTCCTCGACACGGCCCGAGAGATCTTGCCCGCCCCTCTGGCCGCTCTATGGCCCGCTGAGCAGTAGCTGACACTCCGGCCGTATCCGCGCCACCAGCGAGCTGTCACTGCGCCTGAGGTCATCAATCCTCACGAGCGGCCCGCGCTCTTGGGCATGGCGCCCATCTCCAGGCGCCCGTGCCGACCGGTGCAACCACGCGTACCGACCCGGTCGCACTCGGCGAGTGTGCCGACCAGCAGGAGGAGTTGGGGTCGGAGTCGCGCAGGACCTTCGGCAGTCCCGGCGCACGTCCGCCGAGCCAGTCGATGAAAGGCGTGAGCGGCGGGCTCGCTGATCCCGAACTCGGCAGCGATCTTCGCGAAGGTGGCGTGCTCGCGCAGGTACACCAGCGCCATCATCGCACGCTAAGACGTCATCTCATTTGGCTCGGTAGCCTGTCGGTTGTGGTTTCGATCGTTGAGCGGCTGGTGCTTCCCAATGCTGAAGTCAAGCCGCAACGGTGACGGGCGGTGCCACCTGGTAGCACCTTCGTTCACGGATCAGCGCCCAGAGCACGCTGACTCGGCGCCGGGCCAAAGCGAGGACGGCCTGGACGTGACGCTTGCCTTCCGCGCGCTTCCGGTCGTAGAAGGCTCGGGAGTTGGGGTCGTGCTGGATGCTGATCAGCGCGGAGGTGTAGAAGACGCGCTGCAGGCGTCGGTGGTAGCGCGTGGGCCGGTGCAGGTTGCCGCTGACCTTGCCCGAGTCCTTCGGGGCTGGGGTGACGCCGGCGAAGGCCGCGAGGCGGTCCGCAGTGGCAAAGGCGTCCAGGCTGCCGCCGACAGCGGCGAGGAACTCCGCGCCGAGGGTGGACCCGATGCCGGGCATCGAGGTAATCACTTCGGCGAGTTCGTGCTCGCGAAACCGCACCTCGATGAGCGTGTCGGTCGCGGCGATCTTCTCGTTGAGGATCATCACCTCCTCGGCGAGGGTGTGGACCATCCTGGCCGTAACCTTCTCCCCGGCGACTGCGGTGTGCTGCCGTTCGGCGGCCTCGACGACTTTCTCAGCGAGAGCCTGGGCGCCGCGAACCTTCCGATTGCGCAGCCAGGTCGTCAGCCGCTTGGCGCCGGCCCGGCGGATCGCGGCAGGAGTCTGGTAGCCGCTCAAGAGCCGCAAAGGCCCAGTGTTGTCGAGGTCCAAGGCCCGCTCCAGCGCGGGGAACATGCTGTTCAGCAAGGCGCGGAGCCGGTTGATGACGCGGGTGCGCTCAGCGACGAGGTCGCTGCGGCGGTCGGTCAGCAGTCTCAGTTCAACGACGTCTTCGTCGTCGAGGCGGATGGGCAGGAGGTCGCGGCGCATGAGCGCCTGGTCGGCGATGACTCGGGCATCTCGGGCATCGGTCTTGCCCTGGCCGCGGTAGCTGTCGGTTACGCGTTCGTCGCTGACCTGCCCGTATTCGGCGTTGCAGAGATGAGCGCGTCCAGCGGCACGATGGCGGCAATCGTCGTCACCGTCTCCGGTAGAACCAAACGTCCCTCATAGTCGCGGTCAACGGTCTCCTGCGTCGGCGTCAACGCCGACGGCCACCGCGAGATCCTCGGCATCGACGTGGCCACCGCCGAGGACGGCGCCGGCTGGCTCGCCTTCCTGCGCTCCCTGGTCGCCCGCGGCCTGTCCGGCGTCCAACTCGTCCTCTCCGACGCGCACATGGGGCTGGTCAACGCGATCGGCGCCACCCTGCCCGGCGCGAGCTGGCAGCGCTGCCGCACCCACTACGCCCGCACGTTGCTGAGCCAGGTGCCCAAGTCGGCCCAGCCGTGGGTGGCCACCCTGCTGCGGACCGTCTTAGTGAGCGGTTCGTAAGGCGATGTCCTTTTCTGGCTGAGGTGGGAGCAAGGCGGCTGGTGGAGGTTGCGTCGGTTATTACTTCCGGGCGAAGTTG
>NZ_JBIUUU010000036.1:0-79571 GCF_044742595.1 Streptomyces sp. NPDC087859 | reverse complement strand
GGGGTTGGGGGTGTGTCTCGCCCCCGCCCTCGCGTGCGGGGGCGGCGCCCCGGCCCCCCGGGCCCCCCGGGGGGGGGGGGGGGGGGGGGGGGCGCCCCCCCCCCCGCCCCGCCCCCACACCCGTGGTGAGCCGGAACTCAGCTCTCGTCGGCGGAAGCCGAGACCGAGGACAGCGTCTGCTCGGCCGCCGCGGTCTTCTTCGCCGTCGTCTTCTTGGCGGCGGCCTTCTTGGTCGTCGCCTTCTTGGCGGCCGTCTTCTTGGCCGCGGTCTTCTTGGTGGCGGCCGTCTTCGCCGTCGTCTTCTTGGCCGTCTTGCGGGCGGCCGTCTTCTTGGCCGGAGCCGTCTCCTCGGCGGACTCCTCGGCGGCCGGGGCCTCCGTGGCGGTCTCCGCCGCCGGGACGACCACGACGGCCGTCTCCTCGGACGCGGTCGGCGCGGTGGCCTTGCGCACGGCACGGCGCCGCGGACGGGCCGGGGCGGCGCTCTCGGCAGGCGCCTCGGACTGCTCGGCCCTGGCCGGAGCCTCCTCGGCGACCGGCGCGGGCGCTGCCGGGGCCTCGGTGACCGTCACGACGGCCGCCTCGGCACCCGCGGGCGATCCGGCCGGCGCGGACACCTTGCGGGTCGCACGGCGACGCGTACGCCCCCTGGGCGCGGCGTCCTCGACGACCGGGTCCTCGACGGCGGCCGGCTCGGCCTGCACCTGCGCGGCCGGCTCGACCTGCACCGGACGCTCGACCTCTTCCTCGGCCGTCACGTCCTGAGCCGTCGGAACCTCGGCCCGCTCGCCCCGCTCCCGCTTCGGCGCACCGGCCGGAGCCGACGACCGCCGGCTCGTCCGACGCCGCGAACGGCCCCGGGTCGCGGCGGCCTCCGCCTCGGCGGCACTGCTGTACAACTCCTCGTCGGGCTCGAAGACGGGCTCTGCCAGCGCGACCGGCTCGGCGACCTCGGCGGCCACCTCCGCCTCGGTCTCCTCCTCTTCGAAGGAGTCGGTCTCGACAGCCTCCGCCGCCACCGCGGCCTCGTGCACGTGCTCGATGCCGCCACGCCCGCGCTTCTTGCGCTTGCCGCCGCCTCCGACGGAGGTCGGCTGCTCCATGTGGACGATGACACCGCGGCCGTTGCAGTGGACGCAGGTCTCCGAGAAGGACTCCAGCAGGCCCTGGCCGACCCGCTTACGGGTCATCTGGACCAGGCCCAGCGAGGTGACCTCGGCGACCTGGTGCTTGGTCCGGTCCCGGCCCAGGCACTCCAGGAGGCGCCGCAGCACCAGGTCCCGGTTCTGCTCCAGGACCATGTCGATGAAGTCGATGACGATGATGCCGCCGAGGTCGCGCAGCCGCAGCTGGCGCACGATCTCCTCGGCCGCCTCCAGGTTGTTCCTGGTGACCGTCTCCTCGAGGTTGCCGCCCTGGCCGGTGAACTTGCCGGTGTTGACGTCGACGACGACCATCGCCTCGGTCCGGTCGATCACCAGCGAACCGCCGCTGGGCAGCCAGACCTTGCGGTCCAGCGCCTTGGCGAGCTGCTCGTCGATCCGGTAGGTGGCGAAGACGTCGACCTCGGAGGTCCACCTCGACAGCCGCTCGGCCAGGTCGGGCGCGACGTGCGAGACGTATCCGTGGATGGTCTCCCACGCCTCGTCACCGCTGACGACGACCTTGGTGAAGTCCTCGTTGAAGATGTCGCGGACGACCCGGACGGTCATGTCCGGCTCGCCGTACAGCAGCGTCGGCGCGTTGCCGTTCTTGGCCTTCTTCTGGATGTCCTCCCACTGCGCCTGCAGTCGCTCGACATCGCGGCGCAGCTCGTCCTCGCTCGCGCCCTCGGCGGCGGTGCGCACGATGACGCCCGCGTCCTCGGGGACGATCTTCTTGAGGATGGTCTTCAGCCGCGCGCGCTCGGTGTCGGGCAGCTTGCGGCTGATGCCGGTCATCGAGCCCTCGGGCACGTACACGAGGTAGCGCCCGGGCAGGGAGACCTGGCTGGTGAGCCGCGCGCCCTTGTGCCCGATCGGGTCCTTCGTCACCTGGACGAGCACCGGCTGACCGGACTTCAGCGCGCTCTCGATGCGCCGCGGCCCGTTGGCCATGCCGAGCGCCTCGAAGTTGACCTCACCGGCGTAGAGCACCGCGTTGCGGCCCTTGCCGATGTCGATGAAGGCGGCCTCCATCGACGGCAGCACGTTCTGGACCTTGCCCAGGTAGACGTTGCCGACGTACGAGGTGGCCTGCTCCTTGTTGACGTAGTGCTCGACGAGCACACCGTCCTCGAGCACACCGATCTGCGTGCGCTCACCGCTCTGGCGGACGACCATCACCCGCTCGACGGCCTCGCGGCGGGCCAGGAACTCGGCCTCGGTGATGATGGGGACCCGGCGGCGGCCCTGCTCACGGCCCTCACGGCGGCGCTGCTTCTTGGCCTCCAGACGGGTCGAGCCCTTGATGGACTGCACCTCGTCGGACGGCTCGGCCTTCGGGCGGGGCTCGCGGACCTTGACGACCGTGCGCTCGGGGTCGTCACCGGGCTCGATGTCGGCGGAGCTGTCACCGGTACGACGGCGGCGGCGACGGCGGCGACGGCTGCTGGAGGACGAGGAACCGCCCTCGTCGGAGTCCTCCTCCGCGTCGTCCTCGGCCTGCTCGGCGGTGTCCTCGGCGTCCTGGTCCGCCTCGGCGGCGAGCTCGTCGCCCTCCTCGCCGTCCGCCTCGGCGGACTCACCGCGACGACGGCGACGGCCACCACGACGACGACGGCGGCGCGAACCGCTCTCCTCGGCGTCCTCCGTCTCGGCACCGTCCTCGGCGTCGGCGCTCTCCTCGGCCTCGTCCGTCTCCTCCTCGGCGACGGCCTCGACGACCGGGGCGGCCTCGGCCTCGGCGGGCTCACCGCGGCGACGGCGACGGCGACGCGGCGTCTGCTCCTCCTGGACCTCCGCCTCGGGCTCCTCGACCTCCACGTCGGCGGCGGCTGCCTCGGCAGCGGCCCGCTGGGGCGTCTGGAACTGCGGCTCGGCGAAGACCGGCGCCTGGAACACGGCCACGGCGGGCCGCGCCGGCCGACGCGAACCCTCGTCCTCGGCGGCCTCGTCGGCACCGGACCGCGCGGCGGGCTCGGAGAATCCGGTGGCGGCACGACGCACGGAACGGCGGCGCGCACGGCGCGGGCCTGCCTCGTCGGCGGGGGCGTCAGCGGCAGGGGCCTCGCTCGCCGGCGCCTCTTCGGCGGCCTTCGGCTCCACGACGGCCTCGACCGGCTCGTTCTCCTCGACAGCGCTCACGGGCGCCTCCACGCTCTCGGGCGCCGCGGTGGGCGCGGTCACGCGGCGCGTGGCGCGACGGCGACCCCGGCGCGGGGCCTCTTCCTCGGCGGCGGCCTCTTCGGTGACGATCGGCTCCGGCTCGGCCTTCGCCGGAGCCTCGGCGTCCTGGGCGGCGGGCTCGGCGGCCTGCGGCGCCTCGACGGGCGCGGCCGTCCGGCGGGTGGCACGACGGCGGGTACGTGCGGCGGGCGCGGCCTCCTCGGCGGGCGCTTCAGCCGCTACGGCCTCTTCGGCGGGTGCGGCGGTCTCGTCGGCGACCGGAGCACCGGCGGGCGCGGACGCCCGACGCGTGGCACGACGACGCGGACGAGCGGCGGGCGCCTCGGCCTCCACCGTCTCCGCCGCGGGCTCCTCGGCCTTCACCTCGGCCGCGGCGGGTACGACGGTCTCGGCAGTCTCGGCCGCGGCCGGAGCACCGGCGGGCGCGGACGCCCTGCGAGTGGCGCGACGACGCGTACGGGCGGCGGGCGCGGCCTCCTCGGCAGGTGCCTCGGTCTCCGCAGCGGCCTCTTCGGCCACCGCCGGCTCTTCGGTCTCCTCGGCGGGCGCGTCCTCGGCGGCCGGTATGGCCGGCGTCACCTCGTCCGGCGTCTCCGCCGCGGCGCCGACCGGCGGGCCCGCCGGTCGGGATGCGGCCCTGCGCCGACGACGCGGCGGCAGGGTGTCGCTGGGGCTGTTGAGTTCGGAACCCTCGGTGGGTTCGGTCGGCTCGAGCATGCGGGCGTTTCTCCCGTCAGGCTCCCGGGCGCCGCACCTGGTCCGGCGATGCCGGTGACGTCCGCGGCTCGCGCGATGCGCGGTGCCGCCGTCCGGGGCGCGGGCGCCGCACGGGAGCTCTCTGTGTCCTGTCTCGCCGGTTCCGTACACCCTGTTGGGTACGGCCTGGCGAAAGTCTTCTGGTCGGTGTGCTGCCCGACCCAGGTGGCTCCCGAGTACGAGGGCGGCGCTACGACGTCCGTCCTTCGCGGGACCTTCCCTACGCCGGCGCCTTCGCGGCGGCAGCGGCCGTTGTGGGGGCCTCAGCTGCCTCGCGGTCGGGCGCGAGCGGGTCGGTCACCGTGCCGGTCTCTTCATCGAACAGCCCCTGCGCCAGCCTGGTCACCGCAGCGGGGACCGGCGGCGCCAGGTCGGCCACGGCGCGGAGACCGGACAGGACGTCGTCGGGTCGAACGGCAGGCGTCACGTGCCGAACAACCAGCCGCAGTATCGCACAGGGCTGGTCGGTCGGCCTATCAGCCTGTGGACCGTGCGTCTCAAGTTGTACGACTGCGGAACGGGCGTCGAAGGTACGGATGCCGTTCTTGGTCTTGCGCTGGACCTCGACGGACTCGGCGGCGGTGAAGGCCGCGACCGCGCGCTCGGCGTCGGCCGGGTCCACTCCGTCGAGCCGCAGCTCCCACACCGAGGCCGTGAGCCGGTCGGCGAGCCCGGAGGTCCGGGCCTCGACCGCGTCGATGATGTCGAGGCCGGTGGGCATCGACTCGTCGAGCAGGACCCTGAGTTTCTCGGGGTCCCGCGCCTGGGTGAGGGCGATCTCCAGATACTCCGCCTCACTGCCCGTGCCGGTGGGTGCGGCATTGGCGTACGACACCTTCGGATGCGGCGTGAACCCCGCCGAGTACGCCATCGGCACCTCGGCACGGCGCAACGCACGCTCGAAGGCGCGCTGGAAGTCACGGTGGCTGGTGAACCGGAGGCGGCCGCGCTTGGTGTAGCGCAGTCGGATGCGCTGCACCGCGGGTGCGGGCGGCGGGCCTTCGGGCTGTCGCTTGCCCAGTGTCGTTCAGTCCTTCGTGAGTGCGGTCGTACTACTACCAAGAGTACGTGTCTCGCGGCCCGACGGTTCCCGTCGGTCCACCTCGATCCTCTCCCGGGGCTCCCCGAGAAGCATCCTGCGGAAGTCGGCCCGCGCCTGCCGTACGGTCTCCCGGGCGGCGGTGAGCGCCTGCCGCGTGGCCCGCCCCACACTGCGCGCGGCCTCGGCGACGGGCCGCAGCACGAGGTCCCGCACCACGTGCCCGACCGGGGTGAGCAGCGTCCGGTACACCCACCGCACCGGCTCCACGAAGATCCACCGGAAGAGGGTCCCGAGGAACCGCCCGACGGCGAGCGAGATGTGCCCGGCGATCCGCCAGGCGTGCCCGAGCGCGTCCCACACCTCCCGCCCCACGACGGCCAGGAACCGGCCGACGGGAGTGAGCACCCACCGCCACAGCGCGAGCGCCGGCAGTACGAGAAGCACGCGCGCGATCCAGTACAGGCAGACACCGATGCCCCGGAGGATCCAGAGCATGCCGTGCCCGACGGGCGTGAGGATCCACTCGTACACCCACAGGGCGGGGACGACGACGAGGTAGCGCGCCAGCCAGGCCACGGCGGTGTACACGCCGAGCCCGATCCCCCGCGTCACCCACATGACCCCGTGCCCGATCGGTGTGAGCACGCGCGCGTACACCCACGCGAGACCGGCCCCGATCCCTCGCGCGAACCACGCGAAGCCGTGCCCGAGGGGAGTGAGCGCATACCGGTACAGCCACACCAGGGGCACGACCACGAGGTACGTGCCCAGCCACCCCAGCCCCTTGCCGAGCGGTACGACCACATACCGCCACAGCCCCACGAGCGGCCACACGAAAACCGCCCGCCCGACCCACAGCAACGCCCTCCCGAACGGCCGCAGCACGGTGTCGTTCAGGAACCGCCCCGCCACCACGAGCGCGTCCCACACCATCCGTACCGGAACGACCAGCACGAGCACGACGATCCGTACCGGGATGCGGATGGCGGCGGTGAGACAGCCCTCGGGCTGCCGGGGCTGAGGCAGCGGCTTCTGCGGTTCCATACCGGCCAAGACGCAGCGGCCCGCGCCGTGGATTCGTCCGGCGGGTTGCGATGCCGTCACGTCTGCTCACCCGGATCCCGCAATTCGTTAGACCGTCCTACTTGCACAACGCCGCGTTCCCCCAGGGCAGACCCGCTGTCGTGGGGCCCTCGGGTCACCCTCGCACTGCGGCCGGGCATGCCTATAAGTTCCCGACAGACGCCGTCGCTGCTCGGTCCGCTGGCCCGCACGAGGTTCCGGAAGGCCGGGATGCTGGCCTCCCTCACTCTGGTCCTCGCGACCGGAGTGGTCTCGCCCACGACGGCCGCCGCCGCCTCCGTGTCCGACGACAAGCCCACTGCCACGCAGCAGGGCGGCAAGGGCAAGAACTGCCGCCCTCACAAGTCGCGGTCGGCCGCGGAGTCGTACGTCCCCGAGACCACGCCCAAGCCCAAGGACAAGTGCAAGGGCGCGACCGGGGCGACGGGCCCGAAGGGAGCGACCGGCCCCAAGGGCGCGACGGGAGCGACGGGTGCCACCGGCGCGGACGGAGCGGTCGGGGCGGTCGGGGCGACGGGAGCGACCGGCGCGGACGGAGCGGTCGGGGCGACGGGAGCCACGGGCGCGACCGGCGCGACGGGTGCCACCGGCCCCAACGCGTGCGTGGAGATCGACTCCACCCAGGACAGCAACAACTTCGAGCTGCGGGCCGCGCTGACCCCGCCGGTCATGGCCGGCCCGAACAGGACCTACGCCGGTATTCGTGACCTCACGGGGGACGCCCCCGGGCCCTTCCTGTGGACCGAGCACACCGGCTATCCGCAGGACGCCTGCGGGATCTCCGTCGAAGGTCATGCCCAGGGCAACCAGGACGAAGGGGACATGCGGATCGACGTCATCACCACCGCCGGACAGATCTACGAGACCACATGCGCGGTCGACACCAGTGACCGCACTCTGGACTGTGCGAACAACCCCTGGGTCCTCGTGAACAGGCAACCGTCCATCGGCGCCGTGAACGGCGGGACCGTCGTCCCGTAGGTCCAATCGCCCGGAGCCCGGCTCAAGGGGTGTTCCGCAGGTCGTCACGACTGCCGGACACCCCTTGCCGCGTCTACCGCCGGCCCGTGCGTTCCAGCAGACTCACCGTCATCCCCATCACCGACCTGCTACCGGACACCGTGTACCGCCGCTGCAAGGCGCCCGCCTGCGCGGGGTCGATGGCGTTGAAGGGGAATCCCGTCCCCTGCGTCAGCAGCCAGACGCGCGGCTCGTCCTCGACGCAAAGGTCCGGCACGGAGCACTGGACCGCGTACAGGTCGTCGATCGCGGCCGGTGTCCTCGCCAGGAAGACATCGCGCAGCCTCAGGTCGCGAGGCAGGTAGTACCGCACTCCGTCGTCCAGCTTCCAGGTGTCGGCACGGTCGTAGACGACGGCGTCCCCGGGACGGTGGAGCCGCTTGATCACATCGGCCGCCGCCGCGTAGTCGAGGGGCACCGGGGCGTCGTGCTCGAACGGCTGCCGCATCTGCCTCTGGTCGGGCAGCGTGAGCACGGCCGGCGTCGCGACCAGCGCGGCGGCGGTCTTCCGGGAACGCGAGGCCGCGGCGAGGCCGGCACCGGCCAGGAGGGCCCACGCCGGGAGGGTGAAGAGGACGTAGACACTGCGGAAGTAGGAGACCTCGCCGTGGGAGGCGGCCCAGACGAGGAAGGGCGGCAGCAGGGCCCAGACACCGCACAGCACCAGCGGGGCCCTGCGCCGCGAACGGGCCAGCACGGCCAGGGCGATCACGGCGCCGCCACCCAGCGCGGAGGCGAACAGTCCCTGGGCGAGGGAGCCAAGGGCCCAGCCGTCGGGCGCCGGCACCCAGTACAGCTGACGCTGTGCCTGGGACCTGCCGAGCACGGCGAGCGGGGCGACGCACCCGGCGACCGCCGCCAGTGCCGAAGCGGCCTTCCACCACAGCGAGCGGTCCTGCCGGGCGTGGGCCACGAGCAGACAGGCGTGGGCGAGTACGACGGACAGCGCGATCAGGTGGAGGAGTCCGGTCAGGACCAGCGTGAGTGCGTAACCGGCCCACCGCCAGGGGCTGCGCGGACGGTCCAGGGCCCGCAGCAGCAGAAGCGTGGCGAGGGCGACCGCGAGAATCACCAGGGCGTAGCTGCGGGCTTCCTGGCCATAACGGCTCACCGCCGGTGAGATCGCGAAAAGAAGCCCGGCCAGAATTCCGGCGCGCTATCCGAAGAACCGGTCCCCGATCAGAGCAATCACGGCCGCCGCGGCCGCCACAGCCAATACCGACGGCAGCCGCAGTGAAACAACGGAATCCCCGAACAGCTCCACCCACCCGTGCATCAGCAGGTAATACGTGCCGTGTACGGCGTCGACGTTTCCCAGCGTGGCCAGGATCCGTCCGGTGTCCCGGCCCACCATGTCCCAGGTGACCAGTTCATCGCGCCCCAGCAGGGAGGCGGTCATCCCGTATCCCCCCAGGGCGAGGGCGACGGCGAACGGCCACAGCCACAGCGTCGACCCGCGCCGCGCGGACCGGGCCGATTCGGCCGGCCGGGGTTCTTCGCGAGCCGCGGGGAGCTGCGCGGTGATTACCATAGGAATATCTCCGGTCCGGCGACGAGAACTCCCCACTTATAAATCCCGACCCACCAGCGCCCGCTTGTACGGACCGCCAAGGGTCGATAAATTCACCAGCCGCCCCTTTCCGCCGGAGAAAAGAAAAAGCCATGAAAACGGTCTGCCTTAATATGATCGTCAAGAACGAGGCGCATGTGATCCGGCGCTGCCTCGAATCCGTGCTCCCCCTCGTCGACACGTGGGTGATCCTCGACACGGGCTCGACCGACGGAACCCAGGACATCATCCGCGAGACACCTCGCCGACCTCCCCGGAACGCTGTACGAGAGCCCGTGGAAAGGCTTCGACCTGAGCCGCACAGAGGCGATCGAACGGGCGCGGGAGAGCGCGCGCTATCTCCTGTTCGGTCGACCCGGCTCCCCTGGCGGTACGTCGGCGTCCTGCACGAGTACCTGGAGTGCGACGGCCGGTTCGACCGGGCACCTCTCGAGGGCGTCCGCATGGTCATCATGGGCGGCGGGGGCGGTTGCAGGGCAGTGAGCGCAAGAAGTACCTGCGGGACGCCGCGATCCTGAAGGACGGTCTCGCCAAGGAACCCGACAACGCCCGGTACGCCTTCTACCTCGCCCAGAGCTGGCGCGACGCCGACGAACCGGCGAAGGCGCTCGCCGCCTACGACCGGCGCGCGGCCATGGACGGCTTCGCCGAGGAGGCGTTCTGCGCCCGCCTCTACGCCGCCCGCCTGGCCCGGACGCTGAAGCGCAAGACGCCCGAGGTCATGGCCCGCTTCCTGGAGGCCCACGAGTACCGGCCCACCCGGGCCGAACCGCTCGGCGAGCTCGCCCACCTGTGCCGCGTCCAGGGGAATCGCTGGCCGCTCGCCTACCTGTTCGCGCGGCGCGCGACGGAGATCCCGCGGCCCGACGACATCCTCTTCGTCGAACACGGCTGGTACGACTGGCAGGCCCTGGACGAACTGGCGGTGTCGGCCTACTGGATGGGCGCGTACCGCGAGTCACTGGAGTGCTGCGAGCGACTCCTGGACGGCGGGAAACTGCCCGAGGCCCACCGTGAACGCGTCACCGCCAACCACGGCTTCGCCCGCGACCGCCTGACCGTGGGCGCCCCCCGCCCCGAGCCGGAATGAAACAAAACAGGGGCCCTTCCCGCCGGGAAGGGCCCCACACGTCCTGTGCCTCAGTGAGTGTGCCCGGCAGGGTCCGGAGCAGCGTTCTTCACCGTCAGCGGCAGCAGCTTCTTGCCCGTCGGGCCGATCTGGATGGACGTGTCCATCTGCGGGCACACCCCGCAGTCGAAGCACGGCGTCCACCGGCAGTCCTCGACCTCCGTCTCGTCGAGCGCGTCCTGCCAGTCCTCCCAGAGCCAGTCCTTGTCCAGGCCGGAGTCCAGGTGGTCCCAGGGCAGGACCTCCTCGTAGGAGCGCTCGCGCGTCGTGTACCAGTCGACGTCGACGCCGAAGTCGGCCAGCGCCTTGTCGGCGCACTGCATCCACCGGTCGTACGAGAAGTGCTCGCGCCAGCCGTCGAAGCGGCCGCCGTCCTCGTAGACCGCGCGGATAACGGCGCCGATACGGCGGTCGCCGCGGGAGAGCAGGCCCTCCACGATGCCGGGCTTGCCGTCGTGGTAGCGGAAGCCGATGGAGCGGCCGTACTTCTTGTCGCCGCGGATCTTGTCGCGGAGCTTCTCCAGGCGGGCGTCGGTGTCCTCGGCGGAGAGCTGGGGCGCCCACTGGAACGGCGTGTGGGGCTTGGGGACGAAGCCGCCGATGGAGACCGTGCAGCGGATGTCGTTGGCGCCGGAGACCTCGCGGCCCTTCTGGATGACGTTCATCGCCATGTCGGCGATCTGCATGACGTCCTCGTCGGTCTCCGTCGGCAGACCGCACATGAAGTACAGCTTCACCTGGCGCCAGCCGTTGCCGTACGCCGTCGCCACCGTCCGGATGAGGTCCTCCTCGGACACCATCTTGTTGATGACCTTGCGCATCCGCTCCGAGCCGCCCTCGGGAGCGAAGGTCAGGCCCGAGCGGCGGCCGTTGCGCGTCAGTTCGTTGGCCAGGTCCACGTTGAACGCGTCGACGCGGGTGGAGGGGAGGGACAGACCGATCTTGTCCTCCTCGTACCGGTCCGCCAGGCCCTTGGCGATGTCGCCGATCTCCGAGTGGTCAGCCGACGACAGGGACAGCAGGCCGACCTCCTCGAAGCCCGTCGCCTTGAGGCCCTTCTCGACCATCTCGCCGATGCCCGTGATCGAGCGCTCGCGCACCGGGCGGGTGATCATGCCGGCCTGGCAGAAGCGGCAGCCGCGGGTGCAGCCGCGGAAGATCTCGACGGACATGCGCTCGTGGACCGTCTCGGCGAGCGGGACCAGCGGCTGCTTGGGGTAGGGCCACTCGTCCAGGTCCATGACCGTGTGCTTGGACACCCGCCACGGGACACCGGACTTGTTCGGTACGACTCGGCCGATCCGGCCGTCGGGGAGGTACTCCACGTCGTAGAACGCCGGGATGTACACCGAGCCGGTCTTCGCGAGGCGGAAGAGGACCTCCTCGCGGCCGCCCGGCCGGCCCTCGGCCTTCCAGTCGCGGATGATCCGCGTCATGTCGAGCACGGCCTGCTCGCCGTCGCCGATGATCGCCGCGTCGATGAAGTCCGCGATCGGCTCGGGGTTGAAGGCGGCGTGGCCGCCGGCCAGCACGATCGGGTCGTCGAGACCGCGGTCCTTCGACTCCAGCGGGATGCCCGCCAGATCCAGTGCCGTCAGCATGTTCGTGTAGCCGAGCTCGGTGGAGAAGGACAGACCGAACACGTCGAAGGCCTTCACCGGCCGGTGGCTGTCCACCGTGAACTGCGGGACGGCGTGCTCCCGCATCAGCGCCTCCAGGTCCGGCCACACGCTGTACGTGCGCTCGGCGAGGACGCCCTCCTGCTCGTTGAGGACCTCGTAGAGGATCATGACGCCCTGGTTGGGCAGGCCCACCTCGTAGGCGTCCGGGTACATGAGCGCCCAGCGGACATCGGTGGACTCCCACGGCTTGACCGTGGAGTTGAGTTCTCCGCCGACGTACTGGATCGGCTTCTGCACATGCGGGAGCAGAGCCTCGAGCTGCGGGAACACAGACTCGGCGGCCGCAGCGACTTCGGCAGGCATCTCGCGAACCTTCGTGGTGGGCTGGACTGACAGGGGTGACCATCTAGCGTAACGCGATCGTGGACCGCCCCTGTCCTTCCGCTCAGACCTCCATCGCGCCCTTGATCGACGGCCACGTCACGGGAAGGTCCAGCTCGACCAGCTCGGCCCGCCGCTCCTCGCGCCCGTACAGCACCCCGTACGTGAACCCACTCTCCCCCGCCGCATGGGCCTGACCTGCGAGATCGCGCAGGGCCTCGCGGGTCATCACGCTGTCCTGGTGATCACCGAGCAGGCCCTGGAGGGACTTCATCGAGCGGACCAGGTCGACGGCGGGCTCGCCGAGGACCTTGGACGCAGCCTCCGCCGAATACCTCGTCCGCTTGCACTTCTTGCGCGCCTCGTGGATCGCGAGGTCCCGGTCGGCGCCCGGCGACAGCGCCACCGCCCGCTCGACCAGCTCCGTCAGCTTCCCGAAGTCCTTCCGTACGGCCGTGGGGATCACCTTCGACGGCTGCCCGCCGGCCGCCTTCAGCAACGGAGGCTCGTCCACCACGGCGTCCAGCGTGGCCAGCAGGTCCAGGTACCGCTTTCCGTCGAGTACGGCGATCAGACGGCTGCGCGACCCGCCGCGCCGCGCGTGCGACCAGGTGCGCAGCCGGGTACGGACCGGGCCGGCCAGCAGCGCCCGAGGCAGTCCGTCGAGGGCGGCGGTCAGACGTTCCGTCAGCACCTCCTGGTCCCGGTCCACGCCCAGCTCGCCCGCGAGCCACTTCAGCTCCGCGCCTATCGGGTCGGTGACGGTGCGGTCGAGGACTTTCCCGTACGACTTGAAGGCGCTGCGCATCCGCCGGGTGGCGACGCGCATGCGGTGCACGGAGTCGTGCACGTCCCGTCGGACGGCGGGGTCGAGCTCCACGATCGCGTCCCGCTGGGCCCGGATGTAGGCCATCACATGGTCCCCGGCGGTCTCCGGTGCCTTCCTGGCCGGCTTCCGCCGCTTCGCCCCGCCGGTCTCCGCGAGCGCCCGGGCCAGCTTCGAGGCCGACCCGGAGGGCCGTACGCCCGTCTTCTTCAGCCGTTTCTCGACCTTGTCGAGGAAGGCCGGGTCGCCGCCGTCGGCGAGCTCGACCTCGATCTCGGTCCACTGGGCGACACCGTGGCCCCCGGTGAGCCGCTCGGCGCGGACGGCGTCCACGCTGACCTCGGCGAGCAGCCCGCCGTCGGCGTCGACGAGATGGCGGACGTCCCGGTCGGAGACCAGCCGGACCACGGGCACCAGCTCGAGGTCGCGGACGCGCGAGCGGACCAGGCCCGTGAGGACGCGCGGGACGGTGTCGGAGAGGGCCGTCTGGATCTCGTCCCGTACACCGGGTGAGACGGGGAACTTCAGATGCCAGCCGGCGTCGGAGCCGCCGGTGCGGCGGCGCAGGGTGATCGAGGCCGCGGCGAGGTGCTCGCCCTGGGTGTCGTAGTAGGTGGCGTCCAGCTGTGCGACACCCTTGTCGAGGACGGCCGCGACCCCGGCGACGCCGGTGAGGTCCGGCAGCCCGCTGTCGTCGGACTCGTACTTCCGCTCGATCTCGCGCTTCGTGTCCGCCATGACCTGAACTTAGACGCAGTCGGGGCGCGGCGGCAGAGGGCGCCGACCACGATTCCCGGGGGAACCGCCGGGGATCAGGAGGTGACCAGCGCTCTCATCGCCTCGCCCTCCGGGAACGGCGCGTCCTTCGCCGTCCGGGAGACGAGGAGGATGTGGGCGTCCTCGAACTGGTGGTACGACATCGGTTCGGGGCCCTGCCCGACGATCACCACGCTGTGTTCCAGACGCCAGCTGACGTACCGGCTGTGGTACTTGGGCTGCCGGATGTCGTGGTCCGGCAGACCGAGCCGGTCGGTGAAGCGCTGGACGACGGTGTCGTAGTGCGCGTCGAACTCCGGCCGCCAGGCACCCTCCTGGCTGGTCCAGCCGGGTACGGGACCCCAGCAGTCCTCGTCGAGGATGCCGCCGTCGACCGAGTAGAGGTAGGCGAAGGGCAGATGCAGCGTGCCGTCGCCCTCGGCCGTGACGAAGTGGCCCTCCGGGGTGACATGGGTGGCGTCGGGGACGTCGGGTGTGTCCTCGTACGCCGGTCCCCGCACCGCCTGTGACCAGTCGGGCCAGCCGGCCTCGCGTATCCGTTCCTCGACGGCCTCGGCGTCGGCCAGATCCAGCTCCGCCAGCCCCAGAAGCCGGTTCACCAGCTCCTCGCCGACCGGGCACACGGCCACGTACTCGTCCGCCATTCCACTCCCCCTACGGCAGCGCTACGCCGACATCGGCCGCTGCACCCTGATCGACTGCAACAACCCGACCGCCACCCACACCGCGAACATGGACGTGCCACCGTACGACACGAACGGCAGCGGCAGACCGGTGACCGGCATGATCCCCAGGGTCATCCCGATGTTCTCGAAGGACTGAAAGGCGAACCAGGCCACGATCCCGGCGGCGACGATCGTGCCGTACAGCTCGGTCGTCTCGCGGGCGATACGGCAGGCCCGCCACAGCACGACGCCGAGCAGCACGATGATCAGGCCCGCGCCGACGAAGCCCAGCTCCTCGCCCGCCACGGTGAACACGAAGTCGGTCTGCTGTTCCGGCACGAACTGGCCCGTCGTCTGCGAGCCGTGGAACAGCCCCGAGCCGGTGAGTCCGCCCGAACCGATCGCGATACGCGCCTGGTTGGTGTTGTAGCCGACACCGGCCGGGTCGAGGCTCGGGTTGGCGAAGGCGGCGAAGCGGGCGATCTGGTAGTCGTCCAGGACGCCGAGCTGCCAGACCGCGAGGGCGCCCATCGTGCCCGCGCCGAGCAGGCCGAAGACCCAGCGGTTGGAGGCGCCCGAGGCCAGCAGCACGCCCAGCACGATGATGACCATGACCATGACCGACCCGAGGTCGGGCATCAGCATGACGATGAGCATCGGCACGGCGGCCAGCCCCAGCGCCTGGAGGACGGTGCGGTGGTCGGGGTACGGCTTGTCACCCGCGTCGACCCGGGCCGCCAGCAGCATCGCCATGCCGAGGATGATCGTGATCTTCACGAACTCCGAGGGCTGGAGCGAGAAGCCGCCGCCGACGACGATCCAGGAGTGGGCGCCGTTGACCGTGGAGCCGAGCGGGGTGAGCACCATCAGGATCAGGAACACCGAGGCGCCGTAGAGGATCGGTACCGCCGTCCGCAGGGCGCGGTGGCCGAGCCAGACGGTGCCGATCATCAGGGCGAACCCGATGCCGGTGTTCATGAGGTGGCGGAACAGGAAGTAGTACTGGTCGCCCTGGTTGATCTCGGTGCGGTTGCGGGTGGCCGAGAAGACCAGCAGCGAGCCGATCATCGACAGGGCGAGGGCCGCGAACAGTATCGGCCAGTCCAGCCGGCGGGCGAGCGAGTCGCGGGCGAAAAGCCGCGTCCAGCCCGCCCGTTCGGGCCCGTAGCCGGAGACGGAGAAGCTGTTGCCGGTCATGTGCACATCCTCCGGCCACCTCGCTTGTGGCGCCGCCTGCGGGTGTTGCGGTTGCCCGTCGCCGGCCTCTCGACGGTCGCCGCCAGCTGCGTCTCGTCGGGCTCGGGGGCGCCTTCCTGGGTCACCCGCTGCTCCTTGCCCGGGTCCTTGGAGACCTTCGGCGACTTGATGGTGCCGTCCGTCTGGACCTTCGGGAGGCTCTTCTGCGGGGTGGGCAGCAGGGCGTTCTTCTTGTTGATCGTGCCGTCGTCGGAGACGCCGTACAGCGCGTCGTAGATGTTGCGGACCGCGGGGCCCGAGGCACCGGAGCCCGTACCGCCCTGGGAGATCGTCATGACGACCGTGTAGTCCTTGGTGTACGTGGCGAACCAGGACGTCGTCTGCTTGCCGTAGACCTCGGCGGTACCGGTCTTGGCGTGCATCGGGATCTTGTCCTGCGGCCAGCCGACGTCGGCGAACCGCCAGGCGGCGGTACCGCGGGTGGCGACGCCCGCGAGGGCGTCGTCCATCTCGGCCAGCGTCTTTCGGCTTATGGGCAGCTTGCCGTGCGCCTTGGGCTTGATCTCGTCGACGGTCTTGCCGTCCGCGCTGACGATGGCCTTGCCGACGGAGGGGGTGTAGAGGGTGCCGCCGTTGGAGATCGCCGCGTAGATGGTGGCCATCTGGATGGGGGTGACGAGGGTGTCGCCCTGGCCGATGGAGTAGTTGACGGAGTCACCGGCGCGCATCAGGTTGCCTTCGAGGCAGTTCTCGTACGCGATCTGCTCGGCGTACGTGCCGCCCTTCTTGCCGGTCTTGCACCAGGCGTCCTTGTTGGCCTTCCAGTAGTTGAGCTTCCACTGGCGGTCCGGGATCCGGCCGGTGACCTCGTTGGGCAGGTCGATGCCGGTCTCGGCGCCGAGGCCGAACTGGTGGGCCGTCTTGTAGAACCAGTTCTTGGCGTCCTTCTTCGGCTTGGTGCCGCCGTCCTTCTTCCACTCCTCGTGGGAGAGCCGGTAGAAGACGGTGTCGCAGGAGACCTCCAGGGCGCGGCCGAGGCTGATCGGGCCGTATCCCTTGGTCTCGAAGTTCTTGAAGACCTGGCCGCCGATCGAGTACGAACTCGAGCAGTTGTAGGGGCCGTCGAAGGAGTACCCGGCGTTGACCGCGGCGGCGGTCGGGACCACCTTGAAGATGGAGCCGGGTGCCGACTGGCCCTGGATGGCCCGGTTGAGCAGCGGGTAGTTGGAGTCCTTGCCCGTCAGCTTGGTGTAGTCCTTGGCGGAGATGCCGCCGACCCAGGCGTTCGGGTCGTAGGACGGGTTGGACGCCATGGCGACGACGCGGCCGGTCTTGGCCTCCATGACGACGACGGCGCCGGAGTCGGCCTTGTAGTTCTCGCCGGTGTTGTCGTCGAAGACGTCGCGGGCCTTCTTCATCGCGTCGTTCAGTTCGTACTCGGCGACCCGCTGGACGCGGGCGTCGATGCTGGTGACGAGGTTGGAGCCGGGCTGCGCGTCGTCGCTGGCGGCCTGGCCGATGACGCGCCCGAGGTTGTCGACCTCGTAGCGGGTGACGCCGGCCTTGCCGCGCAGTTCCTTGTCGTACTCGCGCTCCAGGCCGCTGCGGCCGACCTGGTCGGAGCGCAGATAGGGCGAGTCGGTGTCCTGGGCCTGGGTGATCTCCTCGTCGGTGACCGGGGAGAGGTAGCCGAGGACCTGGGCGGTGTTGGCCTTGGCGGGGCTCGCGTAGCGGCGCACGGCCTCGGGCTCGGCGGTGATGCCGGGGAAGTCCTCGGCGCGCTCGCGGATCTGCAGGGCCTGCTTGGCGGTGGCCTCGTCGGTGATCGGGATCGGCTGGTAGGGCGAGCCGTTCCAGCAGGGCTGGGGGGTCTCGGCGTCGCACAGCCGGACCTTCCGCATGACCTCCTCGGGCTTCATACCGAGGACACCGGCGAGCTTGGTGAGGACGGCCTTGCCGTCGTCCTTCATCTTCAGCAGGTCGGTGCGGGAGGCGGAGACCACCAGCCGTGTCTCGTTGTCGGCGATCGGCACTCCGCGCGCGTCGAGGATCGAGCCGCGGACGGCGGGCTCCACGACCTGCTGGACGTGGTTGCCGGACGCCTCCTTCGCGTACTCGTCGCCCTCGCGGATCTGGAGGTACCACAGGCGCCCGCCGAGGGTGCCGAGGACGGACAGGACGAGGATCTGGATCACGATGAGCCTGATCTGGACCCGTGGAGTCCGACCGGTCTCGGGGATGTTGGTCACTGCGGCTGCCGCCCCCTCTCAGTGTGTGTACGTGTCATATACGGCGAACCTGTGAACTCGGCCCGCCGACGCGCGCGCACTCACAGCCGCTTGACCCCCTTGATGCGACCGACGCGCGCGGTCCGGGTCCGGGCCCTGGTCCGCAGCGCGCCGAGTCCGCCGCGCTGACCGCCGATCTTCAGGCCCGTGCCGGAGGAGAGCCATCCGGAAGAGATGTCGGTGGCCTTCTTGGCGGAGGTGTTGGTCTCCGCGAGCGGGTCGTTCTCCGCGCGGCGGGCGAGCGCCATGATGCCGGGGACGACGAAGGGGGCGAGCAGCAGGTCGTACAGGGCGGCCGTGAACAGCAGGCTGCCGAGGCCGACATGACGGGCGGCGGTGTCGCCGACGAGGGCGCCGACACCGGCGTAGAGCAGGGTCGTGCCGACGGCGGCGGCGACCACGACGAGCATCGGGCCGGTGGCCGACTTGAGTCTGCCGTTCTCCGGTTTGGCGAGCCCGGCCAGATAGCCGATGACGCACAGCACCAGCGCGTAGCGCCCGGCCGCGTGGTCGGCGGGCGGCGCGAGGTCGGCGAGCAGTCCCGCGCCGAAGCCGACGAGGGCGCCGCCGACATGGCCGTAGACCATCGCGAGACCGAGGACGGTCAGCAGCAGCACGTCCGGGACGGCGCCCGGGAGGTGGAGCCGGGACAGGACGCTGACCTGGAGGACCAGGGCGACGACGACGAGGGAGGTGGAGAGCAGGATCCGGTTGACACGCAAGGGGAATCAGCTCCTACTGCTCTTGCTCGAACTGGCCGTCGACAGGGGCGTTCGCGGACGGGGTGACCGTGACGGTGACCGTCGGCGTGGGGGTCGGTTTCGGCTTGTCGGGGAGCACCGTGTCGCGCGGGTCCTTCTTCGGGGCCTCGACGACGACGCCGACGATGTCGAGCTTGGTGAAGCTGACGTACGGCGTGACGTAGAGGGTGCGGGTGAGGTCGCCGCCGGAGGGATCGACGCGGGAGACGATGCCGACGGGGACGCCGGGCACGAAGGGCTTGTCGGCCTGGGAGCCGAAGGTGACGAGGCGGTCGCCCTTCTTGATCTCGGCCTTGCCGTTGAGGAGTTCGACGCGCAGCGGGCGGTCGCCCTGTCCGGAGGCGAAGCCGAGCTCGTCGCTGGCCTCCATGCGGGTGCCGACGGTGAAGTCGGGGTCGTTGGCGAGGAGCACGGTGGCGGTGTTCGGGCCGACGGTCGTCACGCGCCCCACCAGTCCGTCGCCGTTGAGGACGGTCATGTCGCGCCTGATGCCGTCGTTGGAGCCGACGTCGATGGTGATGGTCCAGGAGAAGCCCTGGGCCGCTCCTATGGCGATGACCTCGGCGCCCTTGATGCCGTACTGACCCTCGCCGGCGACCTTCAGCATCGAGTTCAACTGCTTGAGGCGGCTGGAGTTGCGGTCGTCGCTGCCGAGCTTCGCCTTGAGGGCCGCGTTCTCCTTCTCCAGCGCGGCGAGCCGGTCGTGCCGCTCGCCGGAGTCGCGGATCGCGGAGACCGCGTTGCCGACCGGGTTCACGGCGGACGACACACCGTCCTCGATGGGGCCGAAAACCGTGGCCGCGGCCTGGCGGGCACCGTCGACCGGCGAATCCTCCCCGCCGCGGATGTCCACCGTGATCAGTGCGAACGCGATGGCGATCAGCAGCACCAGGAGCAGCCGGCTCTCTCGTGTGTCCCTCACGTGCGGCGGCCGTGCCTTCCTCATAGGAATGTGCAGGTGTTCAGGTATGTGGTGTGGGTGTACAGAGGCTCGCGGATGCCTATGGGCGAGCTTATGCCTCTATATCAACGATCCGCCGTACGAGAGGAGATCATCTCGTACGGCGGAATCGAAGAGTTACGTCATCTGCGCGGCTGGGCGTCCAGCACCTGCTGGAGCGCCTCGAACTCCTCCACGCACTTGCCGGAGCCGAGCGCCACGCTGTCCAGCGGGTCCTCGGCGATGTGGATCGGCATGCCGGTCTCGCGCCGCAGCCGCTCGTCGAGGCCGCGCAGCAGGGCGCCGCCGCCGGTCAGAACGATTCCGCGGTCCATGATGTCGCCGGACAGCTCGGGCGGGCACTTGTCGAGGGTCGTCTTGACCGCGTCCACGATCGCGTTGACGGGTTCCTCGATCGCCTTGCGGACTTCGGCGGCCGAGATGACGACGGTCTTGGGCAGTCCGGAGACGAGGTCCCGGCCGCGGATTTCGGTGTGCTCGTCAGCGTCGAGGTCGTACGCCGAACCGATCGTGATCTTGATCTGTTCGGCCGTCCGCTCACCGAGGAGGAGCGAGTACTCCTTCTTGATGTGCTGGATGATCGCGTTGTCCAGTTCGTCGCCCGCGACGCGGATGGACTGGGCGGTGACGATCCCGCCGAGCGAGATGACCGCGACCTCCGTCGTGCCGCCGCCGATGTCCACCACCATGTTGCCCGTGGCCTCGTGGACCGGCAGGCCGGAACCGATGGCGGCCGCCATGGGCTCCTCGATGATGTGCACCTGGCGGGCCCCGGCCTGGGACGACGCCTCGATGACGGCACGGCGCTCGACGCCGGTGATGCCGGAGGGCACACACACGACGACGCGCGGCCTCGCGAGATACCGCCGCTTGTGGATCTTCAGAATGAAGTAGCGGAGCATTCGCTCGGTGATCTCGAAGTCGGCGATGACGCCGTCCTTCAGCGGACGTACGGCAACGATGTTGCCGGGCGTGCGCCCGATCATCTTCTTCGCTTCGGCGCCGACCGCCAGGATGCCACCGGTGTTGGTGTTGATCGCGACGACGGACGGCTCGTTGAGTACGATCCCGCGACCCCTGACGTACACCAGCGTGTTGGCGGTCCCGAGGTCGACAGCCATGTCACGGCCGATGAACGACATTGAGTTCCCCATCAGGATTCGTCTGGCCTTCCCGGGAGCTTTGAGGGCTTTTTCAGGTCGGCGAAGTGGGTGCGGTGACGTGAAGACTTCCATCGTAGTGGCGCCTACGCGAACACCGCGCGAGGGTCTTCGCCATTGTCAGCAGATGGAACCCCACCGCGCTTGTGGAGACGGTCCATCGGGGGCACCCGTTCCCCCGATCGGCGCGCATATGCCAAAGGACGGCCGAAAAGACACGGCCGCCCCAGGTCAGACCGACGGGTGCCATGACACCCCGTCAGAAAAAGCCACGAAACCTACGCACGCCCGGGGAAGAAGATCTTGACCTCGCGCTCGGCGGACTCCTCGGAGTCGGAGGCGTGGATCAGGTTCTCCCGGACGATCACACCGAAGTCCCCGCGGATGGAACCGGGGGCGGCGGCGATCGGGTCGGTGGGGCCGGCCAGCGCGCGCACGCCCTCGATGACCCGCTCCCCCTCGACGATCAGCGCCACGACGGGGCCGGAGGCCATGAACTCCACCAGCGGCTCGTAGAAGGGCTTGCCCTTGTGCTCGCCGTAGTGCTGCTCCAGCGTGTCCTGGTCCAGGGTGCGCAGCTCCAGCGCGGTGATCTGCCAGCCGGCCTTGCGCTCGATACGGCTGATGATCTCGCCGGTCAGGCCACGACGAACCGCGTCGGGCTTGAGGAGGACGAGGGTGCGCTGGCTCACGTGGGACTCCTTGCGATCAAAAGTGTGCGGGGTGATGAGGTTACCCGGCGTGTCCGCCCGTCGGTCACGCAGCGTCAGGTGTAGTGGAATCGGCCTGCGCGGCGAACCTCGCCTTCGCCTCGTCGACCTTCCGCCCGTAGTGCACCGAGGCCCACCACAGCGCCGCGAAGACCACGCCCAGGAAGAACATCGTCGGCACCACGAACCCGGAGGCGATGAGGGCGATCTGCAGGACCCAGCCGAGCGCGACGCCGCCGGGGCGGGTGATCACACCGCACAGCGCCAGACACAGGAACATGGCGATGCCGCTGACCGTCCACACCGTGGCCGTGGACAGGTCTTCGTCCTTCATCGCGACCAGGCCGGCGAAGCCGATGATGAAGAACTCGCCGATCAGGGTCGATGAACAGAGAGTACGCATTCTTGGGATTCAGCCCTTCCCCAGCAACAGCCGGGCCTCGCCGACGGTGATGACGGAACCGGTCACGAGCACACCACCGCCCGCGAACTCGCCCTCCTCCTCGGACAGGGTGATCGCGGCCTCCAGCGCGTCCGGCAGCCGCGGCTCGACCTGTACGCGCTCCTCGCCGAACACCTCGACGGCGATCGCGGCCAACTCGTCGGCGTCCATGGCGCGGTGACTGGAGTTCTGGGTGATCACGATCTCCGCGAAGATCGGCTCGAAGGCCTCCAGGAGACCTCGTACGTTCTTGTCGCCACTGGCCCCGACCACACCGATCAGCCGGCTGAAGTCGAAGGCCTCACCGATCGCCTCGGCGGTGGCCCGGGCGCCCGCCGGGTTGTGCGCGGCGTCCAGCACGACGGTGGGAGAGCGCCGTACGGTCTCCAGCCGCCCCGGCGACGTCACGGCCGCGAACGCCTTGCGGACGGTGTCGATGTCGAGCGGCTCGGGCCGCTGCGAGCCGACACCGAAGAAGCCCTCGACGGCGGCGAGCGCCACAGCGGCGTTGTGCGCCTGATAGGCGCCGTGCAGCGGGAGGTAGACCTCCTCGTACTCCCCGCCGAGCCCGCGCAGGGTGATCAGCTGCCCGCCGACGGCGACCTGACGCGCCACGACCCCGAACTCCAGCCCCTCACGGGCCACGGTGGCGTCGACCTCGACGGCCTTCTTCAGCAGCACCTGCGCGGCGTCGACCGGCTGCTGAGCCAGGATGACGGTCGCGTCCTGCTTGACGACGCCGGCCTTCTCCTTGGCGATCTCGCCGGGAGTCTCGCCGAGCCGGTCGGTGTGGTCCAGGTCGATGGGGGTCACGACGGCGACGTCACCGTCGATGACGTTGGTCGCGTCCCAGGTGCCGCCCATCCCGACCTCGACGACGGCCACGTCCACGGGCGCGTCGGCGAAGGCGGCGTACGCCATGCCGGTCAGCACCTCGAAGAACGACAGCCGGTACTCCTGCTGCGCGTCCACCATCTCGATGTACGGCTTGATGTCCTCGTACGTCTCGATGAAGCGCTCGGCGGAGATCGGCGCCCCGTCGAGACTGATGCGCTCGGTGACCGACTGCACATGGGGGCTGGTGTACCTGCCGGTGCGCAGTTCGAAGGCGCCGAGGAGGGCCTCGATCATGCGGGCGGTGGAGGTCTTGCCGTTCGTCCCGGTGATGTGGATCGAGGGGTACGACCGCTGCGGCTCGCCCAGGACGTCCATGAGCGCGGCGATACGGCTGACGGAGGGCTCGAGCTTGGTCTCGCCCCAGCGCGTGGCGAGTTCCGCCTCGACCTCGCGCAGCGCCTTGTCGACCTCGGGGTCCTGGGGGCGCGTCGGCACGTCTGCCTCCGGCGGGCCTCCCTGGGTGCGCAGGGTGCGGCTGCCGGCCTCGATGACCGCGAGGTCGGGGTCGCGGTCTGTCTCGGCGTCGATGATCTCGTCGAAGGGGTCGCTGTCACTCACGGGGCCAGTCTACGGAGGGGGCGGTAGAGAGTGCCTATGGAGTGGGGTGGCTGGTCGTTGACGGCGGCTGCGGTCCGTATGTGGCCGGTCGCGCGGTTCCCCGCGCCCCTGGGTAGCTGAAGGCGCCCGGAGCTCGAAAGCTCCGGGCGCCTTCATCGACGTACAACCGCTCAGGCCTGCGGCAGCCTGTCCAGCTGGGACTGGATGCGGGCGATGTCCTCGTCGGCCTTCGCCAGGCGGCCGCGGATCTTGTCCACCACGTTGTCCGGGGCCTTGGCCAGGAACGCCTCGTTGCCGAGCTTGGCGGTGGCCTGGGCCTTTTCCTTCTCGGCGGCCGCGAGGTCCTTGGCGAGGCGCTTGCGCTCCGCCGCGACGTCGATGGTGCCGGAGAGGTCGAGGGCGACCTCGGCGCCGGAGACCGGGAGGGTCGCCGTGGCCGTGAAGGCGTCGCCCTCGGGCTGGAGGCGCAGCAGCTGACGGATGGCGGCCTCGTGGGGCGCCAGGGCCGTGCCGTCGAGGGTCAGGCGGGCCGGGACGCGCTGGCCGGGCTGGAGGCCCTGGTCGGCGCGGAAGCGGCGGACCTCGGTGATGACGGACTGGAGGGTCTCGATCTCCTTCTCGGCGGCCGTGTCACGGAAGCCGCTGTCCTTGGGCCAGTCCGCGATGACGACCGACTCGCCGCCCGTGAGGGTGGTCCAGAGGGTCTCCGTGACGAACGGGACCACCGGGTGCAGCAGCCTGAGGGTGACGTCGAGGACCTCGCCCAGGACGCGCTTGCTGACCTCGGCCGGCTCGCCGCCCGCCTGGAACGTCGTCTTGGAGAGCTCGACGTACCAGTCGAAGACCTCGTCCCACGCGAAGTGGAAGAGGGCGTCGGAGAGCTTCGCGAACTGGTAGTCCTCGTAGAGCGCGTCGACTTCGGCGACGACGGAGTTGAGGCGGGAGAGGATCCAGCGGTCCGTCGCCGACATCGCCGACTCGTCCGGCAGGGGCCCGTCCACCGTCGCGCCGTTCATCAGCGCGAAGCGCGTGGCGTTCCAGATCTTGTTGGCGAAGTTGCGGGAGCCCTGGACCCAGTCCTCGCCGATCGGGACGTCGACGCCGGGGTTGGCGCCGCGGGCGAGGGTGAAGCGCAGGGCGTCGCTGCCGTACTTGTCCATCCAGTCCAGCGGGTTGACCGCGTTGCCGAAGGACTTCGACATCTTCTTGCCGAACTGGTCGCGGACCATGCCGTGCAGGGCGATGGTGTGGAACGGCGGGGTGCCGTCCATCGCGTACAGGCCGAACATCATCATCCGGGCGACCCAGAAGAAGAGGATGTCGTAGCCGGTGACCAGGACGGAGTTCGGGTAGAACTTCGCGAGCGACTCGGTCTGTTCGGGCCAGCCGAGGGTCGAGAAGGGCCACAGGCCGGAGGAGAACCAGGTGTCGAGGACGTCGGTGTCCTGACGCCAGCCGTCACCGGTGGGGGCCTCGTCGTCGGGGCCGACGCAGACGACCTCACCGTCCGGGCCGTACCAGACCGGGATGCGGTGGCCCCACCACAACTGCCGTGAGATGCACCAGTCGTGGAGGTTGTCGACCCAGTCGAAGTACCGCTTCTCCATCTCCTGCGGGTGGATCTTGACACGGCCGTCACGGACCGCGTCACCGGCGGCCTTCGCGAGCGGGCCGACCTTGACCCACCACTGCATGGACAGACGCGGCTCGATGGTGGTCTTGCAGCGCGAGCAGTGGCCGACGGAGTGGACGTAGGGCCGCTTCTCGGCGACGATCCGGCCCTCGGCGCGCAGGGCGGCGACGATGGCGGAACGGGCCTCCAGGCGGTCCTGGCCCTGGAAGGGGCCGTGGGCCGTGATCACGGCGTGCTCGTCCATGATCGTGATGGCCGGCAGGTCGTGGCGCTGGCCGATCTCGAAGTCGTTCGGGTCGTGGGCCGGGGTGACCTTGACCGCGCCGGTGCCGAACTCGGGGTCGACGTGGGTGTCGGCGACGACGGGGATGGAGCGCTCGGTGAGCGGCAGCTTGATGAGCTTGCCGACCAGGTGCTTGTACCGCTCGTCGTCCGGGTGAACGGCGACGGCCGTGTCACCGAGCATGGTCTCGGCGCGGGTGGTGGCGACGACGAGCGTCTCGTCCCCCTCGCCGTACTTGATGGAGACGAGCTCGCCGTCGTCGTCCTGGTACTCGACCTCGATGTCGGAGATCGCCGTCAGACAGCGCGGACACCAGTTGATGATGCGCTCGGCGCGGTAGATCAGCTCGTCGTCGTAGAGCCGCTTGAAGATGGTCTGGACGGCCTGGGAGAGACCCTCGTCCATGGTGAAACGCTCGCGGGACCAGGCGACGCCGTCGCCGAGGCGACGCATCTGCCCGGAGATCTGCCCGCCGGACTCGCCCTTCCACTGCCAGACCCGCTCGACGAAGGCCTCACGGCCGAGGTCGTGCCGGGACTTGCCTTCCTTCCCCAGCTCACGCTCGACGACGTTCTGGGTGGCGATGCCGGCGTGGTCCATGCCGGGCTGCCACAGCGTCTCGAAGCCCTGCATGCGCTTGCGGCGCGTGAGGGCGTCGATGAGCGTGTGCTCGAAGGCGTGCCCGAGGTGCAGGCTGCCGGTGACGTTCGGCGGCGGGATGACGATGGTGTACGGCGGCTTGTCGCTCTTCTCGTCCGCCTCGAAGTAACCCCGCTCCACCCAGCGCTCGTACAGCGGGCCCTCTACGTCGGCCGGCGCGTACTGGGTCGGCAGTTCGGTGTCGGGCGCTGATGGCTGCTGCTGAGCGTTCTCGGTCACGGGGTCAGTTTAGGGGTGTCGCGGGCGTGTCCCGAAACGGCTTTGTTCTGTAACGGTGAGGCCCCCGATGCAATGCATCGCCGGTGCCTGCGCCAGGATGTTCGGAACGCATAAGCATCTGGAGGGGAACCCAGTAATGAGTCACAACCAGCCGGGCCCGTACGGCGGGCAGCCCCAGCAGCCCGGTCCGTACGGTCAGCCGGGCCCGTACGGCCAGCAGCCGCCGCAGGCCCCCCAGCCCGGCTACGGCTACCCCCAGCAGCCCGCTCAGCCCCAGCAGCCGGGGTACGGCTACCCGCAGCAGCAGGGCGGCGTCCCGCCGCAGACCCCGCCGTACGGTCAGCAGCCGTACGGCCAGCAGCCCTACACGACCCCGATGCCGCCGGTGCCGGGCGGGGGCGGCAAGAAGAAGGTCGGCATCATCATCGGCGCGGTGGCGGTCGTGGCCGCGATCGCCGTGGGCGCGGCCTTCGCCCTCGGCGGCGGGGGCGGCGGCGGGTCGGACATCGCGGACGACGGGACGTTCAAGCTGACGGCGCCGGCGACGGTCATCGGCGGCGAGTACAAGAAGGGCGACGACGCCGAGTCCGACACACTGACCGAGAGCGACATCAAGGACGCGGAGTCGTGGGGCGTCAAGGACCCCAAGGACGTCAGCGCGGGCTACTCCGCGGGGACGGACGCCGCACCGAAGCAGGTGATGTTCGCGGGCGTGTACGGCACCATCGAAGACCCCGAGAAGGTCGTCGACGCGATGTTCGCCAACATGAAGAAGGAAGCCGCGAAGGACAAGGACTCCGGCCAGAAGCTCGTGGGCTCTCCCACCGAGCAGACGCCCTCCGGCTTCAAGAACGGCGTCATGAAGTGCCAGGAGATCGAGTCCAGCGAATCCGGCATGACCGTGAAGATGCCCTTCTGCATCTGGGGTGACCACAGCACGGTCGCCTACGTGCTCTCGTACGACGTGGCCGGCTTGATCGCGGGCAAGAGCAAGACGATGGCGGAGGCGGCCGAACTGACCGCCAAGCTCCGCGACGACGTGCGCGTACCGCTCAAGTAGCGCAATCAAGCTTGCGTGATCTGTAACACATCAGACCATTACTGATCACACGGAGTTTGCTCGTGCGTCAACCTGCTGACGTCTCTCCGAGTCTGAGCAGGAAGGCGCCATGCGCAGAAAACTGACCCTAGGTCTTGTCACGGGTCTCGCAGCTCTCGCTGTCCCGATGGCGGCCACCCCAGCGGCGGCCGCCGAGTACTCCAACTCGTGCAACGTTGTGCGAGCGACGTCGGGCGGCGGTCTCGCAAATGTCGCCTACGCCCACGTCGACGCCGACTGGAGCACCAGGTACAAGATGGATCCTGTGGTGCTGCTGGCCCGCGACAACGAGGCGGACGGCCATCATGTGGCCGTCCGGCTGGTCACCTGGCAGGCCGACGGGGAAGTCAAGTACTGGACCTGGCGTCACTACTACGGAGGCAACGGGGGCCAGGACTACTGGACCACGAGCGCCAGCGACAGCCAGGGCATCAAGTACGCGGCAGTCCAAGGCGGGTTGTTCGAGGGCGACAGTCTGCTGCAGTCGTGCTTCAGCTCGAAAACGGCGAATCCTGTCTGGTAGATCCGCGACAACTCGCCCTCGGCAGTAGAAAAAGAGGGGCGGCCCGGTGGATGCCACCGGGCCGCCCCTCTCGCGTCTGAGCTACGCCGTCTTCGCCTCTCCCGGTCCCCGTCCGTTGCGTGCGTCGCGCGGGATGAGGGTCGGGTTGACGTTGGAGTGGACGACATCCGCCGTGATGACGACGCGGGCCACGTCCTTGCGGGACGGGATCTCGTACATGACGCCCTGGAGGACTTCCTCCATGATGGCGCGCAGGCCTCGCGCGCCGGTCTGGCGGAGGATCGCCTGGTCGGCGATGGCTTCCAGCGCCTCGCGCTCGAAGTCCAGCTCCACACCGTCGAGTTCGAAGAGGCGCTGGTACTGCTTGACCAGGGCGTTGCGGGGCTCGACCAGGATCTGGAGCAGGGCCTCGCGGTCCAGGTTGTGGACCGAGGTGATCACCGGAAGGCGGCCGATGAACTCGGGGATCATGCCGAACTTGACCAGGTCCTCGGGCATGACGTCCTCGAACTGGTCCTTGGCCTCCAGCTCGCGCTTCGAGCGGATCGTCGCGCCGAAGCCGATGCCCTTGGCGCCGGCACGGGACTCGATGAGCTTCTCCAGGCCCGCGAAGGCACCGCCCACGATGAACAGGACGTTCGTCGTGTCGATCTGGATGAACTCCTGGTGCGGGTGCTTGCGGCCGCCCTGGGGCGGGACCGAGGCCGTCGTGCCCTCGAGGATCTTGAGCAGCGCCTGCTGGACGCCCTCGCCGCTCACGTCCCGGGTGATCGAGGGGTTTTCACTCTTCCTCGCGACCTTGTCGATCTCATCGATGTAGATGATCCCGGTCTCGGCCTTCTTGACGTCGTAGTCCGCCGCCTGAATGAGCTTCAGGAGGATGTTCTCGACGTCCTCGCCGACGTACCCCGCCTCCGTGAGCGCCGTGGCGTCGGCGATCGCGAACGGGACGTTCAGCATGCGGGCGAGGGTCTGGGCCAGCAGCGTCTTGCCGGAGCCCGTCGGGCCCAGCAGGAGGATGTTGGACTTCGCCAACTCGATCGCGTCGTCACGGCCGCTGCCGCCGCCGTTCTCGCCGGCCTGGACGCGCTTGTAGTGGTTGTATACCGCCACGGAGAGCGCCTTCTTGGCCTGCTCCTGGCCCACCACATAGCCCTCGAGGAACTCGTAGATCTCACGAGGCTTGGGGAGTTCCTCCCAGCGCACCTCGCTCGTCTCCGCGAGCTCTTCCTCGATGATCTCGTTGCAGAGATCGATGCACTCGTCGCAGATGTACACACCAGGCCCTGCGATGAGCTTCTTGACCTGCTTCTGGCTCTTGCCGCAGAACGAGCACTTGAGCAGATCGCCGCCGTCACCGATGCGTGCCACGGTGTGCTTCCCCTTCGCCTGGGAGACGCCTAGGTCCAGCGGCTCCTGGTGCTGCCTTATTCCGACGGTACCTTGCCGGGCCCCCCGTTCGGGCCCCCCTTGGCGCGGTTCACTTTGACGTGCAGCGTGTCAAAGCACACGAACCGGACCAAGGGGCGGCAGACAATACAGCCTCCGACTAGCGGACGGCTGCGTTGTTCATCTTCCGAGTGGAGATGATCTGGTCGATCAGACCGTAGGAGAGTGCCTCCTCGGCCGTCAGGATCTTGTCGCGCTCGATGTCCTCGCGGATCTTCTCGATCGGCGTGGTCGAGTGCTTGGCCAGCATCTCCTCCAGCTGCGCGCGCATCCGGAGGATTTCGTTGGCGGCGATCTCCAGGTCGGAGACCTGACCGCGACCGGTCTCGCTGTAGGGCTGGTGGATCAGCACACGGGCGTTCGGCAGCGCCATGCGCTTGCCCGGCGTACCGGCGGCCAGCAGGATGGCCGCGGCGGAGGCCGCCTGACCCATGCAGACCGTCTGGACGTCCGGCTTCACGAACTGCATCGTGTCGTAGATCGCCGTCAGCGCGGTGAAGGAGCCGCCGGGGCTGTTGATGTAGACCGAGATGTCACGGTCCGGGTCCATCGACTCCAGGCACAGCAGCTGCGCCATGACGTCGTTGGCGGAGGCGTCGTCGATCTGGACGCCGAGGAAGATCACGCGCTCCTCGAACAGCTTCGCGTACGGGTCGTACTCACGGACGCCCTGCGAGGTGCGCTCGACGAAGCGCGGGATGACGTAGCGGGACTCCGCGGAGGGGCCCGTGTACTCGGCGCGCGTGCGGTCGTACAGGCCGCTGCCGGGGTAGTCGTTCACTTTCTGTCTCCTAGAGGCTGAGGCGGTCGGCTGGGGGCTTGCAAAGGGGCCTCAGGCCCCGGTGCCGCCGCCGCCCGGCATGTTGGCGGCCGTGGTGATGACCTCGTCGATGAGGCCGTACTCCTTGGCCTCCTCGGCGTCGAACCAGCGGTCGCGGTCGGAGGCGCGGGTGATCTCCTCGAACGACTGACCGGTGTGCTGGGAGGTCAGCTCCGCCATGCGCTTCTTGGTGTGCAGCAGCCGCTCGGCGTGGATCTTGATGTCCGAGGCCGAGCCGGCGAGGCCGGCGGACGGCTGGTGGATCAGGATCTCGGCGTTCGGCAGCGCGAAGCGCTTGCCGGGGGTGCCGGCGCTGAGCAGGAACTGGCCCATGGAGGCGGCGAGGCCCATGGCGATCGTCACCACGTCGTTCTTGATGTACTGCATGGTGTCGTAGATCGCCATGCCGGCCGTGATCGAACCGCCCGGGCTGTTGATGTAGAGGTAGATGTCCTTGTCCGGGTCCGCGGCAAGGAGCAGCAGCTGTGCGGTGATCTTGTTCGCGATGTCGTCGTCGACCGGCTGGCCGAGGAAGATGATCCGCTCGCCAAGCAGCCGGTTGTAGACCTGGTCGCCGAGGCCACCACCGATGGAAGGCTCGCCGGCGGCGGAGGGCATCAGATTCGTCACGTATCCACCTGCTCGTCTTACGACGGCGCCGGGCCGTCTTCACGTGTTCCCTGCGTGTTCCCTGCGGGGCTGGAGCCGCTCGGGACTCCACTCCCCTCGTATTCATGGACCCTAACGCGCTGGTCCCTTCAGGGAATCCCGCAAAGGGGGCTGTTCGCCGGGGGCGTAGCGCGGGGTCCCTCCGGCGGGTGGGCCGCCGCCTGCTCGCCGTGGCTGTGCCGCGCGTGGGCGGCCGCGGGTCGTACGGGGCTTGTCGTGCGGTTCCCCGCACCCCCGGGGTAGGAAAACGGGCCCCGGGTCATGAGTGACCCGGAGCCCGCCCTACAGCCTGCTCGGCGCCGTGGGCGTCGATCAGCCCTCGGTCTTCTCCGCGTCGGCGTCCGTGGCGTCCGCCTCCGTGGCCTCGGCGGCGACGTCGGCGGCCGTCTCGACCTCGTCCTCGTCGTCCAGGTCGATGACCTCGCCGTTGGTGTCCTTCACCGTGGCGGCCTCGACCACGACGGCCAGGGCCTTGCCGCGGGCGACCTCGCCGACCAGGAGCGGAACCTGGCCGCCCTCGACGACCGCCTGGGCGAACTGGTCGGGGGACATGCCCGAGGAAGCGGCGCGACGCATGAGGTGCTCGGTGAGCTCCTCCTGGTTGACGTTCAGCTTCTCGCGCTTGACCAGCTCGTCGAGGACGAACTGGGTCTTGATGCCCTTGACCGCGGCGTCCTTGGTCTCGGTCTCGAACTCCTCGACCGTCTTGCCCTGGATCTCGAGGTACTTCTCGAGGTCGAGGCCCATCTGGCCGAGCTGGTGGTGCTCGAGGTTGTGCTTACGGGTGTTGACCTCGTCCTCGAGCAGCTTCTCGGGGACGGGGACCTCGACCAGCTCGAGCAGCTTCTCCAGGACGCGCTCCTGGGCCTGCGTGGCCTGGTCGTACTGCTTCATGTTCTCGAGGCGCTTGCGGCTGTCGGCCCTGAGCTCCTCGAGGGTGTCGAACTCGGAGGCGAGCTGCGCGAACTCGTCGTCCAGCTCGGGCAGTTCGCGGGCGGCGACCTGGGTGACCTTGACGGTGACCTCGGACTCCTTGCCGGCCGCGGAGCCGCCCTTGAGCTCGGAGGTGAAGGTGGCCTCGCCACCGGCCTCCAGGCCCTTCACGGCGTCGTCGATGCCCTCGAGGAGCTCGCCGGAGCCGATGGTGTAGGAGACACCGCTGGCGATGCCGTCCTCGAGCACCTCTCCGTCGACCTTGGCCTCCAGGTCGATCGTGACGACGTCCCCGTCCTCGGCGGCGCGCTCGACCGGGGAGGTGGAGGCGAAGCGCTCACGGAGCTGCTCCACCGACTTCTCGATGTCCTCGTCGCTCACCTCGACGGCGTCGACCTCGACCTCGATGGAGGAGAAGTCCTCGGGGAGCTCCAGGGACGGGCGGATGTCGACCTCGGCGGTGAAGTTCAGCGTGTCGCCGTCCTTCAGCTCGGTGATGTCGACCTCGGGCTGGCCCAGGACATCCAGCTCCGCCTCGTTGACCGCTTCGGTGTAGAACTTCGGAAGCGCGTCGTTGACGGCCTCCTCCAGCACTGCACCACGACCGAACCGCTGGTCGATGACACGGGCCGGGATCTTGCCCTTACGGAAGCCCTTCACCGTGACCTGCTGGTTGATCTTCTTGTACGCCGCGTCGAGGCTGTCCTTGAGCTCCTCGAAGGGCACCTCGACAGTGAGCCGAACCCGAGTCGGGTTCAGGGTCTCCACGGCGCTCTTCACGGTTCGGTCTCCTTGTGGCTGACTTCTTGGATTCTGCCGGGGCCAGAACGGCTCCGGCGGATTAGCCGCCCTGAGGACCATCAGACGAGAGACACACGGGCGCGCAGCTTGCATAGTAACCGCAGCGGCTACACGTCCCAAAAGGCGATCAAGCCAGGTGATCGCGAAGATGGCCGCCAATGGCCGGTCACATGGTCGGGGTGGCGGGATTTGAACCCACGGCCTTCCGCTCCCAAAGCGGACGCGCTACCAAGCTGCGCCACACCCCGTCTGGTGCGACACGTAGGGTACATGCCCGCAGGCAGTGGGGCCGCCGCATTTACGGGGTGTGCGGCGAGGGGTCTCGACCCGCTACGATGCCTTCTGTGCCGCGGTCATCTGACCTGCGGCGCGTCCTGTGCGGGCGTAGCTCAATGGTAGAGCCCTAGTCTTCCAAACTAGCTACGCGGGTTCGATTCCCGTCGCCCGCTCTGTACGGCAAAGGGCCCGGTTCCTGCGAACCGGGCCCTTTCGTGTGTCCCGGTCAGAGGGTGCGTACGTCGACGGTGTAGGCCGAGCGGATGCCGTACGCGACGTAGAGGGCGTCGCCGACGAGGACCGGTGGGGCGACCATGTCGGGGAAGTCGACGGTGCCGCTGTCGTCGCGGCCCCCGAGGGTGGCTTCGACGTCGCCGGTGGCCAGGTCGAGGACGGCCAGGCGGCCGCTGATGGACGAGAGGTAGAGGCGGGTGGCCGAGGCGGTGGGCGGGCCTGCCTGCTCCACTCCGGAGTCGCTCGCCCAGAGCTGTCTCCCGCTCTGCGGGTCGACCGCGCGGACACCGCCGCTGGTGAGCGTGAAGTAGAGCCTGCCGCGCAGCAGGGTGGGGGTCGAGCCCTCCGGCTGGGCCTCGGACAGCCGTACGGTCGTCAGGACGTGGGACGCGGTGTTGACCAGGGTCAGCGTGCGGTGCTCTCCGGTCGTGCCGAGCACGATCAGGCGTCCGTCGGCCTGTCCGACGATGTCCTTGTCCCCCGCGAGCTCGATCGTCCAGCGGGCCCGGCCGGTGGCCGGGTCGAGCTGCGCGATGCTCGTGTCGCCGGCGGCGCCGTCGTCGTTCCACTTCTGGCAGACCAGGTACCCCTGCCGGGCCGCGCTGCGCAGCAGGCAGATCTGTTCGTTCGGCTGGGGGATCTTCCGCTTCCAGCGGACCGTGCCGTCGTCGGCGTCGAGCAGGGCGAACTGCTCCCCCCGCTTGCCGTAGGTGGTGATCACGCCTTCGGGTACGGCGACGGAGGCGCCCTGGTCGCGAGAGGGCTCCGAGGCCTCCTCGCCGTCGCCGGTGACCGTCTTCCAGATCACCTTGCCGGTCCCGGCGTCCAGGGACTGGATCGTGTAGCGGGTCGCGGTGGACCCGTCGTCGGTGCTGACGGCCCGGTCGTCGGCGCCGTAGGCGTACACACGGCCGTCGCGGGTGCCGATGATCGTGCCCCCGCCGGAGCTGCTGCTGCTGCCGATGTCGTCCGCTGTCGCGTCGATGGGCAGGCTCCAGGTGTTGCGGCCGTCCGCCAGGTCGAAGCGGGTGGCGAGGATCTCGTCGCCCGCGCACACCAGGGATGTGCCGCCGACGGCGACGCAGCGGTTGAAGGAGCCGCCGGCGCCTATCGGGTCCTTGTCGACGCTCGGCTCCTTCGCCTGCTCGCGCCATTCCACCCAGCCGGCCGGCAGGTTGCCCGGTGCCGGGTCGTCACCGGTGAGGGCGACGGTCGTGGTGGCCGCCGCCGCGAGGGCCAGGGCGCCTGCCGCGGCGGCCAGCCAGAGGCGTTTGCGGCGGGGGCGGCGGGGCTTGCCCATGTCGGTCACGGTCGGGGTGCCGTCCGCGGGGCCGGGGGCCGGCCAGTCGCCGTTCTTCAGCAGCCGCAGCAACTCGTCCGCCGTGGGGCGGGACTTGGGCTCCTTCTCCAGGCAGAGGCGGATGAAGGGGAGCAACTCGGCCGGGACGTCGTCGAGTTCGGGGTCGCCCTCGACCACGCGGATCGCCGTCTCGTAGGGGCTCGGGCTGTCGAAGGGGCCGCGGCCCGACGCGGCGAACGCGACCACCGCGCCCAGCGAGAAGATGTCGGCCGCCGGGCCCACGTCCTGGGGAGCGGAGAACTGTTCCGGGGACATGAAGGGCGGGGTGCCCATCACGCGGCCGGTCTGGGTGAGGACGTCGGAGGCGGCGAACTCGGTGGCGCGGGAGATGCCGAAGTCGATGACGCGGGGGCCGTCGTCGGCGAGCATCACATTGGCCGGTTTCAGGTCGCGGTGGACCACACCCGCACGGTGGATGTCGCGGATCGCCTCCGCCAGGCCCGCGGCGAGTTCACGGAGCCGGGCAGGCGGCAGTGGGCCGTGGTCGCGTATGTGCCTGCCGAGGTCCGCACCCGGTATGTAGAGCGTGGCCATCCAGGGGCGCGGCGCGTCGGCGTCCGCGTCCACGACAGGAGCCGTGAAGGCGCCGCTGACCTGACGGGCGGCGGCCACCTCACGGCGGAACCGGGCGCGGAACTCGTCGTCGTCCGCGTACTGACCGTGCACCACTTTGACCGCGAGTCGGCGGCCGGAGGCGGAGCGGGCGAGGTAGACCACGCCCATTCCACCGCTGCCCAGACGGTCCTCGATGCGGTAACCGCCCGCCTCCGCCGGGTCCGAGTCGCGCAGCACCATCCCCGTACGTCCCCCTGTAGCCCTCTCCGGCCCCCGTGACCGGACGGATCAGCCTAGCTTCACGGGTCAACGGGGTCAGAACTGGATCGAGTTGATGGTCTCCGCTATCGAGTTGAGGAAACGCTGGATGTCGTCGGCCATGCCCGTCGAGGCGAGGAAGAAGCCGAACAGCACGGCCACGACGGCAGGTCCGGCCTTGAGCGATCCGCCACGGATCAACACCACCAAGATGATCGCCAACAGCAGCACCACTGACAGCGAAATGGCCACAACTGATCACACCCTCGGTCGGTCCGCTCTCCCGGCCCGGGGGTGCCAGCCCCGCGCACCCCCGCCAGAACCATCGTGCCACCAACCAGGCCGCTCTATGCGGCGGGTGATGCATCGTTGACCACACCTGTGCCTGAACTGTGGGGCGCCGTCCGGCCGCCCGACCGGACTCCCGTACCCCGCACAACAATTCGAGCGTGCATCCGCACAGGGAATTCGACGGGATCGTTTCCCTCTCCACACATCCTGTTCGCAGGTAATTCGAATAATCGCCGCCCCCACAGGAAGCGGACATTCCGCCGGAGTCGCCTGCTGGTCTTATGCCCTATTTAGTCGGGATGAATCACACCAAGTTGGCGCTTGCTGTGACCACAATCCTTACCCACCAGGTGTGTTGGCCGTCACGTTCACCGGACGTCAACTGCTCGATTTTCTGGGCACCCGAAGCGAATAACCAGGAATGACCTGGCGGGTTTTACGAAATCCCACAGACAACGCTAGGGTGCCTCAGATGTTCCACGCTGCCTCGTCCCCCGCACGCGGCAGAGCGCCGCTCCCCCCTGCCCAGCCGTCGGCATCAGGAGTGCCGAGTCCGCGCTCGCCCCTCAAACAGCAGAACGAACAGCCGGCCAAGCCCGCCGGCAAGCAGCGCGACGCCTTCTTCGACAACGCCAAGTACCTGGCGATCGTGCTGGTGGCCGTCGGTCACGCCTGGGAACCGCTCAAGGGCGACAGCCGCATCCTGGAAGCCGCGTACACCGTCGTGTACTCGTTCCACATGCCGGCGTTCATCATCATCTCCGGCTTCTTCTCGCGCAGCTTCGACATGCGCCCGGACCGGCTGCGGCGGCTGATCACCGGCGTCGCGGTGCCCTACATCCTCTTCGAGACCTCCTACGTCCTGTTCGAGCGCATGGCGGGCGACGACCCCGGCAAGGACATCAGCCTGCTCGACCCCTGGTATCTGACCTGGTTCCTGTGCGCGCTGTTCGTCTGGCGGATGATCACCCCCATCCTGAAGGCGGTCCGCTGGCCGCTCCCCTTCGCGCTCGGCCTCGCGATGCTGGCGTCCGTCGCGCCGTCGATCGGTGACGACCTGGACCTGCAACGGATCCTGCAGTTCCTGCCGTACTTCGTGCTGGGCCTGTGCATGAAGCCCGAGCACTTCCACCGGGTGCGCACCCGCACGGTGCGGATCGTGGCGGTGCCCGTGTTCGCGGCCGCGCTCGCCGTCGGCTGGTGGGCGGTGCCGCGCATGAACACCGCGTGGTTCTACCACCGGGACTCCGCGCAGGAGCTGGGCGCCCCGTGGTGGGCCGGGCCCGTCATGGTGCTCGCGATGTTCGGCTGCTCGCTGCTGCTGACCGCCTGCTTCTTCGCCTGGGTGCCGCGCCGGAACATGTGGTTCACGGCCCTCGGCGCGGGCACGCTGTACGGCTACCTCCTGCACGGCTTCCTGGTGAAGGCCGGCGACTACCAGGGCTGGTTCGACCACCCCTGGCTGCACCGCCCGCTCGGCGAGATCGCCGTGAGCGTCCTCGCGGCCGCCGTCGTCACCGTGCTGTGCACGAAGCCCGTACAGCGGGTCTTCCGGTTCGCGATGGAGCCGAAGATGGCGTGGGCCTTCAAGGAGGACCCCGCCGAACTGGCCCGGGAACGCCAGAAGCAGGAGCGCCGCGAGAAGGTTCTCGCCTAGCCGCTACGGCCCCTGCCTCACCTCAGACCGAGAAGTGCGCGCATCCGCGCGTACTTCTCGGTCAGTCGTTCACGGGTCTCCTCGTCGAGGACCGCGAGGCGCTCCGGATCGGCGTTGTGCGCCAGGTCCGACTCCTTCACCAGCAGCGCGCCGGGAGTGGCGAGGATCCGCCCCGCGTACGCCTCGGGCGGCTCCCCCGCCCGCTTGGTGACCGCGAGCACGATGTCCTTCGTACGACGGCTCAGCGCGGCCTCCTCCAGCCAGTGCGCGGAGAGCGCGTCGTCCTCGACCGCGTCGTGCAGCCAGGCGGCCGCGATCTGCTCGGCGTCGCCGCCCCGCGCCCGCACCCCCTCGGCCACCGCCCGGAGATGTTCGGCGTAGGGCCGGCCCGCCTTGTCGGTCTGGCCCTCGTGGGCGGTGCGGGCGAGGGCTTCGACCTCGGTCAGGGTCAGGGTGCGCGGTGCGTCGGTCACGGCTCCAGTGTCTCCCCGCGCAGCGCAGCGCGGGCCGGAAGTCCGGCCGCGGTCAGGCCCAGGGCGACGATCGCCGCGACGAGTGAGCCGTACACCAGGGGAGGGATGTACGGGCCCTGCCCCGTCAGTCCGTTCATCATCGGGACGAGTGTGGCGAGCGCGATGGCCGTGCCGAGGACGATGCCCGCGAGGGCGACCAGGAGGGCCTCCCAGCGGATCATGCTGAGCACCTGGCGGCGGGTGGAGCCGATGAGGCGCAGGGTGCCGAGTTCGCGGCGGCGGTC
The DNA here is from genome assembly GCF_044742595.1 of Streptomyces sp. NPDC087859. Classification (NCBI taxonomy): domain Bacteria; kingdom Bacillati; phylum Actinomycetota; class Actinomycetes; order Kitasatosporales; family Streptomycetaceae; genus Streptomyces; species Streptomyces sp. NPDC087859. The sequence goes on along the minus strand of NZ_JBIUUU010000036.1, from coordinate 41,923 downwards.
GAGGACCGTCATCACCAGGGTGTTGCCGGCGGCGACGGCCGCGAAGCCGCCGAGGACGGCCGCCATGACGTTGTTCGCCCAGGCGTTGAGCTTGCGGTCCACGGACTGGGCGGTGGTGTAGTCGGCGCGGGCCAGGACCGTGCCGAACTCCTTCAGACCGGCTGCCGTACCGCCCCTGGTCCACAGTTCCGCGTCGAAGGCGGAGGTGACGTGACCGGCGAGGTCGGTGCGGGCCATCGTCACCTGCGACAGTCCCATGCCCCGGCCGTACGTCGCCACGATCCGCGGCGCGGCCTTCGTGCCGTCGGGCAGCCGGATCGGGAGGCGGTCGCCGACCTCGGCGTCCGCGTTGGCGGCCAGGGAGGCGTCCACGGCGATCTCGCTGGGTTCCAGGGAGAGCCGGCCGTCCTTGACGTCCAGATCCTGTACGGCCGCCAGATCGCGTGCGGAGCCCGTGACGCCCTGTGCGGTGGCCTCCTCCAGCACACCGCCGGAGGCCGGGACGAGCACGGCGGTCCTCAACAGGCCGACGGCGGAGGTGACTTCGGGAGCGCGTTCGGCCCGTCGTACGGCGTCGGGGGCCAGGCCCGCGCCCTCGGCGGTGACGATGTGGTCGGCCGTGATCCCGTCGCGCTGCTGCTCGGCGGTGACATGGTCCTCGCTGGTGTGCAGGAAGAGCAGCACCGAGGAGAACGCCATCGCGAGCACGATCGGGGTGATCGCCGAGGCCAGCCGGCGGGCGTTCGTACGGGAGTTGGCGGCGGCGAGCACGGCGGAGGCGGAGGCGCCCCGCAGTGGGAGGCCGAACAGGGCCGCGCAGGCGCGGGCGATCAGCGGTCCGAGCAGGGCCACCGCCAGCATGAACAGCATGACGATGCCGAGCGCGGCGTTGGCCGCGTCCTCGCCGGTCGTCGAGGCGGCCAGGCCGGCGCAGACACAGCCACCGGCCGCCGCGGCGACACCGAGCGGGGTGCGGATCCAGCCGAAGCGCAGACGCTCCACGGACGCCTCGCTGAGCGCCTGGCCCGGCTTGATGCGGGAACTGCGGTGGGCCGCCATGTATCCGGCGAGCAGGGCGGCGAGGAGCACGGCGCCGACCGCGGAGACCAACGGGATCCAGGAGACGGACAGTTCGACGGCCCGGGGCACCCCTCCCCTGTCCCGCAGCTGGCCCAGCCACCAGGCGGCCAGGGCGACTCCGGGCACACAGCCGGCCACGCCCGCGAGCGGGGCGACCAGGAGGGCCTCCGTGGCGATGGTGCGGCGGATCTGGCGCGGGCTGGTGCCGATGGCACGCAACAGGGCGAACTGCCGGGCGCGTTGGCCGACGGCGAGGGCGACGGTGCCGGCCGCGGTGAACATGGCGACCATCGTGGCGGTGCCGCCGAAGGAGGCGCCGAGGGCGATGAGGATCTCCTTCCCCTCGGCGAGGCCGGGGTCCTGCACAGCGCCCCGGCCGGCACCGGTGTGGATCTTGGCCTTGCCGCCGAGGACATGGGCCACCTGGGCGGCAAGGACGTCGGTGGGGACGCCCGGCTTCGGGAGCACGGCGATGGCGTCTATCCGGCCCGGGTGTCCTGAAAGGCGTACGGCTTCCGTGTCCGCGAACCAGGCCTGCGCGGAGTCCGTGGTGCCGGAGACACGGTAGGTGCGGGTTCCGGCGGGGGTGGTCAGGGTGACCCGGTCGCCTATGTCGGCCTGGTTCAGGACGACTTCGCCGGGGGCCGGGGCGCGGCCCGCCTTCAGGTGTTCGCCGGTGAAGGCGGTGGAGGACCAGTTGTGGGCGGTGAGGGCGGTGCCCCGGGGCCCGGTCACCGGGAAGGTGACGTCCGCCACGGCGGTGCGGGCGCCGGGCGCCTCGGCCGCCTTCGCGACCAGGGCGGCGTCGAGGCGGGCGCGGTCCGGGACCGGTTCGCTGTCGGCGCTGTCGCCCTCGCCGTAGTGGGCCCGCTGGTCGGCGGCGGCCACCACCGGGGCGTTCGCGTAGCGGCCGGGCGGGACCTCGGCCCGGATGCCCGTCTCCAGCAGGATGCCGCAGGCCGACACGATCAGCGCGGCCATCGCGAGGGCGACGAACGTGCCGACGAACGCGGAGGGCCGGAAGCGGACGGCGGCGCGGGCGAGGCCGTTGGGGGTGAACATCAGGCTGCCGCTCCCTCGTAGGGCCTGGTGAGGGACGTCATGCGGGCGGCGATCCGGTCGGCGGTGCCGCGCTCCAAGTGGTCGACGAGCTCGCCGTCGGCCAGGAACAGGACGCGGTCGGCCCAGGCGGCCGCGGCGGGGTCGTGGGTGACCATCACGACAGTCGCGCCCTGGTCGTCGACCGCGCGGCGCAGGAGGCCGAGGATCTCGGCGGCCGTGGTGGTGTCCAGGGCGCCCGTCGGTTCGTCCGCGAAGACGACGTCGGGGCGGGTGACCAGGGCCCGGGCGATGGCGACGCGCTGCTGCTGGCCGCCGGAGAGGTGGCCGGGGCGGCGGCGGGCCTTGTCGGTCAGGCCGACCTGGGCGAGGACGTCCGCGGTGCGGCGGCGGTCGGGGCGGTGGCCGGCGAGACGCGTCGGGAGGGCCACGTTCTGCTCGACCGTGAGGGACGGGAGCAGGTTGAAGGCCTGGAAGACGAAGCCGAGGCGGGTGCGGCGCAGTGCGGTGAGCTTGTTCTCCTTCATACCGGTGATCTCCGTGCCGCCGAGGCGGACGGTCCCGGAGGTGGGGCGGTCGAGGCCGGCCGCGCACTGGAGGAAGGTGGACTTGCCGGAGCCGGAGGGGCCCATGACCGCGGTGAAGGTGCGGGGCGGGAGGGTCAGGTCGATGCCGCGCAGGGCGTGGACGGCGGTCCGGCCCCGGCCGTAGCGGCGGTGCACTCCGTGGAGCTCTACGGCCCAGTCGGCTGACATGGGTGTCCTTCCGTTCGTTCGAGGGGTGGTGTCTCGAACGTACGGATTCGGGGGGTACGGCGACCATGTGGGCGGCTGGCGGATCGAGGCGGGGGTAAACCCCACCGCGGGAGGGGGATGCCCTCAGAGGTTCGCCGCCTGGGCCGTCGGGCCCTCTCGGCAGATCAACAGGAGTGCCCTGTCGTCGTTGACGTCCTTCGCCACCGCTTCGATCAGATGCCAGGCCGCGCCGTGGAACCCGCCGGCCACATAGCGGTCGGCCTCGCCGGTGAGGCGGTCGATGCCCTCGACGATGTCGCGTTCGGAGGTCTCGACGAGGCCGTCGGTGAAGAGCATCAGGACGTCGCCGGGGCGGAGCGAGCCCTTGACCGGATCGAACTGGGCGCCGTCGTAGACACCGAGGAGGGGGCCCTCGGCCGCCTTCTCCTCCCAGCGGCCGCTGCCCGCGCTCAGTTGGAGGCCCGGGGGGTGGCCGGCGGAGTAGAGCTCGTAGTCACCGGAGTCCAGGTCCAGGACCAGGTGGATCGAGGTCGCGAAGCCCTCGTCCCAGTCCTGGCGCAGCAGGTAGCCGTTCGCCGCGGGGAGGAACGCGTGCGGCGGCAGACTGCCCAGGAGGCCGCCGAAGGCGCCGGAGAGGAGCAGGGCGCGGCTGCCCGCGTCCATGCCCTTGCCCGACACGTCCGTCAGGACGACCTCCATCGTGCGGCCGCCGTTGGTGCGGGCCGCGACCACGAAGTCGCCCGAGAAGGACTGGCCGCCCGCCGGGCGCAGGGCCATCTCGCGGTGCCAGCCCTGCGGCAGCGTCGGGAGCTTGCTCTGGACCCGGATGCGTTCGCGGAGGTCGAAGAGCATGGTGCCGCCGCGTCGCCAGGGCACCCCGACCCGGCTGCGGAACTGGGCGATCAGCAGACCGAAGAACCCGCAGGCCGCCACCACGAGCACGATGCCCGGGGTCACCCGGGACGGGCCCTCCGTGTACGGGCCCAGCTGCACGGACTCCACGATCAGTGCCGTCGCCGCCGCCGCGTACAGGCCGAGCAGGCTCGCCGGGCGCAGCAGCAGGCCGCCCGCGACGATCGGGAGGACCAGCGCGGCCGGGGAGACCCAGACCGAGTTGGCGAGTGTCGTGGCCGCGATCAGCGGGATCGTGATGAGCAGACCGGCCAGGGCGACCCAGTCCGAACCGTCCCCGCGGAAGTAGTCCACAGCGCTTCTGCGCAGGCCGACGCGGGCCCGGTGCCACTGCATCTTCAACCGGGCCGTGAACGTCTCGGCTTCCGCGCGCCGCTCTCGTCCTGCTGCCATTAGTTCGGGACCCTATCCATCGGACCAGCCGCTTGGCACGCGAGGTCCCACTTGTCCCCCGTCCGAGGTTCAACTTCACAGTGAACTTCACAGGAAGCCGTCGCGCCGCCGTGATGGAGAAATTCCCTGGCTCGTCCCGCAATGCCCTGGTAGGCATGGTCCATGGCTTCTGACTTGGCGACCGAACTGCGGGTGCTGCGGCGGCAGGACTGGGACGAGTGGTACGACAACCTGATCCGCGCCTTCGGCGGGGTCCCGGAGTCGGCCGAGGAACGCGAGCTGTGGGACACCCTCACCGAGACCGACCGTTCCATCGGCGTGTGGGACGGTGACGCGTGTGTCGGTACGGCGGGTGCGTTCAGCTTCCGGCTGACCGTGCCCGGCGGCGCCTCGGTACGGGCCGCCGGCGTCACCATGGTCAGTGTGGCCGCGACCCATCGCCGCCGTGGTGTCCTCACGGCGATGATGCGGCGACAGCTGGACGACGTACGGGAGTGGGGGTGGCCGCTGGCCGTGCTGACCGCCTCCGAGCCCGCCATCTACGGGCGGTTCGGGTACGGCGTCGGTACGTATGCGGTGACCGGGGAGATCGACACCAAGCAGGTGCGGCTGTCCGTCCCGCCGGGGACGGACGACGTACGCCTGCGGTACGCCAAGCCCGCCGAGTCGCTGGGCGCGTGCGAGGCGGTGTACGCGCGCGTGGTGCCGTCGCGGCCGGGGATGGTGGCGCGCACGCCCGGCTGGGAGCGGCTGATGCTGCTGGACCCGGAGAACGAGCGCGAGGGTGCGTCGCCGTTGCAGTGCGTGGTCGCGGAGCGGGACGGGGAGGTCGTGGGGTACGCGCGCTTCCAGGTCAAGCCGGACTGGGAGCCGACCGGGCCGCAGGGCAAGGTGCTGGTCCGTGATGTCGAGGCGCCCGACCCCGCGGTGTACGCGGCGCTGTGGCGGTTCCTTTTCGACGTCGACCTGACCTCGAAGCTGGTGACCCGGGGGCGGCCGGTGGACGACGCGTGGCAGTACCTCGTGTCCGACATCCGGCGGTGTTCGCTGCGGGTGCGGGACTCGTTGCACGTGCGGCTGGTGGATGTGGGGGCCGCGCTCGAGGCGCGAACCTATCAGGCGCCGGTGGACGTGGTGTTCGAGGTCGCGGACGACTTCTGCCCGTGGAACGCGGGGCGTTGGCGGCTGAGCGGGGACGCGAAGGGGGCGTCCTGCGAGCGGACCACCGACCCGGCGGATCTGGCTCTGTCCGTACGGGAGTTGGGGGCGGCGTATCTCGGTGGGGTGAGCCTGGCCTCGCTGGGGGCCGCCGGGCGGGTGCGGGAGCTTCGGCGCGGGGCCCTGGGGGAGGCCGCGGTCGGGTTCGGCTCCGCCGTGGCGCCGTGGCTGCCGCACGGGTTCTAGGCCGGGTTCAGGCTTTCTGGCAGGTCGGGCACCAGAAGAGGTTGCGGGCGGCGAGATCGGCGGTGCGGATCTCGCCGCCACAGATGTGGCAGGGCAGGTTGGCCCTGCGGTAGACGTACACCTCGCCGCCGTGGTCGTCGACACGGGGCGGGCGGCCCATCGCCTCGGGGGTGTGTTCGGGGCGGACGGTGTCGATGCGGTTGTGCTTCACGCCCTCGCGCATGAGGTCCACGAGGTCGTGCCAGATCGCGTCCCATTCCGGTGGGGTGAGCGTGTTTCCGGTGCGGTACGGGTCGATCCGGTGCCGGAAGAGGACCTCGGCGCGGTAGACGTTGCCTACGCCGGCGATGACCTTCTGGTCCATCAGCAGGGCGGCGATCGTCGTACGGCTGCGGGAGATCCGGCGGTACGCGGTCTCGGGGGTGGCGTCGTCGCGGAGCGGGTCGGGGCCGAGGCGGTCGTGTATCGACTGCTTCTCGGTGGGGGTGATCAGGGCGCAGGTCGTGGGGCCGCGGAGGTCCACGTACGACGTGGGGTTCGCGAGGCGGAGGCGGACCGTGTCGGTGGGTGGGGGTGCGGGGGTCGGGCCGAAGGTGACCTTGCCGAAGAGGCCGAGGTGGATGTGGATCCAGTCGGTGCCCCGGAAGCCGAGGAAGAGGTGTTTGCCGTGGGCCTCGGTGTGGGTGAGTTCCGCGCCGTCGAGGAGGTCCGCGGCGTCGGTGAACTTGCCCTGGGGGCTGGTGACCTGGGTTTTTCTGCCGCGGAATGCTGCGGCGTAGTCCTTGGCCAGGCGGTGGATCGTGTGCCCCTCAGGCACGGTGGCTCCTCTTCGTCCGGGGGGCGTTTCTCGCCCCCGCCGCCCCTACCCGTCCCATCCTCCAGGGGCCCCGCCCCTTCGACCCCGGCCCCCGGGGGCTCCGCCCCCAGACCCCCGTCGGCCCCTAAGGGCCTCGTCCTCAAACGCCGGACGAGCTGAAAGACACGAGAGGCAGGAGCCCTCGTCCTCAGGCGCCGGATGAACTGAAAGACACGCGTGGGGGGATCGGGATGGCAGGCCCCCGTCCTCAGGCGCCGGACAGGCTGAGAGACCTGGGCCGGCGTCTAGAGGCGTAGGCACCCGCGGGTGGGTGGGGGATCGGGATGGCAGGTCCCCGTCCTCAGGTGCCGGACAGGCTGAGAGACCTGGGGCGGCGTATAGAGGCGTAGGCACCCGCGGGTGGGTGGGGGATCGGGATGGCGGGTCCCCGTCCTCGGGCGTCGGACGGGCTGGGATACCCGGGCGGCGGCTGGAGGTGTGGCCACCCGCGGGAGGTGTGGTGGCTTGTGCGGGTGGTTGGGGTGTCCTCGGCTACTGCTGGGGGTGGTGGGGCGGGATCGGAGGGAGGTCGCCGGTCGTCTCGTAGGTCGCCAGCATGTCGATGCGGCGGATGTGGCGGGCGTCCTCGGAGAACGGGGTGGCGAGGAAGGTCTCCACAAACTTCGTGGCCTCGTCCTGGGTGTGCATGCGTGCGCCCACCGCCACGACGTTGGCGTTGTTGTGCTGGCGGCCCAGCGACGCGGTCTCCTCGCTCCAGGCCAGCGCCGCGCGGACGCCCTTGACCTTGTTCGCGGCGATCTGCTCGCCGTTGCCGGAGCCGCCGATCACGATGCCGAGGGAGTCCGGGTCAGCCGCCGTGCGCTCCGCGGCGCGGAGGCAGAACGGGGGGTAGTCGTCCTGGGCGTCGTAGATGTGGGGACCGCAGTCCACCGGGTCGTGACCGGCCGCCTTGAGCCAGTCGACGAGGTGGTTCTTGAGTTCGAAGCCCGCATGGTCGGAGCCGAGATACACGCGCATGGGATGAGTGTGACACGACTGTTTCGGGGCAGCAGCCCTGGGTGTCGTCCAGGAAAAATGCGCCCCTGACCATTGAAGCTCATGAAAACCTCAAGTAACGATCCGGAATCAAAGGTTCACGAATTCCTTTGCCTCCGATTCACTGGACCGATCCGTACGCCGCTCGTACGGGACACTGCTCGCCCGGCGCAAAGGAATTCCCCGCATGACTTCGCAGCCGACCCCGGCCAAGGCCACCGGAGACCCCGGTAACGGCCTTCAGGCCGGGCTCAAGAACCGTCACCTGTCGATGATCGCCATCGGGGGTGTGATCGGTGCCGGCCTCTTCGTCGGATCCAGCTCCGGTATCGCCACCGCAGGACCCGGCATCCTCCTGTCGTACGCACTCGTCGGCACGCTCGTGGTGCTGGTGATGCGGATGCTCGGTGAGATGTCCGCCGCCAACCCGACCTCCGGGTCGTTCTCGGCGCACGCCGACCGCGCGCTCGGGCGCTGGGCCGGGTTCTCCATCGGCTGGCTGTACTGGTTCTTCTGGGTCGTGGTGCTGGCCGTCGAGGCCACCGCCGGTGCCGTGATCCTGGAGGGCTGGATACCGGCCGTGCCCCAGTGGGCCTGGGCCCTCATCGTGATGATCGTGCTGACCGCGACCAACCTGGTCTCCGTCGGGTCCTACGGCGAGTTCGAGTTCTGGTTCGCCGGTATCAAGGTCGTCGCGATCGCCGCGTTCATCGTCATCGGCGGGCTCGCCGTCTTCGGGGTGCTGCCCGGCGTCGACAGCGACAAGGCCGGCCTCGGCAACCTCACCGACCACGGCGGCTTCCTCCCCCACGGCGCCGGCGCGATCCTGACCGGTGTGCTGCTCGTCGTCTTCTCCTTCATGGGCAGCGAGATCGCCACCCTGGCCGCCGGCGAGTCCGAGAACCCCCAGCAGGCCGTCACCAAGGCCACCAACAGCATCATCTGGCGGGTCGGCGTCTTCTACCTCGGTTCGATCTTCGTCGTGGTCTCCCTCCTGCCCTGGAACGACCCGTCCATCAAGAAGGACGGCTCCTACGTCGCCGCCCTGGACTCCCTGGGCATCGCGCACGCCGGTCAGATCATGAACTTCATCGTGCTGACCTCGGTGCTGTCCTGTCTCAACTCCGGCCTCTACACGGCCTCCCGCATGGCGTTCTCGCTCGGCCAGCGGGGCGACGCGCCGAAGGGGTTCGCCCGGACCAACAGCCGGGGCGTGCCGATGACGGCGATTCTCGCCTCGGTCGTGTTCGGCTTCGTCGCCGTCTTCTTCAACTACCTGTCCCCGAAGACGGTCTTCCTCTTCCTCGTCAACTCCTCCGGCGCGGTCGCCCTGTTCGTCTGGCTGGTGATCTGCTTCTCGCAGCTGCGGATGCGGAAGATCATCCAGGCCGAGGAGCCGGAGAAGCTGGTCGTGAAGATGTGGCTGTACCCGTATCTCACTTGGGCGACGGCCGGGCTGATCGTGTTCGTGCTCGGTTACATGCTGACCGACACCGAGGGTGCGAGCAGCGGTCGTACGACCGTGCTTCTCTCGCTGCTCGTCGCGGCGTTCGTGCTCGCCATCGCCTTCGTGAAGGAGAAGGTCGGGGCCGGACGGGCCGCCGCGGTCTCCCCCGAGGTGCACGACGAGGTCGACGAGGTCAAGGTCGGCTGACGCGGCAGGCTTGAGGATCATGAGAAAAGGGGCCCCTCGCGAGGGGCCCCTTTTCTCATGCCGTCAAAGGATCGTGAAGCTGTCCGTGACCTTGTCGTACGTCTTCACCGCCTGGTTCTCGATGTCGGGCTGGTACCAGGTGTTGATCTGGTACGACTTGCCGTCCGCGTTGAAGCCCAGCAGCCGGGCGTGCCACTTGGTGCCCTTGAGGGTGAAGGTGTACTCCCAGACGACCGCCGGGTAGTCGCGGAACTTCGTCTCCTCCAGCCGGATCTTCTGGTAGTCCTCGCCCTGGTGGGCGTTCTGCTCCGAGGTCTGCCAGGTCTCCATCAGATCGCCGCGGGCCAGCGAGGACTTGGCGACGAGTTCCTGTCTGCCGTCCGGTGACGTGTAGTGGACCTCGGCGCCCGTCTTCACGTCCCTGCGCCAGCCCTCCGGTGTCGCCCAGGCGAACCCGCCAGCCTCCCGGTGCGCGCCCGGCGGCAGGCTCTGCGGGCGGGATGTGCCCTCGACGGTGGGCGACGGTGTCTCGGACACGGTCGAGGAGGGGGCCCGTGAGCTGTCCGCCTGATTCCCGCCGGGTGAGCCGGAGTTCATCAGGAGCACGACGGCGACGACCGCACCGGCGGTGACCACGGCCGCGGCGGCGAGGAGTCCGGTACGGCGGTGCGGGTGCGGGTGCGGCGGGCCGCTCGGACGGGCGGGTCCCGGCAGTTCGCCGGGCTCCGTCCCGAGCGGCGGCTCGTGCACCGGCCGCCTCTCGGTGACCGCCTCGGACCGGTTGAGCGACACACCGCGTACGGCTCCCGCCGGGCTGCCGACGGGGGTTTCGGAACGGACCTCGGAACTGGTGGACGCGGCCGCTTCCGTGGAGGCGTTGCCGTGATCGAGGGCGGGTGAGGGTGTGGGGCGGCCGGGAGAGGGCGCTTGAGTGGCGGGGCGCTGGGTCTGCGCGGGTGCGGTGCGCCCCTGCGGGATCGCGTCATGGACGGAATCGGGTTCCGGCTCGGGGCGCCGGGGGTCGGGAGCCATGGGGACGCGAGAGACGTCCACGTAGGCGGGCGTGGGTGATTCGTGGGGGGCCCACGGGAGTCGGGGGGTCGCACGGTCGGGCGCCGGCGTCCGCGGAGTGGCCGCCGAGGGCACCGACGACGGTGCGCGGCCGGAGGCGGACTCACCCGCCGATTCGGACTCCGGCGCGTGAGGACCACCCGTCGCTTCCGGCCCGACCTCACCCGGGCGATCCCGCCCAGGCTCGGCCAAGTCCCCCGGCCCCGGCACGTATTCCGGCCCAGCGGGCCAACCCGCCGACTCCAGCGCGTGAAGACCACCCCCCGCTTCCGCCCCGGCCTCACCCGGGCGCCCTTGCCCGAACCCGGCCGAGTCCCCCGGCCCAGCCCCGGGCCCGCGCGCGTATTCCGGCCCAGCGGACCAACCCGCCGACTCCGGCGCGTGAGGACCACCCGTCGCTTCCGGCCCGGCCTCGGCCAGGCGGTCCCGCCCAGACTCGGCCAAGTCCCCCGGTCCGGCCGCGCGCTCCGGCCCAGCAGCGGACCAAACTGCCGATTCCGGCGCCTGAGGACCACCCGTCGCTTCCGGCTCGGCCTCGGCCAGGCGGTCCCGCCCAGACTCGGCCAAGTCCCCCGGTCCGGCCGCGTATTCCGGCCCAGCAGCGGACCAAACCGCCGACTCCGGCGCGTGAGGACCGCCCGTCGCTTGCGGTCCGGCCTTGGCCAGGCGGTCCCGCCCAGAGTCGGCCAAGTCCCCCGGTCCGGCCGCGTGTTCCGGCCCAGTGGCGGGCCAGACCGTCGGCTCCGGCGCGTGGGGACCGTCCGTCGGTTCGTGGCCGGTCGCGGCCGAGTGGTCGTGGCCGGGCTCGGGCGGGTTCCCGGGCCTGGTCGTCGGCAGGTGTTCCGGGGCGTCGGGCTTCGGATCCGTTGTTCGGGGTTGGTTCGCGGGCGGTGGGTTTCCGGGGGACGGGGGGCGTTGCGGCTCGTGGGGTTGTGGTGCTCTGGTTACCGCCACTGTCGGGGTGGGCGGGGGGAAGGCCACCGGTCGGAGGGCGGTCTCCAGGTCCTCCAGTCCGGGGCGGACATCGGGGTCCTTCTCCAGGAGGGCGTCGAGGATGTCGCGCAACGGGCCCGCCGCGGCGGGGAGTTCGGGCTCCTCGTAGAGGACCGCGTGGAGCGTGGCGAGTGTGGTGTCGCGGGAGAACGGGGAGTGGCCGCCCATGGCCGCGCAGAGTGTCGCGCCGAGGGACCAGATGTCGGACGGCGGGCCCTGGGGGCGGCCGGAGATGCGCTCGGGGGCCATGTAGTCGGGTGAGCCGACCAGCATGCCGACCATCGTCAGCGCCTTCGCGTCCTGGATCGCCGCGATGCCGAAGTCCGTGAGGACCACGCGCTGTCCGTTCCGCTCCACCAGGACGTTGCCCGGCTTGATGTCCCGGTGCAGGACGCCACGGGCGTGCACCTGACGCAGTGCCGTCACCAGGCCGACGCCGATACGGGCCGCCTCCAGGGGACCGAGCGGGCCGTCCTCCGCGATCATGCGTTCCAGGGAGCGGCCGGCGACCAACTCCATGACGATCCACAGACGTTCGCCCTCGTCGACGACGTCATAGATCCGTACGACATTGGGGTGGTCGATCCGCGCCGTGGCCCGGGCCTCGCGCAGCGTGCGTTCCCGGCGGGTGCGCGCGTCCTCCGCGTCGAGGCCGTCTATGCGCATCTCCTTGACCGCGACCTCCCGGTCGAGCATCTCATCGGCGGCTCGCCACACCCGCCCCATTCCCCCCTGGCCGATACTCTCGACCAGGCGATAACGTCCCGTCACCAATATCCCGGGAGCCCCACCGCTCCTCGTGTTTCCCGTATTCCCCGGCAATCCGTCACACCCCCCTCAACCACGCACCGGCCAACGCCTACTTCAACACAATGGTCACACTTCGCGCCGTACCAGCATAGTGCGGAGAAATCTTGTGGTAGCTCTTCAAGTACTGCGAATTCAGGCGCAGCCAAGGGGGACGAACATGAGTTCTCGTCGTATGACGACCATCGCGGGATCGCTGGTCACGGCATCTTTTTCGGCCGTGCTGATCCTCTCCACCGCCGCCGGCGCGGACGAGGGACCCGGAAGCAGCAAGGGGGGAAAGGCCGTCGACGAGGCACCGGCGGGCGTGAAGCTGACCACGCTGCTGCCCGAACAGATCTCGGTCGACAACAGTTCCGAAAAGACCGACCTCACCGCCACGGTGAAGAACGAAGGGACCAAGGACAGCGGAAAGATCCGGCTTTTGGTCGTCGGCTTCGACGGCCTGACGGTCAATAACGTTCAAGGGTGCTCCTCGATTGCCGAAAGTGATCTGCCGGAGGGCTCGAACAGCGGTTTCGCCTGCCCGATCGACAATCTCGCGGCCGGTAAGTCGAAGTCGTACGTCGTGGACGCGACATTCGATCTCGGAAAGACCGGCAAGATCTGTCTGCCGGTACAGACCGGCGACGGGAAGAAGACGTTCTGGCAGCAGGGCCCGGTTCCTTTCGGTACGACGAACCCGTCACCGAACGCCCCGGCCACCCCGCTGCTGCTCGGCACCGACAACCAGCCCGTGGGGCCGGGCGGCGACAAGGAACTGCCCAAGACCGGTCCCGCCCGTGACCTGCTCCCGCTGGGGGCGGGCGGCGCGGCACTGCTGACGGCCGGTGCGGCCGGGATGTGGTGGTCGACGCGGCGCCGGGAGGCCTGACCGACGACGGAGGCATAACCTGACGGAAACTGTCAGGTTATGCCTCCAGCATGCGGTGCATGAACAGCCACACAGCAGAGGAACTCAGCGGATTCCAGACCGGATTCACCGTGCGTCCCGCACATGTCATCGCCGCCGCCTCGGCCGACGACGTCATCGCCGCCGTGCGCCACGCCGCCGCCGAGCGGCTGCCGGTGACCGTCCAGGCCACGGGGCACGGACTGCGGGGCCCGGTGGAGGGCGGCGCACTCGTCTCGACGCGGCGCATGGACCGGGTGAGCGTCGACCCGGTCGAACGCACCGCCCGCGTCCAGGCCGGGGTCCGCTGGAGCCAGGTCGTCGAGGCCGCCGCGCCTCACGGGCTCGCGCCGCTCAACGGCTCGGCGCCGGGGGTCGGCGCCGTGTCGTACACGCTGGGCGGCGGACTCGGCATCCTGGCGCGGGAGTTCGGGTACGCGGCCGATCACGTCCGTTCACTCGACGTCGTCACCGCGGACGGTCGGCTGCGGCGGGTGACCCGGGAGTCGGCGCCCGATCTGTACTGGGCGCTGCTCGGTGCCGGGCACGGCTTCGGTGTCGTCACCGAGCTGGAGATCGGTCTCGTCCCGGTGCGGAGGCTGTACGGCGGCTCGCTCGCCTTCGACGGGCGTCAGGTCGATCCGGCGGCCGCGCTGCGGGCGTACGAGGCATGGACGCGGACCGTACCGGACAGGCTGACCTCGTCCTTCGCGGCCGTACCGTATCCGGACCTGCCGGCGCTGCCGCCGCACCTGCGCGGGCGGTACGTCCTGTCGGTACGGGTCGCGTACACGGGCGCCGACGGGGAGCGGCTCGTCGCCCCGCTGCGGGAGATCGGGCCGGTGCTCTCCGACTCGCTGCGGGAGATGCCGTACACCGAGAGCCACACCATCCACAGCGACCCGGACTTCCCGCACACGTACTACGGGGACAGTGCGGTGCTGGGTGAGTTCGATCCCGCGGCAGCAGGTGAGGTCCTCCGACGTACCGGGCCGGGCTCCGGCGCCATGACCGTCGTACAGATCAATCATCTCGGTGGGGCGCTCGCCGAGGCCGCGCCGAACTCCGTGCCGTGGCGCGAAGGGCGGTTCCTGGTGAGGCTGTTGGCCGTGGGGGAACGGGCGAAAGCCCGGGAGGTCCTCGATCCGGCCTTCGCGTCGCTCGCGCCCGTGACGCTCGGGCGAGCGGTCAACTTCGCGTTCGGGGCCGGGGACCGGAACGCGGGCTTCTACGACGACGTGACGCGCAAGAGGCTCGCCGGGCTGAAGTCGCAGTACGACCCGGCGAGCCTCTTCCCTGACCACGTCAGGGGTTTCAGCGGTTGACGAACTTCCAGGTCGTGGGCAGCAGGCCCATCGCCAGGGCCGCCTTGAGGGCGTCGCCGATCAGGAACGGGGTGAGGCCGGCCGCGATGGCGGCGGAGGCGGACATGCCGGTGGCGAGGGCCAGGTACGGGACGCCGACGGCGTAGATGATCGCCTCGCCGAGCAGCATCGCGCCCGCCGTGCGCCACACGGAGCGGTCGGCGCCGCGGCGGGCCAGGGCGCCGACGACGGTGGAGGCGAGGATCATGCCGAGGATGTAACCGAAGGAGGGGGCCGAGCCACCGGAGGTGGCGCCCGCGAACCACGGCACGCCCGCGATGCCCGCGAGCGCGTACAGCGCGAGGGAGAGGAAGCCTCGGCCCGCGCCCAGCGTCGTGCCGACGAGCAGCGCGGCGAAGGTCTGGCCGGTCACCGGCACCGGGGAGCCCGGCACGGGCACCGAGAGCTGGGCGGCGAGGCCGGTGAGCGCGGCGCCGCCGAGCACGAGCGCGACGTCCCGGACACGGGAGGCCGGGAGCAGGTCGGCGAGGACCTGGCCAGGGCGGACGGGGGCGACGGCGGTGCTCATGGGGACTCCGCGAGGGTATGAACGGCGAGGGACATCGCGACGCTATCCCGGCACCCGCACGCCGATCACCGTCAGCGCTCGACAAAGGCGGGAGCCGCGACTTGGTGGGCTCCAGACAAAGGGTGGTGGTTACACCGGGTAGGACGTGACACCGGTCACTCAGGCCGGGACGTTTCACTCACGTGTCGAGTGTGAACGGCGTCTGTAGGGTCCCACCAAACAGGGCGTCGCACTCTGGCCGGATCCGGCCGACACACCTACTCTTCGAGCCATGGTTGCCCAGGCCCTCACCCTCACGTCGCGTCGCCACGTCGACCTGCGACGAGTGAGCGCGGCCGCCTGTCGCCGCCCCGGGTGAGGCGGCTCCGGCGCGCCTTCCCCTCCGAGACGGCGCAGTGTCGGAACCGCTCCCGAGGATGATCGCCATGCCCACCGCCCTTGCCTCCCCCATCTCGCGCGCCGCCGACGCCAACCGGCGGCGCACCAGCGCCAGCGTCGTGCTGCGGTCCGTGCTGGAGCACGGGCCGGTGGCGCGCTCCACCATCGCCCGGCTCACCGGGCTCTCCCCCGCCTCGGTCACCGACTACTGTGCCCGGTTCGCCGGGCTCGGACTGATCCGGGACGCGGCCGTGCCCCGGCGGTCGAACGGTGTGGGGCGACCCCATGTGCCGGTCGACCTGGACTCCTCGGCGTTCGTCATGGGCGGCGTCCATGTGGCGGTGCCCCACACCACCGTCGCGCTGCTCGATCTGCGGGGACGCGTGGTGGCCTCGCGGGAGCTCAAGCACGAGGGCGTCACCGAGCCGGGGCGGGTGCTGGCGCGGGCCGCCGACGGGCTGGGCGCACTGCTGGCCGAGGCGCCGGGGCGTCGGCCACTCGGCGTCGGCTTCGCGGCCGGCGGCTGGGTGGACCAGGAGGCCGGGACCGTCGTCGAGCACCAGCTGCTGGGCTGGCGGGACGTGCCGGTGCGGGAGCTGATCGGGGCGCGCACCGGGCTGCCGGTCCATGTGGACGGGCACGCGCGGGCGTTGGTCAACGCGGAGCGGCTGTTCGGGCGGGCACGCGGCAGCCGGAGCGTGCTGCACCTGTTCGTCGGCAACGTCGTCGACGCCGCGTTCGCCACCAACGACGAGGTGCACCACGGGCCGCGTTCGCAGGCCGGCGCGATCGCCCATCTGCCGCTCGACGGCGGCACGCAGAGGTGCGGGTGCGGGCGGGTCGGCTGCCTTCAGGTCGAGCTCAGCGAGCGGACGCTGTGCGAGCGGGCGCGGGAGGCGGGCGTCATGGCCGGGGTGAACCCGATGCGTCTCGTGAAGGGGGCGGCGGGCGGAGACGCGGTGGCCGCGCGGCTGCTGGTGGAGCGCTCGCGGATGACGGGGCGGGCGGCCGGGCTGCTGCTCGACATCCTCAACCCGGAGACCGTCGTCGTCACCGAGGTCGGCGCGATCCATCGGGAGGACTGCCTCTCCGCGCTGCGCGAGGAGGTGGGACCCGAGCGGGCGGCGGCCGTGATCCCGACGAGTTTCCCGGATTCCGTACTGGCGGTGGCAGGCGGTTCGGTGGCCCTCGACATGCTCTACCGGGATCCACTGGCCGTGTCACCTGAGCGGAATTAATTCAGAAACTCCGAATATTGACACGGGTTCCGCACAACCGGGAGCATCTTGTTCATGAGCCCTCACCTGCACTGTCGCGCCTTCTGTTGCTGACACGTTGCCCCGTGTGACGCGCTCATTTCTGCCGCGTGAATTTATTTCTCCGCGCTTTTCTCATGCACCAGTTCAGGGAGTCCTCCCATGTCCTTTTCCCGTACGTCCGGCATAGACCGGCGACTGTTCCTGACCTCACTCGTGGGCGCCGCGGCCGGTGTCGCGGGCCTCAGCGGCTGCGCCGAGTCCAGCGCCGCCACCGGCGGCAAGGGCGCCTCGACCGCCCCGCTCGCCGCCAAGGTCCCGGCCGGCACCAGCCTGAAGGTGTCCTCCTTCTCGAACACCCAGCAACTCCAGTTCAAGCTCGCCAAGTTGGGCGAGCTGCCTTTCAAGGTGTCGAGCTGGGTGAATGTCGCCGCCGGCCCCGATGTCATCAACGCCTTTCGCGCCGAGTCCCTGGATCTCGCCAACAATGCGGGAATTCCGCCGATCCAGGCGCACTACCAGGGCTTCGACGCGAAGATCGTCGCGATCAACATCACCCGGAAGCCGAATTACGTCTTCGCCACCAAGCCCGGCAGCGACATCCGCACCGTCGAGGACTTCCGGGGGAAGAAACTCGCCTTCTCGCAGGGCCAGGCCCAGGGTGTCGTGCTGCTGCGGGCGTTGAAGAAGGCCGGCCTGAAGTACGACGAGGTGAAGCTGGTCCCGCTGACCAGCAACCAGTTCCTCACCGCCCTGCAGTCCGGCCAGGTGGACATCGCCCCACTGGGCAACACCCAGTCGCCCGCCTACCTCTCGCAGTACGGGTCCAAGGGCGCCCGGGTCGTCAGGACGGACGTCGTCGACCTGCTCAACCTGCTGTGGGCACCGACCGCCGTGCTGAACGACGAGGCGAAGGCCGCCGCGGTCGCCGCCTACATCCCGTTCTGGGCCAAGGGTCAGGTCTGGGCGTACGAGAACCCCGACATCTGGAACGAGGAGTTCTACGTCAAGACGCAGAACCTGACCCTCGCACAGGCGCAGAGCATCAGCGCTCTCGCCAACAAGCCGCTGTTCTCGCCGAGTTGGGACGAGGCGATCCGCTGGGAGCAGGAGACCGCCGATCTGCTGGCGGAAGGCGGGTTCGTGAAGAAGTTCGACGTGTCCTCGCTCTTCGACCACCGCTTCGAGGGCATCGCCGCGAAGTCCGTATCAGAGGAGTACCGGAAATGAGTGCTGTGACCACGACGGCGACGCCGACGGCACCGGCCGTCGCGGAACCCTCGAAAGCGGTACGGCGGAAGCGGCGGGGCCTCTCCCCCGGCCGCCGCCTGCCGGCCAGCCGGCTCATCGGCCCCGCCCTCCTGCTCGCCCTGTGGGCCGCCGCCTCCGCCGCGGGACGGCTGGACCCGGCCGCGATCCCGGCGCCCTGGACGGTGGTGGAGACCGGCGCACATCTGTGGACGGACGGCACCCTGCGGGGCGACATCCTCACCTCGCTCCAGCGCGCGGCCTCCGGGTTCGCGATCGGTCTCGTCGCTGGCGTCGCCCTCGCGCTGGCGGCCGGGCTGAGCCGGGTCGGGGAGGCGCTCATCGACGGGTCGGTGAACCTCAACCGGGCGATCCCGACCCTCGGTCTGATCCCGCTGTTCATCCTCTGGCTGGGCATCGGCGAGACCTTCAAGATCGCCATCATCGCGATCGTCGTCTACATCCCGATCTATCTGAACACCCACGCCGCGCTGTCCGGCATCGACAGCCGGTTCGTCGAACTCGCCGAGGTGCAGGGACTCAACCGGTACCAGTTCATACGCCAGATCGTCATCCCCGGCGCACTGCCCGGATTCTTCGTGGGACTCCGGCTCGGTGTCACCGGCTCCTGGCTCGGCCTCGTCGTCCTCGAGCAGATCAACGCCACCAGCGGACTCGGCTACATGATGTTCCAGGCCCAGAACTACGGCCAGTCGGACGTCATCCTCGTCGGACTCGTCGTCTACGGCATCTTCGGACTCGCCTCCGACAGCACGGTCCGCTTCATCGAACGGAGGGTGCTGTCATGGCGACGCACACTGAGCAACTGACCCGGCCGGCCGTCCGGCTCCGGGGGCTGACCCGGTCGTTCGACGGGCGGGTCGTCCTCGACGGGATCGACCTCGACATTCCCGCCGGGCAGTTCGTCGCCCTGCTCGGGCACAGCGGGTCCGGCAAGAGCACGCTGCTGCGGGCGATCGCGGGGCTCGACCACGAGGTCGTCGGGAGCGGTCGACTCGCCGCGCCCGAGCGGGTGTCGGTGGTCTTCCAGGACTCGCGGCTGCTGCCGTGGCGCCGGGTCCTGGACAACGTACTGCTGGGGACGGACGGCGAGGACAAGGGGCGGGCCGCTCTCGAGGAAGTCGGGCTGAAGGGGCGGGAGCGGGCCTGGCCCAATGAGTTGTCCGGGGGTGAGGCCCAGCGGGCGGCGCTCGCGCGGTCGTTGGTGCGGGAGCCGGAGCTGTTGCTGGCCGATGAGCCGTTCGGGGCGTTGGACGCGCTGACGCGGATCAAGATGCACGCGCTGCTGCGGGAGTTGTGGGAGCGGCATCGGCCGTCGGTACTGCTGGTCACGCATGACGTGGATGAGGCGATCGTGCTGGCGGATCGGGTGCTGGTGCTGGAGGAGGGGCGGGTCGGGGTCGATCTGGCGATCGAGCGGCCTCATCCGCGGTCGTATCGGGATCCGTTGCTCGGGGAGTACCGGGAGCGGTTGCTCGCGGCGCTGGGGGTGACCGAGGACGTGGGGTGAGCGGCGGCCCGCGGCGAAGCCGCTGATGGATGCAGCCTCGCCCCCGCCGCCCCTGCCCGTCCCATCCCCAGGGGCGCTGCCCCTTCGACCCCGCTGGGGCTCCGCCCCAGACCCCGATCGGCCCGAAGGGCCTCGTCCTCAAACGCCGGACGGGTTGAAACGCCACACGCAAAGGACCTCGTATGACCCGCCAGCTCCACCTCAACGCCTTTCTCATGAACACCGGGCACCACGAAGCCTCCTGGAGGCTGCCGGAAAGTGATCCGTATGCCCATGTCGAGCTGGATCACTACGTCAGGCTCGCCAGGAGTGCCGAGCGGGGCACGTTCGACTCGCTGTTTCTCGCCGATGGTCCGCAGTTGTGGGGGAACATCGCGCAGCGGCCCGCGGGTGCTCTGGAGCCGCTCACGTTGCTCACCGCGCTGGCGACGGCCACCGAGCACATCGGGCTGATCGCCACGGCGTCCACGTCGTACAACTCGCCCTACAACCTGGCCCGTAAGTTCGCCTCGCTGGACATCATCAGCGGTGGCCGGGCGGGCTGGAACATCGTCACCACCGCCGGGGCGGAGGCGGCCCGCAACTTCGGGCTCGACGCCGAGCCGGCCCACGCCGAGCGGTACGCGCGTGCCGCGGAGTTCCTGGACGTCGCCCTCAAGCTCTGGGACAGCTGGGAGGACGACGCGATCGTCGGCGACAAGTCGGCCGGGGTGTGGGGTGATGACGGCAAGATCCATCCGCCCCGGCACCAGGGGACGTACTTCAGTGTCGAGGGCGCCCTGAACGTGCCGCGCTCGCCCCAGGGTTACCCGCTGCTCGTGCAGGCGGGGTCGAGCGAGGACGGGAAGCGGTTCGCGGCCCGGTACGCGGAGGCGGTGTTCACCGCGCAGCAGACCCTGAAGGACGCGCAGGACTTCTACTCCGACCTCAAGGCCCGTACCGCGGCGGCCGGCCGGGATCCCGAGCACATCAAGGTGCTGCCCGGGATCGTGCCCGTCATCGGGTCCACGGAGGCCGAGGCGCGGGCGGCCGAGCAGATCCTCGAGGACCACATCGTGTACTCGCACGGTCTCGACCGGCTGGAGCGGCTGCTGCAACTGGAGCCCGGCCGACTGGAGTTGGACGCGCGGCTGCCTGCCGATCTGCCCTCCGAGGATGCCGTCGAAGGGGCCAAGAGCCGGTACACCCTCATCGTCGAGCTCGCCCGGCGGGAATCCCTCACCGTGCGGCAGCTCATCGGGCGGCTCGGTGGCGGACGCGGGCACCTCACCTTCGCGGGGACGCCCGAGCAGGTCGCCGACGCGATCGAGCGGTGGTTCACGCTCGGTGCCGCCGACGGCTTCAACATCATGCCGGCCGTACTGCCGTCCGGCCTCGACCTCTTCGTCGACCACGTCGTCCCGATCCTGCGCGCCCGCGGCCTGCTCCGCGAGGAGTACGGACCGCGCCGGACCCTGCGGGAGCGCTACGGCCTCCCCCGCCCCGCCAACCAGTACACCGCCACCCTGGTCTGAGAGGACATCCCATGAGCATCGAGATCACCAAGGTCACCGCCCACATCGGCGCCCGGATCGCCGGCGTCGACATCGCCAAGCCGCTCGACGAGGAGACGGTCACCGCTCTGCGCGAGGCGCTCAACGTCCACAAGGCGCTCGTCTTCGACGAGGTGAACCTGGACGACGAGGGCCAGCAGGCCTTCGCCCGCCACTTCGGCGACCTCACCACCGCCCACCCGACCGTGCCCGCCGTCGACGGCGTCCCGAACGTACTGCCCGTCGACAGCGAGCAGGGCAGCGCCAACCACTGGCACACGGACGTCACCTTCGTCCTCAACCCGCCGCAGGCCAGCACCCTGCGCAGCATCACGCTCCCGCCGTACGGCGGCGAGACCCTGATCGCCAGCTCGGCGGCCGCCTACCGCAGCCTGCCGGAGCCGCTGCGGCAACTGGCCGACACCCTGTGGGCCGAGCACACCAACGACTACGACTACGCGGTGCCCACGGAGGAGATCGACGAGGAGCGGGCCGCCCAGCGCGCCCGGTTCACCTCGATCAAGTACCGCACCGCCCACCCCGTGGTCCGCGTCCACCCGCTGACCGGCGAACGCGGGCTGTTCATCGGCGGGTTCGCCCAGCGGATCGTGGGCCTGTCGGTGGGTGAGTCCCGCACGCTGCTCGACCTGCTCCAGTCGTACGTGATCAGGCCGGAGCACATCCTGCGCCACCGCTGGTCCCCGAACCAGCTGGTGCTCTTCGACAACCGCATCACCCAGCACTACGCCGTCGACAACTACGACCGGCAGGCGCGCCGTCTGCACCGGGTGACCGTCGCCGGTGACGTGCCCGTCGGCGTCGAGGGCAAGGAGAGCTACTCGGTGGAGGGCGACGCGTCGCACTACACCAGCGTGGCGGCGTAGTCACGATCCGTACCGGACGCGTCCGGATACTGGGCAGCCTCCCCTTCCGACCGGGGAGGCTGCCCAGACTGTGGGCGTTTTTGCCCTCTCACGCACTGGACGAATCGCGCCCATGCCCAGCACCACCTCCGTCGAGGCTCCACAAGAGCCGGACGTCTCCCTCTCCCACGGCCTCAAGCAGCGCCATCTGTCGATGATCGCCCTCGGCGGTGTCATCGGCGCGGGTCTGTTCGTGGGTTCCGGCGCGGGTA
Source organism: Streptomyces sp. NPDC087859 (assembly GCF_044742595.1). Classification (NCBI taxonomy): domain Bacteria; kingdom Bacillati; phylum Actinomycetota; class Actinomycetes; order Kitasatosporales; family Streptomycetaceae; genus Streptomyces; species Streptomyces sp. NPDC087859. The sequence continues at coordinate 20,078 of NZ_JBIUUU010000036.1, read as the reverse complement.
TCGCCGCCGCCGGTCCCTCGATCGTCGTCGCCTACGTCCTGTCCGGCCTCCTCGTGATGCTGGTGATGCGGATGCTCGGCGAGATGTCGGCCGCGTACCCCTCCTCGGGCTCCTTCTCCGCGCACGCCGAGCGCGCGATCGGGCCCTGGGCCGGCTTCACCGCCGGATGGTCCTTCTGGATCCTGCTCTGCACGGCCGTGGGCCTGGAGGGCATCGGCGCCGCGAAGATCGTGACGGGCTGGCTGCCGGGGACGCCGGAGTGGGCCTGGGTGGCCCTCTTCATGGTGGTCTTCTGCGCGGCCAACCTCGCCGCGGTGAAGAACTTCGGTGAGTTCGAGTTCTGGTTCGCGGCGCTGAAGGTGGGCGCGATCGGTCTGTTCCTGGTGCTGGGCGTCCTGGCGATCGCGGGCGTGCTTCCGGGCAGGGACTCGCCGGGTGCGTCGAACCTCTCCGACTTCCTGCCGAACGGCAGCGAGGGGCTGGTCATCGGCATCCTCGCCTCCGTCTTCGCGTACGGGGGTCTGGAGACGGTCACCATCGCGGCGGCGGAGTCCGAGAACCCGGTCAAGGGTGTGGCGAGCGCGGTCCGTACGGCGATGTGGCGCATCGCGCTCTTCTACATCGGCTCGATGGCGGTCATCGTCACGCTGGTCCCGTGGGACTCGGCCGCGGTCGTCGAGAAGGGCCCGTACGTCGCCGCGCTCGACTCGCTCGGTATCTCCGGTGCCGGCGAGCTGATGAACGTGGTCGTCCTCGTGGCGCTGCTCTCCGCGATGAACGCCAACATCTACGGCTCCTCGCGCATCGCCTACTCCCTGGTCGCGCGCGGCCAGGGCCCGAAGGCGCTGGGCAGGGTGTCGTCCGGGGTCCCCCGTGTCGCGGTCCTGGTCTCCTGCGTCTTCGGGTTCGTCTGCGTGCTGCTCAGCTACTGGCGTCCGGACGACGTCTTCTCCTGGCTCCTCAACATGATCGGCGCGGTGATCCTGGTCGTCTGGGGCTTCATCGCGGTCTCCCAGCTGCGGCTGCGCAGGCAGCTGGAGCGCGCGGCACCGGAGCGGCTGACCGTGCGGATGTGGGCGTTCCCGGTGCTGACGTGGGTCGCCATGGCGGGGATGGCGGCGATCTTCGTGCTGATGGCCCGGGAGGCGGACACGCGGGTGCAGCTGTACTTCACGGGCGGGATGACGGTGGTGCTGGCGGCGGTCGGTTACGCCTGGCAGCGCAGGCGCGCCAAGGCGACCTGACCGGCACGACCGGCCCGACCGGCCGAAAGCCCCCGTGTGGATCACACCGGGGGCTTTTTGCTGTTAGCTTGTTATTGCAAGCTAGTTGCAACAAGCTTTTGAGGGGACCCCTTCATGCCCGTCTACACGCTTCCCGAACTGCCCTACGACTACGCCGCGCTCGCCCCCGTGATCAGCCCCGAGATCATCGAGCTGCACCACGACAAGCACCACGCGGCGTATGTGAAGGGCGCGAACGACACGCTGGAGCAGCTGGCGGAGGCGCGGGACAAGGAGACATGGGGGGCGATCAACGGGCTGGAGAAAAACCTGGCCTTCCATCTGTCCGGGCACATCCTGCACTCGATCTACTGGCACAACATGACCGGTGACGGCGGCGGTGAGCCGCTGGCCGTGGACGGGGTGGGCGAGCTCGCGGACGCCATCACCGAGTCGTTCGGGTCGTTCGCGAACTTCAAGGCCCAGCTGACCAAGGCGTCGGCCACGACCCAGGGTTCGGGCTGGGGCGTCCTGGCCTACGAGCCGCTCAGCGGTCGCCTGATCGTCGAGCAGGTCTACGACCACCAGGGCAACGTCGGGCAGGGCTCGGTGCCGATCCTCGTCTTCGACGCCTGGGAGCACGCCTTCTATCTGCAGTACAAGAACCAGAAGGTCGACTTCATCGAGGCGATGTGGGCCGTCGTCAACTGGCAGGACGTGGCCCGGCGTCACGAGGCCGCGAAGTCCCGGGCGGATGTGCTGCTCCTGGCGCCGTGAGGCGCGTACGGGTCGTCCTGCCTCGTGATCGTCTTCTCAACCTTCACCGGCGGGCGGAATGACGGAAGCCCCCGCGAGGACGTGACTCGCGGGGGCTTCCTGGTGCGCCTCGGGATCAGGGCTTGCGGCCCACACCGCCGTGCTGGCCGATCGGCGTGGGAGTCGCGTCCGTGTCCGGGCGCCACAGGGGAACGGACACGATGCCCGGGTCCACCAGCTCCAGACCCTCGAAGTACCCGGTGATCTGCTCGATCGGGCGCAGGAAGTACGGAACGGCACCGGTCTCGTTGTAGGCGTCCTGGGCGTGTTCGTAGTCCGGGTCGGTGCCCCGTGACCCTTCGTTGAGCGAGAGGTAACTGCCCGAGGGGAGGCCGGCCAGGAGGCGGGTGACGAGCTCGCGGGCCTGGTCGTAGTCGGCGACGTGGCCGAGGATGCCACTCATGATCAGGGCCGTCGGCCGGGTGAGGTCGAGGGTCTTGGCCGCCGCCTGAAGGATGCGCTCGGGGTCGTACAGGCTCAGGTCCTCGTACGACGTCACACCCTCCGGCGTCGAGGTGAGCAGGGCGCGGGCGTGGGCGAGGACGAGCGGGTCGTTGTCGACGTAGACGATCTTCGACTCGGGGGCGCCGCGCTGCGCGACCTCATGGGTGTTGTCGACGGTGGGGAGCCCGGTGCCGACGTCCAGGAACTGGCGTACGCCCGCCTCCTCCACGAGGTACCGGATGCTGCGGCCGAGGAAGGCACGGCTGCTGCGGGCGATGGTGACGATGCCGGGGAAGACGGCGGTGTAGGCGTCGCCGGCGGCCTCGTCCACGGGGTAGTTGTCCTTGCCGCCCAGCCAGTAGTTCCAGATGCGGGCCGAGTGGGGCACCGAGGTGTCGATCTCCGTCATGGGGCCATGGTGCTACGACTCGCCCTGCTCACAGGGCACATTGAGGGAGAGAAGTGCGTAGGAATCGTCGCTGGTCACACGGAGTTCGGTGACCGCCGCGTTGTGTAGCCGAGGGAACACCCGCCGGTAGTCGCGCAGGGGGATGTGCAGCAGTTCGCACAGCACCAGACGGAACAGGGTGTTGTGCGCGACGACCAGGACACGCCCGGAGGGGTGGGCGGCCGCGATGCGGCGCAGGGCGGCCGCGCCCCGTGCGGCGGCTGCGACCGGGTCCTCGGCGCCGGGGAACGGGTGCGCCACCGGGTCGGCGCGGAAGGCCTCCGCCGCCCCGGGGTCCTCGGCCTCGAACTCGGCGAGGGTACGGCCCTCCACCACCCCGAAGTCGCATTCGCGCAGGTCGGGTTCGCGGTACGGGGTGAGGGCGAGGGCCTCGCAGGCGGGCTGTGCCGTGATGACGGCCCGGGAGACCGGGGACGTCCAGATCGCGTCGACCGGGTGCGCGGCGGCCCACCGTCCCAGCGCCGCGGCCTGCGCCCGGCCCTCGTCGGTGAGGGCCACGTCGCTCACCCCCGCGTAGCGGTTCTCGGCGTGCCAGACGGTCTGGCCATGGCGGGCCAGCAGCAGGATCGTGCTCATGAGTCCGCAGTATCCGGGGTGAGGCGGCTGTACGCGTGTGCCGCGACGGGTTCCGGCAGCCAGCCGCGGGTGGTCAGCTCGGTCACGAGCCTGGCGTACGGCTCCGCGAACAGAGCCGTACGGCCGGGGCGCGGTGCCACGACCGTACGGATGCGGACCATGCCCTCGGCGATGTCCGGCAGCGCCTCGCCGGTGACGCCGTGGGCCGCCAGCACCGCCATGCCCAGAGCCGGTTCGGTCTGTTCCGGGATCCGGGCGGGGCGGCCCAGGACGTCGGCGCGGAGCTGGTTCCAGTACGGGCTGCGGGCGCCGCCGCCGGTGAAGGCGAGGGGGCCGTCGAGGGGGGCGCCGAGGTGGTGGAGGTAGTCCAGGCAGAGGCGTTCCGCGAAGGCGACGCCCTGGAGGAGGGCCGCCCAGAGGTCGGCGTCGCCCGCGGGTTCGCCGAGGACCAGAGCGGTGGCCTGCGGGGCGAGGAAGGGGAAGCGCTCGCCCGGGGAGACGAGGGGGTAGGCGATCGCGCCGGCCGGCTCGTGCGCCGCGGCCCGCTCGTCCATCGCCGCCGGATCCGCCCCCGCGAACGCCGCCGTGAGCACCCCGGCGCCCACGCTGGAGGCGCCGCCGGGCAGCCAACTCCCGTCCGGTGCACGGTGGTTGTAGACGACGCCGGTGGGATCGTGGACGGGGACGGGGGAAGCGCCCTTGAGGACGAGGGTGGTGCCGAGCACGGAGTTCCAGGAGCCCTCGCGCAGGGCGCCGGACGCGATCTGGGCCGCGCAGCCGTCGGTCATGCCGGCGATCACGGGGGTGCCGGCGGGGATGCCGGTGGCCTCCGCGGCGGCCGGGCAGACCTCGCCGAGCAGGGTGCCGGGGCGGACGACGTCCGGCAGCCCGAGAGCGCCGGGGACGTCGGGCCACACGTCGGCCGCGACGTCGTAGGCCGTCTTGAGGGCGTGACTGGAGTCGGTGGGGACGGGCCGGCCGATCAGGCGGGCGGTGATGAGGTCGGGCTGGTGGGTGACGGTTCCCCGTCCATGGGTGCGGGCCAGCCACAGCGCCTTCGGCAGCCCCCAGGTGTGCTGCACCGCGAGGCCCGCCGAACGCAGCCGCTCCGCCTCGGCCCAGGCCCGGCCGTCGTCGTACATCAGCGCGGGGGTCACGGGCCGTCCGGCGGGGTCCGTCAGCAGTACGGTCCCGGAGGTGCCGCACACCGCGAGGCCCGCGATACGCCGGGAGCCGTCCCCGAGCGCCGCACCGGACGCCGTGCACACCGCCGTCCACCACTCCCCCGGATCCTGCTCGTGCCGCGGCCCGTCGCGCCGCCCGTCCAGCGGGGCCGTACCGCTGCCCAGGACCGCTCCGTCGGCGCCGACGACCAGGACCCGCACGCTCTGCGTACCGAGGTCGATCCCGAGCCATGCCTCCTGCGACATCCCGGCCTCCCGCACATCCCACACCGTGAACTTCTCACTCTGCACTGAGATTTACCCGTGCGCGAGGGATTGACGGCCCTCTTCCGCCGTTACACCCTCTGTTATCGAGTCGACTCGACGTGTGAGCAGAGCACACCGGACCCAGCCCCACCTGGAGGTCACGGATGGACACGCACGCGCACGACCGCCGGCGTTTCCTCGCGCTCGGCGCCGCCCTGGCAGCCGCCCCCGTCCTGTCCGCCTGCGGTGCCGGATTCGGCGGGGACGACGACAAGGGGGACGGCTCGGCCGCGGACGACGTCACCGGCGCCTTCGACTGGAAGCGCGAGCAGGGCACGACCGTCAAGGCGCTGCTCAACAAGCACCCCTACACGGACGCGCTCATCGCCGACCTCAAGGCCTTCACCGAGCGGACCGGCATCAAGGTCGAGTACGACGTCTTCCCCGAGGACAACTACTTCGACAAGCTCACCGTGGACCTGGCCGGCGGACGCGCCTCCTACGACGTCTTCATGCTCGGCGCGTACATGGTGTGGCAGTACGGGCCACCGGGCTGGCTGGAGGATCTCGGGCCCTGGATGCGCAACTCCGCGGCCACCGGCGCCGAATGGGACCAGGCCGACTTCTTCCCCAACCTGCTCCAGGCCGACCAGTGGTCGCTGAAGGCCGGTGCCCCGCTCGGGCAGGGCGGGCAGTACGCGCTGCCGTGGGGGTGGGAGACGAACGTCGTCGCCTACAACACCGAGGTGTTCAAGAAGCTCGGCCTCCGACCGGCCGAGACCTTCGACGAGTTACGCGAGATCGCCGGGGTCATCAAGGACAAGGCACCCGGCGCCGGGTTCGACGGCATGTACGGGATCGCCGTCCGCGGCTCCCGCAGCTGGGCCACCATCCATCCCGGCTTCATGACCATGTACGCCCGCAACGGCCTGCACGACTTCACGGTCAGCGGTGACAGGCTCACGCCCGCCATGAACACCCCCGAGGCGATCGCGTTCACCGAGGACTGGGCCGGCATGGTCAAGCAGGGCGGTCCGCCGTCCTGGACGTCGTACACCTGGTACCAGTGCTCCAGCGACCTCGGCGCGAAGAAGGCCGGGATGCTGTTCGACGCGGACACGGCCGCGTACTTCCAGGCGGTGAAGGGCGCCAGCCCGGCCTCCGGGAAGATCGCCTTCCACCCGGGGCCGAAGGGGCCCGACGGCTCGCTCGCCACCAACATGTGGATCTGGTCGCTCGGCATGAACGCCAAGAGCAAGAAGAAGAGCGCCAGTTGGCTCTTCCTCCAGTGGGCCACCGGCAAGGAACACCTGCGCCGGAGCGCGATCACCCACAACCACATCGACCCGGTACGGAAGTCGGTCGCCGACGACGCCGCTTACCAGGACAAGATGAAGAGCCTGCCCGGCTTCATCGAGACCTTCGAGACCGTCGTCGACCAGACGAAGATCCAGTTCACTCCGCAGGCGCAGTTCTTCGACGCCACCACCAGCTGGGCCGCGGCCCTCCAGGAGATCTACGGCGGCAAGAACGCCGAGTCGGTGCTCAACGGTCTGGCGGGCGACCTCGCCGACAAGGTGGACTAGCCATGCGGCTCGCCCTGCGCCCGTACGTTCTGATCGTCCCCGCCCTGCTGTTGACCTGCGGGATCCTCTATCCCTTCGGACTCGGGCTGTACTACACGCTCTTCGACTTCTCGGCGAGCAAACCCCAGCCCGACATGGTGCGGTTCGAGAACTACCAGACCGTCTTCACCCAGGACGCCTTCTGGAACTCGGCCTGGGTGACGGTGCTGTACGCGGTCGGCGCGGCCGCCGCCGAGACGTTTCTCGGGGTCGCCGTCGCCCTGCTGCTGCACCGCTCGTCGATCGTCGGCCGGGTGCTGGAGAAGATCCTGATCCTGCCCCTGATGATCGCCCCCGTGATCGCGGCGATCATCTGGAAGCTGATGCTGCAACCGTCGGTGGGGGTGGTCAACTACCTGCTGAAGCCGGTGGGCTTGGGCGGAGTGCAGTGGACGGACACCCCGAGCGGGGCGCTGCTGTCGTCGATCGCCGTGGACGTGTGGGTCTACACACCGTTCGTCGCGATCCTCGCTCTCGCCGGACTGCGGTCGCTGCCGACCTCCCCCTTCGAGGCGGCGGCCGTCGACGGGGCGAGCTGGTGGTACACCTTCCGCCGGCTCACCCTGCCGATGCTGTGGCCGTACGTCCTGGTCGCGGTGATCTTCCGGTTCATGGACTCGCTGAAGGTGTTCGACATCATCTACGCCCTCACCGAGGGCGGCCCGGGCGACTCGACCGTCGTCCTCCAGATCCGGGCGTACCTGGAGGCGATCCGCTTCCAGCGGTACTCCTTCGGGATCAGCTACACGATCGTGCTGTGGGCCGTGGTGTACCTGGCCGCGATGGTGCTCGTACGCCATCTCGGGAAGATCCAGCGGAAGGCGGCGGAGGTGGCCCCCGAATGAGCCTGCGCAAGCGCCTGTCGGGCTGGCTGGCGGATGCCGCCCTCATCGTCTACTTCGTCTTCGCGCTCTTCCCGATCGCCTGGATGCTGATCCTGTCCCTGAAGCCCACGAACGAGCTCTTCAGCACCTACTTCTCCTTCTCCCCCACCCTCGACGGCTACCGCACGGTCCTCGGCGACAGCGAGGGCATCCCCTTCGTGCGGTTCTTCGTCAACAGCCTGGTGGTGTCGCTGGGGGCGGTGCTGCTGTCGCTGCTGGTCGGACTGCCGGCGGCGTACGCGTCGGCGCGATGGCGGTTCAAGGGCTCGGAGAACCTGATGTTCACCCTGCTGTCGTTCCGGTTCGCACCCGAACTGACCGTGATCATCCCGCTGTTCGTGCTGTACCAGAAGCTCGGCCTGTTCGACACGTACGTCGGCATGATCTGGGTGCTCCAGCTGGTCACCCTGCCGCTGATCGTGTGGATCATGCGGTCCTACTTCGCCGATCTGACCCCGGAGCTGGAGCAGGCGGCCCTGCTGGACGGCTACACCCGCAAACAGGCCTTCTTCAAGGTGGCCCTCCCCCTGGTCAAGCCGGGAGTGGCGGCCGTGTCGCTGCTCGCCTTCATCTTCGCCTGGAACAACTTCGTCTTCCCGCTCATCCTCACCTCCAACGAGGCCCAGACGGTGACCGTCGGCGCGCTGTCCTTCCTCGGCGGCGACCGCCCCAAGTACAACCTCACGGCGGCGGCGGCCCTGGTCTCCGTCGTACCGCCGCTGCTGCTCGCCCTGACCATCCAGCGGTATCTGGTGCGGGGGCTGTCGTTCGGGGCGGTGAAGTCGTGATCGGGCTGCGGGGGGTCAGCAAGACGTACGGCAAGGTCACGGCCCTCGACGGGCTCGAACTGGAGGTCCGAGAGGGCGAGTTCTTCTGTCTGCTCGGTCCCTCGGGGGCCGGCAAGACCACGACGTTGAAGACCGTCGCGGGGCTGGAGCTCCCCGACGCCGGGACGGTCGAGATCGACGGCAGGGACATGCGGGACATCGAGCCGTACGACCGTGGCGTCGCGATGTGCTTCGAGAGCTACGCCCTGTATCCGCACCGGTCCGCGTACGACAATCTGGCCTCGCCGTTGCGCTCGCCGCGCTATCGGCTGCCTGCCACCGAGGCCCGGGAGCGGATCGGCGCGATCGCCGAACTCCTCGGGATCAGTGGCTTATTGGATCGGCCAGTCGGTCAGTTGTCCAATGGTCAGCGGCAGCGCGTCGCCCTCGGCCGTGTGCTGGTCCGGCCCGCACGCGCCTTCCTGTTGGATGAGCCACTCAGCCACCTCGACGCCAAGCTCCGCCAGCAGATGCGGGCCGAGCTGAAGGCGATCGGGGCGGTACGGCGCACGACGACCCTGTACGTCACCCACGACTCCGTGGAGGCACTGGCGCTCGGCGACCGGATCGGGGTCATCCGTGAGGGGCGGATCGTGCAGACGGGGACGCGGGAGGAGATCTGGTACCGGCCCCACGACACGGAGGTGGCGCGGGCGTTCGGGCGGCCGCGGATCAATCTGCTGCCGGGGACCGTGACCGAGGACGGGGGTTTCCGGTCGGCGGACGGGAAGGTCGAGCTGCCGCTGTCGGTGAAGGCCGCGCCGGGGACGGACGTCCTCGTCGGGGTCCGCCCCAGGGACATCGCCCTGAACGGCCAGGGCCTCGAACTCACCGGCACCGTCTACGTAACCGAGGTCCTCGGCCGGGCCGTCGAGGTCACCGTCCGCCTCGGCGAGCAGCACGTGTCCTTGGTGGCGCCCCGGGCCGACACCACCGGGCTGCGTCCCGACGATCCGGTACGGCTGACGGTCCGGCCTGAGAACCTGCTGCTGTTCGAGGCCGACCGGCCGGAGCGCCCAGGACGACGGATCGGGAAACGATGAGCAACAGCGCACAGCAGGGTCCCGCGGCCCGCCAGTCCGCCATGGCGGAGCAGGTCCTCGCCGACGGCTCGGCGACCGCGGCCGAGCTCGCCGAGCGGTTCGGGGTGAGCCTGATGACGATCCACCGGGACCTCGACGAGCTCGAACGGCAGGGGATCGTCAGGAAGTTCAGGGGCGGCGTGACCGCTCAGCCGTCCGGGGTCTTCGAGTCCAACGTGCAGTACCGCCTGAAGACCATGCGGGCGGAGAAGGCCGCCGTCGCCGACCACGCGCTCAAGCTGATCGAACCCGGCATGGCGATCATGCTGGACGACTCCACCTCCACCCTGGAGATAGCCCGCGGACTCCGCCTGGGCGAGATCACCCCGCTGACGGTCGTCACCAACTTCCTGGAGGCGCTCAACCTCCTGTCCGACCAGCGCGGCATCCATCTGATGGCCCTCGGCGGCGACTACGACCCCCTGCACTCCTCCTTCCTCGGCGTCTCCTGCGTCGAGGCGGTCCAGTCGCTGCGCGTGGACGTCTGCTTCGCGTCCACGTCGGCCGTGCACGGCGGATACGCCTACCACCAGGAGCAGCACATCGTGTCGGTGAAACGGGCGATGCTCGACTCGGCCGCCCGCAACGTCCTGCTGATCGACCACACCAAGCTCTCCCGGACCGCCCTGCACCGCGTCGCCCCCCTGTCCCGCTTCGACCTGGTGCTGGTCGACGACGGGGCGCCGGCGGACGCGCTGCGGGACCTGGACGAGCACAAGGTCCGGTACGAGGTCTGTGCCACGAACGCGACGAACGCGACGAGGGGCGGCGATGACCCAGCTGGAGTTACGTGAGCTGCGCAAGACGTACCGTGCACGGGGACGCCCGGCCGTGGACGCCGTACGGGGCCTCGATCTCGCCCTGCGATCGGGGGAGTTGCTCGGGCTGCTGGGCCCGTCCGGGTGCGGCAAGTCCACCACGCTGCGGATGATCGCCGGTCTGGAGACGGTCACCGGCGGGGACATCCTGGTGGACGGGCGGTCGGTGATCCAGAGCCCCGCGCAGGCCCGCAACATGGGCGTCGCCTTCGAGAACTACGCGCTGTATCCGCCGCTGACGGTGGCGGAGAACCTGGCGTTCGGGCTGAGGGCGCGGCGCCGCGCCGCCCGCGGGGACGTCTCCCGGAAGGTGGCGGACATCGCCGAACGGGTCGGCCTGACCGACCTCCTCGACGCCCGCCCGGCGGGCCTGTCCAGCGGTCAGAAGCAGCGCGTGTCCCTCGCCCGCGCCCTGATCCGCGAACCGGACGTGCTGCTCCTGGACGAGCCGCTCTCCCATCTGGACGCGGCCCAGCGCGACACCACGCGCCGTGAACTCAAGCGCATCCAGCGGGATCTGGGCCATACGACCATCCTCGTCACCCATGACCAGGAGGAGGCCCTCTCCCTCGCCGACCGGATCGCCGTGATGAGGGACGGGGTGATCCAGCAGCTGGGCACGCCGTACGAGATCTACGACAGCCCCGCCAATGTCTTCGTGGCCGACTTCGTCGGCGAACCCGCGATCAACCTGCTGAAGGGCGTCGCGACCGACGACGGCCGGGCCCGTCTCTCGGAGTCGGTGCGGCTCGCGCTCCCGGTGCCGGTGGCGGCGGGCCGGGAGGTGGTGGTCGGGATCCGCCCGGAGGATCTGCGGCTGTCCGGGGGCGAGGGCCTGCCCGCGCGGGTCGTGGCGCACGAGCCCCTGCTGGAGTCGGGCATCGCCACGCTGGCCCTTCAGGGCGTCGAGTTGGTCGTCCTCACCGACCCGGAGGTGCGGCTGGCCCACGGCGACGACGTCCGTGTGACCGCCGACCCGGACCTCACCCATGTCTTCGACGCCGAGACGGGAGACACCCTGCGATGAGCGAGATCCTGCGGATCACGGCAGCCGGCGACCACTTCGTCCTGCCGGGCCTGATCGCCCGCGCGGTGGCCGACGAGGTCGGCGAACAGTCCGTGGAGATAAGTGAGTTGACGCTCGGCTGGCCCCTGGAGCCGTTCGGGCCGGTCGCGGAGGTCATGGAGGCGAGCGACGCCGAGGAGGAGCTGATCGGGGCGCTGTCCGGTGCGGAGGTGCTGGTCACACAGATGGGCCCGGTCACCGAACGGGTCCTGGCCGCCTCACCCTCACTGCGCCTGGTGGTCGTCTGCCGGGGCGGTCCGGTCAACGTCAACCTGGAGGCGGCCAAGGCGCACGACGTCCGTGTCTGCTTCACCCCCGGGCGCAACGCCGCCGCCACCGCCGAGTTCACCGTGGGCCTGCTGCTGGCCGCTCTCCGCCGTATCCCCCAGGCCCACCACCTCCTCGCCGGGCAGGGAAGTTGGGAGGGGGCGGCGTACTACACCTACGAGAACAGCGGGCTGGAGCTGGAGGACCTCCCGGTCGGGCTCGTCGGCTACGGCGCGGTGGGCAGCCGGGTCGCCCGGGTGCTCTGCGCCTTCGGCGCGCAGGTCATGGTCCACGACCCCTACGTCCGCGGCGAGATCCACGGTCTGCGGGTGCCGTCCCTCGACGAACTCCTGCGCAGGTCCCGCGTGATCACCCTGCACGCCCGTCTGACCGAGGAGACCCGGGGCCTGATCGGCGCCCGTGAACTGGCGCTGCTCCCGCCGGGCGCGGTCGTGGTCAACGCGGCCCGCGGCCCCCTCCTGGACGAGGAGGCGCTGTGCGACGCCCTGGAGAGCGGGCGGCTGTCGGCGGCGGCGCTGGACACGTACGCGAGGGAGCCGGTGCCGGCGGACTCACGGCTGCTGGGGCTGGCGGAACGGGTGGTGATGACCCCGCATCTGGGCGGGGCGTCGCGCGCGGTGGCGGAGAAGGCGGCACGGATCGCGGCGGAGGAAGTGGGCCGCTGGCTGCGCGGGGAACCCCCGGCGCACTGTCTGACCTGAGGCACGAGGAGGCGCTCATGTACGTGGGGATCGATGTGGGCACGTCCACGGTCAAGGCCGCCGCCTTCGACGGCTCGGGGCGTGAACTGGCCGTCGCCGCCCGCCCGGTGGGCCTCGCCCTGCACGGCGGTTTCGTCGAGCAGGACATGGACGAGGTGTACGGGGCGGTCGTCGCCGTCCTGGAGGAGGTGACCTCGCGCGTGCCCGGGCCCGTGGAGCTGGCCGGGCTCACGGGGCAGGGCGACGGGGTGTGGCTGGTCGACGCGCAGGGCCGTCCGGTGCGTTCGGCGGCGTCCTGGATGGACGGCCGGGCGCACGAGCTGGTCGACCGGTGGCTGGCGGACGGCACGTTCGAGACGGTGTTCCGGCGGACGGGCAGTGCCATGTTCCCGGGCTGTCCGGGGCCGCTGCTGGCCTGGCTGGACAGTCACGACCCGAAGTCGCTGGACGCGGCGTCGGCGGCCGTCTACTGCAAGGACATGGTGTTCCAGCGGCTGACGGGGGCCGCCCGGGCGACGACGGACGTGTCGGACGCGTCGATGCCGTTCCTGGACCCGCGCTCGCGCACCTACGACAACCGGGTCGTCGAGCTGCTGGGCCTGACCCACCGGCGCGGTCTGCTGGCCCCGGTCAGCGACCCGGTCGCCACGGCCGAGGCGCGCGGCGAGGGCCTGCCGGCCGGCACCCGTGTCGCCGACGGCCCCTACGACCTGCCCGCCTGCGCACTGGGCGCCGGCGTGACCGCGCCCGGCGACGGTCTGCTGATCGTCGGCACCTGTCTGGCCAGCCTCGTCGCCACCGGCGACGTGGACCTGACCGGTGAGCCGGCCGGCCTGTACATCTGCACCGATCGCCCGGGCCACTGGCTGCGCGCCATGCCGGCGATGGTCGGCACGGCGGCCCTGGACTGGGTGCTGTCGACGACGGGCGTCCGGCACGAGGAGGTCGACGGCCTGCTCGCGAAGACCCCGCCGGGCGCGAACGGGGTCCGTGTCCTGCCGTACTTCGCTCCTTCGGGCGAGCGCGCGCCCTTCGTCGAACCCCGGCTGCGCGCCGAACTCACCGGCGTCTCCCTGGAGTCGACACGGGCCGACCTGGTCCGGGCCACCTGCGAGGGCATCGGGTACGCGGCCCGGCACTGCCTGGAGGCGGCGGGCCTGACCGGTTCCCTCGCCGTGTGCGGCGGCGGCACCCGCAGCCCCGCCTGGATGCGGCTGCTGTCCGACGTGCTCGGCCGTCCGCTGCGGGTCGTCGAGGGCGAGGTGGGGGCGCGGGGCGCGGTGCTCGCGGCGGCCGAGCGGTACGGGGTGGAGCTGGACGCCGAGGCGTGGACGCGGCCGACGTCGGTGGTGGAGCCGGACGCCGAGCGGGTGGCGTACTACGCGAAGGGGCACGAGGAGCATCTGGCGCGGCTGACGGCGGCCCGCGACCGGGCGCGCGACTGAATCGCCGTACGGGAATGGGGAGTCGCATGACTGACATAAGACGTCGATCCGTCCTGCTCGCGGCCGCGGCCACCCCGGTGACCGCGGCCGTGCCCGCCCACGCGGCGGATCCCGGAAGGGGGCGGCCCCTGGTGATCGGACACCGGGGAGCCGCCGGCTGGCGCCCGGAACACACCGCCGCCTCCTACACGTACGCCGTCCAGGTCGGCGCCGACTGGATCGAACCGGACCTGGTGCCGACGAAGGACCACGTGCTGGTGGTCCGGCACGAGAACGAGATCTCGCAGACGACGGACGTGGCGTCGCACCCGGAGTTCGGGGACCGTCGTACGACGAAGACGGTGGACGGGCGGTCGGTGACCGGCTGGTTCACCGAGGACTTCACGCTGGCGGAGCTGAAGACGCTGTGGGCGGTGGAACGTCTGCCGCTGGTCCGCAACCGCAACACGGTCTTCGACGGCCGGGAGCGGATCCTCACCTTCCAGGAGGTGGTGGATCTGGCGCGGAGGCTGTCGCGGTCGTCGGGCCGCACGATCGCCGTCTTCCCCGAGACCAAGCACCCGACGTACTTCCGCTCGATCGGCCTGGAGCTGGAGCCGCGGCTGACCGCCCTGATCCGCCGCAACCGCCTCGGGCCGCGCGAGTGCGTCGTGCAGTCGTTCGAGCCGACGAGCCTGCGGCGGATGACGGGGCTCGGCGTGCCGCTGTGGCAGGCGCTGGGGACGACGGGAGGGCCGTACGACCTGGCCTCGGCGGGTGATCCGACGACGTACGCGGACATGATGACCCCGGCGGGGCTGGCGCGGATCGCGCGGTATGCGGCGTGGATCGGGCCGGACAAGTCGTCGGTCGCCGCGTCGACCCTGCTGGCGGACGCGCACGCGGCGGGGCTGAGAGTGGGGCCGTACACCTTCCGCGCGGAGAACCAGTTCCTGCCCGCGGCCTTCCGGCGCGGAAGCGGAGCGAACGATTTCGGGGACGCGTTCGCCGAATACGCGCTGTACTACGGGCTGGGAGTCGACGCGGTGGTGACGGACTTCCCGGATCTGGCGGTGATCGCGAGGAGGGGCTGATGGGGACGCGCAAGCTGGCCTGCCCGACCTGCGGGACCATGGAGGACTTCCGGCTTCTCACCGAGGCGGAGAAGACGGCGGTGCGCGAGGACAAGGGCGCCGGGTACCGGGTGGACAACCTGTGGCGCTGCACCGCCGAGGGCTGTCTCTCGTACTACCGCCACCTCAACAAGAACGACGGCGGCCGCCTCCCCGACAAGTTCCGCGAGGAGAAGGCCGCCGAGAACTGACGGATTCCGGGCTCACGTCACCCGGGGCGGCGGGCCTACGCTCCCCTTCCGACCAGGGGGAGGTCCGTATGTCCGACTACATCCACTGCCCCACATGCCCCAAGGGCAGGGCGTATGCGTTCCGCAAGGTCAACAAGGCGGAGGAGACGTACATCGAGTCACTGCGCGGGAAGAAGGAGGCCCCCGGGTACTTCAGGTGTCAGGGCGGCACCGCGGCGGGGCAGTGCCTGTGGGTCCAGCCGCGCTGGAACCAGTCGAAGGGCTTCAGTCTTCCCGCGAGTTTCGGCTGACCGCGCCGGTCACAGGTTGCTGAAGTCCGGGCCCTTGGTGCGGGTGCGCTTGATCTCGTAGAAGCCCGGCACCGACGCGACCGCGAGCGTGCCGTCCCAGAGCCTTGCCGCGTCGTCGCCCTTGGGGGCCGGGGTGACGACCGGGCCGAAGAAGGCGATCTGCTCGCCGTCGGGGCCCGGGACGGCGATGACCGGGGTGCCGACCTCCTGGCCGACCTTCTCGATGCCCTCCTTGTGGGAGGCGCGCAGCTCGGCGTCGAACTCGAAGTCCTTCTGGTCGAAGTACTCGATCAGGTCGGCGGGCAGGCCGACGTCCGCCAGAGCGCCTTCGACGGCCTCGCGCGTCGGGCCCTGGCCTTCGTTGTGGATACGGGTGCCGAGTGCGGTGTAGAGCGGGCCGAGAATGTCGGAGCCGTGCTTCTGCCAGGCCGCGGTGACCACCCGGATCGGCTGCCAGGCCTTGGTCTCCAGCAGCTCGCGGTACTCCTCGGGCAGCTCGTCGATCTTCGGCTCGTTGAGGACGGCCAGGCTCATGATGTGCCAGCGCACCTCGATGTCCCGGACCTTCTCCACTTCGAGGACCCAGCGGGAGGTCATCCAGGCCCAGGGGCACAGCGGGTCGAACCAGAAGTCGACGGGCGTCTTGGTGGAGCCGGTCTCGGACATGCGTCTCCTAAGGAAAGTGTTCGATTGAAAGAGGGAACACCGACCGCACCCCGCGCCATTCCCCGCTCCCGCCCCTCATTCCCTGCTGCCGCGCGTCAGGGGCACATGGCAGGATCGGTGCTGTCCACATACCGAACACCCCCCGAGGGAGTGCCGCCCGTGCCCGGTGAGAATCTGTCCCGCGACGAGGCCCGGGAGCGGGCCGCCCTGCTGTCCGTCGACGGGTACGACGTGTCCCTCGACGTCCGCTCCGCCGTGGGCGGCGGGGACGAGGCGCCGCGCACCTTCCGGTCCGTGACCACGATCCGCTTCCGGTGCGGCGAGCCCGGCGCGTCCAGCTTCGCGGATCTGATCGCGCCGAGTGTGACGGCCGTCTCACTCAACGGCAAGGATCTGGACCCGAGCGAGGTCTTCGACGGCTCCCGGATCCTCCTGGAGGACCTGGCCGCCGACAACGAGCTGGTCGTGGACGCCCAGTGCGCCTACTCCCGCACCGGCGAGGGCCTGCACCGCTTCGTCGACCCCGAGGACGGCGAGGTCTACCTCTACACGCAGTACGAGCCGGCCGACTCCCGCCGCGTCTTCGCCAACTTCGAGCAGCCGGACCTCAAGGCCCCGTTCCGCTTCGAGGTGCGGGCGCCGGAGGCCTGGACGGTGTGGAGCAACGGCGTCGGGGAACGGTCCGAGGGCGTGTGGCGCTTCGCGGAGACGAAGCCGATCTCGACGTACATCACCTGTGTCGTGGCGGGCCCGTACCACTACGTGACGGACTCCTACTCCCGCGATCTGGGCGACGGTACGACGCTGGAGATCCCCCTCGGCGCCCTGTGCCGCAAGGGCCTGGCGAAGCACTTCGACGCCGACGACGTCTTCCTGATCACCAAGCAGGGCCTGGACTTCTTCCACGAGCACTTCGACTACCCGTACCCCTTCGGGAAGTACGACCAGGCGTTCGTGCCCGAGTACAACCTGGGCGCGATGGAGAACCCGGGCCTGGTGACCTTCCGCGAGGAGTACATCTTCCGTGGCAAGGTGACGCAGGCGTCCTACGAGGCGCGGGCCAACGTCATCCTGCACGAGATGGCCCACATGTGGTTCGGCGACCTCGTCACCATGGTGTGGTGGGACGACCTGTGGCTGAAGGAGTCCTTCGCGGACTTCATGGGCACGTTCGCCAACGTCGGCGCGACCCGCTTCGAGAACGCCTGGATCACCTTCGCCAACCGCCGCAAGGCCTGGGCGTACCGCGCCGACCAGCTGCCGTCGACGCATCCGATCACGGCGGACATCCGCGACCTCCAGGACGCCAAGCTCAACTTCGACGGCATCACGTACGCCAAGGGCGCCTCCGTGCTGAAGCAGCTCGTGGCGTACGTCGGGCAGGACGCGTTCCTCGAGGGCGCGCGGCGCTACTTCAAGCGGCACGCGTACGGCAACACCCGCCTCGGTGACCTGCTGTCGGTGCTGGAGGAGACCAGCGGCCGGGACATGGCGGCCTGGTCGCGGTCGTGGCTCCAGACGGCCGGGGTGAACTCCCTGACCCCGCAGGTGCTGTTGAACCCCGAGGGCCGGGTGGACGAACTCGCCGTGATCCAGGAGGCCGCCGAGTCCCACCCCGAACTGCGGCCGCACCGGGTGGCGGTGGGCCTGTACCGCAAGGGCGCGGACGGGTCGGTCGAGCGGTACGCGCGCGTGGAGGTGGACGTCGAGGGGCCGCGGACGGTCGTGCCGGAGCTGGCGGGTGCGCCGGCGCCGGAGCTCGTCCTGGTCAACGACGACGACCTGACGTACTGCAAGACGCGGTTCGACACGGGCTCCCTGGAGACCCTCAAGGGGCATCTGGGGGACCTCACCGATCCTCTCGCCCGCGCCCTGTGCTGGTCGGCGCTGTGGAACATGACGCGGGACGCGCTGCTGCCCGCCCGGGACTTCGTGGACCTGGTGCTGCGGTTCGCGGGCCGGGAGTCGGACATCGGCGTGCTGCAGATGCTGCACGCGTGGGCGAACTCCTCGCTGGTCAACTACGTGACCCCGGAGTGGGCTCCGACCGGCGAGCGGCTGCTGGCCGAGGGCGCGCTGAAGGAGCTGCGGCTGGCGGAGCCGGGCAGCGAGCACCAGCTGGCGTGGGCGCGGTTCTTCGCGACGGTGGCGTCGGGTGCGGCCGATCTCCAGCTGCTTCAGGGTCTGCTGGAGGGAACGGCGAGGATCGACGGTCTGGAGGTGGACCAGGAGCTGCGCTGGGCGTTCCTGGAGCCGCTGGCCGCGCACGGGGTGGCGGACGAGTCGGCGCTCGCGGCCGAACTGGCCCGCGACGACACCGCGTCGGGCAAGCGCCACCAGGTCCGCTGTCTGGCGGCCCGTCCGTCGGCGGCGGTGAAGGCGCAGGCGTGGGCGCAGGTGGTGGAGTCCGACGCTCTCTCGAACGCGCTGGTCGGGGCGACGATCTCGGGCTGGAACCAGTCCTCGCAGCGGGAGTTGCTGGCGCCGTACGCGGCGAAGTACTTCGAGGTGATCGAGCGGGTGTGGACGGACCGCTCGATCCAGATCGGCATGGACGTGGTCGGCGGCCTGTTCCCCTCGCTCCAGCAGTCGCGGGCGACGGTGGAGGCGACGGACGGGTGGCTGGCGGCGCACGAGGACGCCGCGCCGGCCCTTCGCCGTCTGGTGCTGGAGGCGCGGGACGACCTGGCAAGGGCGTTGCGTGGACAGGAGTGCGACGCGACGGCGGGCTGAACCGCCGGCCGCCGCCGATCTCCACCGATCTCTGCCCTGAGCTTGGGCTCTTGGTAGCCGTTACGAAATTCAGGCAATAGCGGCCGTAACCCCTGGTCCACCCCATTCGGACCAGGGGTTTTCGCCGCCTACTCGGCATCCGAACACCCGTCCTTTAGTACCGCCTTGTCCGCATTCGTCGACAGGCACGTAACAGGGGTTAGGAATCAGATCAACGGCGGGAATCTCCGCTGCATGAACCACAACACCCCGGTCCCCCCGCTCTCCCCCCGCCCGGTCCGCCACCTCTCGGAGGTGCACCGCCGGGTGATGACGGCCGCGCAGTTGAGGTCGCACGGCGTCTCCTCCTCGGAGGCGAACGAGCAGTGCCGCCCCGGCGGCCCCTGGCAGCAGCTCCTGCCGGGCGTGATCCTGCTCCACCCGGGCCCGCCGACCAGCGAGGAGCGCCTGCACGCGGTCCTGATGTACACGGCGAAGGAGCGCCCGGCGGGGGTCCCGGCCCAGCCCGGAGCCGAGCAGCCGCACGCCCCGACGTACGCGGAGGCGATGCTCACCGGCCTGGCGGCCCTGACGCTGCACGGCTTCACGTCGGCGCCCCCGCTGATGTCGCAGGACAAGCTGGACGTCCTGGTCCCGCGTCTGCGCCGGCTGCGCTCGACGGGCTGCGCCCGCATCGTCCGTACGACGTCCATGCCGGCCGCGCAGCAGGTCACGGGGCTCCCGGTGGCCCCGGTGCCCCGCGCCCTGGCCGACGCGGTGGCGGAACTGTCGGACGCGGGAGTGGTACGCCGGCTGCTCACCGAGGCGGTCCGGGGCGGCCACTGCGAACCGGCCGCGGTGGTCCGTGAGTTGAACAACGCGAAGCTGCTGAACCGCCCGCACGTGGTGGACGCGGTGGACTCCCTGCTCGCGGAAGGCCGGTCGATCGCGGAGGACCGCCTGTACCGCATGGTCCGCGAGCACGGCCTGCCGGACCCGGTGTGGAACGTCGACCTCCGCCTCCCCGGCGGCCCCCACCTGGGCGGCCTGGACGCGTACTGGCCGGAGCAGGCGGTGGCCGTGGAACTGGACACCCGGGCCCCCCGCCAGGACGAGGACGCCCTGTGGTCCGAGTACGCCCGCAAGCGCGAACACCTGGAGCGCCTCGGCATCACGGTCGTCCACATCACCCCGAAGAAGCTCCGCGAGGCGTCGGAACAGCAGGCGGCCGTGGTCCGCACGGCACTCATGGCGTCGGGCGACCGCGACCCGGCGGCGTATGTCGTGGGGGGGGGCCCCGGGGGGGGGGGCCCCCCCCCCCCCCCCCCGGGGGGGGGGGGGGCCGCCGGGGGAGGTGGTTGTGGGGGCCCACGCGTGCGGTGGCGCACCCGTGGTGTTTATGTTACCCACGGG
>NZ_JBIUUU010000035.1:0-87266 GCF_044742595.1 Streptomyces sp. NPDC087859 | reverse complement strand
CCGTTCTTCAGCAGGTTGCGGACGCTCAGGTCTTCGATCACGACCGTTTGATTCTCGCGGACGAGTCGAGTCGACAGCTTGTGCAGGAAATCCCGACGCCGGTCGGCGATCCGCGCATGCACCCGGGCGACCTCCCGGCGAGCCTTCTCCCGGTTCGCCAAGCCCTTCGCCTTGCGCGACAGCTTCCGCTGCGCCTTCGCCAGGCGGGCACGGTCACGCTGCTCGTGCCGGGGGTTGGCGACCTTTTCCCCGGTGGACAGCGTCACCAGGGAGGTGATCCCGGCGTCCAGGCCCACCGCGTTTATGGTGGCCGGGGCCGGGGTGATGGTGTCCTGGCACAGCAGGGACACGAACCAGCGGCCCGCGCTGTCGCGGGACACCGTCACCGTGGTCGGCTCCGCCCCCTCGGGCAGCGGACGCGACCAGCGGATGTCCAACGGCTCGGCCATCTTCGCCAAAGTCAGCTGTCCGTTGCGCCAGGTGAAGGCGCTGCGTGTGTACTCGGCCGACGCGCGGGACTTCTTGCGCGACTTGAAGCGCGGGTACTTCGCGCGTTTGGCGAAGAAGTTCCCGAACGCCGTCTGCAGATGGCGCAGCGCCTGCTGCAGCGGGACCGCGGACACCTCGGCCAGGAAGGCCAGTTCCTCTGTCTTTTTCCACTGCGTGAGCGCGGCGGAGGACTGCACGTAGGAGATCCGGCGCTGCTCGCCGTGCCAGGCCCGGGTGCGTTCCTCCAGCGCCTTGTTGTAGACGAGGCGGACACAGCCGAACGTGCGCGACAGCTCAGCCGCCTGCACGCCGGTGGGGTAGAAGCGGTACTTGAACGCCCGCTTGGCCTGCCGCGTCACGCCTCACACCGTATCAACTTCCTTATGGCCAGCGGGTGTTGTCCGGTGGACGGTGGACCCCGGTCCGCCCTGGCGGCGAACCGGCTTGCCCTGCCCTGCTCCGCAGGAGCTTCGATTCCTCCCCGGCCTGAAGGCCGGGGTATCCACGAAGGACAGACCCGATGACCGGGCGAGTGATCGGAACTTCGAACGAATCGCCAAGAAGTGGATCAGCAGCCCGATACCCCAGCCCAGAATCGACCACACAGGCCAGAAGAAGTGGTCGGATGTGAGAATCGCCCACAGCACCACCTGGGCTGCATTGGCGATGACGTACCAGAAAAGGTGGATCCGCAGGCCCCACCTCATGGCCTTTTCGCTCTTGTGCATTTTCCCTCCCGTGGATCATCGGATTGAGGTCTGCTCCCGCACGGCCGTCTCGATGAGGCCCACCGCCGCACCCGGCCGGGAGACGAACACCATGTGCGAAGCACCCTCGACCACCTGGGTCTTCGCGCCGGAGCGCTGGGCCATGAACTCCTGCGTCGCCGGGGGGATGATCCTGTCGGCGCCGCTGATCAGGTTGTAGTTCGGGATCGTGTGCCACGCCTGTGGGCCGGTGGCGGGCTCGCCCAGGGCGGCGCCGGTGGCCGGGCGTTGCGTGATCGAGTAGAGGGCGGCCTCCTCCGCGGACACGTCGGCCGCGAAATGGGGGTGAAAGACCTTCGGGTCGATGTAGAGGTCCACCTGTCCGTCGGGCAGCGGCACCGGCTTCAGGGACTCGCCCACGGTGCTACCGGGGAACTTCTCGACCAGTGCCTGCGCGCTCTCGCCCGTCTCTGGCACGAACGCCGCCAGGTAGACCAGTGCCTTCACTTTCGTGTTTCCCGCGGCGGCAGTTGAGATGACCGCACCGCCGTACGAGTGCCCGACCAGCACGATCGGTCCCTCGATGCTGTCCAGCAGCGCCCTGACCTGAGCCGCGTCAGAGGCGAGCCCCCGCAGTGGATTCGGCGCGGCGACCACGGGATGGCCGTCGGCGACAAGTCGCTTGGCGACGGCGTTGAAGCCGCTGCCGTCGGCAAAGGCTCCGTGTACGAGCACGATCGTCGGATTTCCGCTCACCATGGGCCAACCTTTCCTTCGGATGACGGCCGACAGAAAGCTATGGCGTCGCACTGGACGGGAATTGAATGCGCCCGGGACCTGGTTCCGGGCTGGCTTCACTGGTCATTCAGTCGACGTCAAGCCGGTCCGGCCAATCTGAGCGCCTCGGAGGACAGATGACTGGGGGTGCCGATGGGGTCGGACGAGGAAGTCGATGTCGTTGTGATCGGGTCGGGTATGGGGGGTCTCGCGGCGGCGCGCTCGATCGCGCAGTTCGGCGGGAAGCGTGTGCTCGTCCTCGAACAGCACTACACGCTCGGCGGGATGACGCACGAGTTCTCCCGAGCCGGCCGATACCGCTTCGGCACCGGGCTGCATTACGTGAGTGCGAGCGCCGGCCCGTTCCTGGGGTTCATGACGGACGGAAGGGCGCAGCTCTCGCCCCTGCCGGACGAGTACGACGCGCTGCACTTCCCGGGGTTCGATTTCGCCGTCCCCGCCGGGAAGGAGCGGTTCCGTGAGCGTCTGAAGGAACGGTTCCCTGCCGAGTCCGACGCGATCGACCGATTCTTCCGGACCACGCGCTGGGCCATGGCCGGGCTGACCGCGCGCAATGTCCTCGCGTCGTTCCCCGACGGCGTACGAAAAGCGGGCGCGCCCATCGTCGAGCGGCTCTTCCCGTCGACGTTCCGTTTGTTGCGTGACCAGGTTGCCCGCAGCTTCCGCGATCCGCGCCTGCGGGCCGTTTTGGCCGCCCGATGGGGGCTCTACGGCACTCCGCCGGCATCGAGCGCGTTCGGCTACCACGGGGCGGTCCCGCTGACCTTCTTCATGGACGGCACCGCACATCCGGTGGGCGGCCCGCAGGAGCTCAACCGGGTCGTTCTCGAGATCCTGCGACGGTACGGCGTGGAGCTGCGCCCCCGGCAGACGGTTCACGAGGTCCTCCTAGAAGGCGGCAAGGTGGCCGGCGTCGACGTCGAGGACACCGCTACCGGCCGCCGCTACCGGGTGCGGACGGACACCGTCGTCTCGGCGGTCGGAGTACGCAACACGTACGCCCTGATCGGGAAGAGCCACGAACTGGCGGATCTGCCTGAGGAACGGTCGGCGGTCATGCTGTTTCTCGGACTGGACCGGTCGCCGGCCGAGTTCGGACTGCGCGGCGAGAACCACTGGTTCATGCCGGATCTCGACGAGGCCGACGGCGTTGACCGCCCGCCCGGGGAAGGCACGCTGTACGTCTCCTTCGCCTCGCTCAACAACCCGGCCGCCCGACACCACACGGTGGAGCTGCTGGAACTCGTCGATCCCAAGGTGGTCGACCAGTGGCGCGGCACGCCCGGGGCCGAACGGCCGGACAGCTACCGGAAGTTCAAGGACGAGCTGACCGAACGGCTGCTCGCCCGCCTGGAGGAACGCTGGCCCGGCTTCCGGGAGACGATCGCGTTCGCCGAGCTGGCGACTCCGCTGTCTTTCGAGACGTATCAGCGCAGTGTGCGGGGATCCTTCTACGGGCTCGCGGCGACTCCCCAGCGGTTGCGCTCGGCGCGGGCCGGGTGCCGTACTCCGGTCAGGGGTCTGTTCGTGGCGGGGCAGGACGCCTGGGGTTCCGGTGTGGTGGGGGCGCTGGCGGGCGGGCTGATGGTGGCCAATGCCGTTCTGAAACCGCGGCAGCTCGGGACGATGTGGCGGGTCATCCGTTCGGGCGGGATCACCCGGGATGCGGCCGGGCCCTGGGAGGGCTATCTGCGCGTGGCCCGCATCGAGGTGCTGACCCCGACGGTCCGGAGGTTCCGCTTCGAATCCCTGGACGGGGGCACGATGCCGTTCTCGTTCGTCGCCGGGCAGTGCGTGAAGGTCGACCTGCCCGTCGCCGTCGAGCCGATCGAGCGGTCGTACTCGATCTGCAGCAGTCCGGGGGAGAGCGGTTTCGTCGAGATCGCAGTGAAGCACGAGCCGGACGGGCTGGGCTCGGGATTCCTGCACCAGGATCTGGAGGCCGGGCTGGCGATGCGGGTGAGCGGCCCGCATGGCGAGTTCACCTGGGAGCCGGGCTCCGCGAAAGGCGCGGCGGACCCACTCCTGCTCATCGCCGGGGGAGTGGGGATCACCCCGCTGATGAGTGTCCTGCTTGCGGCCGCCGACGTCGGTCACACGGGGCGGGTCGTCCTGCTGGCGAGCTACCGGAGCGAGGACGAGGTGTTGTTCGGGCCGGAGATCGAGGCGCTGCGGTCCCGGCTGCCGGGGCTGGAGGTGTCGGTCTTCGTGACCGACCGGCAAGGCCGGATCGGTTACGACGAGTTGCTGCCCCACGCGGGCCCGTCGACCCGCGTGCACCTGTGCGGGCCGGCGCCCATGATGCAGGACCTGATCGGCCGCCTGGCGGAACTGGGGGTGCCGCGAGAGGCCATCCGCACCGAGGCGTTCGTGTCGGGCCGGAGCAGGGAGACCCGCCGGGAGAAGGCGCATGCCATCGCGGTTGCTGCCGCGGCGGCCGGTGTCACCAAGTTCATGATCGGCACGGCTGTCGGCGCCCCGGCGTTCCCTTGTAGCCCCGGGCAGTCGGTCCTCGATGCCGCCAACGCCGTTGGCGTCGCACTGCCCCAGTCGTGTGGCGAGGGCGCCTGCGGTACCTGTCGGGTGCGGGTGCTGTGCGGTGCCTACGAGACCGACGACCGCGGGATGTTCTCCGCCGACGAGTTGGAGGCGGGCTGGCGGCTGGCCTGTCAGACACTGCCCACCGGGGACCTGGTGATCGGCCAGTAAGGCGGAGCCGGTGAGCGTTAGTGCATGTGCCGGTGGCGCATAAACCGTCTAAACCGTCGGGAGGTGTCCGCCGCGATGGTGACGGTCATCCCTATCTTGGTAATCTCTTTGCCGGTCACGGGACTTGAGACACCATGGACGGTGGATGGCGGCGAAGGCCGTCCAAGGCTGGGAACGGGAAAAGGAATGGCTTCCTCCGCTGCGCCTCTGCGGCTGCAGGTTCTCGGTCCGTTGCGGATCTGGCGCGACGGCGTCGAACTGGACCCCGGGCCTCGGCAGCAGTCGTACCTGCTCGCGATCCTGCTCGCCCGCGCGGGCAAGCCGATCAGTACGAGCGAGTTGGTCGACCTGATCTGGGCCGAGGACGTCCCGGCGTCTGCTGTGAACATTCTCCAGAAGTACGTCGGCGCGTTGCGACGGCTGTTCGAGCCTTTGTTGCCCGTCCGTGAAGCCGGCTCGTTCCTCCACCGTCGCGGCAATTCCTACCTCTTCCTCGCCGGCTCCGCCGCGCTGGATCTCGTCGCCTTCCGCGAACTCGTCGATGCCGCCAGGGCCGCGCTGACCCGGCACGAGCACGAGGCGGCCCTCGATCACTACGTCGGAGCGCTCGGGCTCTGGCACGGCTCGGCGGGCGACAGTATCGCCGAGGGGACGCTCGCCGCGACCGTTTTCGCCGCACTTGACAACGAGTTCTACGACGCGTGCACGGCGGCGGCGGACCTTGCCGTGTCGATGGGCCGACCGGAGCGGGTGCTCGCGGCTCTGCAACTGGCCGCATCGATGGCACCGTTCAACGAAGCCGTGCTGGCCGGTCTCATCGGCGTGCTCGGCGCCGCTGGGCGCCAGGCGGAGGCGCTGTCGGTGTTCCGCCAGGCCCGCGACCGGCTCGCCGAGGAACTCGGCATCGACCCGGGTCCGGCGCTGGAGGATGCCCAGCGGCGGATTCTCACGCAGACCCCGGCGTCGCTGCTTGTGCGGGAGACGGACGAGGAGGTCGGGCGGACCACGGGGGCCATCTTGATCGGCCGGGCCGAGGAACTCGCCACGCTGCGGCGCATCGTGGAGCACGCACTCGCCGGCGACACCGCGATAGGCGTTGTCGAAGGCGAACCGGGCGCGGGCAAGACGCGGTTGCTGGAAGAGGCCGCCGCCGTGGCAGACCGCCTGGGTGCGCTCACCGTCTGGGGCTCCTGCCAGGAGGGCGAGGGGACACCGGCGATGTGGCCCTGGGAGGAGGCACTTGGCCAGATCGTCCGCAGTCTGCCCGCTGCGGCGGGCGAACAGTGGCTCACCGGCGGGCTGGGAAGCCTCCTCGCGGCGCGGGACGACGCAACCCGGGAACTTCCCGACGGCAACGCCCAGTTCCGGCTGTTCGAACAGGTCGTAGCCCTCGTCGCAGAGGCCGCGGTGCGGCGGCCGACACTCCTGATACTCGACGACCTCCAGTGGGCCGACGTCACCTCCCTGAAGTTGTTGCAGCATCTGGCGGGGCGGCTGCCCCAAGGTACGGCGATCATCGGCGCGTTGCGTGACCGCGCACCCACAGTCGGCCCGGACCTCTCCCGGGTGCTGGCCGCCGCCAGTCGGCGGCCCGGTCACCGGAGGTTCCGGCTCGGCCCGCTCGGCCCGGCCGATGTGGCCGAACTCGTCCGCCACGAGGCCGGTCAGGATCCGGGCGACACCGTCGCCCGCGCCATCCACGCCCGTACTTCCGGCAATCCGTTCTTCGTCCGCGAACTGTCCCGGCTGCTCAGCGGGGCCGGTGCGATCGGCGACGGGGACGCGTCCGCAGCGGCCGGGGTCCCCACCACCGTCCATGACGTCGTCCGCGACCGGATGGCCGGGCTCGACGACCGCGCTCGCGACCTGCTGCACGTGGCCGCGCTCATCGGCCGCGACGTCGACCTCAGGCTGCTGTCCCGCGCCACCGGTGTGGGCGTCGCGGACTGTCTCCACCGCCTGGAACCGCTGCATACGCTCGGGCTGCTCGAACCCGGGCCGCAGGACCCGTCCTCGCTCCGGTTCGCACACGACCTGGTGCGCGAGTCGGTCTCCGAGACCGCGACGAAGCAGCAGGTCACCCAGCTGCATCTGCGCGTCGCGGACGCCCTCGAACAGATCCACGCCGATGACGAGGACGTCGCCGAACGCCTCGCCTACCACCTGTGGGCCGCCGGACCCCTCGCCGAGCCCGGTCGCACCGCGGAGGCCCTGATCCGCGCCGGGCGCCGCGCGGCGGCCAAACTCGCCTTCGAGTCCGCCAACCGGCAGCTGCGCTTCGCCGTGCAGGTCACCCGGGCTTCAGGACTCATGGAACTGGAGTTCTCCGCCCTCACGCTGCTCGCCATCGTTGTCCGGCGACAGTCGGGGTACGACGCCTCGACGTTCGATCTGCTGGGACGCGCCGAGTACCTGGCCCGTACCCTCGGCCGGGAGGCGGAGGCCGCCGACTTCCTCTTCATCCGTCTGATGGGCGCCTACACCTCCATGGAGAAGGGCCGCGGGCAGTTGGCCCGCCGTATGCACGAGGTCGGTCAGGCGTCCTCCGCTCCCGCCGTCCGACGCTACGGTCGGCAGGCCTGGGGCCTGCATCAGTGGGACATCGGCAACATAGGCGAGGCGTACCGGTCCCTCAGCAAGGAGGATGTCGGCGCCGCCGACGGCACCGTCGCCCCGGACGAAGAGACACCGCTCCGGCGGGACGGCAGCATTCCTGGGGAAGGACCCGGCTGGCGGGCAGTCATGACCGCGCTGCACGGTGATGTCGACACGGCGCTGGCTTTCGTCGATACCTGGGACACCCCGGGGGACCCGTACGCGGCCTCGGTCTGGGTGTATTACACGACCATGATCGCTTCCATGGCAGGGGACGCGGAAAGGGCCCGGCGAGCCGGTGAGCGGTGGGTCGCCGCCGGCCTCGCCCGCCTCAGCGCCCACATCGACAACTACATCCGGCAGTTCTGGTGCTGGGCACGCGCCCTCACCGGCGAGGATCCGGTCGGCGCCGCCGCCGAGGCCGAGGAACTCCTGGCAGCCCACCTGCTCGATCCGCCGCAATGGGGCATCGCCTACCACTACGCACTGATTGCCGAGATGTGGCTGGCCGCCGGACTGCCCGATCGCGCCGACGCCGCTCTCGACCGGGCCGACCAGGCAATCTGGGACCACGGCCAGCGCTACTCCGAAGGGCTGCTCCTGCTTCTGAAGGCACGCCTGCTGCAGGCCCGCGGCGCACCCCTCACCGTTGTCCGGGCCGCCGCCGAACGGGCCTATACGCACTCCACCGCGCGTGAGGCCCACCTGTTCGCGCGACGCGCCGAACGACTCCTCTCCGAACCTGGAGGCAAGGCATGACCGCCGGCCCTGATGAGGACCAGAGCGGGCTGACGGCCCTGGCCCGTGGGCTCTCGGCGCCGAAGGGCTTCGTCGATGCCAGCCTGGCCGCCCCTGTCCCCGGAACGATTCGCCTGCTGGGCGGCATCCCCGCGCCAGAGGCTCTGCCCGGCGAGGCGATCGGCCGGGCATCGGCGCAGCTGTGGCAGGACCCCGACGCCGTGATCGCGTCCCTCCAGTACTCGCCAGCGCGCGGATCCGAGGCGCTGCGCGACTGGATCGCGAAGCGGGAGGGCGTCGACCCGAGCCGGATCGTGGTGACGAACGGCGGCATGCACGGCCTCGCGCTGTCGGTGCTGACCGTCGTCGAGCGCGGCGCCACCGTCGCGGTGGACGATCCGGTGTTCCCGGGTTTCCTGTGGGCCCTGGAGGTGGCGACGACGCGGATCCTGCCGGTACCGGTCGTGGCCGACGGCTTCGACGTCGAACACCTCGCCCGGCGGCTCGCCACCGGAGCCCGGATCGCCGCGGCCTACACCGTGCCCGACTTCCACAACCCCGCCCAGGTCAGTCTCTCGGCACCGAAGCGACAGGCACTGGTCGAGCTCGCCGAGCGGTACGGCTTCTACGTGATCGTCGACGACCCTTACCGCGAACTGCGCTTCGCCGGCCGGGACCAGGGTGTCGCGGCCTTCCACCAGTCGGACCGGGCGATCCACGTCAACACCTTCACCAAGACCCTCGGCCCCGGCTGGCGCGTGGGTTGGCTGGTGCTGCCGGACCACCTCGTGGACCCGGTGATCCGGCTGCGCAACCGCCTCGACGTACACACATCCTCGGTGACCCAGGCGATCATCGAACGGCTGCTCACCGACGACGCCCAATGGTTCGACGGGATCGTGCGCGGCGCCACCGAGCTGTACCAAGAACGCGCCGGCGTGCTGATCGACGCCCTGCGGGAACAACTCCCGGGCGCCCTCGACATCGTGGCCCCCGAAGGCGGGCTGTTCCTCTGGCCGCGGCTCACCGACGACGCTGTGGACCCTGCGGCGCTGTTCCGGCGGGCGGCCGCCCACGGTGTGGTCTACCAGCCGGGCGAGTTCTTCGCGGCGGACCCCCGGGGGCGGTCCTCGGTCCGGCACCTGCGGTTGTCCTACAGCGACCGCACTCCGGAGGAACTGCGGGAGGCCGTACGCCGGCTGGCCCTGGCCTTCTGAGGACGCACGCGAGCAACAACAGTTCCCTGTGGTGGATTTCCGGAAGGCGCCTCATGACCAACGTTCGGCTCCCCCTGCGCGCACTGGTTCCGTTCGCCGCCGGTTCGATCGGCATGGGCATCTGGGTCACCGTGCCGGGCATCTTCCTGCTGTACTTCCTGACAGACGTCCTGGCGGTGCCTCCGTTCGCGGCCGGCCTCGCGCTGTTGCTGCCGAATGTCGCCGATATCGTGACGCACCCGTGGGTGGGCCGGCTCTCCGATGCCGACCTGGCCGGCACCGGCCACCGCCGGAGACTGATGGTGGTCGGCTGCGTCGTGGTGCTCGCCTTCGTGGCCCTGTTCGCCGTCCCGTCGGACCTGCACGGGACAAGCGCCGCGATCTGGGTCGCGGTGGCGCTGGCCGTCGGCAACCTGCTCTACTCGTGCTACCAGGTCTCCTACCTCGCCACACCGGCCGACCTGGGCATCGGCTACCACGAGCGGACCCGCCTCATGGGCTACCGCAATGTCGTGATCACCGTGAGCGTCCTGCTCGCCGGCGTGGCCGCGCCGGTGGTCGCCGGCGACGATCCGGGCGTCGGCGACTACACGAGAATGGCCCTGCTCCTCGGCGCGGTCATGCTCGCGGCGATGCTGGCCGGTATCACCGGCGTCGCCCGTCTCAACCGGGCCGCGCCCGGCACCCCGGCCGAGCCGGGGCACCGGGGCGGGCTGCTGGTGGCGTTGCGCGACCGGCAGTTCCGTGCGCTGACCGCGTCCTATCTGACCGTCGCGATCACGATGAACCTGGTACTGGCCGCCATGCCGTACTTCGCCGAGTACGAGCTGGGCCGCCCCGCGCTCACGACCCTGCTCATCGCGGCGTTCATGGCGCCGGCGGTCCTGACCACGCCCCTGTGGGTACTGGTGGCCCGGCGTTTCGGCAAGCAGCGCGGCCTGCTCGTCGCCCAGGCCGCGTTCGTGGCCGGCTCGTTGGTGCTGGCCCTGGGCGCCGCGGCCGGCCTGCCCCTGCTGATCGCAGCCGTGGCGGTGCTGGGCGTCGCGTTCGCCGCGATGCAACTGATGCCGCTGTCGATGGTGCCCGACGTCATCGCCGCCGCCGGGCCGGCTGGTACCGCCAGTGCGGGCAGTTACACCGGCGTGTGGACCGCCGCCGAGGCCACCGGCGGCGCATTGGGGCCGTACGTGTACTCGGCCTGCCTGACCGCGGGCGGGTTCGTGGCCAGTAGCGCGGGCCAGCACACCACGCAGTCTCCCGGCGCGCTGGCGGCCGTCCGCTACGGCTTCACCTTGGTGCCAGCCGTGCTCATGACGATCGCCATCGTGCTGCAACGCCGGTACACCCTGGACAAGCGCGCCCACACTGCGGCGCCGCGTGCCGGCGCCCAGGAAAAAGCGGAGGGGCAACGGAACTAATAGTGAAGCGGCCCCTGTAGGGCCCCGGAATTCCGTTCAGTGCCCGTCAAATAGCTGGTCCTGCGTTCATCAGCGAGGGCACCGGACACCGAGGCGTGCGGGCACGCCGCGGCGCTCGACCGGGCGGACTCGGCCATCGAAACGTAGGGCCAGCGCTACGCCGAAAGCCTGCTGCTTCTGCCCCGGGCACGGGTGCTGCGGGCACGCGGCGAGCCGGGCGCCCCCTCCGGGCCGTCGCCGAGCGGGCGCACGCACTGTCCGTCGAGCGCGACGCCCACCTGGTCGCCCGCCGTGCCGAGGAGCTGATGGCCGAGCACTGGGCAGCGACGATCCGCAACGCCGCAATCGCCGCCAGCCA
This sequence comes from Streptomyces sp. NPDC087859, assembly GCF_044742595.1. Lineage (NCBI taxonomy): Bacteria > Bacillati > Actinomycetota > Actinomycetes > Kitasatosporales > Streptomycetaceae > Streptomyces > Streptomyces sp. NPDC087859. The sequence continues at coordinate 76,237 of NZ_JBIUUU010000035.1, read as the reverse complement.
CCTCGTCGGCGTCATGGCTGGGCAGTTGGCGGTTCCCGACCGGGGACCGGCACGTCGAAGCAGTTCAGCACCATCGCGATGAGGCAGTAGCTGCCGATGAGGAACACGAGCTCGCCGACCCCATCAGGGCCCAGCAACTGCGTGGCCCGGTCGTATGTGGAGTCCGGCAGTATGCGCCCCGAGGTCAACGCCTTCGCGACGTCGTGGGCGACGGCCTGCTCGTCACTCAGCCCGGAGGGCCGCCCGCCCGCCGCCAGCGTCGCGATCTGTGCCGCCGCAAGACCGACCTCGTCTGCGGTCTGCTCGTGCGCGTACAGCAGGTACCGGGCGCCGTAAGCGGCGCCGACGGTGAGGATCGCCACCTCGCGGACGACGGGGTCGAGGTGCGCCTCGGCCGCGACCGCCCGCTGCAGAAACAGCGCCGGAACCCCGAACGCGGGGAAGTGCAGCATCGCCGCGAACGGCCCGACGAGCGCACCGTCGTCGTTGAGGATGACGACGCGGCCCTGCTCCTCGGTGACGAGGCCGGCGATGCCGTCATGCACCTCGCGGAGTGAGGGGTCGAGCTCATCGGGTGGGATGGGGCGCATACGCATACGATGCTCCTCCTTCTCAGAGTCCGTCGGTGTACTGGCCGTCGATGAGTACGAAGGCGACCCGGCAGTTCGCGGCCGACCGGTTCGCCCATGCGTGGTTGGTGCCGCGCTGGATCACGATGTCCCCGGTGCGGACGATGGTCTCGCCCTCGTCGAGGATCAGCGTGAGCTCGCCCTCGACGACGATCCCGTAGTCGATCGTCTGCGTGCGATGCATCAGGGGATGCGGGGCGCCGGCGTCGGACCGTGCGGCGTCGCCACCGCCCATCTCCCCGAACTTCTCGGCCGCCTCCGCCCCCGTCAGATTCCGGATCCGGTCGTCCTCCGGAGGGAAGTCGATCACCCGGATACGAGTGCCACGCTCGGGAGGTCCGAGCACCAGACCGTTCTCCGCCGGCTCACCCGACTGCCGGTCGATGACGGCCGGCGTCTGGCGTGTGTTCCACACCTCGTAGAAAGTCGGGCCACCGGGCCCGCCGATCTCCACCACGCGAGTCGGCGGCGCGTCCTGCGTGATCACCGCATGGCCGGACGCGTCATGGCCGGTCACGATTCTTCGGAACGGTAGTACGGAGCTCATGGGGTAAGTCCTGCTCTTCTCAGCCGATGTGGGCATTCGAGGTCATCGCGTCAGCGGGGTAAGCGGCCCGGTGGGCATGGACGCCGCCGCGCACCGAAAGACTGGCGCCCGCCAGTTGACGTGGAGTTGACCGTCCGTGGACGGCGCCCCGATGTCCGTAAAGTCTACTTTGGTGTGCGTATCGGGCGAGCAGGTCCCGTTGGGAGGGGTTCGCCGCGATTGCGGCTGTCACTCTGGTCGATTCTGGTTGCTTGCTTTGTGTTTCCAGTCGGAAATCATTGGTAATCGCTTTGCCTGCTGCGGGACTTGGGCGACCGCGGACGGTGGATGGCGGCGAAGGCCGGCCAAGGCTGGGAACGGGAAAGAGAGTGGCTTCCTCCGCTGCGTCTCTGCGGCTGCTGGTTCTCGGTCTGTTGCGGCTGGCGCGACGGTGTCGAGCTGGATCCCGGTCCTCGGCAGCAGTCGTATCTGCTCGCGATCCTGCTCGCGCGCGGGCAAGTCGATCAGTACGAGCGAGCTGATCGACCTGATCTGGGGCGACCGCGCCCCCTCCAGTGCCTTGAACATTCTTCAGAAGTACGTCTGCGCGTGGCGACGGCTGCTCGATCCGCCGCAATGGGGCATCGCCTACCACGGGGCGCTGCTGGCCGAGATGTGGCTGGCAGCCGGATCGCACGACCGGGCCGAAGCCGCTCTCGACCGAGCCGTCCAGGCCATGCGGGACTACTGCCTGCGCTACGCCGAGCCGCCGCCGAACGACTCCTCCCAGGACCGGGGGCCATGCCTGACCGCAGGCCCTGAGGGGCAGAGCGGCCCAGGAATGAGAAGCGGGGCAGACTTAATTTCGCCGGCGGGTATTCCGCCGACGTGTATTCAGGCTTTGCGCGAAGGCATGCTTGACAACAACGGAATCGGTGCCCGGATTTCTGTTCAGTGCTCGTCAAGTGGGCGGCTTTACGCTGACCGCGATCACCACCGAGAACACCGGATACCGAAGGGTATACAACCATGACGACAAGTCGCCGGGGGCTGTTGGCCGGATCCGCCGCGGTCGTGGTGGGCGCCGCACTCGACGCGCCCACCGCGCAGGCACACACCGGAAGCGGCAGTGGCAGCGGCCAGAAGCCCACCGTGGTACTCGTGCACGGCGCGTTCGCCGACGCATCCGGCTGGAACGGGGTCGCCTCCCGGCTCATCCGTGACGGCTATCCGGTCATCGCACCGCCCAACCCACTGCGCAGCGTGTCCTCCGACTCCGCCTATCTGGCCGGAATCCTCGCGACCCTCAGCGGCCCGATCGTCCTCGTCGCGCACTCCTACGGCGGGATCGTCGTCACCAACGCCGCGACCGGCAACCCGAACGTGAAGGCGCTGGTCTATGTTGCCGCGTTCGTGCCCGACCATGGGGAGACGCTGCTGGGCCTGCAGACGAAGTACCCGGGAAGCAGACTCAGCGAGGAGGCGCTGGACTTCCGTCCCTACGGTGAGGGACTCGTCGACGGCTACATCAAGAAGGAGCTCTTCCACGACGTGTTCGCCGGGGACCTGCCGAAGGCGACCGCCGAGCTGATGTGGGCCGGCCAGCGGCCGGCGGACGTGCGCACCCTCGGGGAGCCGTCCGGCGCCCCGGCCTGGAAGACCATTCCGTCCTGGTATCTCGTGGGCCGCGACGACCAGGTGCTGCCACCTGCGGCGCAGCGGTTCATGGCGCGCCGGGCCGGCGCACACACCTTCGAGGCCGACGCCTCGCATGTCGCGATGATCGCGCAGCCCGCGGCGACGGCCGCCCTCGTCAAGCGCGCCGCGCGCTGACACCACCGAGCCGACGAGGCCGGCAGGGGACGGCGATGTTCGAGGGGCTGGGGCGGACGGTGGGTGATCGGCCCGGCCGCGGCCTTCCTGGCGCTCGGCGGCATTGATCCGCCCGTCCGCCCCGGCCCGTACGCCGTCCAACCGACCCTCCTGCCGAGGATGAGACGATGCATCAGCACGCATACGACAGTCAGTGCACCGCCGAGGAGAAGCGGCACACCACCGCGAAGTCGCCCATCAGGAATCCGAAGCTGACGTTGTTCGCACTGGCGTTGGGCACCTTCGCGATCGGCGCCGGCGAGTTCGGCAGCAACGGCATCATCCAGCTGTTCGCGTCCGATCTGGACGTGTCCGTTCCGGTCGCGACCTACGCGATCACCGCCTATGCCTTCGGGGTGATGATCGGCTCTCCGGCGATCACTCTGCTCGCCGCCCGAGCCAACCGGCGCACCCTGCTGCTCGGCTTGATCGCGCTGTTCCTGGTCGGCAACGGGCTCTCCGCCCTGGCGCCGGACATCGTGCTGTTCGTCGTCTTCCGGTTCGTCACCGGCAGCGTGCAGGGAGCGTTCTTCGGCGCCGGGGCCGTCGTCGCCGCTTACGTGTACGGGCCGGGCAAGGGCGGCAAGGCGTTCGCCACCGTGATGGGAGGACTCACCGTCGCCACCATCGCCGGGTCGCCGCTCGGCACCTTCATCGGCCAGCACGCCGGCTGGCGCGCCATGTACGGGACCGTGGTCGCCGTCGGCCTAGTAGCCGGAGCGGCCCTGGTGGCCTGGCTGCCGCGCACCGACGACCTGCGCGGCAGCTCCCTCACGGGCGAACTGGGTGCCCTCCGGCGGCGGGACGTCTGGCTGATGGTCACCATCGCGGCGCTCGGCATCTCCAGCATCTTCGCCGTCTACACGTTCATCGGCCCGTTCGTCACTGACGCGGCGCTGCGGGACGCCTCGCTCATCCCGATCGCGCTCGCCGTCTTCGGCCTGGGCATGGCGGTCGGCAACCAGGTCGGCGGACGTGTCGCCGACCGGTACGAGAACCGCGGTCTGGTCTTGGGCTACGGCGGTGCTCTGGTGTTCCTCGTACTGATCGGTGTGTCAGGCAGCAACCTGGTGGTTCTGCTGCCCTGCCTGTTCGGCGTCGGCGCGACCATGATGTTCGCCATCCCCACCATCCAGGTCCGGCTGACCGGGTTCGCGCCGGACGCCCCCACCCTGATGGGAACGCTCAACCTGGCCGCCCTCAACCTAGCCAACTGTCTTGGCGCGATCGGCGGCGCCGTCGCCCTCGACGCCGGCTGGGGGACCCTGTCCACCGTGTGGGCCGGCTTCGTCCTCACCACCGCGGGTCTGCTCCTGTACGTCACGACCGTCGCCCGGGTGAAGCCGACGCCCGTTCCAGTTCGCGCCTGAAACAGCCCTACTCGGAGGAATCACGTGAACGACGCTGCGGCAGAGCGCGGGCCGGTCCTGGACGACGAACAGTTCCGCCGGCTCGCCGAGTACGGTGAGGTGCAGCACGCCGAGCCCGGCCGGGACCTGTACACGTCAGGCGACGACACCTACGACTTCTTCCTGCTCCGGTCGGCGACCGTGGACATCGTCCGGGATGCGACGGCGATCGAGCCGGAGCGTCTGATCTACCGGGGCGGCCCCGGAGACTTCCTCGGCGAGCTCAACCTGCTGACCGGTCAGCACGACTACCTGACCGCCCGGGTGGTGATCGCCGGGACGTTCGTTCGGATCCGGGCGGCGATGCTGCGCCGGGCCCTCGCCGAGCAGGTCGACATCGCCGACACACTGATCGAGGCGTTCAGGGAACGGCGCGAGGTGATCCGCGGGGCGGCAGGCAACGCCCTGGAGCTCGTCGGCCGGCCGTACGCCGCGGAGACGCTCGAACTACGCACCTATGCGGCGCAGATGCTCCTGCCGAACTCCTGGCTCGACGCGGCCTCGGACCCCGGACGCTCGCTGATGAGACGGGTCGGGCTCGGCGAGGACGACCTCCCGGCAGCTATGGTCAACGGTTCGCTGCTGAGGCGCGCGACGCCCAGAACTCCGGCCGAGGTGCTCGGTCTCACCTATCAAGTCGACGGGCGCCCGGTCGATCTCGTCGTGGTGGGCGGCCGGCCCGGCGGCTCTGGCCGCCGCTGTGTACGGGGCGTCCGAGGGCCTCGTCACCGTACTGCTGGACCGCGCCGGGCTCGGCGGCCAGGCCACCAAGAGCGCCCGCATCGAGAACTACCTGGGCTTCCCGTGCCGTGGTTGGAATCAGGGTCTTTGCGGCTGTGGTTGCCACGCAAGGTGACTTCTGTCAGGCGGAGGTGTCTCTGTAAAAGTGCTGGTCAGGGCGTTGTCATGCGTTTGCTCTATCACTGGCAGTGGCAGCGGAGTGGCGCCGCTGGGTGGATCACTCCTGAGGTGACCGGTGATGGGTATGGCGAGCACGTCCGATCGCGATGCTGTCGTGATTGCCCGGAAACGGAACTCTTGTTGGTGAACGCGCCAATTTCTTGCCGGTTCTTGAGCGGTACACCGGCAGAACTTGCAGTCTTGCAGTTCAAGATTGGCCAACGCTGCCGCAAGGGCGTGCTGGGTCGAATCCGGGTCGAATTGGCCCGTCTTGGCGTACCTGACCGGGTTATCGCAGGTCAGGGAGGTGGCGGGCAGGAGCAATCCGCGTGGGGAGAGGTGGACGGCTGCACGGCGCAGCTGCTGGTGTCCTCGTAGAAGTGGGTTGGGACAGCAGGGCGGGGCAAGTTGAGGTGGTGAGGGCTGCCGGGAACGGGTAGGCCCGCCCCTGGCTGTACCTCGTGTCGGACGAGACGGGGCGAGGGCTGTTCACGACTTCGAGTGCGTTGCCGGCGGTGTCGTCGTACGCGAGTGACAGGCCGCTGACGCCTTGGCTGTCGAGGTTCGGTGTGTCCCCTTGCTGGAGGGGCGCTGAAGGAAGAGGAATCGGAGGCGTTGGCCAGCCTGACCGACCGGGAACGGGAGATCCGCGCCCTGACCGGCGAGGGGCTGACCGACCGGCAGATCGGTCAGTGGCGGTACTTCGCGGAGAAGACGGTCAAGAACCACATCTCCCACCTGACGGCCAAACTCGGAGTGAAGCGATGCATCCAGGCCATCGTTGTCACGGACGCCGACCGCTGCATCACCGAAGCCGCGCGACGTCACTGGGCCGGGGTGCCGCAGCGCCCGGCGTCCGGAGACGGACGTCGGGCGCTGTCGGACCCAGGAGGTGGGATTACGCCGAGAGTTCCTTGGTGATGCGGTCGAGCATGAACGTGGAGGACTCGCGGCCGCGTTCCTCCCAGGCGAAGACGCAGGCGGTGGCGACGCCGTCGAAGTTCAGCTCGCGCAGGGTGCCGAAGAAGGCGCCCCAGTCGACCTCGCCCTGGCCGATGTCGAGGTGCTGGTGGATACGGGCGGTGGTGCCGGGCGGGTTGAGGATGTAGCGAAGTCCGCTGGAGCCCTTGTGGTTGAAGGAGTCGGCGATGTGGACGTGCTGGAGTTTGTCGCCGGCGTAGCGCATCATCTCCGCGATGTCCGCCGTGGGGTCCGCGCCGGAGAGGTGGAAGGAATGGGGCGCGCAGTACAGGTAGTTCACCCAGGGCTTGTTGATCGCGCGGATCAGGTCGACGGCCGGGGTGTTCTCCTCGCAGAAGTCGTCCGGGTGCGCTTCCAGGTTCAGGGCGATGCCTTCGCGCTCGAACACGGGCAGCAGCTCCTCCATCGAGCGCCAGAACGCGGCCTCGCTCTCGGCGGCGCGCTCGGGGCGGCCGTTGAACTCCGAGTTCATCAGGGGGCATTCGAGGTCGGAGGTGATCTCGATCATCCGTTTCCAGTAGCGGACAGCGGCCTGACGCTCGGTCTCGTCGGGCGAGGACCACTTGTACAGGGGCAGTACGGAGGAGAGCTTGACGCCGTGCGTGCGCAGGGCGTTCTTCAGCTCGGCGATCCGCGCGTCGTCGGCCCGCGGGTGCAGGAAGAACGGCATGAAGTCGTCGCGGGGCGACAACTCGATGTAGTCGTAGCCGAGTTCGGCGACCGTGCGCACCATGGCGTCGATCGGCAGGGCGCGGAACATGTACGGGTCGAGGGCGATCTTCACGCGGCACCTCCGTAGAAGGCGGGACGGGGCTTGAGGTCGGTGGCGACGACACGGCCCGACTCCAGGGCCTCGACGGTCGCGCCGGTGATGACGGTGGCCGCGTAGCCGTCCCACGCCGAGGGGCCGGTGGGCTCCACGCCGGCGGCGATGCCCGCGATCCACTCGCGGAACTCCGTGTCGAAGGCGTCCGCGAAACGGCCCACCCAGTCCGTGAGGACCTCCGTGCTGTGCTGACCGGCGCTGCGCAGGCCGACCGTGGCCGGGTCGGGCAGCCGGACCAGCCCCTCCTCGCCCACGGTCTCGCACTGGATGTCGTATCCGTACTGGCAGTTGACGAAGACCTCCAGATCGATGCGTACGCCCTTGGCGGTCTCGAAGAGCATGATCTGCGGGTCCTTGAGGTGGGCGAACCGCTTGCTGGTGGCACGCGGGGTGACCACCTGGGTGGAGACGATCTCGTCGTCGAGCAGCCAGCGCAGCACGTCCACCTCGTGCACCGCCGTGTCCAGGGCGGCCATCGAGGAGGTGTACGCCTCCGGCACGGTCGGATTGCGGTGGGCGCAGTGCACGATCAGCGGCTCACCGATGCGGCCCGAGTCGATGACCTGCTTCATCCGCCGGTAGCCGACGTCGTAGCGGCGCATGAAGCCGACCTGGACCAGGCGGCGGCCGAGAGCCGTCTCGGCCTCGATGATCCTCAGACAGTCCTCGGCGCTGGTCGCGAGGGGCTTCTCGCAGAACACCGGTTTCCCGGCGGCTATCGCGTTCAGCACGTGCTCGGCGTGGGTCGGGCCCCAGGACGTCACGAGGACGGCGTCCACCTCTGGAGAGGAGATCAGGGTCGCGCCGTCGGGCAGCGCTTGGGCGCCGACCGGTGCCGCCGCCTCCGCGGCGCGGGCGGCGTCGATGTCGGTCACCGCGGTGACGCGGGCGCCGGTGACGGTGTCGGTGAGACGCCGGATGTGCTCCTTGCCGATCCAGCCGGCGCCGATGACACCTACACGTACAGTCATGATCGTTTCCTAACTAGGTCCGAACCGGATCCGACTAGGAGAAGCGCGCCCGGAGTTCGGCTTCGAGGGTTTCGAGGGTGCGTCCCTTGGTCTCGGGGACGTAGAGCTTCACGAAGGTGAGCGAGAAGACGCCCGCCACCACGAAGAGGAAGAAGGTGTTGGAGACTCCGATCCCGGAGACCAGGGACGGGAAGACCAGGCCGATCGCGAAGTTGGTCAGCCACAGCACCACCGCCGCGACCCCCATCCCGAAACCGCGCATCCGCATCGGGAAGATCTCCGAGAGCATCAGCCAGGTCACCGGCGAGATCGCGCCCTGCTGGAAGGCGAGGAAGGTGACGGTCATGGCGAGCACGGCGTACGCCCGGCCGTCGCCGGAGGGCAGTACCAGGGAGAAGACGCCGATCAGCAACAGGGCTGCCGTCGTACCAATCTGACCGGTCATCAGCATCGGCCGACGGGACACCCGGCCCAGCAGCCAGATGCCGACGAAGGTGGCCAGCACCGAGATGATGCCGTTGGCGATGTTCGCGGTCAGCGCGCTGTCGGCGGCGAAGCCGGCGTCGGTGAGGATCTGGGTGCCGTAGTACATGATCGTGTTGACGCCGGTGATCTGCTGCACGATCGCGATGCCGAAGCCGATGAACATCAGCTTGCGCAGCCACGGCGTGGATCGCATGTCCTGCCAGCCGCCGAGCTTCTCCTGCTCCTCCTTCACGGCGAGCGCGGACACCTCGGCGAGCTCGGCCTCCGCTCGCTGCTGGGAGCGCACCTGCTTGAGCACGTCGAGAGCCTCGGTGAAGCGGGTCTGGGAGGCCAGCCAGCGCGGGCTCTCCGGCATCACCAGCATGCCGAACCACAGCACCACGGCCGGGATCGTGGCGAGCACGAGCATCCAGCGCCACACTCCGCCGGACTCGCCGCCGACCTGGGCGATGATCGCGTTGGAGGTGAAGGCCAGCAACTGCCCGCTGACGATCATCAGTTCATTACGGGTGACCAGCGCGCCGCGCCGTTCGGCGGGGGAGACCTCGGCGAGGTAGACGGGCACGGTCACCGAGGCGCCGCCGACCGCGAGGCCGAGCACGAACCGGGCCACCACCATGACCGCGACGTTCGGCGCGAGTGTGCAGCCCAGTGCGCCGACGAAGAAGATCACGGCGAGGGTGAGGATCGTACGGCGCCGTCCGCGCGCGTCTGACAGCTGGCCGCCGGTGATCGCGCCCAGCGCTGCGCCGAGGAGCAGAGAGCTGGTGACCATGCCCTCGGTGACCGCGGTCAGACCGAGGTCGTCGGTCATGTAGGGCAGGGCGCCGTTGATGACGCCGGTGTCGTAGCCGAAGAGCAGCCCGCCGAAGGTGGCGATCACGGTGATGACGCGCAGCCGCCGGGAGACGGCGGGCGGGGCGCCGTTCGTGAGGGTGGGGGCCTGAGTCGTGTCGTCCCTGACGTCCATGGTGGCCTCCTACCGGTCGAGGTTCGGGCGTCGGGTACCCGTCAACCCGCAGCCGGCCAGGTGCTCACGCGTGCTGACCGCGATGGGCAACGGCACCTCGGGAGCGCACGGGTACAGGTCCTGCTCGACGATCACGAACAACTCGGCGTCCAGCTTGGCCAGTTCGGCCACCACGTCGGCAGGATTGGGCACACCCGCGGGTGGCGACACGCACACCCCCCGCTTGACTGCCTCGCCGAACGACAGGTCTTCGGCAGCCACTTGGGCCAGCACCTCGGGATCCATCTGCTTGATGTGCACGTAGCCGACGCGCTCGCCGAAGCGGCGGATCAGATCGAGGTTGTCACCGCCGCCGTAGGCCACGTGCCCGGTGTCCAGGCAGAGGTTGGTGTAGCGCGAGTCCGACTCGTTCAGCAGCCGCTCGATCTCCGGCTGGGTCTGGATGTGGCTGTCGGCGTGCGGGTGGATGACGAGGCGTACGTCGTACTCGTCGAGGAGCAGCTTGCCGAGCCGGTCGGCGGCCTTGCCGAAGCCGGCCCACTGCTCGGCGGTCAGCTCGGGCGACTCGGTGAACGCGCCGGTCTTCTCGTCCCGGTACATCGGCGGGATCAGGACCAGGTGGTGGGCGCCCGCGGCCGCCGTCAGGGTGGCGACCTGGCGGACGTGGGCGAGCATGTCGTCCCAGGCTTCCGGTCGGTGCAGTGAGCCGAACGCGGTCCCGCCGGAGACCTGGAGCCCCCGGGCGTCCAACTCGGCCTTAAGCCGCTGCGGGTCGGTGGGGAGGTAGCCGTAGGGTCCGAGCTCCAGCCACTGGTACCCGGCTGCGGCCAGCTCGTCGAGGAATCGGGTGTACGACACCTGGTGCTCGTCCTCGGGGAACCAGATGCCCCAGGAGTCGGGGGCGGAGCCCAGGCACAGGTTGCCGGCGGTCGTGCGGAGCGGGGATGGCGCCGTTGCCATGGCGTGTCCTTTGGGGGGAGGGACGGGGGTCAGTTGGAGGTGGGGAAGTTGAAGCCGGCGGTGACGTGCTGGGCTTGTTGGGGCCAGCGGGTGGTGACGACCTTGGGGCGGGTGTAGAAGCGGATGCCTTCGGGGCCGTGGATGGGGTGGTCGCCGATGAGGGAGTCCTTCCAGCCGCCGAAGGAGTAGTACGACATCGGGACGGGGACCGGGACGTTGACGCCGATCATGCCGACGTGGATGTGGCGTTGGAATCGGCGGGCGGCTTCGCCGGAGGCGGTGAAGAGGGCGGTGCCGTTGCCGTAGGGGTTGGAGTTGATGAGATCGATGGCTTCGTCGAGGGACTCGGCACGCACGATCGCGAGGACGGGCCCGAAGAGTTCTTCCTTGTAGGCGTCCATCCCGGTGGTGACGTGGTCGAGGAGCGAGGGGCCGGTGAAGAAGCCCTCCTCGTGACCTTCGACCTTGAGGCCACGCCCGTCGACGACGACGGTGGCACCCTGGGCGGCCGCGCCGCCGACGGCGTTCTCCACTCGCTCCTGGGCGGCCTTGGTAACCAGCGGGCCCATCTCGATACCGGGCTGGTCCCCGGGGCCGACCTTCACTTCGCGGGCCTTGCGCTCCAGGATCTCGGCCAGGCCGTCCGCGGCATCCCCGACGGCGACGGCCACGGAGACGGCCATGCAGCGTTCGCCTGCGGAGCCGTACGCGCCGGCGGTGATGTGGTTGGCGGCGAATTCGAGGTCGGCGTCGGGCAGGACGACGGCGTGGTTCTTGGCGCCGCCCAGGGCCTGGACGCGCTTGCCGTGCGAAGTGGCCCGCTCGTGGACGTACTTGGCGATGGGAGTCGACCCGACGAAGGACACCGCCTCGATGCCGGGATGGGTGAGGATCGCGTCCACGGCGTCCTTGCCGCCGTGGACGACGTTGAAGACGCCGTCCGGCAGGCCCGCCTTCTTGTAGAGGCCGGCGACGAAGTTCGCTGCCGACGGGTCGCGTTCGCTGGGCTTGAGGATGAAGGTGTTGCCGGTGGCGATGGCGATGGGGTGCATCCACAGGGGCACCATGGCGGGGAAGTTGAACGGGGTGATGCCGGCGACGACGCCGAGGGGCTGGCGGAAGTTGTGGACGTCGATGCCGCGGGAGACCTGGTCGGAGAAGGATCCCTTCAGCACGTCGCCGAGGCCGCAGGCGAACTCGACGACCTCACGTCCCCGGGTGATCTCGCCGCGGGCGTCGTCGACGGTCTTGCCGTGCTCGGCCGAGATGATCCGGCCCAGCTCCTCCTCGTGATCGACGAGCAACTGCCGGAAGGCGAACATGACTTGGGTGCGCTGCGTGAGCGACGAGTCGGACCAGGTCTCGAAGGCCTTGGCGGCCGCGGCGACGGCGGTGTCGACGTCGGCGGCGCCGCCGAGGACGACCTGGGCCTGCTCCTGTCCGGTGGCCGGGTTGAACACCGGCTGGGTGTCGGAGGCGGAGCCCGGTGTGGGGGAGCCGTTGATCCAGTGCTCGATGGTCTTCACGGTGCGGGTTTCCTTTGCGGGGACGGGGTCTTACAGGTAGTGGCGCTGGGTCTGCTTGTGGCCGGCGTAGGTCTCGTACGCGGCGCGGGTGGTGTCCAGGGCGGAGGTCTCGCTGACGGGGACGTCCCACCAGCCGTGGCCGGGCGGATTGGGCCCGTACAGATCGGTCTCCACGTGCACGACCGTGGTGCGGGTCGCGGCCTTGGCCTTCTCCATCGCGGTGCGGAACTCCTCGACGGTGGCGGCGTGCAGCACGTCGGCGCCCAGCGAGGAGGCGTTGGCCGCGAGGTCGACGGGGAGCACGTCGCCGTCGAGCTGGCCTGAACCGCCGTCCCGGTAGCGGTATTTGGTGCCGAAGCGCTGTGAGCCGAGCGATTCGGACAGGGCGCCGATGGAGGCGAAGCCATGGTTCTGGACCAGGACGATGATGACTTTGAGGCCTTCGGAGACCATGGTGACGATCTCCTGGGCCATCATCAGGTAGGAGCCGTCGCCGACGAGGACGACGACCTCGCGCGACGGATCAGCCATTTTGGCGCCGACGCCGGCGGCGACTTCGTAGCCCATGCAGGAGTAGGCGTATTCGACGTGGTAGGCCTTGGGGTCCCGGGCCCGCCACAGCTGCTGGAGGTCGCCGGGCATGGAGCCGGCCGCGTTGATGACCACGGCGCGGTCATCCAGGACGTCATTGAGCGCACCGAGGATCTGGGTCTGGGCGGGCAGTTCGCCGGTGTTGCGGTCGGTCGCGAAGCACTCCTCCTCGATCTCCCGGGTGCGGGCGATGAGTTGGCGCGTGCGCTCGCGGTAGGTCTCCTCGACCTGCCAGTCGTCCAGTGCTGCGGCGAGGGCCTGGATGCCGAGGCGGGCGTCGGCGACCAGAGGTTCCGCCGAGTGCTTGACGGCGTCCAGGCGGGCCACGTTGAGGTTGACGAAGGCGACGTCCGGGTTGCCGAACACGGTGTGGCTGGCGGTGGTGAAGTCGGAGTAGCGGGTGCCGATGCCGAGCACGACATCGGCTTCCTTCGCGAGCTCGTTCGCCGCGTACGCGCCGGTGGAGCCGATGCCGCCGACCGCGCACCGGTGGTCCCAGGGGACGACGCCCTTGCCCGCGTGGGTGTCCGCGACCGGGATGCCGGTGGCCTCGGCGAACGCCCGAAGTACGGTCTCCGCACCGGAGTACACTGCCCCGCCACCGGCCACGATCAGCGGTTTCTTCGTGCTGCGGAGCAGGCGGGCAGCGCGCTCGATCGCGGCCGCCTCCGGCACCGGGCGGCCGACGTGCCAGACCCGGCGCCGGAAGAAGTCGACCGGCCAGTCGTAGGCCTCGGCCTGTACGTCCTGGGGCAGGGCGAGGGTGACGGCGCCGGTCTCGACCGGGTCGGTCAACACGCGCATCGCCGCCAGCGCGGCCGGGATGAGTTGCTCGGGCCGGGAGATTCGGTCGAAGTACTTGGACACGGCGCGGAAGGCGTCGTTGACCGTGACGTCCCCGCCTCGGGTGTCCTCCAGCTGCTGGAGCACCGGGTCGGCGGCACGGGTGGCGAACATGTCGGACGGCAGCAGCAGCACCGGGATCCGGTTGGTGGTCGCCAAGGCCGCACCGGTGATCATGTTGGTCGAACCCGGACCTGTGGAGGCGGTGCAGGCGAAGGTGGCCAGTCGGTCGCGCATCTTGGCGTAGGCGACCGACGCGTGGACCATGCCTTGTTCGTTGCGGGCCAGGAAGTAGGGGAGATCGGCTTCCTTGGTCACCGCGGCCTGGAGGAGGGCCTGCCCGATGCCGGCCACGTTGCCGTGCCCGAAGATGCCCCACATCCCGGGGATGAGGCGTTGTTCCTGGCCGTCCCGCTCGCTGTACTGATTCGCGAGGAACCGCACCAGGGCCTGCGCGGTGGTGAGTCGTACGGTGTTCATCGGTTCTCTCCGAAGGGCAGCCGGTCGTCGACGTCCTGGGACCGCCAGGTGTCACGCACCCAGCCGTGGGCGGGGTCGTCGCAGATCAGCCAGGCGCGGTCCTGTCCGGGACCGGCCATGACGTTGAGGTAGTAGAGGTCGTAGCCCGGCGCGGCGATGGACGGCCCGTGCCAGCCGTGCGGGATGAGGACGGTGTCGCCGGAGCGGACCTCGGCGAGCACGTCGATGGGCCGCTCGGGAGTGCCGTAGACCCGCTGGTAGCCGAAGCCGTTCTCGCCGGAGACCTCGAAGTAGTAGATCTCCTCCAGCTCCGACTCGACGCCGGGCCGTGCCTCGTCGTGCTTGTGCGGGGGATACGAGGACCAGTTGCCGCCGGGTGTGAGGACCTCGCACACCAGCAGTTGGTCGGCGTCGAAGGTGCCGGGCAGGCAGTAGTTGTTGACCTGCCGTGAGCACGCGCCCGCACCACGCAGCTCGACGGGGACGTCCTCCTTGCGCCCGTACCGAGCGGAGAGTGAGCTCCGCTCGGTACGGGCGGAGGGCAGCGCGAACAGACCTCCCTGTGCGCTGCTGATCAGGGCCTCCGTCTCCGGAGGCAGATAGGCGAAGTCGGTGACCGAGGCGAACACGCCGGTCCTGCCTTCGAGTTCGAAGGTCTTGGCGTCCGTGGTGACGGTGCAGGAGCCGGTCAGTGGCAGGACCAGGAACTCGGAATCCCTGGTGGACAGGGGGTGTGCCTCGCCCGGCTTCAGGGTCAGGATCCTGAGGCCGGAGTATCCCCAGCCCGCCGTTTCGGGCGTGACCAGGACGTCGTAGGGCCCGTCGGCCGAAGTGCCCCTGCGCACGTGGTACTTGCTGCTCACAGTAGGCTCACCGCCTTGTCGACGGCCCCCGCCACGTCGCCGCCCGCCGGATAGAGCAGGGAGCGCCCCACGACCAGGCCCTGCGCGGTGGGCTGCTCGAGCGCCTTGCCCCAGGATGCGAACGCCGCCTCCGGGTCGGTCACCTCACCGCCCAGCAGCAGTGCCGGGAGGGTCGAGGAGGCCAGGACGCGCTCCATGCCGTCCACGACCGGGAGCTTGAGCCAGGTGTAGGCGGTACGTCGGCCCAGCCCGGATGCGATCGTGACGGACTTGAGCACGGCGTCCGTGGACAGGTCGTTGCGGATCTTTCCGTCCTGCCATGCCGACATGAACGGCTCGACCATCGCGATGAGTCGACGGTCATTGAGCTCATTGACGGCACGCGCGGTCTCGGACAGGGCGGCCGGGGTGGCCGGGTCGTCGAGGGCGATGCGGGTGAGCATCTTGCCGCCGTCGAAGCCCATCGCGGCGATGGTCTCGGCGTCGTACCCGGTGAACCGGTCGTCGATCTCGAAGACCGAACCCGCGAGTCCGGCCCGGTTCATGGAACCGAAGACGCTCTTGCCGTCGAGCACGCCGAGCAGCAGGAGGTCCTCGAGAATGTCGGCGGTGGCCAACACGCCGGTCACGCCGGGGCGTTCCAGGGCGATGCACAGCCGGTCGAGGAGCTCGAAGCGGTCGGCCATGGCGGTCGGGTCGGAGCCGACGCCGTTGGCGCCGCGCGCGGGGTGGTCGGCCGCGATGATCATCGCCTTGCCGTGCTCGCCCAGCAGCGAGCTGGCCGGCACGCGGCGGGCGGCGGCGGCCGCGATGGCGCCGGGGTCGCCCACGCGGGCGGTCACGATCCGGCTCAGCTTCTCAGATTGCACGGGTCACCTCGTCGAGCTTGGTGTTGACTTCGGCCTCGGTCGGCATGGCGTCCGAGCAGGACAGTCGGCCGGCGACGAGGGCGCCGGCGGCGTTGGCGAAGGACACCGTGCGGCGGGTGTCCCAGCCGGAGAGCAGGCCGTGGCACAGGGCCCCGCCGAACGCGTCACCGGCGCCGAGGCCGTTGACCACGTCGACCGGCACCGGGGGGATCTCGGCGACCGCGCCGCTCCGGTCCATGGCCAGTACGCCCTTCGGGCCCTGCTTGACCACAGCCAACTCCACACCGGCGGCCAGCAGCGCCTGTGCCGCTGCCGAGGGTTCACGCTCACCGGTGGCGACCTCGCACTCGTCGAGGTTGCCGACCGCCACCGTGCTGTGCCGCAGTGCCTTGGTGTAGTACGTCCGCGCCTGGGCGGGGTCGGCCCAGAACATGGGCCGCCAGTCCAGGTCGAACACGGTCGTGCCCGCCTTCGCCCGGCGCTCCAGCGCGGCCAGGGTGGCCGAGCGGCTGGGCTCCTCGCTCAGCCCGGTGCCCGTCATCCAGAACACCGCCGCGTCCCGGACCGCGCCCAGGTCCAGCTCACCGGCGGCGATGTCCAGGTCGGGCGCCTTGGGCAGGCGGTAGAAGTACAGCGGGAAGTCGTCCGGCGGGAAGATCTCGCAGAACGTCACCGGGGTCGGCGCGATGTCCGACGTACCGACGAAGCGGCTGTCGACGCCGTAGCCGGCCAGTGCGGTGCGCACGAAGTCGCCGAACGGGTCCCGCCCGGTCTTCGTGATCACCGCGGCGGTACGGCCGTAGCGTGCCGCGGCCACCGCGACATTGGTGGGGCTGCCGCCCAGGTACTTGCCGAACGAGGTGACCTCGGCCAGCCCCATGCCCGTCTGGAGCGGATACACATCCACTCCCACGCGGCCCATGGTCAGCACTTCGAACGGCATAACGCTGGTTTCCCTTCGTTCCGGAGACGTCGGTGAGGGCTCCGGGGAGCTGTCGCGGAAGAAATCCTGCCGCGCTCTACTAGCGCGCTCTAGTGCGAGTACGATGGCCCCAGTCCAAATGTCATGTCAATAGGTTGTTGCCAGAAGATTTCTTGATCACCGCTAGGGTGGGCGGTGTCGGAGGGCGGATTCACGGTGGATGCATCGGGCAAGCAGCGGCCCACGATGGCGGACGTCGCCGAAAAGGCGGGCGTCTCGCGGGCGCTCGTCTCGATCGTGTTCCGCAATCAGCCGGGCGCGAGCGAGGAGACTCGGCAGCGGGTGCTGCGGGTCGCCGACGAGATCGGCTACCGGCCCGACAGTGCGGCCCGGCTGCTGGCGCGTGGCCGCAGCCGCACGCTCGGCGTGATGTTCACCGTCCAGCAGACCTTCCACACCAACCTCATCGAGGGGATCTACCCCGAGGCCGAGCGCCTCGGCTACGAGGTCCTGCTCTCCGGCGCCACTTCGGGCCGCAGTGAAGAGAAGGCCGTTGAGGCGCTGCTCAGCCACCGCTGCGAGGCGGTGATCCTGCTCGGCTCCTTCGCCGAACCCGACTTCCTGGACGAGCTGGGACGCCGCACGGTCGCCGTCTCCGTCAGCCGCAGGGTCCCGCACGCGCACGTGGACTTCGTGCACTCCGCCGAGGCCAAGGGCATCCGCCAGGCCATGGACCACCTGGTCGAACTGGGACACCGCAGGATCGTGCACATCGACGGCGGCCGCGGCCCCGGCTCGGCCGAACGGCGACGCGCCTACCGGGCGGCGATGCGCCGCCATGGCCTGGAGGCCGAGGAACGCGTCGTCCCCGGCGAGCACACCGAGCAGTCCGGCATCGAGACCGGGCATGTGCTGCTGACGGAGCGCGAGGAGGGGCGCCCGCTGCCGACGGCGGTCCTCGCGGGCAACGACCGCAGCGCTATGGGCTTGTTGATGTCCCTGACCCGCGCCGGAGTCGAGGTTCCGGGCGACATGTCCGTGGTCGGTTATGACGACAGCCATCTCTCCCACCTGATGCCGATCGGGCTGACCACCGTCCGCCAGGACGCGGGACTCATGGCCGAGCACGCCGTCCGGTTCGCGGTGGAACGGCTGGAGGATCCTCAACGCGAGCCGCGGGAGGCCGTGGTGGAGCCGAAGCTGGTGGTACGGGGGACCAGTGGGCCGCCGCCGAGGTGAGTGGTCAGGCCGTCGTACGGGCCTGAGGTGCCGCCCTTGCCCAGACCGTTCCTGAGTCCTCGTCGGGCCAGGAGAGGCCGCACAGGCGGCGGATCTCGTCCATCACCCGGAGCGTGGACACGGAGTCGTCCAGAGGTCGCAGCGGCGTCTGGAGCCGTCCGGCGCCGATGCATCGGGCCACCTCCGCCGCCTCGAAGTGCAGGGCGTCGTGTGCGGTGCGCGCTTCGCCGTATGACAGCGGTGTCCCGCCGCCCGCCGGGGTGAGGAGCACCTCGCCGGGTTGGTAGAAAGGGCCCTTCAGGCTCAGGGTGGTGTGGGTTCCGGCGACCGTGGCCGTGGTGGGCGTGTCACTGAACAGCGTGGTGTGGACGATGCCCTGGCCGCCGTCGGCGTTGCGCAGGAGGGCGGCGGTCTGGCCGTTGACGCCCGCGGGGTGGGGCTGGGCGAAGGCCTGTACCTCCACCGGCTCGCCGAGGACCGACACGGCGAAGGAGAGCGGGTACGTCCCCAGGTCGAGGAGGGGTCCGCCGGCCAGGTCGGGGCGGAGAATGCGGTGGCCGCCCGCGAAGTGCTCGCCGTGGTCGGCCAGCACGGTGCGGATGCCACCGAGGACGCCGGCGTCGAGGATCTGCCGTACGACGTCGAATCTGGGCAGGAAGAAGGTCCACAACGCCTCGGCGCAGAACAGGCCTCGCTCCGTGGCCAGCCGGGCGATTTCCGTGGCCTGGGGGGCGTTGAGCGCGAGCGGCTTCTCCACGAGCGTGTGCTTGCCGGCCATGAGGGAGATCCGGGCACAGTCGAGGTGGGCTGTGTGCTCGGTGGCGACGTAGACGACGTCGACGTCCGCCGCGGCTGCCAGCTCCTCGTAGGAGCCGTACGAGCGCGGAATGCCGTGGCGGTCCGCGAACTCCTTTGCGCGGGCGGCGTCGCGCGACGCGACGGCCGTGAAGCTCTGCCGGGTGTGGCGCTGCACGGAGGCGATGAAGCGCTCGGCGATCCAGCCGGTACCCAGAACCCCCCAGCGCAGTACGGGCGCCTCCATCGATGCCGGAGTGCGGGGGGCGGGAAGGGCGGTGGGAAAGGCGGGCATGCTCAGACCTCCGGGACCTGGACGGCGACGCTGCGGCCCCCGTTCTTCATGGACGTGATGACGGCCTCGGCCACCGCGCTCGCCACCAGGCCGTCGTCCGCGGTCGCGAGTGGAGAGGGCGTGCCGGAGGCGACCGCGTCGGTCCAGGCCTGGAGTTCGAGGCGGTAGGCGTCGGCGAACCGGGGGCGCCAGTCGGCCGGGTATCCGAGGGAACGGGCGCGGGCGGAGTCGGTGACGACGCGCGAAGGGTGGGTCAGGGCCAGGGTGCCGCGCTCGCCCACCACTTCGCAGCGGATGTCGTAGCCGTAACCGGCGTTGAGGAACACCTCCACTGTGGTCAGCGCGCCGTCGTCGGTGCGCAGCAGCATCAGCTGCGGGTCGCGCAGGCCGGTGGCCGCCCTCGTGGAGCGGGTGGCGTGCCAACTCACCTCGCTGACGTTCGAGTTGAGCAGCCAGGGCACAGTGTCGAACTCGTGGACGGCCGACCCGGTGATGCTGAGTTCGTCGGTGGCGCCGGGAGCGGAGAAGACGCCGCGGCTGACACAGTGCAAGAGCAGCGGCGCCCCGCAGACACTGCCCGCGATCGCATCCCTGAGCTCCGTGTACGCGGGGTCGAAGCGGCGCATGAAGCCCAGCGAGATCAGCCGCCCGCCCGTCTGCCGCTCCTCTCGTACGACACGGACGCACTCGGTCGGCGTGGGGGCGAGGGGCTTCTCGCACAGCACGGGTTTTCCGGCCCGTACGGCCGCGACGGTCAGATCGGCGTGGGAGGTGTCGTGCGAGGCGATGACGACGGCGTCGACCTCCGGATCGCCTATCAGGGCATAGGGGTCATCGGTCGCACGCGCCCTGGGTACGGCGTCCGTGACAGTGGCGGCCCTCTCCAGGTCAATGTCCGCGACCATGGTGACCACGGCCCCGGAGACATGACGGTGCAGGGTGTTCACATGATCGGCACCCATGATGCCGGCGCCGATCACTCCGATGCGTACGGTGCTCATGCGAGGCTTTCCCGGTGTTCGCTTGGATGTCGGTGGGCGCCTTCGGCCAGGCGTTGTGGGAGCGACGCCCCCGTGGCCGGTCCGTGGGCGCCCACCTGGCATGTGTGGACAGAGGACGGCGCGTGCGCCGTTGTCAGGACGTGGCCGCCTCGCCCGTGGCCGCCGCGGGTGCGGCAAAGTCGACCTCTTCGGGCAGTTCGTCGACGTCGACGCCGCGGACTTGGGACAACTCGTGTTTGAGGGCGGCGAGTTCGGTGCCGCCGGCCATGTGGTTGGTGAGTTCTTCGAGGCTGATCTCGCTGCGTTCGGCGGAGAGTTCGAGGGTGCCGAGGCGCAGGACGCTGAAGTGGTCGCCGACCATGTAGGCGTGGTGGGGGTTGTGGGTGATGAAGATGACGCCGAGGCCGCGGTCGCGGGCGGCGGCCACGTACTTCAGCACCACGCCGGACTGCTTGACGCCGAGGGCCGCGGTCGGCTCGTCCAGGATCAGCACCCGGGCGCCGAAGTAGACGGCGCGGGCGATGGCGACGCACTGTCGCTGGCCGCCGGAGAGGGTGCCGATGGGCTGGTCCAGGTTGTCCAGGACGATGCCCATGTTGCGGAGCTCTTCGTCGGCGGTCTTCTTCATCGTCTCGATGTCGAGGCGGCGGATCGGCCATGGGCCCTTGGTGATCTCGGAGCCGAGGAAGAAGTTGCGCCACACCGGCATCAGCGGGACGACCGCCAGGTCCTGGTAGACGGTGGCGATGCCCTTGTCGAGGGCTTCTCGGGGGGTGGAGAAGCGGACCGGGGAGCCGTCGACGAGGAACTCGCCCTCGGTGTGCTGGTGCAGCCCGGAGATGATCTTGATGAGAGTGGACTTGCCGGCGCCGTTGTCGCCCAGGACGCAGGTCACCTGACTGGGGAAGACCTTGAGGTCGACGCCGTGCAGGGCGCGGATGTTGCCGTACGCCTTGCCGGCGTTGCGGAGTTGGACGATCGCCCCGTCGGTGGCGGGGGCGTCGTCGGCGAGGACGGCGCTCTGGGTGCCGCTGGCATTGTTTGTCATAGGGGTCACCTCCGGGTCGCTGTGCGCTGGACCCACTGATTGATGAGGACGGCGCCGAGGAGCATCACGCCGAGGAAGGCCTTGAACCAGTCGGGATTCCAGCCGGCGTAGACGATGCCCTGCTGCACCATGCCGAACATGAACGCGCCGAAGACCGGGCCGATCGCACTGCCAGCGCCGCCGGTCAGCAGACAGCCGCCGATGACGGCCGCGGAGATGTAGATCAGTTCCTGGCCCACGCCCTCACCCGACTGCACCGTGTTGAAGGAGAACAGCTGGTGCATCCCGATGAACCAGGCGCCGAAGCCGACCAGCATGAACAGCGAGATCTTGGTGAAGGTCACCGGTACGCCGACGGCCCGCGAGCTGTCCTTGTTGCCGCCGACGGCGAAGGTCCAGTTGCCGTACTTGGTGCGCAGGAGCACCCAGGTGGCGATCGCGGCGAACAGCAGCCACCACAAGACAGTGATCTTCACCTGGACGCCGCCGATGTCGAAGCTGGAGGCGAAGACCTTCCTGGCTTGGTCGAAGCCGTCCATGCTGCTGATGTCGTCGGTGGCGACGTTGCCGGTGACCAGCTTGGTCACCGCGAGGTTGACGCCTTGCAGGATCAGGAAGCTGCCCAGGGTGACCAGGAAGCTGGGCAGGCCGGTCCTGACCACGAGCCAGCCGTTGAGGAAGCCGATGCCCAGAGAGACGACCAGGGCGGCGATCACGCCGACCCAGACGTTCATGGTCAGCTGGTAGCTGAGCATGCTTGCGGTGAGGGCGGAGGTGATCACGGCGACGCCGGCCGACAGGTCGAACTCGCCGCCGATCATCAGCAGCGCCACGGGCAGCGCCATGATCCCGATGGTGGAGGACTGGTAGAGGATGTTCGCCATCGCCCCGCCGTCGCGCACCGGCGGCGCCGAGATCAGGAAGAACACGTACACGGCGGCGGCGCCGAGGAAGACGCCCACATCGGGCCGGGCCAGCGCCCTCAGCGTCAGGGTACGTTGCACGGTCCGGCCGTCGGTCTCCTTCGGGCCGGGGACCGGCGGTGTGTTCACCGCCGGCTCGGCATGCTGGGCCATGCTCATCACCGGGTCCCGTTCGCGGCGAACTTGGCGACCGTGTCGACGTTGGTCTTGTCAATGAAGGCCGGGCCGGTGAGGACGGGCGCGGTGCCGCCGCCGCTGAAGTTGCCGTTGGTCTTGTAGAGCCACAATGAGTCGACCGCCAAGTAGCCCTGCAGATACGGCTGCTGGTCCACGGCGAACTCGACCTTGCCGTCCTGGACGGCCTTCACCAGATCCTTGTTGAGGTCGAAGGTGGCGAGCTTGGCCTTGCTGCCGGCGTCGGACAACGACTGGACCGCCGTCAACGCGATCGGGGCGCCGAGGGTGACCACCTGGTCGATGGAGGAGTCCTGTGTGAGCTTGGCGGTGATGGTCGATTTCACCGACGGCATGTCGGTGCCGTTGACGTAGAGGATGTCCGTCTTACCGCTGAAGCCCTTCTTGAGGCCGGCGCAGCGGGCCTCAAGAGCAACCTGCCCCTGCTCCTGGATGACGCAGAGGGCGTGCTTGGCGCCGAGCTGGTTCAGTCGCTGGCCGAAGGCCTGGCCCGCGATGTTCTCGTCCTGGCCGAAGTATTCGAGCATGCCGAGCTCTTTCCAGTCGCCGACACCGGAGTTGAAGCCGACGACGGGGATCCCGGCGGCGGTTGCCTTGGCCACGACGTTCTTCATGGCGGAGGGCTTGGCGGCGGTCAGGGCGATGCCGTCGACCTTCTGGTCGATGGCGTTCTGCACCAGGTTGGCCTGGTTGCCGGCGCTGGGGTCGCTGGAGTAGACGAGCTTGATGTTGTCCTTGGCGGCCGCGGCCTCGGCGCCCTTGCGGACCAGGTCCCAGAAGGTGTCGCCGGGGGAGGCGTGGGTGACCATGGCCACCGTCATGCGCGGGGTAGTGGCCTTGCCTGCCGAGGCGGCCGCGTTGCCCTCCTCGGACTTCTTTCCGCCGGAACTGCTGGAACAGCCGGCGGCCAGCAGGGTTCCGGCGAGGACGGTAGCGGTGAGAACGGCGGCTCGATGGCTTTTGTGCATGTCCCTTGCACCTCGCTGTGCTTGTCGGGGTGAGTGTGTGATGAGCGGAAGCGTGTCCGGCGTCGGCAGGCGATGCCTGATCACCGAGAGACGACGCGGTGCGCGGATGCTGCGTATGTGCCGTGCGTGGCGGCGTCTTCTTCTGCGGAGGTCGTAGGTGTGGACCACCTGTTCACGGACTGGAGCGCTTTAGTAGCGCGCTCTAGTTGGAGAGACTATGGAGCGGCGCCGCAGGGATGTCAACAGGTATGTCAGGACGTACCAACAAAGTGTCCCGAATGAAATTGAGGCGCGGATCCAGCCACCGGGCGAACGGCACCCACCACTCTGGTGGTCATCTCGGGGGCGACCACTGTGTGTGTTCAGCAGGGCGGCGGTATCCCGGACAACCGGGCTCGACTTCGGCGGCGAGTTCCGCCGACTTGGCCGGTCGTTCCAGCGCAGACGTGTCGTGCCGGTCCTCGGCTCGCGTCCAGGCACCCTCGCCGGGGTGCTGGACAGGCCGCACCGGCCCGGGGCTCCGGGTAGGTGCGGGTGTGTCTGTCGGGACCGTGTCCTCGGCCGCCGGCGTCAGGTCGGCCGGTCATGGAGGGTTGCTCGGATGTTCACCCGCGGAGCGGTCCCCACTCGGATCTCACATGTGGACGCGGGTGCCGCGTCGGGGTCGTGTTCGGGCACGTCGTGCCAGTAGAGGAGCAGGCCGGCGACCAGGCCGACGGCGAAGAAGAGCGTCGACCACCCAGTACGCGGGAGCAGGCCTCGCGAGTCGGGCGTGGGCCTGGACGAGCGGGGTCTTGCCGACGCACAGAAGTGCACCACCGGCCTGTGCTCTCGGCCGTTCCCTGGGCGAACGCAGACCACTGGGCCGAGCCTCACTCACCGCAACTCCTGTCCAGGCTTCCCCGAACTCGGCGAGCCGGTCACAGGTGTTGCCGGGCCGCGCGTCGTCGACGCTGCTCGGCCGGGTCCGCGACCGGAGCGGCGAGCAACAGCTTCTGGGTGTACGGGTGTTGAGGGACCGAGGTGACATCGCCCGCCGGTCCGGTCTCGACGATGTCGCCCCGGTGGATGACGCTCACGCGGTGGCTGATGTGTCGGATGACCGCGAGGTCGTGCGAGATGAACAAGTAGGCGACTCCGGCGCGTCGTTGGATGTCGACGAGCAGATCGAGGACGCGGGCCTGGGTGGTGAGGTCGAGCGCGGAGACCGGTTCGTCGCAGACGATGAGCCGCGGGGCGGGCGCGAGGGCGCGGGCGATCGCTATGCGCTGCCGTTGGCCGCCGCTGAACTCCCGCGGCAGCCGCTGCGAGGCGTCCTTGGGCAGCCCCACCTGGTCGAGCAGCTCCGTGACCCGCTGCCGGGCCTCACTCGCCGCCGTGCCCTGCACGATCAGCGGTTCGCTGAGGATGTCACCGATCGTGAGGGCCGGGTTGAGGGAGGAGTAGGGGTCCTGGAAGACCACCTGGATGTCCCGGGCCAGGGCGCGGCGCTCCGTGCGCCCGGCGTGGGTGATGTCGTGGCCCTGGAAGCACACTGTGCCGCCGCTGGGCGTGACCAGGCCGAGCACGGAGCGGCCGATGGTCGTCTTGCCGGAGCCCGACTCGCCGACGACGCCCAGGGTCTCGCCCTGCCCCACGGTGAGCGACACGCCGTGCAGGACCTCGTGGGGGCGGGCCCGGAAGCCCCGCCCGGGGTAGGTGACGCGCAGGTCGCTCACCTCCAGCAGTGTGGTCATTGGGTCTCCGTCTCGAGCACGTCCGTAGGGGTGGCCGGTGGGTCGGCGCGCAGTGTGGTCTCGTCGAGGATCGAGTCCAGGAGCGTGCGCGTGTAGGGGTGTCTCGGCGCGGTGAACAACTCCTCCGTCGCGCCGGTCTCGACGACCGTGCCCTCCCGCATGACGGCCACGCGGCCGCAGATGTCCGCGACCACACCGAAGTTGTGGGTCACGAGCAGCACGGCCATGCCGAGGTCCTTCTGGAGGTCGCGCAGCAGGTCGAGGATCTCGGCCTGGACGGTGACGTCCAGGGCGGTGGTCGGTTCGTCGGCGATGAGAAGCAGGGGCCGGCCGGCGACGGCGCCGGCGATGAGGACGCGCTGTGCCATGCCGCCGGAGATCTGGTGCGGGTAGGAGCGGAAGGTACGTTCGGGGTCGGGGATGCCGACCCTGGCGAGGAGCGCCAGGACCCGTTCGCGGGCTTCGCCCCTCGACATGGACGTCGCCGCGCGCAGGCCCTCGACGAGCTGGGCGCCCACAGTGCAAGACGGGTCCAGGTTGGACATGGGCTCCTGGGGGATGTAGGCGATGGACGTCCCTCGCACCGCCCGCAGTTCGCGCTCGCTCAGGCCGAGCAGCTCGCGGCCGTCGAGCCGGATCGAGCCGCGGGTGACGACCGCTTCCGCCGGCAGTACGCCGAGTGCGGCGAACGCGGTCTGTGTTTTGCCGGAGCCGGACTCGCCGACCAGTCCGAGGGTCTCCCCGGCGGCCACGCTCAGGGTGACACCGCTGACGACCTCTTTCAGTTCACCGGTCAGGGTCGGGTAGGCGATCGCCAGGTCGTCCACGGTGAGCAGTCCCGTGACGGCGGCCCTCTCCGCGACGGGCGGTCGGTACCCGGTGGCGGTCACGATCCGGACCGGCTTGGGACGCCCGCCCTCCAAGGCGTCCCGCAGCGCGTTCCCCAGGAGCACCAGCGAAGCGGTGATGATCCCGAGCACGAGGCTCGGCCACAGGAACTGCAGTGGTTCCTCGTACAGGTTGGTGAAGCCATCGGAGATCATCGCGCCGAAACTGGGCACGGTGCTTGAGCCCAGGCCCAGGAAGGCCAGGCCCGACTGGACGGCGATGGAGGAACCGGCGAGGAACGCGGTGGCGATGATTACCGGGCCGCGCACCACGGTGAACACGTGCCGTCGCAGGATGCGCCGGTCGGGCAGTCCGGAGACCCGGGCGGCGTCGACGTAGAGCTCGTTCTTCACGCCGAGGACGAGATTGCGCACGAGCCGGTAGATGCCGGGAGAGAGCAGGACCCCGAAGACGACCATGGTGGCCCGGTAGTCACCCTTGGTGACTGGCATCAGGATGATGAGCAGGAGGAGCCCGGGGAACGTCATGATCAGGCTGAAGAGCCATTCGGTCGTGCCGCGGACCCGCCGCCCGAAGTATCCGCCGACGAGCCCGGACGTGATCCCGATCGCGAGGGCGATGCACGCGCCGATGAGCGCCGAGACCACGCTGGTGTTGATGGAGTACAGCAGCCTGGCGAAGATGTCGCGGCCGCTCTTGTCCCCGCCGAGCAGGTAGCCGTGGCCGCCGAGGCCGGCGTTCACCGCGTCCAGGTTCGCCTCGTTGGCACCGTGGCCGGCGAGGGCCGGCGCGAGCAGACCGAGCAGGACGACGACGGTCAGCAGGCTCGCGCTGACGACGGCCTGGGGGTCGGTGAGGAGGCGCCGCAGGGCCGGCCTGCGCCGCGAATCTGTACTCGCTCTTGTCAACGGACCATCCTCGCCTTCGGGTTGAGCCAGCCGCCCAGCAGGTCGACGACGAGGTTGACGGCCACGACGAGCAGCACGCCGAAGAGGCTGATGCCCATGATGATCGGCATGTCGCCCTGCAGGGAGGCGTTGAACGCGTACTGGCCGAAGCCCGGCAGCGCGAAGATCTGTTCGATGATCAGGGCCCCGCCGAGCATCTGGATGAACTCCAGGGACAGCACCGTGAGGGCCGGTCCCGCGGCGTTGCGCAGGGCGTGGCGCAGCACGATGGAGTGGGTGGGGATGCCCCGGGTGCGCAGGGTGCGTACGTAGTCCTTGCGCAGTTCGCCGATCATGGCGCCTCGGATCTGCGAGGTCAGGCTGGCGACCCCGCCCATCATCAGGGCGACCACCGGAATGGCGATGGAACTCGCCCAGCGGCCCGGGCTGTCGCCGAAGGCGGTGTATCCGGTGGCCGGGAACAGGTGCAGCCTGATGGCCAGGACGTAGACCAGCGCGATGGCGACGAGCAGGCTCGGCACGAGGTAGCCGACCATCGCCGCGCCCTGCGCGAACCGGTCGACGGCGCCTCCGCGCGCGGCGGCGGCCACCCCGAGGGCGACACTGATGACCGAGGTGGCCAGCAGCGCGACCACGACGATCGACAGAGTGACGCCGAGCCGTGCGGTGAGAGCGGAGCGGACCGGCTCGCTGGTGAAGTACGAGGCGCCGAGGTCGCCGCGGACGGCGTGCGAGAGCCAGTCGAGGTACTGGATCGCCACGGGCCGGTCGAGGCCCATCAGAGCCTTCTGCGCGGCGATCTGCTGTGGGGTGGCGCCGTTGCCGAGGACGCTGCTCGCCACGTCGTCGAAGGACGTGCTGAGCAGCAGAAAGGTGATCATGGTCACCAGGACCGCGAGCACGAGGCCCGCGGTCAGGCGACGCAGCACATAGACCGTCATGGGCGCGGACTCACCCTCCCGACCGCTGCGCGGAGCCGGCCACGCCGAACTGCCGGATGGTTGCCATCGTGGAAGAGCCGTCGCCCAGGTACGTGATGCCCTTCTTGGTGGCCCAGTCGGTGCCGATGTAGAAGACCGGCGCCAGCCAGGCGTTCTCGACGCCGAACGCGTTGATCTCCCGGTAGATCCCGGAGGCCTTCGCCGGGTCGAGTTCCCGGGCGGCCCGGCCCAGCAGGCTGGTCAGCTTCGGGTCGGTGGAGCGGAACACGTTGCGGAAGCCGGACGGGGTGTAGAAGCTTCGGGTCATGACGGCGTCGTTGCTGAGGCCCTCGACCAGCAGGAACATCGGGTACTTGCCCGAGGCGACGGCGGTGGTGGTCTGCTGCGCGGGCACCGGCTCCCAGGTCACCTTGATGCCGATGTCGGCGAGCGCCTGGGTGAAGATCGGCTCGAAGCTCTTGGTGAAGACCAGGCTCGGCATGGTGACCGAGAAGCCGTTCGGGTAACCGGCCTCGGCGAGCAGCTTCTTGGCCCCGGCGACGTCATAGGGGTACAGCTTGTTGAGCGTTTCGTCATAGGCCCCGCTCTGGGGGTTGAACAACTGGTCGGTGGCCTTGCCGGAGCCGCGCAGCACCTGTGTGACGATCTTCTGCCGGTCGAAGGCCATGTTGACGGCCTTGCGGACGCGCAGGTCGCCGAGCGGCTTCAGCTTGGTGCCGGCGCGGTCGGCGAGGACGAGGAAGGCGCCCGCGGTCGCCTGCACGTGCGTGATCTCGAAGCCGGCCGCCTTGATCGCGGGTACCTGGGAGACGTCGACGGTACCGGCGTTGGTCTCGCCCGCCTTGAGGGCGTTGGCCGAGGCGGTCGGGTCGGTGATCACGCGGATCTTGACCGTCTTGAACGGATACGCCTTCTTGTTCCAGTAGTCGTCGCGCCGCTTGAGGACGTAGACGGAGCCGTTGACCGTGGCCTTCGTGTCGAGGGT
Source organism: Streptomyces sp. NPDC087859 (assembly GCF_044742595.1). Lineage (NCBI taxonomy): Bacteria > Bacillati > Actinomycetota > Actinomycetes > Kitasatosporales > Streptomycetaceae > Streptomyces > Streptomyces sp. NPDC087859. The sequence goes on along the minus strand of NZ_JBIUUU010000035.1, from coordinate 47,730 downwards.
GTAGGGGCCCGAGCCGACCGGGTTGAGGGTCGAGCTCTTGTCGGCCATCGTCTTCGGGTCGCCGATCACACCGGGCGAGGTCGACAGCGCGGCGAGCAGTGAGGCGTCGGGCTGCTCGAGCTTGATGCGGACCGTCGAGGCGTCGGGGGCCTCGACCGAGGAGACGGAGGCCAGTGACAGCTGGCTCTGGCCGGGCGTCGACCGGATCCGTTCCAGGGTGGCCTTCACAGCGTTCGCGTCGACCGCATCGCCCGAGCTGAACTTCATGTCCTGGCGGATCTTCAGGGTGAGGGTGCGGCCGTCCTTGGAGTACGCCCAGCTCTGCGCCGCGCCGGGGCGCAGTACGCCCTTGTTGTCCTGCAGGAGCAGCGTGTCGTAGATCGAGTCCCAGACGTAGGTCTGCTGGCCCTCGATGAGCTGGGCGGGGTCGAACGAGTTGGGAGTGCCGAGGATGGACAGTGCGAGGGTCGTGTCGGTGCCGGAGCTCGACGGGGCGGCCGGGGTGCTGTCGCACGCCGTTGTGGCCGTGGCCAGCAGGGAGATGGCCGCAACGGCCGCCAGGGCCTGCGTGCGCTGTCGCGGACGTGGGCCGGGCCGGGAGTGCGAGGAGCGGATGCGCATGGGTGGATTCCTTCGTCCTGGAACCTGAAGAGCCGAGGCCTTCGTCAGTGCGTCGGTGTTGCGGTGCGGTCATGCGCGGGTGCACGAGCGGGCCGATGCATGTGTGGGGTGTACGGCGTAGCCCGTGAGGCCGGCATGCGGGTGATCAAGGACGCTGCGGCGGTCGCGGATCCGCCGAGGGGTCCGTCGCGTGAACGGTTACCACTTGGTTGAATTTCATTCGGAAGGTAGGCCCCGGCGGGAAGTGCGGGAAGATGGGGGACTCTGTTCGTAATCAGAGCGTTACCTGGCGCGAAATTGCCGTGCTCCGCCCCTTGCGCTCACGGCGGTCGCCGCCCACACTGCCGAGCAGGCAATGAAATTCTAAGCATTGGAAGGTTTTCGTATTCGTGATGCGGGATTCGGGAAAAGGAAGCGCACTGTGACCCGGGCCAAGGCCCGCGGCCCGTACACCAAGACCCCCGCCAGACAGGCCGAGATCGTCCGGGCGGCGCGCGAGAGCTTCGCGGAACACGGATTCACCAAGGCTTCGCTGCGCGACATCGCCGAGCGGGCCGGCATCACCCACGCCGGGCTCCTGCACCACTTCCGCAACAAGGACGACCTGCTGGCCGCCGTACTCGCCCAACGCGACACCGAGGAGCGGCAGTACGCCGAGTCGCAGGTGCCGGACATGGACCACCTGGCGCCGTACCTCGGCGACCTGCTGCGCCACCACCAGAAGGCCCCCGAACTGATGCGCCTGTGGATCGAGCTCGCGGCGGCCGCCTCACGCCCGGAGCACCCCGCGCACGGCTACTTCGCACAGCGCTACGCCTGGGGACGCGATCAGTTCGCCCAGGGCATGAGCGGGAAGGCCGAGCGCGGAGAACTGCACGAAGCGCTCGCCCCCGAACACGCGGCCACGCTGCTCCAAGCCGTGCTCAACGGCCTGCAGTTGCAGTGGCTGCTCGACCAGGACCTCGACATCGTCGGCCCCGTCCAGGCCTTCATGCGCATGACCTTCCCGCAGGCCGCGGAACCAGAGGACGAAGAATGAGCCCCGGCCTCCTCGCCGTCCAGCTGTACAGCGTGATCGAGGCTCTGGAGGCCGACCGCCCCGCCACCCTGACTCGACTGGCCGCGCTCGGCTTCCGCCACGTCGAGCCCTTCGCGCTCGGCCTGTGGAACACGCCTCCCGACGAACTGGCGGCCTCCGCACGCGCTTTGCGTGCGGATCTGGACGAGGCGAATCTCGGCGTCAGCTCGATGCACATCGCCGTCTCGTCCGACAGCCAGACGTCCGCGATCGAGACCTGCCGCATCCTTGGCACGGACACCGCCTTCGTGCCCATCCCGTGGCTCGTCGACGGCTTCGACGAGCGGGCCCTGGAGACCCACGACGGTGTACGCGCCTTCGCCGGCCGCCTCAACGCGGCTGCCCGGGAGCTGGCCAGGGCGGGGATCCGGCTCGGCTACCACAACCACCACTTCGAATGGGTCCGGCTGCCGGGCGGCGCCCACGCCTTCGACGTGCTGTGGGATCTGCTCGACCCCGAGGTTCTCGCCGAGGTCGACGTCTACTGGGCCGCCGTGGCCGGCCAGGACCCGGCCGAGGTCCTGAAACGTCTCGGAGAGCGCGCCGTGACCGCCCACCTCAAGGACGGTCCTGCCGAACCGGACGCACCGCAGACGCCCATCGGTACCGGGGACATCGACATCCCGGCCGTGCTGCGCGCGGGCAGTCATCTGCGCTGGCACATCACGGAGATCGACCGGACGGAGGCCGACCGTTTCGAACTGCTCGCGGCCAACCGGCGAGCGCTTTTGGCGGGCGGGCTGACCCTCGCGTGACAGTCCCTCAGCCGCCGTGACCCGATGGACCGGGTCCAGGTCGTGGCGGCGTATGCCATCCGCCGTGATGGCGGACCGCCCCGACGAGGTCACGCCTGGATGAGCGTCGGAGAGAGTGACTTCTTCCCTCAGGAGGCGGTCGACTGCGCGCGCCGCCGCGGCGAAACCGGTGTGGAGGCGATGCGAGAGGCTGTCCGGCCCGTGAACCGATCTGCACGACCACCGCGCCCCTGCGGCGGACGGCCCGCGGCGTCACTGTCGCCGGGCCCGCCCCGGTCCTCTCAACCCGTCTTCCCCACGCGCCGGGTGGCGCTGAACCTGCCGGGTGCCGCAGACTCCTCGATCGTGCCATCGGGGAAGAGAATGCGGGCGGTGGTGGCCGGCGGGACGTCGACCGTGATGGTGAGGCGGTCGCCGCTCGTGCGCCACTCGACGGCGATCGTGCCCTGCAGGGACTCGTGCGTGCCCCGGGCCCACGGTACGGACGGGTGCGGGACGGGCGCGACCTCGAAGGACTCCCAGGCGATCGACCCGGGCGCCTGGCGCAGTCCCAGGGTGTGGGTGTGCAGGAAGCGGACCACCGCGCCCTTGCTGTAGTGGTTCAGGGACTCGTGGGCGGCCCCCTTCCCGTCGATGCCCTCCCACTCCTCCCAGATGGTGGTCGCGCCGCGGTCGACCATGTACAGCCAGGACGGGGCGGTGCGCTGGAGGAGCAACTCGTAGGCGACATCGGAGTGCCCGGAGTCGGCGAGGACGGGGAGCAGATCGCCCGTCGCGAGGAAGCCGGTGGTGAGGTGGGTGTCGGCGGCGCGGATCAGCTCGATCAGGCGCGCGACGGTCGCCTCGCGCAGTTCACCGGGGACGAGTCCGAGGGACAGCGCGCGCACATAGCCGGCCTGGGTGTCGCCGGCGGTGCGCCCGTCGGGGGAGAGGAACTCAGTGCGCCAGGCATCGCGGATCCGCTCGGCGATCACGGCGTAGCGGTCCGCGTCCTCGGTGCGATCCAGCACCCGCGCGACGCGGGCCAGGGTCGCCGTCGAGCGGTACAGGAAGGCAGTGCCGACTTCTCCCTTGTCGGCCATGAACCAGGCCACGGGATTGTCCTTGACCGGGTCGATACGGCTGCCGTCGGCCGCCTTCGCACTGGGCTCGGTCCACTCGCCCCAGTGGAAGGAGCCGTCCCAGAGGTACCGCTCGTGCGGCAGTGGCTCGGCCGAGCGTTCGACACGGGTGTGGTGGCGGGCGGTGCGGGCGGTCGTGAGTGCCCACTCCACCCAGCGGACCATCGCCTCCCAGTTCTCGGCGAGGATCTCCCGGTCGCCGTACGACTCGTACAGCTCCCACGGGACGGCGACGATCGCGTCCCCCCAGCCGGCCGAGCCGGTCATCATGGCGAACTGGTCGTCCAGGTGATGTTTGATACGGCGTCCGTCGGGCGAGAAGTTGGCGATCCGGCCGTCGGGCAGCTGGTCGTCGCGCACGGAGCGCAGCCATTTGCGGCTGAAGCCCAGGACGTCGTACAGGCGTGTCGCGGTGGCGGCGAAGACCTGGTAGTCGCCGGTCCAGGCGAGGCGTTCGCGGGTCGGGCAGTCCGTGGGCACGTCGACGGCGTTGCCGCGGAAGCTCCACTCGGCGATCTCGTGGAGGCGGTCGAGGTCGTGGTGACCGCACACGAAGGTGCCGGTGCGGCGCAGGTCGGAGTGGATGACCCGCATGACAAGGGTCGCCGGGTCGAGCGGGGCGCCGTCGCGCCGGATACGGGCGTACCGGAATCCGTGCACGGTGTGGCGCGGCTCGAACGTCTCACCTTCCCCCGCGGAGATGGCCATGTCGCGCTGGACGAAGGGGATCGGGGCCTGGCCGGGGCGTGTGGAGTCCAGGTGGGCGGTTGTCAGGTCGCCGTCGGGGCCGAGGTGCTCGCCGTGGTCGACGATCGTGCGGGTGCCGGCCGGACCGAGGTCGCCCAGGGCGAGCCACCCCGAGGCGTTCTGGCCGAAGTCGGCGATCCACACACCGTCTTCGAGTTGTTCGACCCGGTGCGCGGGGCGCGACTCGATCACGCGCACCGGGGGTGCCGGCGACCAGTCGACCTCGGGCGCCTCGACCCGGTCGACGAGGACGGGCCCCCCGGCCCCGGCGCGCACGCGGAAGTCGGTGGTCTGCCCGTCCATGAGGTCGGCCCGGGTGATGGCCGACTCCGCGCTCGTCCACGTCGCGTCGGTGCGGACGACCTGCCGTATGCCGTCTTCGTAGAGCAGGTGCAGTTCGGCCCGCGCGCCGGGCACGGTGCCCCAGCCTGCCGGGAGGCGGAAGGCGCCGACCTGGCCCCGGTACCAGCCGTCGGACAGCAGGATCTCGATCCGGTTGTCGCCCGTGTCGACGGCGGCTGTGACGTCGTAGGCCTGGGCGTACAGCGTGCGGTCGTACGAGGTGGACCCCGGCGACAGTTCTGCCGTGCCGGCCCGCTCGCCGTTGACATACGCCTCGTACACCCCGAGCGCCGTCGCGTACAGCCGCGCCGAGCGCACCCCGGAGCGTGCCTCGAACCGGGCCGACAGGACGTATGCGGGCCGTCTGCCGTATCCGTGGTCACCGGACTCGATGGGACTGATCCAGTGCGCCCGCCAGTCGGCGGCGAGCAGACCGCTCTCGAACGTGTGCCACCGCGACCATGGCGAGTCGCCGTCGGCGCCGAGCGCCCGGAGCCGCCAGGCCACCCGGCGCCCGCTGTCCAGCGCCGCCCACGGCCAGGGGAGGAAGCGGTGCCCGCCCACGGCGGTGGTCACGGCGGCCCGCGCCTCGCCGCCGATGGTGCACTCCACCTCGTACGCCACCGGGCGGGCCGCGTCCGACGGCGGCTTCCACGACAGCCGGGGCGTGCGCCCGGACACGGGGAAGGCGTCCCCGCCGCTGTCGATGGCCAGGTCGTACGGTGCGTTTCGCATGGTGTGCCTTCTCGGAACTCGGTGGAGCGGATTGTCGGGGGCCGGACGGGAGCGGCGGCTACCGCACCGACTTGATCTTGAACTTGACGATGAGGCCGCCGACCAGTGCCAGGACCGCGCCGATCAGATAGAGCTGGGTGTAGTTCTTCTCGCCGCCGGCGCCGACGCCCAGGGTGATGACGAGCGGGGCGATCAGCGGGGCGACGGCGCTGGGGATCTTCTGCGCGAACGCGACGACCGCGAGGTAGCGGCCCGCCTCGGCCCGGTCCGGCAGGACGGCGAACACGATCGCCTGGTCGACGGCGCTGAACACCGCGATGGCGAACTGCATCAGTACGGCGCCGACGACCAGCTGGGGCAGCGAGTGGGCGAACGCCTCGGTGACGGCCCCGGCGACGAACACCGCGGAGCCGATCAGGGCGAACAACTTGCGCCGGCCGAGCTTGTCGGAGAGGAAGCCGCCCCCGATGGCGCCGCCCGCCGCGGCCACCACACCGATGGTCCCGATGACCGCCACGATCCCGGCGACCTCCTTGACCGGCAGATCGAGCCGCTGCGCGTAGAAGAAGGTGCCGAACGTCGTGTTGAAGTACAGCCCCATGAAGAACACGAAGCGGCCGAGCCAGTTCCAGCCGAAGTCCGGGTACCTGCGCGGGTTGAAGCCGTAGCTGGTGACCATGCTCCTCAGCGTCACGCCGGTGGTGTGCACCAGCGCGCGGGAGTCGCCCTCGGGCTTGAACACCGGGAACAGCACCACCAGGGCGGCGCCCAGGACCCCCGGAACCAGGAACACCAGGAACGTGCTGGAGGCCACCGCGTAGGCGATGCCGATGCCGACCACCGGCGCGATCTGGGTCATGACGCTGGTCAGGGCGGAGACCCGGCCCCGCTGCTCCTCGGGCACCCGGTCTGCCTGGACGTTCTGGACGGCCTGCCCGGTGGTGGACCAGCCGATCATGCCGACGACCCAGGCCAGGCCCAGCAGGAGAACGGACGGCGCGAGCGCGACCCCGACGAGCGCGACGGTGCCGAGCAGGGTACCGCCGATCATGAAGGGGGTCCGGCGGCCCAGCCGGGAACGCGTCCGGTCGCTCCAGAGGCCGATCAGGGGGCTGAGGACCAGGTAGACGACCTGGGCGGAGCCGGTGACGTACCCGAGTTTCTCCTCGTGCCCGGGGGCGAGGTCGTCGATCCGCACCGCGAGCGAGTAGGACAGGGGGACCATGAGGGCCAGGGAGCCACCGAAGCTGGCGGTCATCAGCCAGAGGAGATAGCCCCTGCCGACCCTCCGCAGCGGCGGTGCCTCGATCTCGGGCGCGGCGGGCGGCTCGGTGGGACCTCCGGCGGCGTCCTGCGGTGTCGCCTTCGCAAGGGGAACCACCACGCTGACGTCCTGGTCGTCGTGCGGCATGAGGACTCCTTTGTCACATGATCGCTAGGGGCGGTGGCAACCGCTGGGGGAGTGAAAGGTGGGCGGGTGCCTGGAACCCGCCGGTGATCAGGGCGTCGGCCGGACCGGGCGGGGCCGGAACACCGGGTGCTTCGAGCACGGCGGTTCGGTCGCGGCCCCTGCGAGGAGCGATGGCTCGCTCGTGCTCGGCGATGACCCGCGGTGCCCGAAGCGGTCCGGGCGGGCGGGAGCCTGGTGCCTGGTCGCTCCTAGGAGCCCGGGGCAGGCGATTCCGCAGGACCGGGCGGCGCCCGTCGCCGATGACGGGTTCGCCCCATCGCCGCCGGACCTGCGGAGGGCACCGGGCTACGGCGCCGGGGACTCGCGATGTGCGCTGCCGACGCCCCCGGGATGCCGGTTCAGGGACGGCAGTAAGAGGGGCCGACGGACGCGTCTGGGCGTCCCCACCCCTCCAGCGCCGACTCGGCCGTGCGGCCTGTGAGGCGGTGGGCTGGAGGGATGTCCGGCTCTTCTCAGTCGTCGCGGCAAGGGGCAGTCGGACTCCCTCGCGCCGGTCGCGGGTGTCAGTCGGCCGCGGCCCGCCCGGGCTTGCTGCCGCCCAGTCCGCGCCAGCGCCCGCGCAGGGCGAACGCGGCCGACTTCGGTTTCCGGTCGCGGGTGAACACGCCCTTCTTGTTGCCGTCGACACGGTGGATGCCGGGCGAGGTCTGGAAGTCGGCGAAGTTCCACACGTGCTCGCCGACGAACTCGGGGATGCGGTCGAAGACCCGGTGGTACATGGCGAGGAAGTCGCTCTGGTACTCCTCGCTCCACGGTGTGTCCCAGACGGAGTGCAGTCCAGGTTGGGTGTCGGCGCCGTACTCGGACATCATCACGGGCTTGCCGAAGCGCTGGACCCATCCGCGCAGATCCTGCTCCAGATACCCCTCGGCGGTCGCGAGGTCGCCGGTGAAGAGGTACCAGCCGTAGTAGCGGTTGATGCTCAGGACATCGAACAGGTCGCCGATCCGGTCGTTCTGCGGGGTCGCGAACATGACGGCGGAGTAAGTGAGAGGTCGGGTCGGGTCGAGCTTGCGGGCCAGCTCGACCAGCGGCTCGAAGTATTCGCGCGCGCCGTCCTCGTTGGAGGCGGGCTCGTTGGCGAGGGACCACATCACCACGCTCGGGTGGTTCTTGTCCCGCTCGATGAGCTCCCGCAGGTGCTGGGCGTGGACGTCCCGCGTGGCCCCGCCGAAGTTCTCCGGCGCGAAGGTCGGGGTCGGCGGAACACCTGTGAGCCCGCCCTGGACTCCCAGGTTGAGGCCGACGGCGGCGGTCTCGTCGATGACGACGATGCCGTGCCGGTCGGCGAAGTCGAGGACCTCCTCGGCGTAGGGGTAGTGGGAGGTGCGGAAGGAATTGGCGCCGGTCCACTGCATGAGCTGGAAGTCGTGGACGAGGTAGGCGTCGTCGTGGCCCTTGCCCCGGACAGGGGTGTCCTCGTGTTTACCGAAGCCGGTGAAGTAGAAGGGCTCGCCGTTGAGGAGGAACTCGGTGCCTCGCACCTCGACGGTGCGGACACCGAAGGGCTGGCTGTAGCTGTCGACGGTCTCGCCGTCCACGGCCAACTCCACAACGAGGTCATAGAGATAGGCCGCGCCCGGCTGCCAGAGCGTGACGTCTTCGATGCGCAGTGCGCCTTCGGGGCCCTCTCCTTGCGCCACGGTCCGGCCGGCCTCGTCCACCGCGCGCACCTGCACGGTGACCGTGTCGGCGTGTTTGCCGGCGGCCTCCACGCGGTAGCCGACGGTACCGGCGGCGCCGTCCCGTCCGGTGACCACGGTGACGTCCTCGACGAAGGTCGTCGGCGTGCTGTACAGGCGGACCGGGCGCGCGATGCCCGCGTAGTTGTAGAAGTCGTGCAGATACGACTGCCGTTCGCGGCCCTCGGGGCCGGTCGTGACGGTGCCGGGCGGGATCGTGATGTTCGTCAGCCGGTTGTCGACGCCGACCGTCAGCCGGAACGCGGTGCCGGGCTGGATCATCGCGGTCAGGTCCGCCTCGAACGGCGTGTAGCCGCCGGTGTGTTCGGCCACGAGCCGCTCGTCCACGTACACCTGCGCGGCGTGGGTGACCGAGCCGAAGCGCAGGACCACGCGCTCGCCGCTCCAGCCGCGCGGCACGCGCACGTCGCGCTGGTACCAGACGACGCCGACGTGGTCACGGATCTCCGGGTCCACGAACAGGTCGTTGTAGCTGGCGGGCACAGGCACTTCGAGCGGCAGGGCGAGCCGTGACGCCCACGGGGTGGCGCCGGCGTGGGTGTCGAGCGCGAACCGCCACAGGCCGTCGAGGCCGACGAGGTCGCGGGTGGGGGTGGTACGGGGCGAGAGCATGGAGGTCCTACCGGGGGCTCGGTGCGTTCGGGGTGGTCGGGGTGGCGCGCCGGTCACGTCGTTTCACCGGCGTCCGCGAGCAGCGTGCTGCCCGTCATGAAGGCTGAGAGGTCGCTCGCGCAGAACAGCACCACCCGGGCGATGTCGTCCGGTACGCCGAGCCGGCCGAGCGGGCCGGGCCGCATCACGGACAGGAGCGCCTCGGAGTCAAGGGGCACGCCGGCCGCCGCGGCCGCCGCCATGTTGCCCTCCGTCGGTACGAAGGTCGGTGCGACGCCCAGCACGCGGATGCCGAACGGGGCGAACTCCAGGGCGAGTTGCCGGGTGAGGCCGCGAGCCGCGTGCTTGGATCCGACGTACGCGGCGAGCCCGGGGGCCGTCCCGCGGAACCCGGCCGTGGAGACGACGTTGACGATGACGCCCCCGTGCCCGGCCTCGCTCATCCGGCGCGCGGCCTCCCGGGCGCCGAGGAAGACGCCGCGGGAGTTGACGGCGAACACCTCGTCGAAGGCCTCATCGGACATCTCCAGCGCGGGGACGCTGGGGAAGACCCCGGCGTTGTTCACCCAGATGTCGATCCCGCCGAGCTCCCGGACCGCGAGGTCGGCGGCGGCCACGACGCTGTCGGGGTCGGTGACGTCCAGATGGGCGGCCAGGGCGCGGCCTCGACCCCGGGCGCCGAGGTCCTCGGCGACGGCCGTGGCGAGATCGTCCTGGATGTCCGCGACGAGCACGTCCGCTCCCGCTTCGGCCAGCCTCTCGGCGACGGCCCGGCCGAGCCCCCGACCCGCGCCGGTCACGACGGCACGCCGCCCGGACAGCGAGACGAGTTCGGCCAAGGACTTCGACGAGACGTCGGGTACGGATACCTGCACGATGTTTCCTCCGAGTGCCGGTGCGGTCAGATCCGGCCGCGGCGGGCGGTCTCGCCCAGCCAGGCCAGTGAGGGCTTGGGGCGGCGCTCGAACGTCTCGCGGTCGACCGCGACCAGGCCGAACGTCGGCGCCCAGTGGCCCCACTCGTAGTTGTCCAGCAGGCTCCAGTGCAGATAGCCGCGTACGTCCACGCCGTCGGCGATCGCCTTGCCGAGGTGCTCCAGGGCCTCGCCCGTGTAGGCGATACGGCGGGTGTCGTCGCCGGTGGCGATGCCGTTCTCGGTGACCAGGATCGGCAGGCCGTCGGTGACCTCGGCGGTGTGCCGTACCGCGATGCTCAGGGCGTCGGGCCGGTAGGCGGTCCCCACGAGCGTGTTGTCCGGGTGCGGCGGGTAGGGCTCGATGCCGTCCGGGCCGACCCACTGGCTTGAGTACGACTGCACGCCCACGAAGTCGTCTCCGCGCGACCCCTCCAGGTAGAGGTCCTCCCAGATGTACTCCAGCTCCCGCTTCTTCTCCTCCGCCCCGGGACGGGCCACGAAGGCGCGGTTGGCTACCGTCCAGCCGACCTTGGCGCCGGTGCGCTCGCGCAGCACCTCCCGCGCGGCGTGGTGCGCCTCGACGAGCCGTGCGCCGATGGCCGGGTCGGGGGCCGGCAGCGGCGGACGCGGGCCCTCGTTGTCGAGGGTGGGGCTCTGCCACTCGCCGTCGGCCTGCGGGTTCTGGAAGGCCCGCGCCATGCCGGTCATGATGGCCAGCATGTTCGGCTCGTTCATGGTGACGGTCCACTCGATGCCTTCGAGGATCGGCGCGACCGTCTCGACGTACGTCCGGAACCGGTCCACCGCGCGCTCGCCGAGCCAGCCGCCCTCCTCGGCGAACCAGAGCGGGCTGGTGAAGTGGTGCAGGGTCACGACCGGCGTCAGGCCGAGCTCGGACGCCGTCTCGATCATGCGCCGGTAGTGGGCGAGTTCGGCGCGCGAAACCATGCCGGGGATCGGCTCGATCCGTGCCCACTCGATGCCGAAGCGATAGGCGTTGAGCCCGGCGTCGGCCAGCAGTCGCATGTCCTTTCGGTACCGGTGGTAGCTGTCGCAGGCGTCGCCGCTGCGCTCCATGCCCGGGACGCGTCCCTCGTTGGCCCAGAAGTCGCTGTTGAGGTTGTTGCCTTCGATCTGGTGGGGTGCCGTGGATGCGCCCCAGAGGAATCCGGGATCGAGTTCGGTCATCGCCGACTGCCTTCCTGACGCCAACAGTTACCATGTGGTTGGTTTTCGCTGGAACGTAGACCGGGATTGCGAGGCGGGGAAGGGTGCAGGGTGGTTTCGTAACCTGAGCGTTACATCAGGGGAGCCGTCATGGCTGCTTGCTCACGGCTCGTGGGCTTGGGCGCGCGGAAGTCCATGTCAGGCGGCGCGGGCGTTGTTCATGCAACGGTGCCGCTCTGTCGATGCGAGTGGAGTCCATGCAGCATGGCCGGTCAGGTCTTCCCCAGGTCAGTGAGCCGCTGAACGGACAGGGAGCGAGCCATGTCCAGCCATGACAGGAATCCAGGTCGAGCCCGAGGCCTCCTGCTGCCCTGACCCGCTGTACACCGAACTGCGGAAGCGCGACGTGACCTTCGTCGAGGAGGCGGGCGCCTTCATGGTCACTCGGGCCGAGGCTGTGGACACGGTGCTGCGTGACGTCGAGACGTTCTCGTCGCCGCGACATCGTCGGCCGCACACCTACCGAGCCGGGGAGTGGCCCGGTGGGACCAGGGCTCTATCTGATCGACACGGATGCTCCGGAGCACGCCCGGCGCCGTCGGTTGCCGGCCAGGGCGTTCACGTCAGGCCGGGTCGCTCCCTTTGATCCGCAGATCCGGGCGATGTACGCGGAGTTGATCGAGGGCCTGCGGGGGCGGGAGGAGGTTGACTTCGTGGCCGACTCCGCCACGATGCGGCGGCTGTCGGAGAAGGTGCTTTCCGTCCTCGGCGATTCACCCGACCCGGTCGGCTTCGCGCGGGCCTGTGAGGAGTTCGGCGCACTCCTGGCGCCGGCGTCGGAGGCCGCGGCCGGTGTGGACCAGGAGACCACCTTCCTGCACACGATCGCGTCCTCCGGACTCGGCGCGGAGGACGCCATGCGGTTCGTCATCCCGTCTGCTGCTCGGGAGCCACCTCGGTCGGTGTCCCCTGCAGTCGAGCCGGCCGCGAACAACTCACAATCGAGTGGTCCCGCCGCTCCACCGTGCGGATCCGGTGAGGGAGCGCCTCAGCGGCGCGTGCCTCCGCCGTCCGCGACGACGATCTGCCCCGTGATGAACGCCGCGTCGTCGGAGGCGAGAAACGCCACGACGCCCGAGACGTCGGCCGGCAACTGCACACGCTTGATGTTCTGCCTCCGCACGGTCTGCTCGAAGAAGACCTCGCTCGTCTTCTCCGCGGCCGTGGCCGTCCGGACCAGGCTTGCCGCGACGCCGTTGACGGTGATGTCGTGCGCGGCGAGGTTGGCGGCCAGGACAGAGGTGAATCCGTTCAGCGCGCCCTTGGCGGAGACATACGAGACGAAGGGAGGCGGCGGAGTCCAGTAGCTCGCGGACGTGATGTTGATGATCCGTCCCGCCCCGGACTCCTTCAGATCCGGCAGGAACGCCCTGGAGGCCAGGAAGGGGCCGTCCACGTTGACGGCGAAGGTGCGACGCCATTCGTCGAAGGTCACGTGGTCGAAATCGGCCAGCAGAACGACTGCCGCGTTGTTCACCAGGATGTCGACGGCGCCGAACTCACGTCGGACCCGGGCGGCGAACCCGTGGATCGCGTCCTCGTCCGAGACGTCGACCTTGTCGCTGAAGAATCGCCGACCGGTTTCGGCGACGAGGTCGCGCGTCTCGTCGGCCGGATCGATGTCCGCGACCGCGATGTCCGCTCCCTCCGCCGCGAGCCTGCGGGCGGTCTCCTGCCCGATGCCCGTACTGCCCCCGGTCACGACGGCGGTCCTGCCCGTCAGCCTCCCAGCCATGAGTCACTGCTCCTTCCGGTGCCTCCGGGCGGCCGCGACAAGGCCGTCCTCCAGGGATGGTGCGCTTCGAGCCCGCGGATCGGCGGCGGCTTGTCCGTCTAATGAACATGACCGTTGAGCGTGACGGGGGTCATTCCTACCTTGACGCTGCTCAGCCGGTCGGCCAGCGCGCCGAGCGTCCTGAATCAGGTCCGGTGGAAGGGCAGCGGCGCGGAGGCGCTCCGCAAGGCCCAGGGGCGGCACGGCAGCGGTGTTGCCGGGATGACCGCGACAAAAGCACCCACAGCAGGGTCCGGCAGCGGACGCCGGTTCCCACAGCAGCGCTTTGCGCCAAGGAGTCGTCCATGGTTCAGACCGAGTCACCCAAAGCGGCAGAGGGAGAAGGCGGCAGATACACCCTGGCCCCGCGCACTCTGGCCGCGGTGGTTCTCGCCGTGTGCCTCGCCCAGATAGCTCTTTCCGTCCCCTCGCTCATCAACGGGCTCGTCCAGCAGGATCTCGCCCCGTCTTCGGCCCAACTGACCTGGATCACCGAGGCCTTCATGCTTCCCGTCGCCGCGCTGGGACTGGGCTTCGGCGTGTTCGGTGACCTGTTCGGCCGTAAGCGCCTGCTCATCGGGGGCGCCGCGCTCATCGTCGTCGGCTCGGCTCTCGCGGTCCTGGTGCCCGGTGCGGGATCCTCGACCGACACTCGCGTGACGATGCTGATCCTTGCCCAGGTCCTCAACGGTATCGGGGCCGCGGCCATCTTCCCGACGAGCCTCGCCATGGTGGCGGCCGGCACGCACACCACCGCCACCCGCGCGCGTGGCGTGGCTATCTGGGCCACCGCGCTCTCGGTCGGCGGCTTCCTTGGACCGCTGCTGGCAGGGCTCTCCGCCAAGATCGAACTCGGCTGGGCCGGTAACGCGAACTGGCGCTGGGCGTTCGTCGGTGTCCTCGTCATCGCCGCCGTGAGCCTGGTCCTCTCCCTGGCCCTCGCCCAGAACTCCTCTTCGCCCGAGGGCCGATCCGTCGACTGGCCCGGTCAGATCACTGCCGCGCTCGGCCTGTTCGCCCTGATGTACGCCGTGATCCAGGGCTCCGAGAGCGGCTGGGGGGAACCGCAGATCATCATCGCGTTCCTCGTCGCGGCCGTCTTCCTCGCGCTGTTCGTCTTCGCGGAGAACCGTGCGGCCGAGCCGCTCCTTCTCCTAAGCGTGTTCAGGAACCGGGCCTTCGCCATGAACTCGGTGGTCACCCTGATCGGTATGTTCGCGTTCCTCGTGATCATGTACGGCACCAGTATCCGCCTCACCATCATCCAGGGATTCAGCCCCCTGCAGAGCTCCGTCGCCTACCTCTTCTTCGGAGGCATCGGCTTCGTACTGCTGCCTCTCACCTCCAAGCTGCTCGAGCGCTACAACCCCCGGTGGATTCTCTGCACGGCCCTGACCCTCATCGGCATCAGCGGGCTGTGGTTCGCCGGCGTTCCCACGAGCAGTCGGGCTCTGACCGCCATCGTCGGACCGCTGATTCTCGCCGGCGTCGGCTCGGCACTCGCCTTCGCCTCCATCACCGCAGTCGCGGTCAACACGTTGCCCAACAACCTCGCCGGTATGGCGAGCGGTGTCACGAGCACTTTCCGGGACCTCGGGTTCGCCCTCGGTCCCGCGATCGCCGGCGCTGTCGCGCTGAGCCGAGCCGCTGATGAGATCGCCCGCAAGCTGGCGGGCGATCCTCAACTGAGGAGCGCCTACGAGGCCTTCCAGGCCTCCGCGGCCCATGCTCCCGCGGATCAGAGAGCACAGCTCGAGGCGGCGGTGCACGCCGTGGAATCGGGCCCGCTCGGCGCCAACTCGGTGCCGGCCACCATTACAACGCCGGACGGCCAGGTAGTGCCCTTCAACCCGCTCAAGGACGTCGCTTTCGACGCCCTCAGCAGCAGTTACTCCCTCGCCTACGTGCTCGGTGGCGTGGCTGCTCTGGTGGCGGCGGCACTCGTTCTCATCGGCGCGCGCGGCGGGGTCGACCAGGCTCATCTCGACGACGACCCGCACACCCTCGACGACTGACCGCCCGACGAACACCGGCGCCGGGACACGGCCGGCAACGCCCGCCGCGACTCCGCCTCCTCTCAGGAGAGCAGTTGCGGCGGGCCGCGGTGTACAGGAGACAACGATCGACAGACACACTCGGGCAGGAGTCGAACGATGACCACGACACACCCGGAGACGAGCAGGAACCACGTCCGGATACCGGCCACGGTCGCCGAGGCCCAGGCCGAGGCCGCGTGGCTCGTCGCGATCACGCACGGCGACGAGGAACAGCGTGACGGATGGCGTCTCGGTCACCTGCAGCTCTCCCGGCGGCAGCCGCCGGTAGGAGGAGCCGGTTTCCTCGCCCTGCGAGAGGTCACGAGGGGCGAATGGGGATGCCCGGCCTCCAGCCGAGACTCCTGGACAATCCGAGTCCGCTCGTGACCAGCGAGGGAACGGCCGCTTGCAGTTTGATCGAGCCCGCGGCCACCACGACGGAGAGGGCCGCGACGACTTTGCCGCGTCCGTCGACGATGCGCGTCGCGACCGACTCGGCCCCTTCGCTCAGCTCTTCCTTGACGACCACCGTTCCGGTGGAGCGGCAGGACGCGAGTTCGCGACGGAGTTCGGCTGGGTCCACGATCGTCTTGGGAGTGAAGCGTTGCAGCCTTCCCGCCAGCACCTCGTCGATGAAGGCCGGACTGCTGTGGCTCAGCAGCACCTTGCCGACACCTGAGCAGTGCAGGGGTAGAAGGCCGCCGACCTGCGAGGTCAGTCCTACGGCGTTGACCGCCGACAGCCGCTCGATGATCACGGCCTGGTCGCCCTGGAGGACAGCCAGCTGCACATGCTGGCGAAGAGCCGTGTACAGGTCCTCCACGAACGGCTGCGCGGCGCTGCGGAGCGTCTCGGCGCGCGGGGCGAGGGTCCCGAGGCGCCACAGCGGCAGGCCGATCGCGAAGCGGTTGTCGCTGGTGCGTTCCAGTGCGCCGGCCGCCACGAGTTCGAGCGTGAGGCGCCTGGCCGTGGCGTGCGGCATGCCGGTGCGTCGGACCAGGTCGGCGAGGGTCAGCTCGGTGTTGTCGGGGTCAAAGGCGAACAGCAGATCCCAGAGCCGGGAGCTGACGGTGCGTCCTGGTTCGTTCGCACGAGGCATGGGCCCCTCCTTCATCATGTGGCCCCGGTCACTCTAGCTTCAATGTTCGTTGGATGGACCAGGCTGTTCTTTCAGCGCGCATTCTGCCGAACTCTTGCAGGCAGCCAGTTACCACCTCGCCAGAGGCCCACGGGAGTGAAAGAGCATGATGAGTACGGAAGCAGGCCCCAGGATCGCGATCCTCGGCGGTGGCATCGGAGGCCTCGCTGCCGCGGCCTTCCTCCGCGACAAGGGCTTCCACAGCGACGTCTACGAGCAGGCCGCAGCCCTGACTGAGGTCGGTGCCGGCCTGGTGATCGCCCCCAACGCCGCCCGCCTGCTCCGGCGTCTTGGCGTGCTGGACCGGTTCATCGAGCGCGCGGTACAGATGGAGATCGGCTGGGAGTTCCGACGCTGGGAGAACGGCGCCGTCCTCTCCGCGGAGAACCTTCGGGAGGGGTGCAAACGCCTGTACGGCGAGCACACCTACGCCGCCCACCGCGCCGACCTGCTGGCCGCCCTGAGGTCGGCTGTCCCCGAGCACTCGCTCCATCTCGGCAGGCGCTGCGTCTCTGTCGAGTTCGAAGGCGACCAGGCGGTTCTGCGGTTCGAGGACGGCGAGACGGTTCGCCCGGACATCCTCATCGGTGCCGACGGAGTCCACTCACGCGTGCGTGGCGCCATCGTCGGGCCGACTCAGGCCAGGGAGTCGGGCATCTGCGCCTTCCGGGCCCTCGTACCGGCGCACAAGGCACCCGAATTCGCCAGGCGGCACGCCCAGACCCTCTGGATCGGCCCCGACCACCACCTCGTGCACTACCCGGTCTCCGGAGGGGAGTACGTCAACCTCGTCGCCTTCGCACCGGCGGGTGGCAACAGTGTTGAGTCGTGGACGGCCACCGCGACGGTCGGGGAACTGCTCGACGAGTTCGACGGCTGGGATCCGCGTCTGGTGGAACTGATCAGGTCGGCCGACACGCCGGGACGCTGGGCGTTGCTCGATCGTGAGCCCCTCGACCACTGGAACCGCGGCAACGCGACCCTGCTGGGTGACGCGGCCCATCCGATGTTCCCCTTCTTCGCCCAGGGCGCTGCCCAGGCGATCGAGGACGGCGCCGTCCTGGCCCTGTGCCTCGCGGAGGACCCGGACAACCCGTTCGCGGCGCTGGGGCGCTACGAAGAGCTCCGTCGACGCCGCACGGCACGCCTGCAGGAGGTGTCGCACGGGAGGTCCCACGTCAACCATCTTCCGGACGGCCCTGAACAGCAGGCCCGCGACCTGGCGTACTCGCAGGCCGACCCACTCAGGGCGAACGGCTGGATCTACGAGTACGACCCCGAGGTCGCCATCTCGGCCTCGGTGTGAATCAGCCCCGACGCTCCGCCCCGGCGGGCACGGTCGACGGGTCTTGACCTTCCCCTGTCGAACAGGGCGTTGACCATCCAACGAACACGGCCATTGTCGTCCCCCGGGCCGCATCCGAGACTCCGCTACGGACGGCCCGTGGCGTGGCCCTGTCTCCACCGACTCTTGTTGAATCCCTGAGTACATCCAGAAGGGCGGATCATCGAATGGCACCCGCAACCGGTAGTGGGCTCGTCGTGCGAACTTTGCAGCGAGCCGGAGTCAACGTCGCCTTCGGCCTGCCCGGAGCACACATCGACCCCGTTCTCCAGGAGGCCAAGGACGCCAAGCTCCGGGTCGTCGACGTGCGCCACGAGATGAACGCCGGTCACGCGGCCGAGGGCTATGCACGGGTCACCGGGGACCTGGGG
Organism: Streptomyces sp. NPDC087859; assembly: GCF_044742595.1. NCBI lineage: Bacteria > Bacillati > Actinomycetota > Actinomycetes > Kitasatosporales > Streptomycetaceae > Streptomyces > Streptomyces sp. NPDC087859. Next base: position 29,738 of record NZ_JBIUUU010000035.1, on the reverse strand, counting down.
GTCGCCGTCGTCACGGCCGGGGGCGGTTTCACCAACGTGCTGACCTCGATCGCCAACGCGTATCTGGACCGGACCCCCGTGCTCTACATCGCAGGCTCCGGTCCGCTCGAGACGGATGAGGTCAACGACCAGCAGGCCGGATTCAACCAGGTAGCCATGGCCGCCCCGGTGACCAAGTTCGCGCACCGCGTCACCCGTACCGAGCTGATCCCCCGCCTGGTCGCCCAGGCGATCCGCATCGCGCAGTCGGAGCCCAAGGGCCCGGTGCTCCTCGACATCCCCTGGGACGTCCTGCGTCAGACGGTCGACGTCGACGAGTTCGAGGACTACCGCGTCGAGATCGACGGCACCGGCATCGCCCCCGCCGGCGGTGTCGACCGGATCATCGAGGCGATCGGCGCCGCCCAGCGGCCGATCGCGCTGGTCGGCAAGTCCTTCGTCACCGCCGAGGCACGCGCGCAGCTGCACGAGTTCGCCGCCCGTACCGGAGTGCCCCTCTTCTCCGACTGGGAGGGGCTCGGCGCGATCGTCGGCTCCGAGCAGCACGTCGGTCTCGTCCAGACCCTGGCCACCGTCCCCGAGGACGAGCGGCCCGACCTGGTCCTTCTGCTCGGGCTGCGCTTCGGGATGACGACACAGTTCGGCACCGGCCGCCTGCTCCCGAAAAGCGCGCGGATCTTCCAGATCGACCCCGACGGTCGTGAACTGGGCCGTCTGCAGGATGTGGAACTCGGCATCCAGGCCGATCCGATCGGCACGCTCGGCCTGCTGAACGAGCGCTTGGGTGACAGCCCCGTGCCCCCCGGGCGCGGTGACTGGCTGGCGACCCTGCGGGACGTCTCGGCCACCCGGCGCTCGGCACTCGCCGCCGAGACCGAGGAGCACGAGGACGACGCGATCCACCCCTACCTCGCGGTCCGCACGATCGCCGAGAGCGTCCCCGACCAGGCCACCGTGCTCGTCGACGGCGCCCTGACCGAGCTGTGGCTCTCCGAGACGATCGCGCTCGCGCCGCTGGCCCACTACCTCGGGCACGGCTATCTCAGCTCGATGGGGAGCAACCTCGGCGTGGCCCTGGGAGCGCAGTACGCCGCCCCGGACAAGGCGGCGATCCTGGTCACCGGTGACGGTGCTGTCGGCTACAGCCTGGCCGAGTTCGACTCCCTCGTCCGGGCGGGACTCCCGGTCGTCGTGATCGTCCTCAACAACCAGGCATGGGGCGCCACACTGCACACCCAGCAGTTCTTCTACGGACAGGACCGTGTCACCAACAACCGCCTGGAGAACGGCTCCTACAGCGGGGTGGCACGAGCTCTTGGTGCGGACGGAGTCGACGTCACGGAACTCGACCAGCTCCGACCGGCGATCGAGGCCGCCCTCGCGGCACGCCGACCGACGTGCATCGACGTATGCGTGAGCCTCGCGCCCATTCCGCCGGAGGAGCGTGTCCTGAACGGCGGAGCTCCGTTCGGCGGCATCGAGATCGACGCGTGAGCCGCCACTTCTGACCCCCACGAAGGAAGGCCATGAAGGACACGACTGACGCCGGAAGCCACGACCTGGTCGTCGAGGACCGGCGTCAGCGTTTCCCCGGGAAGACCTGCCTCGCCACCGGCGGCAGTAGGGGGCTGGGCCTGGCAGTCGCACGGGCGAGACGGCCGCCGTCGATCACTACCCGCGCCACCAGACCCGAGCGAGGGCGACCAGCACGGAGTTTCCCTTCGGCCAGCCGACCGATGCCATCATCCAGGTCGCGTACGCGGTCCCGGAACTCACTGCCGGGATGCGTTGGTGGACTGACGAACTCGGCGTTGGGCCCCGGTTCGTGAACGGGAGGGGCGCCGGCGAGGACTCGACCTACCGAAGTGAGCCGGGGAGGGCCGAGTTCACCATCGGGCCTCGCCATCTCGGGGTGCGAGAGTTCGCGGAGTTGCTGCCGGCCTGACCACATGGAGCCGGGCCCGCCACCGGCCTCGTCTCCGCGACGCGGTGCGCCTTTCCGCGAAGCGCCCAAGCGGACGTTGTGGACGACCCCGTCGTCCACAACGTCCGCCGTTGGCGAGCGGCCCTGGAGGGCTACTGTCCGTTGGTGAGTTCGATCGAGCCGACGCTGGCCCTCGTCGTGCCCAGCATCGAGAGGCTGATGGCGTCCGGGCGCATGGCGCGGGTCCCGATGGACGTCCTGTTCTTCGCCGTCATCACTCCCGTGGCCGGACTGGTGCAGGAGCCTTTCGCCCGGCGCCTGGGCCGCCCCGGGCACCTGTCTCAGGCGGAACGTCTCGCCAGGGCGGAGGCCCTGGCGAGACTGGTGGTGGACGGCCTGCTGGCCTCGGGCGACGCGAAGCGCCGGTCGTCAGTGTGAAAAGGCGGCAGGTCCTGCCTCCCCGGTCGGGGAGGCAGGACCTGCCGTATGCCCGTAGGGGCGAGGACGATGTGTCATACGCCTGTAGGGGCGAGGACGATGTCGAAGCGCACCCGGCTCCAGGTGCCGTCGACGACGCGGCCGTCGGGTGTGGGTGTGCCGGCGGGCTGCCGCTCGAACCGTTTGATCAGTGAGTCCTTCACACCGAAGACGGTGTCCTTGCGGCCGATCGGGTCGCCCTCGGGGAAGATGTGCGTCACCAGCGTGCGCCCCCCTTCGTGGGACACCATGAAGTGCAGGTGGGCGGCGCGCAGCGGTGAGCGGCCGACCGCGTCGAGCATCTTGCCGACGGGTCCGTCGTTCGGGATGGGGTACGGCGTCGGGGTGAGGCCCCAGAAGCGGTAACTGCCGTCGGCCGCGGAGAAGAGGTGCGCCCGGCCGGCGCGCTTTCCGGCCTCGTACTGCACGTCGTACAGCCCGTCCTCGTCGGCTTCCCAGACCTCGATCAGTGCGCCGGCGAGCGGGGTGCCGTCGGTGTCGGTGACGGTGCCCTCGACCCAGCAGGGCTCGCCGGGGGCACCGAAGGCGAGGTCACCGCCGAGTTCGATCGCGGGGGAGTCCTCGACGAAGAACGGCCCGAAGACGGTCGCCTCGGTGGCACCCTTGTAGGCCTGGTTGTTGACGTTGATCGTCTGCATGCTCGCGCCGAGGGTGTCGGACAGCAGGATGAACTCCTGCCGGACCTCGTCGGTGATGTGCCCGGCCTTGGTGAGGAAGCCGATCGCCGTCCCCCACTCCTCCTCGGTCAGCCGGACCTCGCGGATGAAGGAGTGCAGGTGTTTGACCAGGGAGGTCATGAGTTCCTGCAGCCGTGGGTCCGCGCAGAGGTCGAAGGAGGCCACGACGTTGTCGACGAGCTGCTGCTCGACCGCCTGCTGCTCCAGGGAAACCTCGCGGTAGATCGCGTCGTGAGTGCCGGTCTGGGCCGAACCGGGGTTGACGTAGGTAGCCATGACGGCCTCTTCCTTCAGTTGATCGGGTCGCCGGCCCACGCCGCCTCCAGCAGCAGGGTCAGGTTCGCAAAGGTGACGGGGGTGGGGTTGTTGGCCGGGATCGCCTTCATGACCGGCCCCAGCGCCTTGGCGATGCCGTCCTGGGGCATGCCGTAGGCGCGCAACGCCCTCGGCGCGTCCAGCACCTCGCGCAGGGCGGCCAGGCCGGCGCTCGCCGTCCGGGAGCCGAAGGCCTGAGCGACGCGTGCCTCCGCCTCCGGGGCGTGGGGGGCGTTGAAGGCCAGCACGTAGGGCAGCACGACCGCGTGGGTCTGTGCGTGCGGGAGGTTGAACATGCCGCCGAGGACATGGCAGATCTTGTGATGCATCCCCGAGCCGGCCGAGGCGAACGCGACAGCGGCGAGGTAGGCGCCGTACAGCGTCTGCTCGATGCCCTCCACGCTGGTCGAGTCGTCGGCCACCTCGGGTAGGCCGGTCGCCAGTGCGCGGATGCCCTCCTGCGCCAGCGCCCGGTCGATCGGGTCGGCACGCGGCCCCCACATCGAGTCCACGCAGTGCGCCATCGCGTTCAGGCCGCTGGCCACCGTCATCTCGCCGGGCAGCGTGGTCAGCAGGGCGGCGTCGTAGACGACCGACGCGGGCAGCACCTTGTCGTCCACACCGGTGGTCTTGGTCTCGCCCTCGGTCAGGCCCCACACGTTGGTCGCCTCGGAGCCCGCGTACGTGGTGGGTATCGCGACGATCGGCAGCCCGGTGGTCAACGCCACCGCTTTGGCCAGGCCCGTGGTCGAGCCGCCGCCGACGCTGACCAGGATGTCAGCTCCCGCGTCTGCCGCCGCCTGGAGGGCTCGCGCCGCGACCTCGACCGGTACGTGCATCACGACCTCCTCGTGACGCAGTACGACCGGGATCTCCTTGGCGATCGGGTCGGCCAGGTCCTTCTCGCGTTCCGACGCGATCAACATGACCTTGGAACTGCCGAGCGCCTCGACCTCCGCCGCCGCGGCGGCGGGTGAGTCCCCGGCCGCGAACACCACCCGCTGGGGAAGGGTTTGGTGGGTGAACTTCATCAGGCCTCCACCAGCCATTGCTTGCCTTCGCCGTAGAGCTGCTCGACGGCGGTGCCGGTGAGACCGGGAAGCCCGTCCTTCACCGTGAAACCCGCCTTGGTCTGCAGGTATGCCAAGTGCCGGTAGCCGGTCGGGAACCGGTTCAGGAGCTCGGGATCCAACGTCAGCGAGGCGCCGGGATCCACGACGTCGAGCCGGTCCTTCTCGTAGATCGGCTGCCGGCGTACGAGGGTCCAATGACCCGCGTGGCGGGCGAGGAAGTCGTAGAAGCGTCCGGTGCAGACGACATCGACCTCGACGCCGTCGACGCTCGCGCGCTGGTTGATGGTCATCTTCGTCTGGGCGACGGCCCGGTTACCGACGATGTCCGCGGTGTGGCCACCGAGGAAGTGGAGGATGCTGACGCCGTTCTCGAAGCCCTCACGACTGGCCTTGATGAAGTCGGTGGCGCTTCCCTGGAACCAGGTGGCGTTCATCCAGCCGTCGCGCGGATGCCAGACCGTGGCGAAGCGGTCCCAGTCTCCGGCGTCGCGCCACAGCGCCCAGTTCTCGGTGAGCCGCCGGATCTCGTGGCGGTCGTTGTCGGCCTGCGACATGGTTCGATCTCCAATCGATCTCGTCGTGCAGGTCAGATGGGGTAGTGACGGGATCCGGACTGGATGGTGATCCAGCGCAGCTCGGTGAACTCCTCCAGCGCGGCGCGGGACCCGAACCGGCCCCAGCCGCTGGCGCCGACTCCGCCGAAGGGCATCTGGGGTTCGTCGTGCACGGTGGCGCCGTTGATGTGGCAGATGCCGGACCTGATCCGGCGGGCCACGTCGAGTGCGGCGGCCGCGTCCTTGCCGAAGACCGCGGCGGAGAGCCCGTACTCGGTGTCGTTGGCCACCTCGACGGCCTCGTCGGTCGAGCCGACCTCGATGATCGAGACGACTGGCCCGAAGGTCTCCTCGGTGTAGATACGCATGTCCGGTGTGACACCACGCAGCACCGTGGGCTTCACGAACAGACCGTCGTGCGTGCCACCCGTGAGGACCTGTGCGCCCTTGGCACGGGCGTCCTCGATCAGCGCGACCACGTGGTCACGGGCGGCGGCATGGACCAGCGGACCGATCTGGGAGGTGGGGTCGCTGGGGGGTCCGACGACGAGCTTGGCGGCACGCTCGGCAAGCCGGGAGGAGAGCTCGTCGGCGACGGTCCTGTCGACGATGACGCGCTCGGTCGACATACAGATCTCGCCCTGGTTCATGAAGGCGCCGAAGCTGGCCGCCGCGGCGGCCTCCTCCAGATCGGCGTCGGGAAGCACCAGGAAAGGCGCCTTGCCGCCGAGTTCCAGCACGACACGGGTGAGGTGGCGACCGCCGAGTTCGCCGATGATGCGGCCGACACGGCTCGATCCGGTGAAGTTCACGCGTGTGACGGCGCGGTGGGCGATCAGCGCCTCGACGACGCTCGGACCGTCCTCGGGCGCGTTGCTGATGAGGTTGACCGCTCCGGCGGGCACGCCGGCGTCGTGCAGCACCTGGACGATGGCGGCCTGGGTGAGCGGTGTCTGCTCGGAGGACTTCAGCACCACGGTGTTGCCCCACACCAGCGGCCACACGATGGAGCGTACGCCGAGGATCAGCGGCGCGTTCCACGGTGCGATGCCGACGACGACGCCGACCGGCTGACGTACGCCGAGGGCGGTCAGGCCGGGCACGTCCGACGGGATGACCTCGCCGACGGCCGCGTACGCCTGGGCCGCCGCCTCGACGAACATGCCTTTCGCGACATGCACGTTGAAGCCGCACCAGGGGAGGGTGGCACCCATCTCGCGGCTCATCGTGGCGACGATGTCGTCGGTGCGCTCGCCGAGCAGGACGGCCGCACGCTCCAGAACCGACCGCCGCGCGGCCGGCGGGAGTCCCGACCACTCCGGCAGGGCGGCCGCCGCCGCGTCCACCGCGAGGTTGACGTCCTCGACGGAGGCGGCCGCGACCCGCGCGATCGGTTCACCCGTCAGAGCCTCGGTCGTCTCGAAGTAGCGGCCGTCCCTGGCCGCGACGTGCTCGCCCGCGATGACGAGGTCACTGGTCCGGACCGCGCCGGATGCGGGTGCCTCGGTCTGAGTGGCTGACATGTGTTGCCTCACTTCTACGACAGCGGCGATCGCCGCATGAACCATGCATGGCGATCGCCGCAGGAACCATGTACTCGAACACTCCATGACCGGCGGCAGACCCTGAACGCAGTTGTCCATTCATCGAACAGCGGCGGGAGGATTGTGTCGTCGGTCTTCCGGGACGTCAGACCGGCGGGAAACGCCTGCCCATGACCATGTGCGCCAGGCGCCAGCCCTCCGCGGTCTCCTCCCAGACCTTGGTCACTACCTCCTGCATCGGGAAGGGCGCGAGGCTCTCGTCGAGGATGGTGGACATCTCGTGAAAACACGTGGTGATCGCGGTGTTGCCACGCACCGTGATCTCGAGCTCTGTGGCCTTCGCGGCGACGGAGCGGCGGCGGGCTACATGGAAACGGGCCCAGGTCTCCCGGTCGTCGACCATCCCGACCGGGTTATGGACGACGCGGCTGTCCTCGAGCATGAGGGGGATCAACGCTTTCTCGCCCTCGACGAGAGCGGCGAGCCATGCGGCCTCTGCCTGCTTGATCGCCTCGACGGCGTTGGTGTTCGCGGTGGACTCGGATGTCATAGGTCCAGCTCCAGAATCGGTGAGTGTGCTCGTGACGAGCACGTGGTGAACAAGCCGTCCGCGCGCTCGCGGTCGGTCAGGATGTCGTCGCGGTGGTCGGGTTCTCCGGCGAGTACGCGCACGATGCACTCACCGCAGATCCCCTGCTGGCACGAGTAAGGGGCGTCGACGCCGCCCGCGAGCAGGACGTCGAGGACGCTCTCGCCGTCCTTGACCTCGTACTCGCCGCCGGACTTGGCGAGCCGCACGGTGAACGCCCCGCCGGCCGTGTGCTCGGCGGCGTCCGCCACCGGTGTGAAGCGCTCTTTGTGGATCGCATCGGCAGGCCAACCCGCCCCGAGTGCGGAGGAGATCACGAAGTCCATGAAGCCCCCGGGACCACAGACGTAGATCGCCGTCTCGGGGTCGGGCCGGCCGATGTCGGTGGCGATGCCGAACCGCTGGTCGTCCGGGCCGTCGTCGAAGTGGAGCCGAACGCGGGGGTTGTGCTCCAGCTCGTCGAGGAACGCGGCATCCGCCCGGCTCCGAGTGCAGTAGTGCAACTCGTAGTCCGCGCCCCTGGCTTCGAGGGCGTGCGCCATAGCCAGCAGGGGTGTGACGCCGATCCCGCCGGCCACCAGCACATGGTGACGTGCCGCGTCCGATACGCCGAACCTGTTGCGCGGAGGGGAGATGCGCAGTCGGTCGCCCTCGCGGAGCCGGTGCATCCCCAGCGAGCCGCCGCGCGACTCCGTCTCGGCCAGCACGGCCAGCCGGTATCGGGTGAGGTCGTGCGGCGGCCCGCACAGGGAGTACTGGCGGACCAGCCCGGCGCCATCGTCCACCGCTACGTCGACATGGGCGCCGGCGGCGAATTCCGGGAGTTCGCAGCCGTCAGGACTGACCAGATCAAGCACCACGATCCGGGCAGTCGCGTCGCGCCGGGCGACCACGATGGTGTCGAACCACTCATTGCTCATCGTTGTTGCTCAGACTCCGGCGGTGGCCTGGGCCTCGGCGTCGTCGCCCGCAGAGCGCTTGCCGAGGGTGAACAGGCCGGTCTCGACGTGGTGGACCTCCGACGCGTCGCGGATGATGTTGATCGGGTCGCGCCCGGCCTCGACATCGTCGGCCATCGTCAGAAGCATGCGACGCAGCATGACGACGCCGCGGTCCCCGGTGGCCAGGGTCTCCTCGGAGTCCAGGGTGATCGCTCCCTGCGAACCCTGGGCCTCCGTGTCGCCCGGGAACTTCTGGCGCTCCTCGTCGGTGAGCTCGTGGTTCTGCTTGCCGTCCTGCGTGATGCCGATGACGAAGCGGACCATGCGCTCGGGGTCGTTCGTGCGGATCGAGAAGAAGACGCGGTGGCTGGTGTCGTCGGAGGGCACGACCCACAGCAGCTGGTCCGACCGCCCGTCGGGCGTGGGCTTCACGTAGTCCGGCAGGCCGAAGACGTTGGGAAGGTGTTGATCGACCGCGAAGCCGTACTCGGTGACCTCGCCGTCCTCGCCCTCCATCTCGAACCGCTGGGTGTACTTCACGCCGTGGTCGGTGCGCTCGTACGTCAGGCGCTCGGCGATGGTGGCCGGGTCGAAGAAGTTCTCCGGGTAGCCGAAGGTGCCGGTGCCCAGCATCTGGTACCCGCTGTGCGTGGAGTGGAGCCAGGTGACGTGCGTCGGGTCGGCGGAGTTCTCGTAGATGTTGAGCCAGCTGAAGTCCGTCGGCATGCCGATGACAGCTGCGTGCGGGACCGGCCAACTGGCGAAGTACTTCTCGTCCTCGGCGGGGTTCTCCAGCGCGTCGTAGCGGGGGAGTTCGGGCTTGAGCTCGGGCGGGCCCATGTAGACGAAGACCAGGCCGTAGCGCTCCGCGACGGGGTACCACGGCTGACGGGCGGCGTCGCGCCTGCGTCCCAGGCCCGGCTCGCAGGCCTGCTCGATGCAGTGGCCCTGGACGTCGAACTTCCAACCGTGGTAGCAGCAGCGGATGCCGTCGTCCTCCACGCGGCCGTAGAAGAGGCTGGCGCCGCGGTGGGTGCAGCGCTCGATCACGACTCCGGGGTTGCCCTGTCCGTCCCGGAACACGACCAGGTCCTCGCCCAGTACGCGGGTCTTCTGCGGCAGAGCACCGGCGATCAGCGTTTCCGAGCTGGCGATCGGGTGCCAGTAGCGGCGCAGGGCCTCGCCCATGGGTGTGCCGGGCCCCACCTCGCGCAGCCGGGCGTTGTACGAGGGCTTCGGACGACCGTAGGCCGTGCCGGTGTCGACTTCTGAAGTGGTGGTCATCCTGCTGTCTCCCGTGCGGCTCGGGCGCACAGCCAGTGGCGCGCGCAGAGCAGGGGAGAGCACCTGCGAGAGCACCGCCATGTGCGACTCGAATAGGATTGTTAATTCACATTCGCATTTCGCTGCGCCGTGCGTCAAGAGCCACGTTCATGTGCTCCCTCGGGCCGGGAGGGGTGGCCCGAGGGCGGCCTCGGCAGCGGGTCGGTCGGGCACGTTGCAGCCCATGTCCGAGGTGTATGGCCCCTGGCTGCCTTTAGGCTGGGGCGGTGAGTACCGAACCGACACTCGATCTGCCCCCGGCCCAGCAGGCGCGCAGCCGGCTCACCCAGCAGCGGATCCTGGAGGCGGGTACGGCTCTCCTCGAAGAGGGCGGCACCGAGGCGCTCACCGTCGCCGCCGTCGCTTCTCGTGCGGGCGTCTCGGTGGGCAGCGTCTATCGGCGGTTCGGTGACAAGGACCGCCTGCTCGCGGCGCTGCAGCACGACATGATCGACCAGTTTCGCGCCGACATCATTCACCGCTTCGCTCCGCTGCGCACGGATCCGGCCGCGCTGGTCGCCTCGGCGGTCACCGGGCTCACCGAGACGTATCAGGCGCACGAGCGTCTGATGCGCGTCTTTCTGGCCGCGGGTGCCACCGATGCTGCCGTGGCGCGGGTCGGGTCCGAGGCCGCCATGGACGCCAAGCGTGTCTTCCGGCAGTTCTTGGAGCCGATCGTGCTGGTGATCGATGCGCCGGAGCCGGAATTGCGTCTGGATGTCGTCTATCGCTTGATCTATGGGTCCTGTCAGAACCGCGTGTTGTACGGCGAACTGTTCGAGTCCGACCGGCCGCTGACGTGGCGTCAGCTCACCGACGAGCTCGTGGGCGTGGCCTGCCTGTATCTCCTCGGCGCACCGGCGCGGTGAGCCCCGGACTCATGATGTGAATGCGAGGTTCGCTTCACATTTGCGTCGGGCGGCTCCATACTGGGCGCTCGGTCGTCGAGGAAAGGACCCGCTCCATGCGAGAGCCGCTCAGCTACGAGATCGCGCACGACGCCGCACTTGCCGCTCTCGAAGCAGGAAGGGCCGACGGACACAAAGTGTGTGCTGTCGTCGTCAACCGAAGTGGCGTCACGAAGGTGCTTCTCAGCGACGACGGCGTCGGCCTCCTCGGCGTGGAGACCGCGCGACGCAAGGCCTACACGTCGGCCGTGAGTGGTGTCCCCACGGCCAAGTTCGCCGCATTCGCCGCGTCCCCGCAGATGCAGGTGGCGCCTCCCCACCTGGTCGATGCCAACCTTCTGCCGGTCGCCGGCGGCGTGCCGATCGTGACGGTCGACGGGGAGGTCATCGGTGCGATTGGCGTGGGCGGGGCGGACGACGTCACTGACGACCGCATCGCGCAGCAGGCTTGCGATTCCGTCGCGAAGATCGTTGCGTAGGTCGTCGCCTGGGCCTGCCCCTCTGGTTGGTGCGGTGGCTGAGCTGATGCGGCGCTGCCGTCGTCGCGACCCCGTACGGCTGATCTCCGGGTGCCGGTCGGCGTGACCTCGCATCGCTCGCCCGCCGCTGCCGGGAACGTTGACCCGGTTCGACGCGATGACGACGCCGCTCAAGCGGCAGGGTGAGCTGGAGTTCGCTGCCGAAGCGCGTGTGGCGGACTCATGCCGAGGCCGGACGCGGTGGCGACCCCTTGCGCTCGAGGCGGGCCACGACCTGGGAAGGACGCGAAAGCGAACCCTCGGCGTACGCGGCGAGCGCGCTCATGCGCAGTTCCCGCTGCGGCGACTCCGACAGTGCCGCCATCACCCCGTACTCGAAGTGTGTCAGCCCTTCGTCGCACAGTTGCGTGTCGAGCGCGTGTTCCAGGTGCCGCATGACGCCCATCAAACCGAGCCAGGCGCGGCGCTCCTCCTCGTCGAGCCAGCAAAGGCACGGTCTGGGCCGTCCCGGCCTCCGGCGGAAAGGCGACCGCCTGGCTGACCGACCCGGCCCTCTCGCCCAACCCGTCCGTCCCGTTCGGCGCGAACGGGCTCCGCTTCCACAGAGGCGCCGTCTGGGTCTCCAACAGTGCGCAGGGCACCCTGCTGCGCATCCCGGTCACCGCCACCGGAGCCCCGGGCCGGGTCCACACCGTGACCAGCGGCCTCACCAGCGTCGACGACTTCAACTTCCTCAACGACCGCACCGACGTGGTGTTCGCCGCGCAGAACGGCCTCAACCAGGTCGCGGTCGTCCACCCCGACGGGGCCACCGAGACCGTCCTGACCGCCTCGGACGGTCTCGCTTCACCCACCTCCGTCGCGGTACGCGGAAACCGGCTCTACATCACCAACGCCGGTTTCGCCGAGCCCCACGACGCGAAGGTGCAGCGTGGAAGGATCAACCCCGCTGTACTGAACTGCGGCCCAGCCTCCTGAACCTGCCGCTGCCGGGGTCCGATCGAAGATGGTGCTCGTGCAGCTCGACCCGGCCGCTCCGTCAGCGACGTGCTGACCCCGCAGGTGTCGATCCGGACGGACTCTTCGAGCTGCCCGACTAGACCGTTGCGCGCACCGGCCACGGTGACTTCCCGGTGAGGACGATCTTCCCCGAAGGACTGGCCCGGCTGTGCGCGACTCCCGTTGCGGCGGCAGCTCCGCAGGCCGGCGCTCACCGGGCCCACCCCGGCGTCGGTGGACGTCTCAGAACATCGCCCGGATGATCCCCACGGTGCGCGCCAGGTGCGGCTCGGAGCGGTCCGCGCGGTGGGCGACGGCCAGTTCCACGCGTGCGTCGGCCCCGGCCAGTGGCAGGTAGACGACGCCGTCGAGAGCCAGCGCGGTCACGGGCTCGGGCACGACGGCGACGCCGAGGCCGCCGGCCACGAGGGTCACCAGGGTCGAGGTCTCGCCGACCTCGTGGCGGATGTGCGGCTCGACGCCCGCGTCGCGCAGCAGGCCCAGCACCACGTCGTACATCACCGACCGGCGGTCGGCAGAGTGCACGATCAGATCGGCACCGGCCAGGTCCGCTGCCCGCAGCCGTTTCCGGCGGGCGAGCGGGTGGTCGACCGGTACGGCGACGACGAGCCGGTCCCGCCGCAGCGTGTGCACGGTGAGGGAGAGATCGGCCGCCGGAGGCCGTAGCAGCGCGACGTCGATCGCACCGGTGCGCAGCGCTTCGACCTGGTCGGGAGCGAGCATCTCGCCTCGGAAGGAGAAGTCGACACCGGGGAGCACCTCCGTGAGCCGGCGCGAGAGCGCGGGCAGGAGGCTGTACGTCGCCGAGCCCACGCACCCGATCGCGAGGTGCCCGACCGAGCCGGCGGCGACGAGCCGTGCGTGATGGCCGGCCTCGTCGACGTCGGCGAGGATCCCGCGCGCCCGCTCCAGGTAGGACCGGCCGGCCTCGGTGAGGTCGACGCGGCGTGTGGTGCGGTGCAGCAGCTGGACGCCGAGCTCGGTTTCGAGCTGGCGGATCTGCTGGGACAGCGGTGGCTGGGCCATGTGGAGCCGCTCGGCGGCGCGACCGAAGTGCCGCTCCTCGGCCACCGCCACGAAGTACCGCAGGTGGCGCAGATCCATATGTCATCCATATCAATCGGCTCGGATATGCGTACTTCAGAATATCGCGGACCGGGATTAGCGTCGCTGCCATGAGCGCTTTCATCTACGCCGCGACACGCACGCCGTTCGGCCGCTTCAACGGCGCGCTGGCCGGGGTGCGCCCCGACGACCTCGCCGCCGCCGCGATCACCTCGACGCTCGCCAAGGTGCCGGGTCTCGACCCCGTCGCGATCGACGATGTGGTGTGGGGCAACGCCAACGGCGCCGGCGAGGAGAACCGCAACGTCGGCCGTATGGCGGCGCTGCTCGCCGGGCTTCCGGTGAGCGTGCCCGGCACCACGGTCAACCGGCTGTGCGGCTCCAGCCTCGACGCGGCCATGACGGCCAGTCGCACGATCGAGTCCGGCGACGCCGAGGTCGTGCTGACCGGCGGCGTGGAGTCCATGACGCGTGCGCCGTGGGTGCTGCCGAAGCCGGCGAAACCGTTCCCGGCCGGCGATGTCACCGCGGTCTCGACCACGCTCGGCTGGCGGCTGGTCAACCCGCGGATGCCGACGGAGTGGACGGTCAGCCTCGGCGAGGCCAACGAGCAGCTCCGGGAGCGCTTCGGCATCTCCCGCGAACGGCAGGACGAGTTCGCCGCCCGCTCCCACCAACTTGCCCATGCCGCCTGGGAGTCGGGCTTCTACGGCGATCTCGTAGTGCCGGTCGAAGGCGTCGACCTGACGCGCGACGAGGGCATCCGGGCCGGATCCACGCCGGAGGTCTTGGCCGGCCTGCGGCCGGTCTTCCGTACGGCGGAGCAGGGCGGCACCATCACTGCGGGCAACGCCAGCCCGCTCAACGACGGAGCCTCCGTGGTGCTGTTGGGCAGCGAGAAGGCTGCGGCCGTGATCGGGGCCGACCCGATCGCCCGTATCGCGGGCCGCGGTGTGATGGCGCTGGAGCCGCAGGCCTTCGGCTACGCCCCGGTCGAGGCCGCGAACCGTGCGCTGGCCCGGGCCCGGATCGGCTGGGATCAAGTGGGCGCGGTGGAGCTCAACGAGGCCTTCGCCGTGCAGTCGCTCGCCTGCGTCGACGCGTGGAAGATCGACCCCGTCATCGTCAACCAGAAGGGCGGCGCCATCGCTATCGGGCACCCGCTGGGCGCCTCGGGCGGCCGCGTCCTCGCCACGCTGGCCAAGGTGCTGCGCGAAACGCGGCAGCGCTACGGCGTCGCCGCGATCTGCATCGGGGTCGGTCAGGGCCTGGCCGTCGTACTCGAGAACTGCGACGTCATGGGGGCGGACCGATGAGCCGGGCGGAGATCCTCGAAAGCACCGACGCCGCGGTCGCCGGGATCGAGGACGAGTCCACGATCCTCGTCGGCGGGTTCGGCCTGGCCGGGATGCCGTTCGATCTGATCGACGCGCTCATCCGGCAGGGCGCGAAGGACCTCACGATCGTGTCCAACAACGCGGGCAACGGCGACGTCGGGCTGGCCGCGCTGCTGGCTGCCGGCCGGGTGCGCAAGGTGCTGTGCTCCTTTCCGCGCCAGGCCGATTCCTGGGTCTTCGACGGCCTCTACCGCGAGGGGAAGGTCGAACTGGAGGTGGTGCCGCAGGGCAACCTCGCCGAGCGGATGCGCGCGGCCGGTGCCGGTATCGGCGCGTTCTACTGCCCGACCGCCGTCGGCACGCCGCTGGCCGAGGGCAAGGAGGAGCGGGAGATCGACGGCCGCAAGTACCTGCTGGAGTATCCCATCAAGGGCGACTACGCGCTGATCGGCGCGCACGCCGCGGACGAGATGGGCAACCTCGTCTATCGCAAGACGGCCCGCAACTTCGGACCGGTCATGGCCACAGCCGCGACGACGACCATCGTCCAGGTCGACGAGGTCGTCGAGCCCGGAAAGCTCGACCCCGAGGCCGTCGTCACCCCGTCCATCTACGTCGACCGGGTCGTCCAGGTGGAGGCCCGCCACTACACCGTTCAGGGGGCACGATGACCGTCACACGAAGCGATCAGGTGGGCGCCGACCACCGGCTCTCGATGGGCGAGTTGGCTGCCGTCATCGCACGCGACATTCCCGCCGGTTCTTTCGTCAACCTCGGCATCGGCCAGCCCACCAAGATCGCCGACCATCTGCCGGTCGGCTCAGGGGTGGTGCTGCACACCGAGAACGGCATGCTCAACATGGGCCCGAGGGCCGAGGGCGACGCGGTCGACCCCGACCTGACCAACGCCGGCAAGGTCCCGGTGACGGAACTGCCCGGGGCGGCGTACTTCCACCACGCCGACTCCTTCGCGATGATGCGCGGTGGGCACCTCGATGTCTGCGTCCTGGGGGCCTACCAGGTCGCCTTCGACGGCGACCTCGCCAACTGGAGCACCGGCAAACCCGAGGACGTCCCCGCCGTCGGGGGCGCCATGGACCTCGCCATCGGCGCCAAGGACGTCTACGTGATGATGACGCTCTTCACCCGCTCCGGTGAGCCCAAGCTTGTGCCGCACTGCACCTACCCGCTCACCGGCGTCGGCTGCGTCAGTCGCGTCTACACCGACCACGGTGTCTTCGAAGTCGGCCTCGACGGCGTACAGATCCGGGAGACGTACGGCGTGAGCGCCCACGAACTCGCGGAACGACTCGGCATCGAACTGCCGTAGATCGCTTCCATGCCGCACCGTCCGGACTGTGCCGGGTTCCGACGGAAGGCGACCACCTGGCCGGCCGACCGGCCCCGCTCTCCCGGCCGCTCAACGGCGTCAACCAGGTCGGGGTCGTCCACTCCGACGGGACCACGGAGACCGTCCTGACCGCCGTGTTTCACCCACCACGGTCGCGGTACGCGAAGACCCGGCTCCGTCGTACTGGACTGCCGTCCTGCTCTGGGGGCCGCGAGTGTCGGGCGGGGTTGTCGGACCCTGACCGTCGGCACGTGCCGCGAAAGGTGGACAACGCCGAGCGGCAACCGGACAGCGCATCGGCACGAGACGCCTGGAGGGACGATGAGGCGCACGATGCCGTGAGTCGGACGTGAGTCACGGCGGTGGCAGCGGAGCGCGGCCGATACGTCGTAGCGCCATGCTGTGTCAGGCGTTCCACGGATCCGTTCGCAGGTGGCGGTCGAAGAAGCGCTCGATCAGCGCGGGGGTCAGCCGCACGGAGCCCTCGGCGTCCGGGAAGCGTGAGGACCGAACCGTGGCCGTCATGGGGTTCAGTTCCCAGGCGCCGGTGTTGAGGAGGCCGTGGTCGGCGCCGTGCACCAGCAGCAGATGGGATTCGGCGCCCGCCGCCACCAGGGTGTCGTGGAGGCGGCGGCTCTGGGCCGGGCCGATGAGCAGGTCGGCGTCGCCGTGCAGGAGAAGCACGGGCGGCACCCGCGGGTGGGCCTGCCGGGCCGGGCTGGCCTCGACCGCGGCGGCGGCCCGGTCCGCCGGCGGGCCGCCCAGCAGACCCCACACCGGATCGGAGTGATCCACGCCCAGCATTCCACCGGGCAGCGCGTCCTCATTGAGCCGGAGCAGATCGGTCGGGGGATAGCCGGCCACCACCGCGCGTACGCCGGGCATCGCGGGGGAGCCGTCGGCGTCGGCGGCGAAGGCCGTGAGCAGCGCGAGGTGCGCGCCGGACGAGCTGCCCCACAGGCCGATCGACGCCGGGTCCAGGCCGTGGGTTTCCGCGAGGTCGTGCAGATGGCCCAACGCGGCCTGGACGTCGTGCAGTTGGGCGGGCCAGACGGCGACCTCGGAGGAGCGATACTCGATGTCCGCCATGGCGTAACCGCGTTCGGCGAAGAGCCGGGGCAAGTGGGGTCCGTAGCCCCTGCGTTGATGCCGCCAGCCGCCACCCGCCAGCCACACGATCAAGGGGGTGGGGGCCGTCGCGGACTGCGGTAGGTACAGATCCATCCGCAGTTCCGCGCCCGGTGCCACGTCGTACGCGATGTCGCGCACCACCCGGACGGGAGTCGGGTCGACCTTCTCGGGTGGTAGCGGTGCCTGGCTGAGCCCTTCCATGAAGCGGCCCATGACGGCGGCGTTGTTCGCCGCCACGGCCATCGGGTCGGAGGTGTGCGGCTGCTGCGAGGTCTCACTGGTCAACGGCTGGTCCTGTCCTGGGCTTGGCGAGAAGCGGGAGCGCACGGCGTTTGTGTTCACGGTGTTCGTCGAGCCGTTGTCGGTAGTGCGGTGCGAGCCGGTCCGATGTCCAGTCGAAGTCGTCCGCGAGCCGCACGTCCACCGCGGAGACACCGGCCAGAGCCGTGAGCCGGACCTGGGCCTCGCTCGCGAACGAACCGATGAGCACGCAGCTCGGCTCGGTCACGCCGACGGTGACCGCGACGCGCTGACCGCCGGCGCCGTCGTCCTGTACGCGAACGTCACCGACGAGTCCCATGTCGTCGAGTCCGGCGGGGACTCCCGCGGTGATGCTGCACGGATCGACGATCTCGTTGAGCGTCGCGCGGACCTGGGCTTCCGTGACCGTCATCGGGCACCGGCCAGTACGTCGTCGACCGGGGCGACCCGTCCGCCCCACGGCTCCCGGAGTTCGGTGGTGTCGAACTCGTCGCCGCGGATGCGCTCCCGGAGGTCCTTCTCGTCGATGCCGTGCATCCGCAGGAAGTTGCGGCCGAGGATGTCGGCCTTGATCTCCTCGGTGAGCTCGGGCATCCCGTACTCCTCGATCAGGTCACGGGGCATCTCGAAGTTCCAGAACGCCTCGATCGCCGGCCGGGGATGGACGGCGTCGCAGCCGGTCGCCCAGATGATCCGCTCGGCCGCACCGGCCTGCAGGAAAGCACCCATCGCCTGGGCGAAGCGACGGGGCGCGTAGACCGCCATGAACGACGTGGCCTCCAGGTTGACCCATATGTTGCGGAAGGACTCCAGCTGAAGGGCCGTCTCCTCGACGAAGGCCATGCCGCCGTGGACGACCTCGAAGGTGAGGTCGGGGAAGGCCAGCGCGGCGGCTTCCACGTCGCTCATCCCGAGGGCGGAGGTCGGACCGGGCCCGACCGGGAGGGCCTTGTGGATGGCCACGACCTTCAGACCGTGCTGCCGGGCCCGCTCCAACAGCGGGAAGCAGACCTCCGGGTCACCCATGTCCAGCGCGGTCACCCGGCCCTCGACGACGTCGATCGGATAGAGCTTGAGGGCGTTGACCCGATGCTTCTCCACCAGTTCGTCCACCCGGTCCAGGGCACCGGGGCGCAGCGGGGACACCGCGCCGTAGATCAGCACGCGCTCCGGCCACTTCTCGCGCATCTCCAGGCCGACGCTCAGCGCCGAGCCGCCGTCCCGGAAGTGGCCGTAGATGGGCGTCTCGTGGTAGGTGATCACGTCGGTCTGGCTCTCCGCGAGCAGGGCCCGGCCGATGATGTCAGCGCCCGCGCCCTGCATGTAGGTGGAGCGTTCGAGGGTGTACTCGGGGCCGCTGACCCTCTTGTGCAGGCCGTAGAGGTGCTCGGCGATGGCCGCCCCGATGTGCGGGTTGACGCAGTTCTCGGGGCGGAAGTTGTAGTTGTGGGCCACGCCCTCGACGACGAGGAAGTCCTCGATCACGGTCGTTCTCCTTGGGTGTCACGGGTGTCACGGGTGGCAGAGGTGCTCACGCGATCAGGTCCTTGAGGCCTTCCAGGGCGCGGGCGGCGAGTCGTTCGTCGGTCCCGGCGTCGGCTCCGCCGATGCCGACGGCGCCGATGACCTCGCCGTCGTCCACGGTGATGGGCATCCCGCCCGGTACGGCGAGGAGGGCGGGGTCGACGAGGTGCACGGGCGCGACGGCCATCGCGGGGGACGCGGCGAAAGCGGCGAACTTCGAGGTCGGCAGGCCGGTGACGGCGGCGGTGTAGGCCTTGCGGCGCGCGGTCTCGATCCCGATGGGGCCGACTCCGTCGTCGCTGAGCAGCACCTTGGTGATGCCGCTGCGGTTGACGACCGCCACGCAGATCCGCGCGCCCTCGGTCCGGGCCGCATCCAGCGCGGCCTCGGCCGCCCCGTACGCGATGGCGTAAGAAAGCGGCTCCCTCATCCCGCGCTCCTCTCATGGAGCGGGGCACCGGAGGCTGCCGGGATCCCGCGGATCAGGTCGGAGGCCTTCTCCGCCACGGCGATGACGGTGGCGTTGATGTTCGCGCCGGGCACGGTCGGCAGCACCGACGCGTCGACGACACGCAGCCCGTCGATGCCGAGCACCCGCAGCTCGGGGTCGACGACCGCGGGCTCGGAGGTTCCGATGGCGCATGTGCCGCAGGCGTGGTTGGCGGAGTAGCCGGTCTCGCGCAGATAGCGTTCGAGGTCGGCGTCGGTGCGCACGTCGGTGCCCGGTGCGAGCTCCGCCCGGATCATCGGGGAGGCCTCAGGGCTGCGCAGGATGGCCAGCGTGGTGCGCACGGTTTCCCGCAGCGCGGCGATGTCCTCCGGCTCGGTGAGCAGGTTGAACGTGATCCGCGGCGGGGCGGCCGGGTCGGCGGAGCCCAGCCTGACCTCGCCGCGGCTGCGGGGGGTCGCGACGGCGTTGAGGGCCACGCAGTGCCGGTCCTTGAGCGGCCGGATGCCGGGGAACCAGGGGCGGGCGTCGAAACCGCCGCCCAGGATGCCGAGGAACCCGTCGGGTCGGTCCAGGTCGGGGCGGGTGCGAATGTACGCGGAGAGGAACTCGGGCATCCCGGCCAGTGGGCCGTTCCCGGTGAGGAACCAGCGGAGCGCGCCCACCGCGGCGCGGTCGAGGCGCAGGTGCTCGTGGAAGGTCACCGGATCCTTGACGTCGAACAGCACGGGTGCCGCCGGGTGGTCCTGGAGGTTGGCGCCGACGCCGGCCAGGTCCGCCACCGGTTCGATGCCGTGCTCGCGCAGGTGATCCGCCGGTCCGATGCCCGAACGCATCAGCAGCTGCGGCGAGTTGTAGACGCCCGCGCAGACCACGACCTCGCGAGTCGCCCGGATCACCCGGCTCTGTCCGCCGTTCACGACACGGACGCCCGTCGCTCGTCCTTGGTCGATCATGAGCGTGTCCACCAGCACCCCGGTGAGCAGGGCGAGGTTGGGGCGTCGCCGCAGCGCGGGGCGCAGGTATGCGGCGGCGGTGCTGTGCCGTCGTCCGCGGTGGATGGCGTTCTCGACCTGGCCTGCTCCGGTGGGGTCCCCGCTCTGGGTGTCGTCGGGGAACTCGATGCCCAGCGATCGGGCGGCGCGGTCCAGACGGCGGCCGAAGGGACCTCGCCGGACCGTGGTCGACACGGTGACGGGTCCGTACCCGCCGTGGTGCTCGGTGTCCCCGCGCCAACTCTTCTCCGAGCGGCGGAAGTACGGCAGCAGGTCGTCCCAACCCCAGCCCGTCGCACCGGACTTGACCCAGTCGTCGTAGTCGAGGCGGTGTGCGCGGACATGGGTCGAGCCGTTGATCGATCCGGTGCCGCCGACCAGCCGGCCACGCGGGACCGGGATACGCCTGCCGTTCAGGCCCGGCTCGGGCTCCGACTCGTAACCCCAGCCGATGCCTTTTCGTCCCGACAGCAGCCCGACCCCGAGGGGCAGCTGAACAAGCAGGCCGCGGTCCGCGGGCGGGCCGGCCTCGATCAGCAGCACCCGTGTCCCGGTGTCCGCGGACAGGCGCGCGGCGAGGACGCAGCCGGCCGTACCAGCGCCGACGACGACGTAGTCGTACTCGGTGCCGTGCCCGGTGCTCATGCGGAGAGTCCTGTGGTGGGTCCGGACATCTCGTCTCCTTCGGCTCTGGAGGGAACGCGCGCTGGAGGAGCTGCGGAAAATCGCGGGGAGGCGGTCGCCGGCTCGGCACGTCTCTCAGGTGTTGTCGCGAGGTGTGGCGGAGTCCGTGAGCGGGTCGTCACCTCGGTGCCGGGTCACCGTAACAAGGGCGTCCGGTGATCCGACAGGGGTCTGCAAGTAATTCATCAAAGCAGGTCGGAGTCATTGACAGTTTTTCATCAGAGCCGTACAACGGCATGAACGCCTCAGGGGCGCACACCGCTCGCGGTGCCCGTCCGCCCCTGTCCGAGCGTGCCGGAAGGGCCGCCGCACGCTCGTGCCACAACGCCTGGCGACAGCGCGAAGCAGCCTCGACCGCGGGCTGTCCGACCCCCACCCCTCGAACGGTCCTCGTACACGCGTCCCCTGCCTCAACGCCGAGGAGATGGTCCACATGACAGACACGACCGTGACCGACACGGGAACCGGCTACGGCCGAAAGCCCTCCTCCCACGACGCCCGCCTGACCGAGGTCGGCCCCGGCACCCCGATGGGCGAGGCGCTGCGCCGCCACTGGCAGCCGATCGCCAGCTCCACCGCCCTGAACAGCGACGTTCCGCACCGCGTACGCCTGCTGGGCGAGAACCTGATCGTCTTCCGGGACGGCCAGGGCCGCCCCGGCGTCGTCTTCGAGCGGTGCGCGCACCGCGGCAGCAGCCTCTTCTACGGCCGCATCGAGGAGGACGGCATCCGCTGCTGCTACCACGGCTGGAAGTTCGACGTGCAGGGCCACTGCCTGGACCAGGCCTGCGAACTCGACGGCGGCAAACGCCGCAACCTCGCACGTCAGCCGTGGTACCCGGTGGATGAGGCCTACGGCCTGGTCTTCGTCTACATGGGCCCGCCCGGGCACAAGCCCCCGCTGCCGCGCTACGACAGCCTCGAACCCCTGGGCGAGGGGGAGAGCTACCACACCAGCTGGATGGTGCCGGGCGCCGAGGTCATCGGCCTGGAGCAGGACTACAACTGGCTCCAGCTGTTCGAGAACGCCGTCGACCCCGTGCACGCGGCGTGGCTCCACTCCAACCACAGCGGGTTCCAGTTCCAGGGCACCGGAACGACCGGTTTCCCCGAGCACTACTACGACCACCGCACCGCTGCCGAGCGCACCACATACCACCGCACCGACAACGGCGTCAGGTACATCTGGCGCTACCAGGACACCAAGGGCGAGGGCGGCGCGCCCATCGACCTGGAGTGGTCGGTGGAGTGCATGCTGCCCAACATCATCGCCCTGCCCGACTTCATCCGCTCGACCCCCGACGTCCGCAACGACATGCTGATCTGGGTCGTCCCCGCCGACGACACCCACCACCGGCTGGTCTTCGCCGTCCGTTCCGCCGACCCCGAGCGGGCCACTTCCTTCATGTTCGGCATCAAGCAGAACGGCAAGGACGGCTGGCTGCTCAGCGAGGAGGAGAAGCAGCGCTTCCCCGGCGACTACGAGGCCCAGTGGTCGCAGGGCCCCATCACCCAGCACTCCGAGGAGACCCTGGCGCCGTCCGACAAGGGCGTCGTCATGCTCCGGCGCATGCTGCGCACGATGCTGGACGACGTCGAGGCCGGACGCACCCCGCTGGGCGTCGCCACCCCCGGCGAGCCGGTCCGCCGTGTGGAGGCCGGCCTCTTCACCCGGCCGGAGACGCCCGCGGGGACGGACCGGGCGGCAGCGCCCACAGCGGCAGGGGGGTGACCGAAGCGTGAGCACCACCTGGACGGACGCGGTCGTCGTGGCCCGCTACGACGCCACGCCGAGAATCGCGGTCTTCGACCTCGCCCGGGCCGACGGCGACGAGCTCTGGGAGCACGAGCCCGGCGCCCACATCGACGTACAGGTCGGTACGGCAGGACTGATCCGGCAGTACTCCCTGTGCGGGCCACCGGGCATCCGCAAGCAGTACCGGCTCGCGGTCCTCGACGAGCCCGCCTCGCGCGGCGGCTCACGCGCCATGCACGCCCTCGCCGAGGGCGACACGCTGCGCATCGCCGCACCGCGCAACCGCTTCGGCCTGACGTCCGCGCGCCGGCACGTGCTTCTCGCGGGCGGCATCGGCATCACCCCCCTGCTGTCGATGGCCCAGAGCCTCGACGCCACCGGGGGCGACTACCACCTGCACTACTGCGCCCGCAGTCGGAGTGAGGCCGCCTTCCTCGCCGACCTGGAGAACCACCCGCGGGTCACCCTCCACTTCGACGACGAGCCCCCTGAGCAACGCCTGGACCTGGGACGCGACTTGGGGGACCCCGCTCCCGGTACCGCGGTCTACGTCTGCGGGCCCAGCGGGTTCATGGACTACGCGCTGGGGCGGGCGGCCGAGCTCGGATGGCCCGCGTCCGCCCTGCACAAGGAGCGCTTCAGCGCCTCGTCGGCGGTCGCGGCCGAGCCCGGCGGGGGAGGGGAGGGCGGATTCACCGTGCGCCTGTCCTCCACGGGCGCGGAGTACCTCGTCCCCGAGGACCAGAGCGTCCTGGACGTCCTGCTGGCGAACGGCGTCGAGGCGCCCAACTCGTGCGGACAGGGCATCTGCGGCGAATGCGTCGTGCGGGTGCGCGCCGGTGAGCCCGACCACCGGGACGACGTCCTGACCGACGAGGAGCGCGGGGAGGGTCTGTTCACCCCGTGTTCGTCCCGGTCGAAGTCCCCGATCCTGGAGCTGGAGCTGTGACCACCTCATCGACCGTGGCGAAAGACCTCGCCGTCTCCGCCCCCGTCCCCGCCACGGTCGAGGAGGCCGAGGCCGCCTGGCGCGCGGCACAGACCCTCCCGGACCCGGAACCGACGCTCCGCGCCCTGATGCATCCCGACTGCGTGATCGTGCACTCGGCAGTGGGCTACATCCACGGCGTGGACGACTGGCTGGTGTACGCCGGCCGCCTGGGCCGCACCAGCCAGGTGGACACCTTCGACGTGACCGTCCAGAGGCTCGGCACCACGACCGTCGTCAGCTGCCTGCAGGAGATGCGGGTCGCCTTCGTACCAGACCTTGCCCCGTTTGTCATCCAGGCCGCTGTCACCCGGGTCTGGGTGCAGTCCCCGTCGGGCGGCTGGCAGCTGGCGCATCTCCACATGGCCCGGCGGCTGCCGCCCGGCTGAGCGGCGTGCGGATTCCCCCGGGGATCCGGTGGTCGCGTCAGTCCTGGGGCTCGCCGTCCACCGGCGAGTCCTCGTCCTGTGTCGTCTGTGCTGTCTGTGCCTCTTGTGTCGCCGTTGTCGATTCGGCGAGCGCGGAGACGATCCGGCCCACCTGCTCCGCGTAGTGGTCGATGAACTCCGGTGATTCGGGGTCCTGTTGGCCGAGTTCACGGGCGATCCACGGGATGGCCACCGGAGCGATCGAGGCTGCGAAGAAGACGAGGGCCACGGCCCCCACGTCGAGGTCGCTCCGGAATTCACCACGCGCCTGCCGCTCGCGGAGTTCCTCGACGTGTTTGAACAGTTCGGTGGCCCGCTCGTCCTCGGCGGGCGGGCGCGTGCCGGGCTCTTCGCGCGTCAGCGTGTGCACCCACCGCGGGTCCTCGTGCGCCCAGTGGACGTAGCGCCGCGCGGCATCCGCGAAGGTGCGGGCCTGGCTGACGCGCATGGACTCCTCGAGCCACTGCTCGCTCAGCGCCTCGTACAGCCCGCGTTTGCCCCCGAAGTAGTAGGTGATCAGCTGATGACTGACGCCGGCCGACTCCGCGATCCGCACGACCCGAGCCCCGTCGAAACCATGGGTGCCGAACTCCGTCGCGGCAGCGGACAGGATGGCCCGCCGGGTGCCCACCGGGTCGCGTTGACGACTGCGATCATCGGGGTGCCTTCGGCGCTGCTGCCTGCCGGACGACGCTCCCGACTTTCCTGATGTCGTCTCTTCCCCTGTCACACAGACGACCTTACCGGCGGCCCTATTGGACAGGCCAACTACCTGCGACGTCCGTTGTGCTCGTCGTCGCGGCGACGGTCGTGAGGCGGTGGGGCAGCACCTGCTTTGCTCGCTGCGGTCGGCGGCCGGTCTTTGGCTGCCCACGTGCCGCCGACCGCGGCCCCCGCTGTCGGCGTACAGGCGGGCTGCTGCTCGAACCGTTTGATCAGTGGGCGCTGCGGCGCACTGACTGTGGGATCCGTCGTCAGGCCGAACACTGCGACGCCACGGGGTCGACGACGTCGACGAGATGGAGTGCGGCCCACAGAATGCCCTGCTGTTGTTTGACGCGCCGCCCCAGCATCTCTTCCGCACGTCGGATGCGGTACACGACGGTGTTCTTCACGACGTCGAGCCGCGCCGCGGCCATCACGGGGCTGCAGTTTTCGAGGCGCCGCGACCCGAGTGTGGCTACCACGTGGCCCTCGCTGCGGAGGAGGCCGGAGTGGACCGGGTTGGTCGAGCGCGAGGTTGTCCCGAGTGCACCTGCTCCGGTGCACGTGGAGGACGTGACTCTCGGAGCCGGACTGAACCGAACCATTGTGCTCCGTCCGCGCCGTTCGTAAGCTTTCCACTTGGAAGGTATTGAATCGTTTCAAATCCTTCTGCTCACGAAAGGAACGATCCGTGGACGAGGACAACAGAAGTGTCCTGAGCCGCCGGCACATGATCGGCATCATGACCGCGGCGGCGGCCGGAGCCTCCCTGCCGCTCGCCCCCGCGGCGCATGCCCGGACTGCGGGCGGACGGGTTGCCGCACCGGCCGGGCTGCAGGTCAATTCCCGCACCGAGCCGCTGGGCACCGAGACCGAGCCGACCTTCAGCTGGGTACCTCCGGTCGCCAGGCAGAGCGCGTACGAGATCCGGGTCGGCACTCGCCCCGGCAGCGCGGACGTCTGGCGCAGCGGCAAGGTGGCGAGCTCCGACAGCACCGAAGTCGCCTACGGCGGCGGGGCTCTGACTGCGGAACGGGCGTACTACTGGCGGGTGCGGACCTGGGACGAGAACGGCACGCCCGGCCCGTGGAGTGAGCCCGCCAGATGGGAGACCGGGCTGCTGGGAGAGAGGGGCTGGTCGGGTGCGCAGTGGATCGGCGGGCGCCAGCCCCAGGACCACGACTGGCGAGACCTTGCCGCGACAGTCGTCTTCCGTGGCGGCGCAGACCCCGCCGCCGGCCTGTCGCTGCTGTTGCGCGCCGAACCCATCGGCAAGACCTGGGGTGAGGGCCTGAACTGGACCGTCAGGCAGAGTGGCGACGACATGCAGCTGTTCATGACCACCCGCCACTACGCCGGCAACACCTGGATCGACGACGGCACCTCCGAACCGGACTGGGGCGTGAACCACTACGACCCCCAGAGCGAGACCAACCCCACCACCGCGGGCACCCGCACCGTCCCCGTCGCGACGGTCACCCTCCCCGCCTCGACCGGCCTGACCAAGAACACCTGGGCCACCCGCGACCACACCGTCCAGGTCAAGGTCATGGGCCTCACCGTCACCACCACGGTCAACGGCATCGAGGTCGACAGCCGCACCCTCACCGGCGACCAGATCCGCCGCCACGGCAGCTTCGGTTTCGCCGGCGGCAGCAACGCGACCATCCGCAACGTTAAGGTGACCGGCACCGGCGCCTCCGACTTCGCCGTC
This sequence comes from Streptomyces sp. NPDC087859, assembly GCF_044742595.1. Taxonomy (NCBI): domain Bacteria; kingdom Bacillati; phylum Actinomycetota; class Actinomycetes; order Kitasatosporales; family Streptomycetaceae; genus Streptomyces; species Streptomyces sp. NPDC087859. Next base: position 3,506 of record NZ_JBIUUU010000035.1, on the reverse strand, counting down.
GACCTCACCACCGGCGCCAATCCGTTCGAGGCCGGCATCGGCACGCTCTCGGGCCTGACCTTCCCGCCGAAGAACCCCTTCATCCCCGCCAAGAACGCGATTCTCCCCATCGCCAACCCGGCCCCTCTGCTGCGCCGCGCCTTCACCCTGCCCCGCGGCCGCCGCGTCGCCAAGGCCCGCCTGCACCTGAGCGCCGCCGGCAACGTCACCTTTACCGTCAACGGCGACCCCATCACCGTCGACGGCAAGCGGGCGACCCGAGACCACACCAACGTGCCCCGCCTCCTGACCGACCAGAGCACCTACGACCGCACGGTCCTGTACGACACCTTCGACGTCACCGCACTGCTCCGGGACGGCCGCGAGAACGTCGTCGCCGCCGAACTGGGCCGTGGGTGGTACGGAGTGACGACCCCTCAGGAGTGGTACTGGCAGCTCGCCCCCTACAGCGGCGCACCTCGCCTGCGCGCAAAGCTCGTCGTGACCTACACGGACGGCTCGGCCACCACCCTCGTCACCGACAAGGACTGGCTCACCGCGGACGGGCCCACGACCTTCGACTCGGTCTACTCGGGGGAGAAGTACGACGCCCGCCGCGCCGACGAGTTGGGGGAGTGGCGCTCGGTCGGCCATCGCACGGGCCGCGACTGGCGCCCGGCCACCGTGCTGATCCCGCCGGGCAGTTGCTCCGGACCGTCCCCCGAGCACCACGGCGCACTCCCCGCCACGACGATCCCCGACGGCTTCCGGCCGGCGACTGTACGCGCCCACGAGGCGGAACCGGTGCTGGTCAACAGGACCCTGCGCCCGATATCGCTCACCGAGACGGCGCCCGGCTCGGGCGTCTGGGTTCTGGACTACGGCCAGATCATGACTGGCCTCGTCCGCCTGTCCCTCACCGGCGTCCGCTCCGACAAGGAGGGCCTCACCCTCCGTATCCGGGGCGGCAACCGCGTCAGCGGCGGCGACGGCACGGCCGCCTCCCCGTTGTCGGTCGAGGAGGAGAACTTCCAGCACGACGCCAACCTTCAGACGCACTACTACACGCTGGGCCGCCGTTCGACGCAGACCTGGGAACAACAGTTCAGCCACTTCGGCTTCCGCTATCTGGAGGTCATGAACCTCGATGCCGTCCTCGGCCGCGCCCCCGACCTCACCCGGGACGCGGGTGTCCTGACCGTCGGCGTCGCCCGGACCGGCTTCGCCCGCACCGGCACCTTCACCACCGACAACGCGCTGCTCAACCGCCTTCAGCGCAACCTGGAGTGGGCCGAGCAGAACAACCTTGTGCAGAAGCCCACGGACACCCCGTCCCGGGAGAAGAACGGCTGGACCGGTGACGCCATGGCCAGCTCCGAGTCGCAGTCCCTCACCTGGGACGTCAACGCCCTCTTCTCCAACTGGCTGCGCCATTTCCCCGACAACCAGGTCTCCACCGGCCAGCTGCCCATGGTCGTCCCCGTCGCCAAGGGCGGATTCGGCTACGACCGCACGCCCGGCTGGAACGCCGCGTGGAAGGCGGTGCCCGCGTGGGACTCGGCGTTCTTCGTCATGCCGTGGGAGCTGTACACGTACTACGGCAACAGCAGCCTGTTCGCGGAGCTCTACGATCACCAGGACACGCTCCTGAAGTACTACGAGACGCTGTTCACCGCCGAGAGCGGCTACAAGTTCGAGGCCTCGCTCGGCGCGTACTCCGGTGCCGAGGCCCCCGGTAGCAACGCCGTCATCAGCCTCGCCTTCTACATCTACTTCTGCGACTACATGGACGAGGTGGGCCGAAGGCTGGGCCGCACCGAACGGGCCGCGCACTACGCGCAGTTGGCGCGTACTCTGCGCAAGGCGTTCATCGCCAACTACTGGGATGCGTCCAAGGGCTGCTTCACCCAGGGCAGCATCTCCAGCGAGAACGCCATGGCCATCGCCTTCGACCTGGTCCCCGGCTCCGACCTGGACACCGACGACCCCCGCTACCTGGCCGGCACCAAGACGCTCGCCGAGAACAACAAGGAACTGGCGAAGCTGCTCGCCGACCGGATTGTGGCCGCCGACCAGCACATCCAGAACGACATGTACGGCTCGCGCTACGAGTTCAACATCCTCAGTGAATACGGCTACACGGACATCGCGCTCAAGGCTGTCACCCAGACCGGCCTGCCCGGCTACGTGTACCAGATCGCCAAGGGCGCCACGTCCCTGTGGGAACAGTGGACCGACCGGCTCTCGGTCAACCACCACTACCGCTCCAACGTGGCCACTTGGTTCTACCAGAGCCTGGCCGGCATCAGGCCGACCTCAACCGCCTACGAGAAGCTGCGGATCCGCCCGTACGTCCCCTCGATCGCGGTCAACAGCCAGGTCCCGAACGGCGTCGACGACACCGACCTGTCACCCGCCACTCTCGACCACGTCAGCGCCTCGATCGACACGGTACGGGGGACGGTCTCCTCAGAATGGCGGAGACGTACGGACGGGAGGATCGAGCTCGCGGTGACGGTTCCGTACAACACCGAGGCCGAGATCTGGGTGCCCACCCAGGACAAGCCTGTCAGTGCGCCCCAGGGTGCCGCGTACGTCCGTGACGACACCTCCGGCGGTGCCGCGTACAAGGTGTACCGGGCGTGGGCGGGGTCGTACCGCTTCAACGCCTGACGAGGGGGGCCGGTGCCGGGCCGGCTGTCCCCGGCGTGTGCGGGCTGGATCACCGCGGCGTTTGCTCTGCGCGAAAGCGGGCCGCGCGGACGGGCGGCGGCCGACTTCACAGCACCGGTGAGGAAGCCGCCGCCCAGGGGGGAGTACGGCACGAAATGGATGCCCAACTCGGGGACGACTGGGGGAACGTCGGTTTCCGCGGCCCGCTGGAACACCCGGCGCCCGGTCTGTGGCACGGAGATCAGGCGGACGGCGTGGCCACCCTCCTCGAGTGCCGGGCTTCTCCCCCTCACTTCCCGGCCGAGGCACCCTCGTAGCGTTGAAGGAACTGCTCCACGAACGCGAGGGCCTCCGCGTGTCTGGTCGTCATGCCCAGGGTGTTCTCCATCATGAGGATCCGGCCGAGAGTGTTCGTCAGCATGAGCAGGACGGCCGGGGACACCTCGGGGGGTAGCTGAGCACCTGAAGTTTGCCCGTGATCTCGGACACTCGATGGTTATGCCGCGAGGGTGTGTTGATGCCGCTGCCTGGTCTCGGCTGGGGTGAGGTAGCCGAAGGTCTTGTGCTTGCGCAGGCGGCGGCGGTTGTAGAAGGTCTCGACGAAGTTGAAGACCTCGGCGCGGGCGGTGGCCCGGTCGGGCCAGATTCGGGGCCGATTTCCTCTTTGAGTAGTGCCCAGAAACTCTCCGCGGCGGCGTTGTCGAAGCATGATCCGGTGCGTCCGCAGCTCTGCCGCAGCCCCAACTCGCGTATGCGGTGGCGGAATTGGGCCGACGTGTACTCGCTTCCACGATCACTGTGTATGACGCAGCCGGGTTTCAGACCGGCTCGGCCGTGGGCCATGTTGAGGGCAT
>NZ_JBIUUU010000034.1:0-87428 GCF_044742595.1 Streptomyces sp. NPDC087859 | reverse complement strand
GGCACCAGCACCGCGGCCGGGGAGACGGCCTCGTACGCGGCCTGCAGGGCGTCCACCTTCGGGACGACCAGGTAGTCGGCGTACTCGGCGGCCTCGTGGGTGAGGACCTTGACGGCGCCGTGCTCGGCGAGCGCGGCGGCGGTGTCGGCGGCGCCGTTGCCCAGTGCGACGGCGACCGGCTCGCCGATGCGGCGGGCCAGCGTCAGCAGCTCCAGGGTGGGCTTGCGGACGGCGCCGTCCACGTGATCGACGTAGACGAGAACTTCAGCCATGGGAATGCTCTCCTGCGAATTGCGAAGTCTTCAGGGGCGGTAAGGGGGGTGAGCCTTAGATGAACTTCTGGCTCGCGAGGTACTCGGCGAGCTGCTTGCCGCCCTCGCCCTCGTCCTTGACGATCGTGCCCGCGGTACGCGCCGGGCGCTGCGCCGCGGAGTCGACCTTGGTCCAGGCGCCCTCGAGACCGACCTCTTCGGCCTCGATGTCGAGGTCGGACAGATCCCAGGACTGAACCGGCTTCTTCTTGGCGGCCATGATGCCCTTGAAGGACGGGTAACGCGCCTCGCCCGACTGGTCGGTGACCGACACGACGGCCGGCAGCGACGCCTCCAGCTGCTCGGTGGCGGAGTCACCGTCCCGACGGCCCTTCACGATCCCGTCCTCGACGGAGACCTCGGACAGCAGCGTGACCTGCGGGACGCCCAGACGCTCGGCGACCAGCGCCGGCACGATGCCCGCAGTGCCGTCGGTGGAGGCCATACCCGAGATCACCAGGTCGTAGCCGGCCTTCTCGATCGCCTTCGCCAGCACCAGCGAGGTCCCGATCGCGTCGGTGCCGTGCAGGTCGTCGTCCTCGACGTGGACGGCCTTGTCGGCGCCCATGGACAGCGCCTTGCGCAGCGCGTCCTTGGCGTCCTCGGGACCCACGGTCAGGACGGTGACCTCGACGTCGTCGTCGGAGTTCTCCGAGATCTGCAGCGCCTGCTCGACCGCGTACTCGTCCAGCTCGGAGAGCAGACCGTCCACGTCGTCACGGTCGACGGTCAGGTCATCGGCGAAGTGCCGGTCGCCGGTGGCGTCGGGCACGTACTTCACGGTGACAACGATCCTCAAGCTCACGCCGGCTCTCCTACTGCTGCGTCGACATTTCTCTGCTGCCTACTTGCAGGCAGCATAGGCGCCCCAAGCGGCCGATCCCGATCGGGGCGACCCGCGCTCCGAACGAAATATTACTCGTCAGTACACCCAGTTCGTTCCCGCTAAGCAAGCGCTTTGAACTGTGACCTTCGCAACGCAGCGTAATCGGAACTCGACGTCTCCGCAGAAGGGGGCGTCAGTCGCGCAGACCGCCGAACCGGCCCTGGTGGTAGACGAGCGGACGGCCGGCACCGGCCGGATCGCCGAGGAGCACCTCGGCCAGGACGATGCGATGGTCCCCGGCGGGCACACGCGCGACGACGCGGCACACGAGCCAGGCCAGGACGTCGTCGAGGACGGGAACGCCTTCGGGGCCCTCACGCCAGGCGGTCGGCGCGCCGAAGCGGTCGGCGCCGCTACGGGCGAAGGTGGCGGCCAGCTCCTGCTGGTGCTCGCCGAGTATGTGCACGCCGACATGGTCGGCCTCGGATATCGCCGGCCAGCTGGAGGCGCCGACACCGACCCCGAAGGAGAGCAGCGGGGGCTCGACGGAGACCGAGGTGAGGGAGGTGGCGGTGAAGCCGACCGGACCTCCCTCACCACCGGCGGTGATCACGGCGACCCCCGCGGCGTGCCGCCGGAAGACGGAGCGCAGGAGGTCGGCGGAAGCGAGCTGAGGGGTACGGAGTTCCGGTGAGGCCGTCATGGAGTGGTCCTTCGGCAAGGAGGGTCGAGAGGGGCCGTGGGTGCTCAACAACCCGGACAGCGCGCGCTCGCCGTGCGGGCGAGGTCGACGTGGACCCGCCCGAAGAGAAGGAGTTCCGAAGGCATACGGTCAGGCTGACGATAGGTGGCGCGCACAGTCAAGTACGTCCCGGCATATGGGAGATGCCTCACCGTCCGCGTGAGCCGGGTCAAACCGCCTCCCCCAGCGCCGCGATGACGTCCGCCTTGCGCGGCTGCCCGCTGGCCCGCCGCACGACACGTCCGTCGGCGTCCAGCACGAGCACCGTCGGCGTCTTGAGGATGTCGAGTTCGCGTACGAGGTCCAGATGGGCCTCGGCGTCGATCTCGATGTGGGCGACTCCGGGCACCATCTCGACCACCTCGCCCAGGATCCGCTTGGTGGCACGGCAGGGCGCGCAGAAGGCGCTGGAGAACTGGACGAGCGTGGCACGCTCCCCCAACTCCCCGCCCAGTTCGGCCGCGCCGAGCCGCTTGCCGTCGTCACGCCCGCGCACGCGTACTCTCCCGCTCCGCCGCTTGTGCAGCACTCCGTAGGCGCTCGCGGCGACGAGCACCATCACACACACCACAACTCCGGCCATCACCCAGCTCCAGCGTTCACGAGACTGCAAAGATTCCCGGCGTCACTGACCGTTCCCCATGCGGAATGCTTGATTCATGGACATCGACGTGAGGGGACCGCGCTTCGGGGCGGCCGTGACGACCCTAGTACTGGCGGTCGTGCTGATCACCGGCAGCGTGTGGCTCCTGGCCTGGCAGACCCTGGCGTTCGCGCTGGGCGCGGCGGGCGGAGTGGCTCGTTCGCCGTACGGCTGGCTGTTCCGCAAGGCCGTACGGCCCCGGATCGGCCCGCCTGCCGAGTTCGAGGCGCCTCAGCCGCCGCGGTTCGCTCAGGCGGTCGGGCTCGCGTTCGCCGTCGTGGGGCTCATCGGTTACGCGCTCGGACCGACGTGGCTGGGACTCGCCGCGACCGGTGCGGCGCTCGCGGCCGCCTTCCTCAATTCCGCGTTCGGGTACTGCCTGGGCTGCGAGATGTACCTGCTCGTACGGCGGGCGACGGTACGCGCGCAGTAAAGGCGGCGTAAAAGCACGAGGTGGATCAAGCAGCGACGTGACAAGGATCTCGCCGTTCACGGGCACGAGGACTGGCCCCCGGTCCGTTCTTGGGGCACGATCTGCGAGATGCCGTAAACCTACGGCGCCGTAACTTTCCCGCCGGGAGCCATCTTTCCCAGCAGAGAAGGAAGGGTCCACCCCGTCCATGGCAGAGCTTGTCTATCGACCCGCTATCGGCCTCGCGCGCACGCTGTTCAAGGCGTGGGACCTCAAGATCGATTGCCAGGGGTCGGAGAACATCCCGCGCTCGGGCGGCGCCGTGCTGGTGAGCAACCACATCAGCTACCTGGACTTCATCTTCGACGGCCTGGCGGCGCTCCCGCAGAAACGCCTCGTTCGCTTCATGGCGAAGGAGTCCGTCTTCCGGCACAAGATCTCCGGACCGCTGATGCGCGGGATGAAGCACATCCCCGTGGACCGCAAGCAGGGTGAGACCGCGTACCAGCACGCGCTGGACTCGCTGCGCTCCGGCGAGATCGTCGGGGTCTTCCCGGAGGCCACGATCTCGCCGTCGTTCACCCTGAAGACCTTCAAGTCCGGTGCCGCGCGCATGGCCCAGGAGGCGGGCGTCCCGCTGATCCCGATGGCGGTGTGGGGCACGCAGCGACTGTGGACCAAGGGCCACCCCAAGAACTTCAAGCGCAGCCACATCCCGATCACGATCCGGGTGGGCGAGGCGATCGAGGCGTCCAAGGACAAGTACGCGGGCGCGATCACCCGTCAGCTGCGCGAGCGCGTCCAGGAGATGCTGGAGGCCGCGCAGCGCGCCTATCCGGTGCGGCCGAAGGACGCCGACGACACGTGGTGGATGCCGGCGCACCTCGGTGGGACCGCGCCGACGCCCGAGGAAGTCAAGGCGGCGGAAGCCCGCTGAGTTCTCGGCGGGACCGGTCGTCTCGCGGCCGCGGGCCGGTGAAGGCTGGTGACACCCCGCGGCGAAGCCGCGTTTCGGCACAGCCCCCGCGCCTCTTTGGCGTGCGGTACGGCCCGATAGAGTCCGTGCCGTAACCGGAAGTCAGGTGTCCGGGGTTCGCTACGGGGGCTGTGCATGCGGCGTTGGGTCAAGGTGTCGGTCACGGCTGCGGTCGTTGTGGGGATCGGCGGCTGGGTCGCCACCCCCTACGTCAACGACTGGTGGCTGCTGCGCACGGCCTGCGACGGGGCGCTGCCCGTGGACGCGGTGCGGGAACTCGGGCGCAACGGCTCGCACTTCAAGGACGCGACGAGCGCCTCTCATCCGGAGCTCGGCGACTACGGCTGCTCCCTCGACTTCGAGGGCGACGAACTGCGCAACGACCGGCTGCTGATGATGGAGGCGTACACCCGACGGGACGACGTGGACCGGGAGTTGATGACGGTCTTCCCGGAGACGGGGTTCGACACCATGGCGCCGATGCCGGACGGAATGCCGGGCTTCATCGACAAGTTCGGTGATCTCCAGTTCCTGGTGCCCTGTCCGGCCCTCGAGAAGGACGACGAGGGCCGGCGGCCCAAGCTGCTGGTGCGCACCCGGCTGGGCCGGGACACCCTGTGGGGCACGCCCGCCGCCTACGAGACGGCCGTGACCCTCACCAACTCCGCGTCCGAGCGGCTGGGTTGCGGCACGGAGCCGTTGAAGGCGCCCGGCGGCGAGGCCGCACCGGTGGATCCGGAGAAGGACCCGAGGACTGTGTCCCTGGACAGGTCCGCGGACACCGCCTGCGGCTGGGCCCTCAAGTCCGGACTGCTCAAGACGTCCCAGTGGCAGGTCGCGACGCTGATGAACGACGCGGGTCCGGTGGGACGTTGCGACCTGTACGCGCGGGACGCCGACTCCGGTGACATAGGGCCCCGGTTGACGTTCGCCGCCTGGTACGGCGACTGGAGCGGCCGTCTGATCGCCGAGGACGGCCGCCTGCCCGCGGCCCGTACGGCGACGGCTCGCTGCGACGGCGAGGCGGCCAACTTCGCCCTCAGCGCCGCCAAGGACGCTCCCGGGGTCGACGAGGCCGACAAGCGGAAGCTGCTCGCGGCCTTCGCCCGGGAGCAGGTGCGGCAGCGGGGTTGCACCGCTCTGCGGCTCGGCGGCTGAGTCCGCTCAGAACGTCATCCAGAGCGCCCTGACATAGCGGTCGTCGATCAACTGCCGCATGTCCGCCGCGCGTTCCGGCGGCACGTTCCGCGCCTTCGTCCAGGCGTCCAGCACGGCGAACAGCTGGTGTCGCCCGTCCATCAGGTCCCCTCCGACCGGACCGGAGACCGGCCGCTCGGCGATGTCCCCCACCGGCGGCCGACTGCTCAACTGCCGCGCGGCCGCCCGGTAGGCGCCGCGCGTGTGCTGCCGTACGGCCTTGTCGAAGGCCGCGAGGTCGGGGATGACGCCCTCCCTGGCGTAGCGCGCCCGGAGGTTCATCAGCGTGCCGACGCGGTCGGCGAGGTGTTCCAGATCGATGTCGACCCAGGTGTCGGCGGACCGGGCTGTCCCGTCCTTGTTGGGCTCCGGGTGGTAGTCGGGGTCCGTGCCCGTCCGGGTGAGGCGTTCGAGGTAGTACGCGAGACAGGCGCGTTGGGCGTCGTAGAGGATCGCGAACGCCTCGGGGTCCTCGGCCAGTTCGGCCATCAGGGCTTCCGGGTCGGCGCGTACGGAGGAATACGGCTGGGCGTGCTCGAAGTCGGCGTGCGCCTCACCGGGGGCGAGGAAGCGGCCGTACGGCGTCCAGCCGGTGTCGTCCGGGGCGGCCGACGTGGCGTCGGCGGCGGGGGTGTAGGACTCGTCGTCGGAGCTGAGATAGCGGTTCGCGTCCACGATGTACTCGGCGAGCAGACGGGCCAGGCCGGGTGCCATCCCGGCGGGCACCTCCTTGTCGTCGAAGGCGGCCACGACCGCGTAGGCGGCGCGGGCCTGGGCGAGGGTGTGGGGCTTGGCGTCGGCCGGGGCGCGGGTGGCCGCGTCGACGACCTGCCCGAGCACCCTGCCGCCGTCCCCGCACGGGTTCTCGTGCACCAGGAGGTCGCGCACGGCGCCGAACAGGGTCAGTTCGTCGCCCGGGTCGAGGGCGCGGGTGGCGGCCGCCGGGTCCTTCGCGAGCGCGCGGGTCGACGCGGGGATCTCCTGGCACGGGGGGTCGTCCCTGGAGTCCGCGAGGACGACCGGCACGGCCGTGGCCGTCGCCAGCACGGCCAGCGCCATGGCCGAGGTGAGCAGCCAGTGCTTTCTCAGCCGGGCGAGAGGTCCCGCCGGCTGTTCCGCGTCCACGCTCGTGCTGTCGTCCACTGCTCCCCCATCACGCATGCCGGGAGATTAGCGACTGCGACGGATCAGCCGCGCACCGGGTCGGCGTCACGCACCTCGATACGCGCTCCGGGGCTGAACTTCTCCAGCAGCTCGGCGAGTTCGGCTGCGGCCGCCTCCACGTCGGGGACCGGCATCGGGGACAGGCTCTCCAGCAGGAAGATCCCGGAAACGGTCGCCTCGGTGAGCCGGGTGCGCGGTCCCTGGCGCCAGTTCCAGCGCCGGCAGGTCACGCCCCGCTCGTCGCGCCAGACCACCTCCCCGGCGTCGGGGTGTTCGACGGCCTCCTCGCCGCCGGCGACGGTCACGAAGTCCTCGTCGCCGGTCGCCCGCACCAGGCGCATCCCACCCTCGATGCGGTCGATGTCCTCGCCGCCGACCGGGATCAGATGGGCGACGCTGATGGCGTTGTAGAGGTCGACGAGCAGATTGATCCGGGGCAGCCCGCCGTCCGCCAGAGCCCGCTTGGCCAGCGCCTCCGCGGAGTTGCGGGTGCGCGACGGCTTCGAGCCGAACGCCGTGTAGGCCTCGCGCCAGGCGGCCATGTGCGGGTCCTCGTGCGGGGGCCGCCCGTCCAGGCGTACGGCGAGACGGCGGGCGGCCTCGTCGAGGAGTGCCGAACTCGCGTCGGTGCTCGGTCCGTTGACGAGGCCGTGCGCTTCGACGGCGACGTGCGTGAAGCCGGGCGCGAGCGCGTGCACCTCGTCGGACACGGTCAGGGAGAAGGTCATCGGCTGCCTCAGAGTGCGGAGGGGAGCGTCTTCCACAGGGAGGGCCGGTCGGGGGCGGCCCGCAGAACACTCAACACGGTGGGATGCGGTTCAGCGTACAGCACCGGATAGTCCATCTCATTGGACTGCGGGTCCGGAATCCACGCCAGCCGCTCGCCTTCGAGGGAGAACCGGGCATCCACCCCCGGTTTGTTGCCGCGGGGATCCTGCCGGTGCCAGGCCCCGTTGAACCGGAGCGCGACCAGGCCGTGCACGACATGTCCGTCCCCGTCGTCGTCCGCCAGCCGCTGATAGCAGAGCGCGGTCGGAATGTCCTCGGCCCGCAGCAGCGCGGCCAGCGCGTGGGCCTTGGCGTAGCAGATGCCGGTGCCCTGTTCGAGCACATCGGAGGCCCGCCAGGTGACGCGCGGGTCGCCGGAGTCCTGCGAGTGGGGGATGGTGTCACGCACGAACTCGAAGGCCAGCTGCGCATAGGCATACGAGTCCGCGGCCTCCGCGGCGAGGAGCGCGGCCGTCTCGCGCACCCGTGGGTGGTCATGGTCGATGACCTCGTCGGCGGCCAAGTACGCGGACAGGTCAGGGGTGTTCTGGATCAGCTCCATGACCGCAGAGCATAGGAATGCGATCACCCGAGAGTCAATGCTTTTTCAGGTGACCGCATATCTATGCATGATGCGAGACGTCGCTAGTGCGCCATCTCCTCCTTCAGGGCCGCGACGAACGCGTCCACGTCCTCCTCGGTCGTGTCGAAGGCGCACATCCAGCGCACCACACCCGCCGTCTCGTCCCAGAAGTAGAACCGGAACCGCTTCTGCAGGCGCACGCTCACCTCGTGCGGGAGCTTGGCGAACACGCCGTTGGCCTGCACCGGGTAGAGGATCTCCACGCCGTGGACGGCACGGACGCCCTCCGCGAGCCGCTGGGCCATCTCGTTGGAGTGGCGGGCGTTGCGCAGCCACAGGTCCTTGGCGAGCAACGCCTCCAGCTGGACCGACACGAAGCGCATCTTGGAGGCGAGCTGCATGGACAGCTTGCGCAGATGCTTCATATGGCTGACGGCGTCCTGGTTGATGACCACGACGGCCTCGCCGAACAGCGCGCCGTTCTTGGTCCCGCCGAGCGAGAGGATGTCGACGCCGACCGCGTTGGTGAACGTCCGCATCGGGACGTCCAGGGAGGCGGCCGCGTTGGCTATGCGGGAGCCGTCCAGGTGCACCTTCATGCCGTGCGCGTGGGCGTGGTCGCAGATGGCGCGGATCTCGTCCGGTGTGTAGAGGGTGCCCAGCTCCGTGCTCTGGGTGATCGAGACGACCTGTGGCATCGCGCGGTGCTCGTCGTCCCAGCCGTACGCCTGCCGGTCGATCAGCTCGGGCGTGAGCTTGCCGTCCGGCGTGGGCACCGTGAGCAGCTTGAGGCCGCCCATGCGCTCGGGGGCGCCGCCCTCGTCCACGTTGATGTGCGCGCTCTCCGCGCAGATCACCGCGCCCCAGCGGTCGGTGACCGCCTGGAGGGCGACGACGTTGGCGCCGGTGCCGTTGAAGACGGGGAACGCCTCGGCCGTGGCACCGAAGTGGCTGCGGACGATCGTCTGGAGGTTCTCGGTGTAGTCGTCCTCGCCGTAGGCGACCTGGTGCCCGCCGTTGGCCAGGGCCAGGGCGGCGAGCACCTCCGGGTGGGCGCCGGCGTAGTTGTCGCTGGCGAAGCCCCGGCTGTCCGGGTCGTGGTGCCGGCGGGCGTCGGTCTTCGGAGGGTTCACGGCTTCTCGGTGAGCCACAGACGGTTTCCGTTCACTTCCCCGGCGGACTTCTCCCAGACGTCGGCGATGGCCCCCGCGAGGTCCTTGACGTCCGTGAAGCCCGCGAACTTCGCGTTGGGTCGCTCGGCGCGCATCGCGTCGTGCACCAACGCCTTCACCACCAGGATGGTGGCGGCCGAGGTGAGCTCCTCACCCGCCCCCGCCTTGCGGAAGAAGTCGGCCATGGCGAGCGTCCAGGCCTCGGCGGCCGCCTTGGCGGCGGCGTAGGCGGCGTTGCCCGCGGAGGGCTTGGTCGCGCCCGCGGCGCTGATCAGGACGTAGCGGCCGCGGTCGCTGCGCTGGAGCACCTCGGAGAAGGCGAGGGAGGTGTGCTGCACGGTGCGGATGAGCAGCAGCTCCAGGAAGTCCCAGTCGTCCAGGCTCGTCTTGATGAAGGTCTCGCTGCCGCGCCAGCCACCGACGAGGTGGACCACGCCGTCGACGCCACCGAAGTCCTTCTCGATACGCGTGGCCCAGTCACGGGTGGACTCCAGGTCCAGCAGGTCGACCGGCTCACCGGTGACCGTGGCACCACCGGCGCTGTAGCGGGCCGCGTCCACGGCCTCCGCGAGGCGCTCGGGGTCGTTGTCGGCGCCGACGACCGTCGCCCCGGCCTCGGCAAGACGCAGCAGTGTCGCGCGGCCCGCGGGACCGCCCGCGCCGGCCACCGCGATCACCGCACCGCTGAGAGCTCCGTTCCCCGCCATGTTCTTCGCCTCCTGAGCTTGCCGTGCAGTGTTCTCGGTGCCGCTGTCGCTCACGCGGCGATCCGCTCGGCGCTCTCCGCGGTAATGCCCCGGGTCGAGGCGATCACGTTCTTGAGCTTCTTGGAGAGGGCCTCATAGAACATGCTCAGCGGAAACTCGTCCGGAAGCACGTCATCGACGAGCTTTCGCGGCGGCTGGGACAGGTCGAGGGCGTCGGGACCCTTGGCCCAGCGGGAGCCGGGGTGCGGGGCGAGGTACTGCGACACCAGGTCGTACGCGGCGAACCAGTGGACGAGTTTCGGACGGTCGATGCCCGCCCGGTAGAGGTCCTCGATCTCGGCGCACAGCTGGTTGGTGACCTGCGGGGCGCGCTGCCAGTCGATGTACAGCTTGTTGTCGGTCCAGCGGACGACGTCGTGCTTGTGCAGGTAGGCGAAGAGCAGCTGGCCGCCGAGGCCGTCGTAGTTGCGGACCCGCTCACCGGTGACCGGGAAGCGGAACATACGGTCGAAGAGCACCGCGAACTGCACGTCGCGGGCCTGCGAGACGCCTTCCGCCTCCAGCTTCACGGCCTCCCTGAAGGCGGTGAGGTCGCAGCGCAGCTCTTCGAGGCCGTACATCCAGAACGGCTGGCGCTGCTTGATCATGAAGGGGTCGAAGGGCAGGTCACCGTGGCTGTGGGTGCGGTCGTGGACCATGTCCCACAGGACGAAGGCCTCCTCGCAGCGCGTCTGGTCGTGGACCATCGCGGCGACGTCCTCGGGCAGCTCCAGACCCAGGATGCCGACGGCGGCGTCGGTCACCCGGCGGAAGCGGGCGGCCTCGCGGTCGCAGAAGATGCCACCCCAGGAGAATCGTTCCGGCGCCTCGCGCACGGCGATGGTCTCCGGGAAGAGGACGGCCGAGTTGGTGTCGTAGCCGGCCGTGAAGTCCTCGAACTTGATGCCGCAGAACAGCGGGTTGTCGTAGCGCGTGCGCTCCAGCTCGGCCAGCCACTCGGGCCAGACCATGCGCAGCACGACCGCTTCGAGATTGCGGTCGGGGTTGCCGTTCTGGGTGTACATCGGGAAGACGACCAGGTGCTGGAGACCGTCCGCGCGCCCCTTGGCGGGCTGGAAGGCCAGCAGCGAGTCGAGGAAGTCGGGCACCTCGAAGCCACCCTCGGCCCAGCGCTTCAGGTCCTTGACCAGGGCCTCGTGGTACGCACCGTCGTGCGGGAGCAGCGGGGACAGCTCCTCGACGGCGTCGACGATCCGCCGTACGACAGCCTCGGCGTCCGCGCACCCCGGGGCACCATCGGCGGTGAAGTCGATCGACCCGTCCTTGGCCTGCCAGGGCCGGATCCGCTCCACGGCATCCTTGAGCACGGGCCAAGCCGGGTGCTCCACCACCCTGGTCACGGGAAGAGCCCGCTCCCCCGTCGCCGCCTGCACAAGAATTTCCGTCATGTCCCATCCTCCACGGGAGAACCTCACGTCAGGACACCGTATGCATAGAGGCTTTCTTCCAGCAAGTGACGACTCGGGAAATTATCCTGCGTGACCGCATGGTCACGAAACTTTTTCCTGCCAGATGCCATGAGCGCCACTCAGGTGGGTATACGTGTCCCTCTCGGCGGACCCACGTGGTCAATGTCCGCAGGACTCGCCCACCCCAGGGTGACCACCCGGAGCCGTACCGGGCAGGTCCGCCCCTCGCGCCACCCCGAACCCCGTGTACGCGCGGGTACATCACCGGCCGGGCGCACTAGGCTGCGGATCTGCCCGCGCGATCGTCCGCTCCGGTCCGCGCGGACGCCGAGCCGCCGTCGACGGAAGCGAGTTGTACCTTGAACTTCCTTACCATCGGTCATCGCGGGGTCATGGGTCTCGAACCCGAGAACACCCTCCGTTCCTTCGTGGCCGCCCAACAGGCCGGCCTCGACGTCATCGAACTCGACCTGCACCTGAGCAAGGACGGTGCCCTGGTCGTCATGCACGACACGGACGTGGACCGCACGACCGACGGTTCCGGTCCGATCGCAGAGAAGACCCTCGCCGAACTACGCGCCCTGGACGCGGGCCGCGGTGAGCGCGTGCCCGTCTTCGAGGAGGTCCTGGACGCGGTGCGGTCGCCGCTCCAGGCCGAGATCAAGGACATGCAGGCGGCCCGGGCACTGGCCGAGGTCATGCTCAGGCGGGACCTGGTCGCCCGGGTGGAGGTGTCCTCGTTCCATGACGAGGCGATCGCCGAGATCTCCCGCCTGGTGCCGGGCGTACGGACCGCGCTGATCGCCAGCCGGTACGGCACCGACATCGTGGACCGCGCCGTCGAGGCCGGTGCCGCGACCGTCTGTCTGAACATCCGGCGGATCACGCTGGAGGTCGTGGAGGCCGCCCGCAAGGCGGATCTCAGGATCATCGGCTGGGTGGTGAACACACAGGACCATCTGCGGCTCGTACGGGCCCTGCAGCTGGACGGCGCGACCACCGACTACCCGGAGATCAAACGCACCGCCCGCTTCACCGCATAGCCCTCTGCATGAACGTCACACCAGCGGCTTGACCAGCAGCTCGAACTGAAGGTCGTCGCGCTGCGGAACACCGAAACGCTCGTCGCCGTACGGGAACGGGGTCATCCGGCCCGTACGGCGGTAGCCGCGGCGCTCGTACCAGGCGATCAGGTCGTCCCGTACGGAGATCACCGTCATCTGCATCTCGGTGGCGCCCCACTCCTCGCGGACCCGGCGCTCGGCCTCGGCGATGATCACCTTGCCGAGGCCGCCGCCCTGGAGCTTCGGGCTGACCGCGAACATCCCGAAGTAGGCGTGACTCCCGCGGTGTTCGAGCTGGCAGCAGGCGACGGCCTCGCCGTCGCGCTCGACGACGAGCAGCCGGCTGTCGGGCGACTTGATGACCTCGAGAACGCCCTCGGGGTCGGTCCGCTGGCCCTCGAGGATGTCCGCCTCGGTGGTCCACCCCGCCCGGCTGGAGTCCCCGCGGTACGCCGACTCGATCAGCGTGACCAGCGTGTCCACGTCGGTGTCGACGGCATCGCGGAAAGTGAGTCCAGCGGTCATGAGGCGTATCTCCGCTCTCGGGCACGGCACGGGGCACGGACGAGCGTAGCGCTCCCACTAGGCTCCGCTGCATGGTGCATGTACTGAGCGGCCGGACCCTCCTCCACCCCACCGACCCCGAGCGTTCCCGGGCCTTCTACGGCGAGCAGCTCGGCCTCGGCGTCTACCGCGAGTTCGGCACGGGGCCCGAGCGCGGCACCGTCTACTTCCTCGGCGGAGGCTTCCTGGAGCTCTCGGGACGCTCCGAGACGCCCCCGTCCCCGGCCGTGCAGCTGTGGATGCAGGTCGCGGATGTGACAGCCGCGCACGAGGAGCTGGTGGCGAAGGGCGTCGAGATCGTACGGCCGCCGGTGAAGGAACCCTGGGGACTGATCGAGATGTGGATCGCCGATCCGGACGGCTGCCGGATCGTCCTCGTCGAGGTACCCGAGGACCACCCGATCCGCTTCCGCCCAGGCATCTGACGACCGCCGGGCGGAGAGCGGCCGGCGGGTCGGGCCATTGCCGTGACGGTGTGATCCGGATCCTCGCCCAGGCCCGGTGTTCCCAGCCTCGGTCGGTGCGCGGCCTCGTCGCGGTACCGCAGCAGATGGGCGGCCGCGACCACGGACCGGCGCTGTGCGGCGACGAGCTTGCACACCCAAGGGTCGGTGACGAACGAGGTGCGGTACGCCGTCGCGGGTACGCGGGCTCACGGTCGCCGGGCCGGAGCGCGACGCCGGATGGCAGCGGCGGTCGAGCGGGGCTAGCGTGCGAAAGGGGACGCCCGCGTCGGCAGGAAGGCCGTGACGCCATGAAACTCGACAGGCCGGTGGCCGGTGGGCCCTGCTGGGCCGAGGTGGGAACCCCGGATCTGGAGGCCGGCCGGCGCTTCTACGACGAGCTCTTCGGCTGGCGGACGGAGACCGACTCCCGCGAGGAGATGGGCGGCTACACGATCGCGTACGTGGGTCATCTCCCCGTCGCCGCGCTCGTGCCGCTGGGCGACGAGCCGCAGCCGGTCACGTGGTTCGTGACGTTCGCCGTGGCGGACGTCGATGCCACGGTGGAGAAGATCGAGTCGGCTGGTGGCACCGTGGTGTTCGAGCCCGGGGACGTTCCCGGCATGGGCCGCTTCGCCTCCGTCGCCGATCCGCAGGGCGCCGGTTTCCATGTGTGGCAGGCGCAGGGCTTCGAAGGTGCGGGGCTGCTCAACGAGCCGGGCTCGCTGGGCTGGGTGGAGCTGATGAGCAGACAGCCCGAGCGGTCGATGGACTTCTACACCACGGTGTTCGGCTGGAGTGTCAACGCCTCGGAGCACTACACGCAGTGGGCCCTCGACGGCGCCGACTTCGGCGGCATGGTGACGATGGACGACAAGTTCCCGCCCGAGGTGCCGCCGCACTGGCTGCCGTACTTCGCGGTGGCGGACGTGGACGCGAGCGCGGCCACGGCGACGGAGGCGGGCGGCACCGTCCTGATGGAGCCCACCACGGTGCCCGACAGCCTGCGCATCGCGGTGCTGCGGGACCCCCAAGGGGCGATGTTCGGGGTGTACTTGGCGGGCGCGGAACACTGATCCGCGGCCGCCACGAAACGCGCTTGCGTTGAAGTGCGCTCCAGCCCATAGCGTCGTACGCACGAACTGCCCGGAGGGGGAACTGAATCGTGCGCTACACACTGTTCGGCAGGACCGGTCTGCGCGTGAGCGAGCTGAGCCTCGGCACGATGGTGATGGGTGAGGACCCGGGCGCCGGCTCCGACAAGGAGACCAGCGGCAGGCTCCTCGACGCCTACGCCGACGCGGGTGGCAATCTCATCGACACGGCCGACATCTACTCGGGCGGCGGCTCGGAGCGGATCCTCGGCGAGCTGCTGGAGGGCCGGCGTGAGGAGTTCGTGCTGGCCAGCAAGTACACGTGCGGCACCCGCGCGGGGGATGTCAACGCGGCCGGCAACCACCGCAAGAACCTGGTGCGGTCGGTGGAGGCGAGCCTGGAGCGGCTGCGCACCGACCGGCTCGACGTCCTGTGGGTGCACGCGCGGGACAACTTCACCCCGGTCGACGAGGTGATGCGGGCGCTCGACGACCTCGTACGGACCGGGAAGGTGCTGTACGTCGGTGTCTCGGACTGGCCCGCCTGGGAGATCGCGCAGGCCAACACCCTGGCGGAGCTGCGGGGTTGGACCGCGTTCGCGGGTTCGCAGCTGCGCTACAACCTGCTGGAGCGGACGCCGGAGCGTGAACTGCTGCCGCAGGCGCGGGCGTTCGGCCAGGCGGTGCTGGCGTGGGCGCCGCTGGCTGCCGGGAAGCTGACCGGTAAGTACCGGCGGGGCGAGCCGGGCCGGCTCGACTCCTGGGGCGGCAAGCCGAGCGCCCAGGAGGAAGAGGTCGTCACCGCCGTCCTGGAGATCGCCGAACAGGGCGGCTGGAGCCCGGCCCAGGTGGCACTGGCCTGGCTGCTCCAGCGGCCAGGCAACGTCGTTCCGATCATCGCGGCCACCAAGGAGCACCAGCTCGCCGACAACCTCGGCAGCCTCGACGTCCGCCTCGACGCCGACGCGGTCGCCCGACTGGACGAGGTGAGCGCGGTGTCGCTGGGCTTCCCTCACGACTTCGTGAGGGACCCGGACGTCGTCCGGACGATCTACGGCGACCGCTGGACGGACATCGACGACCGCCGCTCCGGGTACCGGCGTACGGCCACCGACATCCTCTAGCCCCTTCCAGTCCCCGAAGTACTTCCGGTCCCTTCTAGTCCACGAAGTAGCTGTCGTGCCGGACGCGGAACTGCTCGAGTTCCTCGCCACCGCGCTGCGCCATCTCCGCGACCCGCTCGAAGTACTCCTCGCGCGGGGCGCCCGGGGAGAAGAGCATGAGCATGGACATCGGCTCGTCGGTCGCGTTCTTGAAAGCGTGCAGACCGCCGACCGGCACGTACAGGAAGTCGCCCGCGCGGCCCGTGACCCACTTCTCGCCGTCGTAGAGCTCCAGTTCGCCCGACAGGACGTAGAAGGACTCCGACATCGCCTTGTGGAAGTGGGTTCTGGCGCCGGCGGACCGTGGGCCCAACTCCGCTTTGTAGAGGCCGAACTCGCCGCCGGTCGAGGCGTGGGTGGCGAGGAAGTGGGTCGACCCGCCGGGCGAGGAGACATCCGCGGGGGTGCCGGCGGGGCGGAAGACGGCGTTCACCTCACCCTTGTCGCCGTGGTAGCGGGGCTCCGGGTACGGGAGTTGTTCCGGGTAGGACATGATGCGCTCCTTCTGACAGGTCTCCACCGGAAGCGTGGCTCGCGCCCCCGGAGGGCCGCATCGGGCCTGCGGACGATCTTGGCCGATCCGGGAACGAGGGCCACGGACCTAGGCCTGCTCGCGATGCGGTCGTCAGGCGAGCGGTGTCACCGTCACCGAGTCGAGGACCGGGGCGTGGGCGGAGCGCTGTCCGTGGGCGTTCGTGCCGGTGCCGTCGAAGTCGGTGAGTTCGTCGGCGGTGAACGTGACGGTGTTCGCGCCCTGTTGGAGGGTGACGGGGACGGAGAGCCGCCAGAAGTTGTTGAAGTGGAAGGTGGTGGGGAACAGGACGCGGCGGGAGTCGTCCCCGTTGACGGTGATGTCCGCGTGACGGCAGACCGGGTCCGGGTTGTAGTGGGTGCTCGGCGGCTGCTCGCCGTTGGAGTAGCGGATCGTCAGCGCGTGGCGTCCGGGGCGGTCCGCCGTCACCGTCAGGGTGAGCGCGTTGGCGGGGCCGCGGCCGATGCCGTCGACGGCCTTGCCGCCGGTGGCGTAGGAGAACGCGGTCACCTTCGCGGTGCCGGTGAGCACGCCGTCCTGCGCCGGGTACGTCGCGGTGGGCAGCAGCCCACGCGCCGGACCGACGGTCAACTGTTCCACGAGGAGCTCTTCCGAGGTCGCCTCGACCGTGACCTTGTTGACGCCGCCGGCGAGGAAGACAGGGAGGTCCGCGGCCTCGATCCGCCCGATCTCCTCCCCGTTGACCGTCAGCAGCCCCTCGCCGTTCCCGCGGAGGGCGACGGTCGCCTCTCCGTCGTCGGCCGCGTGCACCCAGAAGGTCGCGCTCCCACCGCGCGGAAGCACGGCGGCGGGGCCGCTCACGCGCGCTCCGTCGGCGAGGGCCGCGTACCCGGCGTCGTACCGCGCGACCCTCTGCGGGTCGCGCAGGACCAGCTCCAGCCGGTCGACGAGCGCGTCGCCCCGGGTGGCACCGAGGTCGGGGTCCTGTGCCGTGAGGGTGATCAGGTGACGGCCCGCGGTCAGGTCCGCCTCGGTGTCGGTGTGGCCCCAGACTGCCGGTTTGTAGCCGAGCGGCAGCAGGAGCTCGCGCGGGTCCTTACCGTCGACGCGCAGGAACACGTTGGTGGGGCCGTGCTCCCGCACCGGTTCGGCGAGGTTGTGCGCGTTGGCGTGGACACGGATCTCGTACGTCCCGTCCCTCGGGACCTCGACGTCGAAGGCGAGCACGCCGTCGGAGCCGGTGCGCAGACCGCCGACGTGGTAGCCGCCGGAGGTGGCGAACTTGTCGACGTCCGCCGGGGACCCCTCGGGACCGTTCTTCGAGTAGCCGCCGCCCGTGTAGACGGCGTCCTCGGCCTCGTAGGTCCTCCGCCAGCCCGCCGGCGGCTGCGGGCGCACAGGTCCGTCGCCGCCGGGCGACAGGATCAGTTGGTAGGCGGACATCTCGTCGAGGCCGGTCAGGGGCAGCGTCACCCTGCCGTCCACCACCGGGAGTTCCTCCTCCTTCAGGATCAGCGGCTGGGCGGAGGCGCCGAGTTGGCCCGTCCAGGGGATCTCCTGGAGCCGTGCGCGGACGGTCGCGCCGAAGAGGTCGATCCGCTGCACGACGATGTCGGCGCGACCGCCCGATCCTCCGAACAGCACCCGCGCCTGCCGCTTCTTCCGGTCGAGCGTGGCGACGCCCTGGAGCGTGTACTGGACGTTGGGCTGCGGCGCGGTCACCGCGACCGTGTTCCCGGTCATCTGGCCGTAGGCGTTGAACAGCCACCACTGCCCGTTGGCCTTGTTGGCCTCGACGGCGGAGTCGTTGAGGTTGCCGGCGATGTTCCAGTACGCCATGTCGGCGTCGATCTTGCACTCCTCGATGGCGGCGATCCACTGGATCATCTGCCCGGGGACGGACAAGTGGTAGTTGTGGGCGTACTCGTTGACGTTGACGGGCAGCGGCCCGATGCCCAACTCGCGTTCCCACGCGCGGTACTCGGCCACGCTCGTGCGGACCTCGGCGGGCGAGGACAGCTCGTGCCAGGTGATCACGTCGGGCAGCACGTCGTGTTCCTTGGCGAAGGCGAGGAAGCCCTTGACCTCGGGGTACAGGATGCAGGTGTTGGGTCCGGCGACACGGGCGTCCGGGTCGAGGTCCTTGATCAGCCGGTAGATGTCCCGCCAGGCGGCGAAGTAGTGCCCCGGGTCGGTGTGCCACGAGATGCCGTCGTAGCTCCACTCCCCCTCGCCGAACATGTTGCCCTCGGGTTCGTTGAACGGGACGTGGACGATGTGGGACTTCAACTCACCCATGGTCAGGACCTGTTCGACCTGCTTGCGGATGCTCTCCGTGTAGCCGGCCAGCCGTTCCTCGCCGGTGGCGCCGGGCCACTCGTAGGGGAAGCCGCGCAGGATGTCCGGCATGTAGAGGTAGACGTCCCGGCCGCCGGCCGCGACGAAGGACGGCAGGATCTCCAGGGCGTCCGCGCCGGGGTGCTGGATGCCGTCCTGGGCCTTGGTGGCGACCGTGCGGACGTACATGCCCTCGACGACGGCACGGCTGGGCACACCGTCGCCGTAGAGGCCGTAGAGCGTGCCGCTCGCGCCGCCGTGGAAGGGGCCCGTCTCGGTGCCGAGGTCGACGGTGAGCGTTTCGGCTGCCACGACGTCTCTCCTTCGTCCGGTATCTCGCACGCGAGTCGGTGCGTCGAACCGAACCTAGGGAGGAGGTGTGGATCACGTCAATGGAGGGGCCGCTTCCGAATTTTCCGGAGCGACCGGTCAGACGCGGAGCGCTCCGAGACGGCCTTCGAGCCGCGTCAGCAACTCGCCGAGCAGCGAGGCCAGTTCCCCCTGCTTCTCCCCGTCCAGCACGGACAGCACCGCGGTCTCGTACGCGAGTTGCTCGGGCAGGATCCCGTCGACGAGATCGCGGCCGGCGTCCGTGAGGCGGAGGTGGACCACCCGGCGGTCGCGGGTGTCGCCACGGCGTTCGACCAGTCCGCGCTCGGTGAGCTGCTTGAGGCGCTTGGTGACGGCGGCGCCCGAGGAGAAGGTCTCACGGGCCAGGTCGCCGGGGGTCAGTTCATGGCCGGTGCGGCGGAGCGCGCCGAGCAGGTCGAACTCGGGGCGGCTGAGACCGGCCCGGCGCAGGGGGGCGTCCTCGGCCTGCTGGAGGAGCGCGGCGGAGCGGTTGATGCGGCCGATGATCTCCATGGGTCCGGTGTCGAGGCCGGGATGGACGGTCTGCCACTGCCGGACGACCGCCGCGACCGTGTCCGTCCTCGGGCCGTCTCCCCCGCTGGTCTCCGCCGTCATGGCCGTACGTCCTCCGTCGTCGCGCTGGTCAGCCGTCGTGTCGTCGCGGCGAGCGTACGGTGTCCCGCCTGCTCGGCGAGCACGACCCGCTCCTGGGGCAGGGCGCGCTGCCACCATTCGCCGGACGCGGCGTCCACGGTGGCACGCAGCTCGACCAGGGCGGCGGCCAGGGTCCGGCGCGCCGACTCCAGGGCGGCCGGAGCCGGGTACTGCTCGGCAAGGAGGCGGGCCGTGCGCTCACGGGCGCGGTCCACGGCGCTCAGCGCGTGCTTGACGCGGTCACCGGCGCGCCGGTCGGTGACGGCGATCGCGGCGACGAAGCCGACCAGGGCGCCGACGGCGGTGTCCACGAGCCGCTCGGCGATCAGCCGGCCGGGCTCCTGGAAGCCGGCGAACTCGGTGATGAGCAGCGCCATCGGGGTCACGCAGACGCTGCCGAGCCAGTAGTTGCGGCTGATCAGCGCCTCCGCGCCGAAGTTGAAGGCGAGGCAGCACAGGACGAGGGCGGCCGGGCCGAGGTGGGCGAGCGGGACGACGGCGGCGAAGAGAAGGACGCCGGCGAGATTGCCGACGACGCGCTGGACGCCGCGGCTCCAGGTCAGGGTGAGGTTGGCCTGGTAGAGGGAGGCGGCGGTGACCAGGGCCCAGTACGGGCGGCCGACGCCGAAGGCCAGGGAGGCGAATCCGGCGAGGGCGCACCCGAGGGCGGTGCGCAGGGCGAGCGGGCCCAGGGGGCCGAGCCGGCGCCACCACGGGACGGTTTCCAGGCTGAGTTCGGCGTCGATGCCGAGCAGTTCACCCCGGTCCTCCGTCCGCGGGACCGGTCCGTTGCCGCGCAGGTCGCGCGCCCAGGCCCGCAGCCGTTCGGGGTCGGTGTCGGCGGGGGCGGCGAGGGCGACCTCGGCGCGGACGACGAGGCGGTCGAGGGCGCGGCGGGGCTCGGTGCGGGCGCCGGCGGACAGCAGCGCCTGCCAGGCGGCCTGGACGGCGGCTGCCGCGGCGGCCCTGGCGCGGGGGTCGTCGGGCTTCTCGGCGTACGCGGCGGCGGTGCGCAGCGCGTGGGCGGTGGCCCGGCGTTCCGGGCCGTGCGGGCGGACCAGGCCGGGTGCCATGCCGATGAGCCAGGCCCAGACGCCCGCCGTGGCGGCGAGAGCCAGGTGGCCGGGGACCTGGGCGAGGGTCTGCGGGGCGAACAGGGCGGCGGAACTGATGAAGGTGAAGATCACGTTGCCGGGCGGGCCGATACGGGCCGCGTCGCACAGGGCCTTCTGCGCCGCGGCCAGCAGGGCGCCGACCGTGACCAGCGCCACGGCGCTCGTGGTGAGCGACGCGGCGACGAGGGCGACGGCGAGGCCGGCGAGCATGCCGAGCACGACCCAGGCCAGGGCGCGGGCCCGGGCGGCGTAGGGGCGGTTGTGGGCGTACAGCGCGCACAGGGACCCGGCCATCGCGTACATCGCCAGGTCGAGCCGGCCGAGTGCCAGCAGGGTCAGGTTGGGCGGGGCGACCGCGACGACCACGCTCAGGGCGGGCTTGAACCAGATGTCCGAGGGTCGGCCGAGGCGCAGGACGCCGGCGAGGGGGAGACGTGGGGTCGCGGTGCTCATACGGATAACCTTAACAGGTGTTTTACTCGTAAACGATTTTGGCGGGTCTCCGCTGACCTGCCGTGCTCCGCCGAATGCTCCCCGTGTACACCCTTGCGCCCGCGTGCGCGCCACAGCGGTGGGGCATCGCATCCCTGACCGACCGTCGAGCGGGGAGGTGCGTGTGCACGGACCGGCTTCGCCCGGCTGGCTGCTGGTGGCGCTGTGTGCGGCGACCGGGGCCTACTGTCTGCTGCGGATGCGCAGCGAGGTCGAGGAGCAGCGCCGTGCGGCGGGCGGCGAGGCGCTCATGGGCTTCGGCATGGCCGCGATGGCCGTACCGGCGGCGGTGTTCACCCCGCCGCCGTGGGCCTGGTCCGGCTATGCCCTCGTGTTCGGCGCGGCCGCCTTACGGGCGCTGTGGGCGGCACGGACGAGCACCCACCATCTGCACCACCTGGTCGGGGCGTCGGCCATGGTCTACATGGCGGTGGTGATGGCCGCCTCGCCCGGGCATCACGCGGGATCCGGGATCCCCTCGCTGACCGGGGCGTTGCTCCTCTACTTCGTGGGGTACGTCCTGCTGTCCGGAGTGCGGCTGGTGCCCGTGGCCGCCGGGGGCGGGACCGTCGGCTGGGGCGACCGGCCGGAGCTGGCGCGGGCGTGCCGGCTGTCGATGGGGATCGCCATGGTCGCGATGCTGGCGACGCTCTGAACACCTCCGTGTCCTGCGTCACTTTGCCCTCGTGGTCCGTACCCCCGGGCGGTGAGCCGCTCATAGGCTGCTCCCATGATGGTCCCCGCGGCACTGTTGCTGCTCGGCGCGCTGACCGCCGTCCTCGCCCCCCGGCTGCTCGCCCGGGCCGACTGGGTGGACCGTGAACCCGTGGTCGCCCTGTGGGTGTGGCAGTGCGCGGTGGCGGCCGTGCTCCTGTGCTGCGCCCTGTCGATGACGCTCAGCGCGGCAGCGGCCTGGCAGGCGGTGCGCGGCCATGTCTTCGCGCCGGCGCCGTCCGGCGTCGTGGAGGCGTACGCGCTCGGCAGGGGCGGCAGCTGGGCGGCGACGACCGCGGTGACACTGGCGCTGGGCGGGGTGTGGAGCGCGGCGATGCTGGTCCGGGAGGTCGTACGGGCGCGTGCGCGGCGTCGGCTGCGCAGGGCCGAACTCCTGGTGCGGGCCCCGATGTTGCCCGGCGAGGAGCGGGGCGCCGGACCTCTCGTGGTCCTGGAGGGCGAGCGGCCCGACGCGTGGTGGCTGCCCGGGTCGGCGCCCCAACTGGTCATCACCACGGCCGCGTTGCGCCGCCTGAAGGGGCGCCGGCTGGACGCTCTGCTGGCCCACGAGGAGGGTCACGCGCTGGCCCGGCACGACTGGCTGCTGCACAGTTCGGGCGCGTTGGCGGGCGGGTTTCCGCAGGTTCCGGTGTTCGCCGCGTTCCGCGACGAGATGCACCGGCTCGTCGAGCTCGCCGCGGACGACATGGCCTCGCGCCGCTTCGGGCGTCTGACGACCGCGCTGGCGCTGGTGGAACTCAACGAGGACCGGGGGGTGTTCGGGCCCTGCCCGACCCCGCAGGCCCATGTCCCGCAGCGCGTGAACCGGTTGCTCACTCCCCGGGACCGGCTCACGGCGGCCCGCCGGCTGCGCCTGACGGCGGCGGCGGCACTGGTGCCGGTGGTCCCGGTGCTGGTGGCGTTCGTGCCGGGATTGCGGGCGCTCGGCTAGGGCTGTCCGGCGGAATTCGCCTCCTGCCCCGCCGGTCGGCGAGGATCGTAGTATGCACTCGCCGACCGTCGACGCCCCGTCCCGCCCGCAGGGCCCGCGCACCGCCCTCCGCTCGGCCGGTGTCCTGACCGTGTGCTCCGTACTGCTGCTCACCCTGGTCGCGGTCCGGTGGCACCCGCTGATGAGCCTCGACCAGGACATCGCGACGACCACGCACCGCTGGGCGGTGGACGAGTCAGGGCTCACCCACGCCTTCCGCATCCTCACCGACTGGGTGTGGGACCCGTGGACGATGCGACTGCTGTGCGCGGTGGTCGCCCTGTGGCTGATGTGGCGACACCGGGCGTGGTGGACGGCCCTGTGGCTGGGGTTCACGTGCTTGCTGGGCACCCTGCTGCAACAGGGGCTCAAGGCCGGCGTCGACCGTCCCCGCCCGGTCTGGCCCGACCCCGTCGACTCGGCCCACTACGCGGCCTACCCCTCCGGCCACGCCATGACCGCCACGGTCGTCTGCGGCCTCCTGCTGTGGCTCCTGCACCACCACGGCGCCGACCGCCGCCTCTTCCACACGGTCCTGGCCCTCTCCCTCGTCTCCGTCGTCGGCGTCGGCCTCACCCGTATCTGGCTCGGCGTCCACTGGACCTCGGACGTCGTGGGCGGCTGGCTGCTGGGGGTGCTGGTGGTGGCCGTGGCGGTGTTCGTGCACGAACGGCGCAAGACGTGAGCTACCGCTATGTGGGACCGGCGGAGATCCGGGCGCTGGTCCGCCCCGGCGCCGGGGGCCGTGCCATCGGGTCACCGGCCGACCTGGGCGCCTGGGTGGCCGAGCGCGGCGTGGCCGAGGCGCGGGAGCCGTACACCTTCGTCGTGGACCTGGACGGCCGGCTGCGGCTCGCGCCGCGGCGCAGCGAGCACGTGGCCTGCGCGGGCGGCGGTTCCGTGTTGGCGGCGGGAGAGATGGCCTTCAGCCGCGCGTCCGGGCCGTGGACGGCCCACGAGATCAGCAACCAGTCGACCGGCTACTGCCCGGACGTCACGTCGTGGCACGCGGTCGCCCGTGCCCTGGAGTCCGCGGGTGTCGGCCATCCCGGCCGCTTCACCCACGAGGTGGTGTTCCGTCGCTGCGAGCGGTGCCGGGAGTGTTCCGTGGTGCGTGAGGGCGAGTTCGTGTGCGTGTTCTGCGGCAGTGATCTTCCGGTCGAGTGGAACGTCGACTCGTAGGATCTGCGCATGATCGCAGTGCTGTTCGACTTCTCCGGGACCCTGTTCCGCATCGAGTCCACCGAGTCCTGGCTGCGCGGAACGCTCGCCGAAGCCGGGATCGCGCTCCCCGAGGCCGAGATCACCTCGGCGGCGAAGGCGCTGGAGGTGGCGGGGGCGCTGCCGGGCGGGGCGAATCCGGTGCGGGTGCCCGAGGAACTGGCGAGCCGGTGGGCGACCCGGGACGAGAGCGCCGAGTTGCACCGGGCCACCTACACCGGGCTCTCCCGGCAGGTGCCGCTGCCCGACCCGCGGCTGCACGACCGGCTCTACGACCGCCACCGGTCGCCGTCCGCCTGGCAGCCCTACCCGGACGCCGCCGAGGTGCTCCGGGACCTGCGCGAGCGCGGGATCGGCGTCGGGGTCGTCAGCAACATCGGGTGGGACCTGCGGCCCGTGTTCCGGGAGCACGGCCTCGACCCGTACGTCGACGTGTATGCGCTGTCGTACGAGCACGGTGTCCAGAAGCCGGATCCGCGGCTGTTCGCCCTCGCCTGCGAGGGCCTCGGGGCCGACCCGCGCACCACCCTGATGGTCGGTGACGACCGGCGGGCCGACGGCGGTGCGGCCGCGCTGGGCTGCGGGCTGCACTTCGTGGACCATCTGCCGGTGACCGAGCGCCCGGACGGGCTGCTGGCGGTGCTGGATCTCGTGGACGGGGCACGGGAGGACACCGCCGATAAGTAGCCTCAGGCCACCACTGGAGCGGAAGAACCGCCCGCCTCGGGCGATCCCCCGCGTCGCCCGAGGCAGACGGCAGCCCTGACCAGCCGTTTCACCGGCCGGTCCGGACGCACTGAGTATAGTTGGCTGGTAACCAGTCAACGCAGGAGTTACAGCATGTCCCCGCGCAGCGCCTCGGTCAATGAAGAGTTGCGCCGTCGTTCCCGCGAGCGGCTCCTGCAGGCGGCCGTCGAGCTGGTATCCGAGCACGGCTACGAGGCGACGACGCTCGGCGACATCGCGGACCGGGCCGGCTCGGCACGTGGGCTGACGTCGTACTACTTCCCCGGCAAGCGCCAGCTCGTGCAGTCCGCCGTGCACCGGCTGATGCACCGCACGCTGGAGGAGGCGCTGGAGCGCGAGCCGCGCACCGACGACGGCAAGGAGCGGATGGCGCGGGCCATCGACGCGATCCTGGGCCTGGCCCGGGATCGGCCCGTGCTGATGCGCCAGCACATGGCCGGACTGCTGCACGCCGAGGGTTTCATGCCGTGCCCGGAACAGCGGCGCCTGGCCGAACTGCTGAGGGACACCGTCGCCCGCAACGGCTCGGACGACGTCGACGCCGACTATCCGATGCTGCGCGCCCTGCTCATGGGGTCGGTCTACGCGGCCCTGGTGCCCGGGGTCCCGATGCCGATCCCGGTGCTGCGGGCCGAGTTGTTCGGGCGCTACCGGCTGGACTGGGAACTGGGCGTCCCGCCGGACACCGATGAGGCGTCCGGCGGGACGTACGAGACCGATCTGTCGCGCTTCTTCGCGACCGGCGATCCCGCGGCCGGTCAGTCGAAGTAGTCAGGCTGCGTCTGGACGTTGAGCTCGCCCACCCGCACCCGCTTGGCCGGGTCCGTGCGCCGGTCCTTGATCTTCAGGACGTCGAAGCCCTTGGCGATGTCGTTGGAGTAGATGTAGCCGTTGTAGTAGTACGCCGACCAGGGACCGGCGGTGGTGAGCTGCTCGGTGTTCACCGGGCCGCGCTCGAAGTAGGCGATCTCCTTCGGCTTGGAGGAGTCGGTGAAGTCCCAGACGGAGACGCCGCCCTGGTACCAGGCCTGGACCATGATGTCCTTGCCCTTGACCGGGATCAGCGAGCCGTTGTGGGCCACGCAGACCTCGACGTCCGCCTGGTAGCGGGGAATCTTGAAGTAGCTACGGAAGACGAGCTTGCGCTTGTCTCCCTTGCCGACGACGTCGTAGATGCCGTCGGCGCCGCGGTTCGGACCGATCGCCGCGTTGCAGGTGGCCGCGCCGCCACCGCCCAACTCGTCGGTGAAGACGACCTTGTTCGCCTTCTGGTTGAAGGTCGCCGAGTGCCAGAACGCGAAGTTGACGTTGTCCTGGACCCGGTCGATGACCTTCGGGTTCTCGGGGTCCTTGATGGAGAACAGGATGCCGTCACCCATGCAGGCGCCCGCCGCCAGGTCCTTCGAGGGCAGCACCGTGATGTCGTGGCAGCCGGTGGTCTTGGAGACGCCCGGGTTGGTGGGTCCGCCGGGGTTGCCGCCGCCGTCCGGGCCCTCACCCGGGAACAGCACCGGGAAGCTCACGACCGCCGCGTTCTGGGGGGAGTTGCGCGGCACCTTGACGACGGAGATGCCGTCGTGCGGCGGCTGGCAGTCGGGGTAGGCGGCGTTCGGCGAGTACGAGGAGACATAGACGTAGACGTTCTTGCGCTCGGGCACCAGCGTGTGGGTGTGCGAGCCGCACGCGGTCTCGACGGCGGCGACGTACTTCGGGTTCGCCTTGTCGCTGATGTCGAAGACCTTGATGCCCTCCCAGGAGGACTTCTCCGTCGCGGGCTGCGTGGTGCTGTTGCAGCTGTTGTCGGTGCGCGAGGAGTCCGTCGACAGGAAGAGCAGGTTTCCGGAGACCGAGATGTCGTTCTGGGAACCGGGGCACAGGACCTGGGACACGGTCTTCGGTGCCTTGGGGTTGCTGATGTCGTAGATGACGAAGCCGTCGAAGTTGCCGGAGAAGGCGTATTTGCCCTGGAACGCCAGGTCCGAGTTGAGACTCGCCAAGGCCTTGGGCGAGTTGGCTACATGCTCGATGTTGTCGGAGTGGACGATCTCGTCCTTGCCGGGTATCTCCCCGTCGGCTATCGCGGCCCGGACCTCGGCCTCGGTGCTCTGGGACACTTCCTCGCCCACGGTCGGGCCGTCCCCGGGGTCGGGGGTCGCGGCCGCGGGTCCCGCCGTCAGCAACGCCGCCAGGAGCCCGGCCGCAGCTGCGGCGACTCCCAGTCGTCTGTGCCGGGTTCGAGGGTTCTTCAACAGGATCACTGTTTCCTCCCTAGTTCCGTTCACCTCGGAACGGGTCACGCACCACCGAAGTATTGTCTTCGCCATGCACATACCAACAGGGGGCAACAAGATCGCAATGAAGTTTTTCGCCCCGGTGACCCTCACCGCCCTCGCGATGCTGGGACTTGGGGCCTGCGACACGGCCTCGAACGCCGAACCGGCCCCGAGCGGACCGTCGGTGCTCGTGCCCGGCAAGCCCGGCGAGGCGAACCGCACCCTCTCCGCCGACGAGGCCGCGGACCAGCGTGCCGAGGACGACTCCCCCAACTCGGCGGACGTCTCGTACGCCCGGATGATGATCGAGCACCACACACAGGCACTGGAGTTGACCGAACTCGCCCCGGATCGCGCGAAGTCCACGAAGGTCGAGAAGCTGGCCGAGCGGATCAAGGCGGCCCAGGGACCGGAGATCGCCGCCATGCGGAGCTGGCTGAAGACGTACGGCAAGGAGGAGACCCAGGAGGGCGACGCGCACGACCACGCCTCGATGCCCGGGATGGCCACCGAGGCGCAGATCGACAAGTTGCGGGCCGCCAAGGGCACGGCCTTCGACCAGCTCTTCCTCACCCTGATGATCACGCATCACGAAGGGGCGATCACCATGGCCACCGACGTGAAGGGGCAGGGCAACAACCTCCGGATCGAGGAGATGGCCGACGACGTGGTCGCCCAGCAGACGGCCGAGATCTCCCGGATGCGGGACATGCAGTAAAGGCCCCGGCCGACCGCAACAGCCGTACTCAGCGCCGGGCGTGACGTGGCGTCAGGTACCCCGCGTCGCGCGCCTGCGCGATCAGCCGGAGCGACTTGCGGCGGCTGTGGCCGGTCGCGCACATCACCGCGAGCACCGGGTCGACCCCGTCCTCCTGGGCCGCCCGGTACTCCTGGGCGAGCAGCAGACGGCCCTCGACACCTCGCGGCCAGGCCGGCCGGGCGCGCCGCGACCCGGCCGGCTCGTCGTCCCCTTCCGCGGGTCCGGCACCGCACGCCTCGAAGAGCGGGCCCTCGATCCAGTCGGCGAACACCGCGAGGTCGTCCAGCGAGAGGGCCGGCTGGGCGCGGACGTCCTCGACCGAGACCTGCCCCTCGGCCACGACGGCGAGCGCGTCGACCCGGGCGCCGTCGGTGAACGCCAGCCGGACATGGAACCAGGCTGTCGCGCCCCCGCCCTCCCGCACTTCCCACGCGGGCCACACGGACACCGCACCGTCCGACGGGCAACGATCAGAAAGATTAAGAAACGATGCTTCTAGCACACACGCAACGTAACCGCATGATCACTTTGCATACCAACGGACACGCGCCCATGGACCCGTACAGCACCCTGTCAGCGCAGCAGCGACAGTGCGATGCTGGAGACATCAGCGATCTCCTCTGATCCCTCGGGTAAGGAGTACCGCCGTGCTTCGTGTCGCCGTCGTCGGCTCCGGGCCGAGCGGGTGCTACACCGCCCAGAGCCTCGTACAGCTGGATTCGTCGGTCCGCGTCGACGTCCTGGACCGGCTGCCGTGCCCGTACGGCCTGGTGCGCTACGGGGTGGCCCCGGACCACGAGAAGATCAAGTCCCTCCAGAGCAATCTGCGCACGGTCCTGGAGCACGAGCGGGTGCGCTTCCTCGGCGGGGTGCGGGTGGGCGAGGACGGGGTGCCCGCCACCCGGCTGCGGGAGCTGTACCACGCGGTCGTGTACTGCGTGGGGGCCGCCACCGACCGGCATCTGGGCGTTCCCGGCGAGGACCTGCCGGGCAGCTGGTCGGCGACCGAGTTCGTGTCCTGGTACAGCGCCCATCCGGACGCCGTCGACGACGGATTCGTCCGCGACGCCCGCTCTGCCGTGGTCATCGGCGTGGGGAACGTCGCGGTCGACGTGGCGCGGATGCTGGCCCGGGGCCCCGCGGAGCTGAGCCCCACGGACATGCCGCAGGCGGCGCTCTCCGCACTGGCCGCGAGCCGGGTGACCGAGGTCCACATGGTGGGCCGTCGAGGCCCCTCCCAGGCTCGGTTCACCACCAAGGAGCTGCGCGAGCTGGGCGCTCTGCCGGACACGGAAGTGACGGTGGATCCGCGGGAGTTGGCGCTGGACCCGGCGTACCTCGACCCCTCCGCGCTGCCCGCCGCAGCGCGCCGCAATGTGGAGGTGCTGCGCGGCTGGGCCACCGCTCCCGGGCGGTCCGCGGCGCGCCGGATCCATATGCGCTTCTTCCTGCGTCCCGTCGAACTCCTCGCCGGTGGGGGAGAACGGGTGGCCGCGGTGCGCTTCGAACGGACGGTGCCCGACGGACAGGGCGGGGTGACGGGGACGGGCCGGTACGAGGACATCGCGGCGCAGCTGGTGCTGCGGTCGGTGGGTTATCGCGGGGTGCCGCTGGAGGGGCTGCCGTTCGACCCCGCGACCTGTACGGTGCCGCATCTCGCCGGGCGGGTGCTGCGCGAGGGGACCGTCGTGCCGGGCGAGTACGTGGCCGGCTGGATCAAGCGGGGACCGACCGGAGTCATCGGCACGAATCGCCCCTGTGCGAAGGAGACGGTGACGTCGTTGCTGGAGGATGCCGCCGCCCTCCTGCGCAGGGAGTTGCCCGGCGATCCCCTGGCGGCGCTGCGGGCGGAAGGGACCGAGCCCGTCGAGTGGACGGGGTGGTGCGCCATCGAACGGGCGGAGACGGAGCTGGGGGTCTCGCTCGGGCGGAGTGTGGTCAAGCTGCCGGACTGGGAATCGTTGCTGGCCGCGGCGCGGAGGAGCACCTCGTAGCAGAGTCGAACGCGTCCGGGTGGGCATGACACACAGCGGCAACAGCTCGGAAATCAACAAACTGTTCAAGGAGCCTACGGTCTCGCTCATGACGACAACCGCTCCCGTACATCCCGTCGACGAAGTCCCACCCGTACGCCAGTTGGCCGCCTTCGGCCTCCAGCACGTCCTCGCGATGTACGCCGGAGCCGTGGCCGTCCCCCTGATCGTCGGCAGCGCGATGAAACTGTCGGCCGCCGACCTCGCGTACCTCATCACCGCCGATCTCCT
This sequence comes from Streptomyces sp. NPDC087859, assembly GCF_044742595.1. Lineage (NCBI taxonomy): Bacteria > Bacillati > Actinomycetota > Actinomycetes > Kitasatosporales > Streptomycetaceae > Streptomyces > Streptomyces sp. NPDC087859. Next base: position 57,718 of record NZ_JBIUUU010000034.1, on the reverse strand, counting down.
GGTGTGCGGCATAGCGACGCTCATCCAGTGCATCGGGTTCTGGCGCTTCGGCGTGCGGCTGCCGATCATGCAGGGCTGTACGTTCGCCGCCGTGTCGCCCATGGTGCTCATCGGCACCACCGGCGGCGGACTGCCCGCGATCTACGGCTCGGTGATCGTCGCGGGGCTCGCGATCATGCTGCTGGCGCCGGTGTTCGGGAAGCTGCTGCGCTTCTTCCCGCCGCTGGTCACGGGCACCGTGATCCTGATCATCGGGCTGTCGCTGCTCCCGGTCGCGGGCAACTGGGCCGCGGGCGGTGTCGGTGCGCCCGACTTCGGGGAGCCGAAGAACCTCGGGCTCGCCGCGTTCGTCCTGCTCGTCGTGCTCGGTGTGCAGCGGTTCGCGCCGGCCTTCCTGAGCCGGATCGCCGTCCTGAGCGGCATCGTGGTCGGGCTCGCGGTCGCGGTTCCGTTCGGGTTCACGGACTTCGACGGGGTCGGCGACGCGGACTGGCTCGGCATCAGCACTCCGTTCCACTTCGGTGCGCCCACCTTCGAGTTCTCGGCGATCGTCTCGATGCTGGTCGTGGCGCTGGTGACGATGACCGAGACGACCGGTGACCTGATCGCGGTCGGTGAGATGACGGACCGCAAGGTCGAGCCGCGCTCCCTCGCGGACGGTCTGCGCGCCGACGGCCTGTCCACCGTCCTCGGCGGCGTCTTCAACACCTTCCCGTACACGGCGTACGCGCAGAACGTCGGTCTCGTCGGCATGACCCGGGTCCGCAGCCGCTGGGTCGTCGCCGCGGCGGGCGGCATCCTCGTCCTGCTGGGCCTGCTGCCCAAGCTGGGCGCGGTCGTGGCGGCCATTCCGGCGCCGGTGCTCGGCGGCGCGGGCCTGGTGATGTTCGGGACGGTCGCGGCGAGCGGACTGAGGACGCTCGCGCAGGTCGACTTCAAGGGCAACAACAACCTGACGGTGGTGGCCGTCTCGGTCGCCGTCGGCATGCTGCCGGTCGGGGTGCCGACGGTCTACGAGAAGTTCCCGGATTGGTTCCAGACGGTGATGAACAGCGGCATCAGCGCGGGCTGTCTGACGGCTATCGTGCTGAACCTGCTGTTCAACCACCTTCCCTCGAAGGCCGGTTCAGTCGATCCCGAGGCGGCCGTCCTGGCGGGAGGCGGCGCCGAGGAGACTGTCGAGAAGTCCCGGGAAGAGGTCGTCTAGGTCCCCCTTGCGCAGCCCGTTCATCTTGGCGGTGCCCCGGTAGATCTGCCGGATCACCCCGGCCTCGCGCAGCACGCGGAAGTGGTGCGTGGTCGTGGACTTGGTGACCGGCAGCTCGAACTGCGAACAGGTGAGCTCGTCGCCCACGGCGGCGAGCTCTCGCACGATCCGGAGCCGCATCGGGTCGGACAGCGCGTGCAGGATCGGCTCCAGCCGGATCTCCTCGCGCGCCGGGTGCGGAAGATCGCGGCTGCTGACGGCGGGAGAGGTCACGGTGGCTCCAGACTCTTCGGGGAGCCCATTGTACGAGACCTCTCGTAGTTTGACACTCTACGTACTACGATGCCTATCGTACGAGTCGACCGCTCGGTCCCGTGACGATTGGAGTCCGCCGTGAGCGCCCTCTTCGAGCCCTGCACCCTGCGCGATCTGACGATCCCCAACCGGGTGTGGATGCCGCCGATGTGCCAGTACTCCGCGGCCCCCGAGGGCCCGGAGACCGGGGCGCCCAACGACTGGCACTTCGCGCACTACGCGGCGCGCGCGGCGGGCGGCACGGGCCTGATCATCGTCGAGGCGACGGGGGTGAGCCCCGAGGGCCGGATCTCGCCGTACGACCTGGGGATCTGGAACGACACCCAGGTCGAGGCGTTCCGCCGGATCACCCGCTTCCTGGTGTCCCAGGGCACAGTGCCGGGCATCCAGCTCGCGCACGCCGGCCGCAAGGCGGCCACGGACCGGCCGTGGAAGGGCGGCGCGCCGCTCGGCACGGACGGGTACGGATGGCAGCCGCTGGGGCCGAGCCCGCTCGCCTTCGACGAACGGCACGCGGTACCGACCGAGTTGACGGTCGCTCAGATCCAGCAGGTCGTAGGCCAGTTCGCGGACGCGGCCCGTCGCGCCCTCGCCGCGGGGTTCGAAGTCGCCGAGATCCATGGCGCCCACGGCTATCTGATCAGCAACTTCCTCTCCCCGCACTCGAATCACCGCACGGACGCCTACGGCGGCTCGTACGAGAACCGCACCCGCTTCGCCCTCGAGGTCGTGGACGCCGTACGGGAGGTGTGGCCGGACGACAAGCCGCTGTTCTTCCGTATCTCGGCGACCGACTGGCTGGAGGAGGGCGGCTGGACGGCGGACGACACGGTCCGCTTCGCCGCCGACCTCCGGGCCCATGGCATCGACCTCCTCGACGTCTCCACGGGCGGCAACGCCTCCGGCGTCCGCATCCCGACCGGCCCCGGCTACCAGGTCCCCTTCGCCGCCCGGGTGAAGGCGGAGACCTCGCTGCCGGTGGCCGCGGTCGGCATGATCACCGAGCCCGAGCAGGCCGAGAAGATCCTGGTCAACGGCGAGGCCGACGCGGTACTGCTGGGCCGTGAGCTGCTGCGCGACCCGTCGTGGGCGCGGCACGCGGCGCGGGAACTGGGCGGGGACGTGCGGGTGCCGGACCAGTACCACCGGTCGGTCTGATCCTCCCTCCGGAGTACGGCACCCCCGGCGCGTACTGCCGGAAGATCGGGGTCGGTGTCTCCATAGGCACGATGCGCCGGGGGCTCCCGACGACAAGGCTGGCCGCATCGAACGTCAGGAGGGCGCCATGAACCGCCAGATCCGCATCCGCGTCAGCCGCCGCCCCGCAGCACCCCGGGACGAGAAGATCGACCGCAGGACACCTTCGGGGCGCCTGCTGCCGTACTGAACCGCCGGAAGGCGGCCGGAGAGCTCCGGCCGCCCCGGGGGACGTCAACCGGTCGTGCAGGCCGTTCCGTTGAGGGTGAACGCGCCCGGCGCCGCGCTGTTGCCGGTGTGCGTCGCCTGGTAGCCGATGCTGACGCTCGCGTTCGGGGCGAGCGTGGCGTTGTACGAGGCGTTCGTCGCCGTCACCGCGCCCGAGCCCGGCGTGTAGGTGGCGTTCCAGCCGTTGGTGATGGTCTGGCCGGTGGGCAGGGTGAAGCCGAGCCGCCAGCCGTTGAGCGCGCTCGTGCCGGTGTTGGTGATCATCACCGAGGCGGTCAGCCCGGTGCTCCAGGCGTTGGTGGTCACGCTCACCTTGCAGGGCCCGGCCGGGGGCTGGGGTGCGGGGCCGTCGCTGTCGAGACCGAAGAACGTGAGGACTCGGGCCGCCATGCCCCAGGTGTACAGGTTGTGGCCCACGCCCTGGAGGCTGATGGCCTCCACCGGGGCCTGGTCACCGGTGCCGCCGTAGCGGGTGCGGGTCCAGCCGGACTGGGGTGTGTCCGTGGCCGCGGGGGTCTGGCTGACGCCGCGGACGTTGGTCCACTGCTTGATCTCCTCGCCGAAGTTGGGGTAGCGCAGTACGTCGTCCTCGGTGCCGTGCCACACCTGCATGCGCGGCCGGGGGCCCGTGTAACCGGGGTAGGCGGCGCGGGCGATGTCGCCCCACTCCTGTGCGGTGTGGGTCACGGTGCCCTGGGCGCAGGCGCTGTTCCACTCGGAGCCGTCGGTGGTGGCGAAGCAGCCGAACGGCACGCCCGAGAAGGCGGCACCCGCGGCGAACACGTCGGGGTAGTCGCCGAGCAGGACGTTGGTCATCATCGCGCCGGAGGAGATGCCGGTGGCGAAGATGCGGCTGGTGTCGGCGTCGTACGCGTCGACCGTCCAGTCGACCATGGACTTGATGCCGACCGGGTCGCTGCCTCCGCCGCGCCGCAGCGCCTGGGGCGAGGCGACGTCGAAGCACTTGCTGGAGCGGGTGACCGACGGGTAGACGACGATGAACCCGTACTGGTCGGCGAGCGAGGCGTACTCGGTGCCCGAGTACATCGGCGGGCCGGAACCGGTGCAGTAGTGGACCGCGACCACGATCGCCGGGTTCTCGGTGACGCTCTCGGGGACGTACAGGTACATCTGGAGATTGCTGGGGTTCGTACCGAAGTTCGTGATCTCGGTGAGCGTCGCGGTCGGGGCGGCCTCGCGGGCGGCGGCCTGCGGGGCGGCGAGGAAGCCGGCGGCGAGTAACGCCACCAGCAGTGCGTGGAGCGCGACGAGGACCGCGCGCAGCGGTCTCCTCGCGAGGGTGCCGGCAGTGGCGGACACGGTGGATCCCTTCGTGATGGCGGCTCGTGGGGGCATCGCTGAGGGGAGTAACAGGCATGGTGACATGCACATGGCCGCCATGGAAGCGCTCCCACGCACCCTGTTGCCGACTCAATCCGTGTTGCGCAAAGCGTTGACTAGAAAGCGCTTGCCCCCTACGTTCCGTTCAGCAGCGTGACCAACGGGCTGAACGAGGAGCTCTTGAGGTCACAATGTCCGCACATCTTTGTTCAGATGAGCGAACGACGTACAAGTAGATGCTCGAGTAAGCCCGCCCGAAGGGACGCACCCCACATGCGTACTCGCCCTCGCTTACCCGTCACCAGCGGCGGTCTGGTATCGCCGAGCGGTCAGGTCGACGTCGGCTCCAACAACAACGCGACCGAGGACACCGGTCACTTGAGGGTGACGTACCACCACGACCCGTTCGGCAACGTCCACTCGGGCACGGCCAACGATCTCGGCGGGGCCGCCACCGAGATCTCCCGGGTCGGCACGTTCACCGCGCCGCCCTACGGCTACACCTCGGAGTCCGCCTCGACGGTCGTCGCCTCGGCGACGTCCGGCGCGGGCGCCGGAAAGCTCTGACAACCCCCCAACTGGAAGAAGGCATCGGGACATGACTTCACCAGCACTACCACGCACCCGCAGGCGCGCACTGACCGGCGCACTGACCGCACTCGGCCTCTCGTCTGTCATGATCACGACAGTAGGTGCGCCGACGGCGAGTGCCGCGACCTGGCCGACGGCGAACGGCAGCCAGGCCGTCTCCTCGACCATCCAGCTGTCGGGCACCAAGGACTACGGGATGAAGCGCCTGTACGGCTCGGGCGCCCTGGGCAGTGACAACCAGGACGAGGACCAGGGCCCGATCCTGGAGCTGGCGGCCGGCACCGTCCTGAAGAACGTCATCATCGGCGCCCCCGCCGCGGACGGCATCCACTGCTCGGGCAGCTGCACGCTGCAGAACGTCTGGTGGGAGGACGTCGGCGAGGACGCGGCGACCTTCCGCGGCTCCTCGTCGTCGAACGTCTACACCATCTCCGGCGGCGGCGCGAAGGAAGCCAGCGACAAGGTGTTCCAGTTCAACGGCGCGGGGACGCTCAACATCTCCAACTTCGCCGTGAAGAACTTCGGCACCTTCGTCCGCTCGTGCGGCAACTGCTCCACGCAGTACAAGAGGACGATCAACCTCAACACCATCGAGGCGACCTACAAGGGCAGCAAGCTCGTCGGCATCAACACCAACTACGGCGACAGCGCGACCCTGCGGGGCATCACGATCGTCGGGGACACCAGCAAGAAGATCATTCCGTGCCAGAAGTACATCGGCAACAACTCGGGCAAGGAGCCGACGACCAACGGCACCAACCCCGACGGCACCTACTGCAAGTACGCGACCTCGGACATCACCTACAAGTAGTCCCCCCACGGTGAAGGCGGCCGTACGAAGCGTCCCCCGCACGGCGCTTCGCACGGCCGCCGCATCATGTGCCCAGCTCCCGCCGGTAGTTCGCGTACGCGGCGCGCAGGGCCTCACCCGGCCAGCCGCCGGGCAGGAGGTCGTCGGGCAGGACGGGATCGGCGAGCAGGTGCCGCACGACCGCCGCGAAGGCGGTGAAGAGCTCCGCGGGGCGATCCGCGCGGTTCGCGTGGGCGAGCAGCGCCCGGCCGGTGACCGCCCAGGCGTCGAGCGGCCAGAGGGCGGCGGCCAGTTCGCCCGCGGGACGGTCCGGGCGGGCGGTACAGCGCTCGGCCACCTGCGCGAGGTCGTCCGGCAGCGGGCGGCGCAGATTGGCGGGGCGCAGCCAGACACCCTCGCGGAGCTCGGCGAGCCGTAGCGCGGTCAGCCGGGTGCGCAGGTCGGCCCGTTCGGCGGGGCCGCGTCCCGTCGCGGTGATCACGAGCATCTCCCAGTCACCGCCCCACGCGCGCGTGCGGGGATGCACGGCGTCGTCCTGGCGCCGCTGACGCTCCAGCAGCCGGTCGCTGAGCCGGTACACGGTGTCCGCGCGCCGCAGATCACCGGCCGCGACCATCCGGCTGAGCGCGGCCCGCGCGGTGGAGCCGCCGACACCGAAAGGCTCCACGCGGCGTACGAGCTCCTTCACCGGCAGCTCGGGCGGATGCGCCCCCAGCAGCAGGCTCAGCACGACCGAGCGTGCGGAGAGCGGGCGCAGTTCCAGCTCGTCGGGCCGCACCGTGATGTTCGTCCGCATGGTCACGTACTGTATGCCGTATTGCATGATTGCTACGGTCGCACCGATAGTGCAACACTCGGTCCATGGACTCCACGAGCGCGACGCACGACGTCACCAATCAGCCCCCTCCCCTGGCCCCGTACGACGCGTCCGAGGACACGGCCCTGCTCGAAGGGCTGCGCCGCGAGGGTGCGGGCTGGGCCGAGGAGGACGTGCGGCGGATCGGGCGGCTGGCCGGGAGCGCGGAGGCCCAGGAGTGGGCCGAGCTCGCCAACCGCCACGAGCCCGTGCTGCGCACGCACGACCGGTACGGGCACCGCGTCGACGAGGTCGAGTTCCATCCGAGCTGGCACCACCTCATGCGGGTCGCGGTCACCGAGGGGCAGGCCGGGGCGCCCTGGGCCGACGACCGGCCGGGCGCCCATGTCGCCCGTACCGCGGGCGGGCTGGCCTGGGGGCACACCGACGCCGGGCACGGCTGTCCGACCTCGATGACGTACGCCGCCGTCCCGGCCCTGCGGCACCAGCCGGAGCTCGCGAAGGTCTACGAACCGCTGCTGACCGCCCGGGAGTACGACCCGGTCCTGCGGGTGCCGACCGAGAAGCGCGGTCTGCTGGCGGGCATGGGGATGACCGAGAAGCAGGGCGGCTCCGACGTCCGCGCGAACAGCACGACGGCCACCCCGACCGCCGAGCCCGGCGTGTACACGCTGCGCGGGCACAAATGGTTCACGTCGGCGCCGATGTGCGATGTCTTCCTGGTCCTGGCACAAGCGCCGGAAGGGTTGTCGTGCTTCCTGGTGCCGCGCGTCCTGCCCGACGGCAGCCGGAACACGTTCCGCGTCCAGCGGCTCAAGGACAAGCTGGGCAACCGGTCGAACGCCTCCTCCGAGCCCGAGTTCGACGGGACCGTCGCCTGGCTGGTCGGCCCCGAGGGGCGGGGCGTCAAGACGATCATCGACATGGTCAACTGCACGCGTCTGGACTGCGTGATGATGTCGGCGACGCTGATGCGCAAGACGCTCGTCGAGGCGGGCCACCACGCACGCCACCGCAGCGCGTTCGGGGCCCGGCTGGCCGACCAGCCGCTGATGCGCAACGTGCTCGCGGATCTGGCCCTGGAGTCGGAGGCCGCGACGACGCTCACGCTACGGCTGGCCGGGGCCGCCGACCGGGCGGTGCGCGGCGACGAGGGCGAGCAGGCCTTCCGGCGCATCGCGACGGCCGTGGGCAAGTACTGGGTCACCAAGCGGGGTCCGGCTTTCACCGCGGAGGCCCTGGAGTGCCTGGGCGGCAACGGCTACGTGGAGGACTCGGGCATGCCCCGCCACTACCGCGAGGCTCCGCTGCTGTCGATCTGGGAGGGCTCGGGGAACGTCAACGCCCTGGACGTGCTGCGGGCGTTGGTGAAGGAACCGGGCACGGCGGACGCCCTGTTCGCCGAACTCGCCCTGGCGCAGGGGACGGACGCCCGCCTGGACGCGGCCGTCACCGGGTTGCGGCGACTGCTGGCCTCGGCGTCCGAGAGCGGCGCCCGACGGCTGGTGGAACAGATGGCGCTGACCCTTCAGGCCTCCCTGCTGGTCCGCCACGCCCCGGCCCCGGTCGCCGACGCCTTCTGCGCGACCCGCCTCGGCGGCGACTGGGGGCACGCGTTCGGCACGCTTCCCGACACGGCCGGCCTGGGCGCGATCCTGGGCCGCGCCCTGCCCGGGGAAGACTGACCAGAGAGCAACGACCGGCCACCCTAGGGCTGTTGGCAGACAGTCACCCCGCGATTCCGCTTCGTTGTCAGTGCCGTGGTGCAGACTCCGATCAGTTGGCGTTTCGCATGGGGGAGGACAGCGTGTTCACGGGGATCGACGAGGTCGACTGGGCTTCGATGCGGCATGCGTACGGCAGTGCGGAGGACGTGCCCGTCCTGCTGAAGGGGCTGGCCTCCGCGGACCCCGCCGAACGGGAGATCGCGCTCGACGGGATGTACGGGGCCGTGCACCACCAGGGAGACGTGTACGACTCGACGCTCGCCTGTGTGCCGTTCCTCTTCGCACTCGCCGCGCGGGAGGAGGTGCAGGAGCGGGCCGAGATCGTGCAGCTCCTGGTCAGCATCGGCGGGGACTGCGAGGTGCCCGAGGACGGCCCGTACGCCATGGCCAGGACGGCCGTGCGGTCAGGTGCCGAGGTCTTCGAGCGGCTTACCCGGGACGCCGACGCCGCGGTGCGCGGGGCGGCCGCGGGCGCCGTCGTGCGGTTCCTCGCCGAACCGGCCCATGTCCTGGGCCTGTTGCGGGAGCGGATCAGGGTGGAGCGGGACGACCGGGTGCTGCTCGCGCTGGCCGAGGGGCTCGGATTCCTCGCCCGCCGCCATCCCGGTCACGCGGCGGAGGCCGTCGGCCTCCTGGAGGCCCAGAGCGCACCGCCGTTCGGTCCCGGGCTGCGGCTGGCCGCGCTCGGGCAGCTCGCGGGCTGCGCTCCCGACCGGCTCCCGGCCGACCTGGTGCCCACGGTCGTCGGGCTGCTCCGGGAGCGGTCCGAGCGGCGGCCCGTCACGCCGGGCGGACCCGACCGTCCGGACACGGACACACTGGTCGGCCGGCTGCGGCGGCTGCGCCCCTCGGACGAGGAGGGATCTCAGCTGCTGCGCACCCTGCACACCGCGCTCGGCGGCCGGGTGGACGACCGGATCGCCCTGCTCAACGGACAGTTGACCAGCCCGGACCCGACCGACCGGTGCAACGCCGTGTGGATGTCGATGGGGCTGATCGGCGAGTGGCGCGGCGACCACACCGGACCCGTCGCGCTGATCGGGGCTCAACTGGGCTCGGAGGAGGGCCGGTTGCTCGAGGCCGCGACGTCCGTCCTGGAGGGCCTGTTCGCACTGGCCGCACCCGCCGCCGACAACCTTGCCGCCCTGGTGACGCGCCGCCCCGATCTGTGGGTGCAGCCCTTCGAGCGCAGCCCTTCGTGGTTGGGCGGGCCGCTCAAGGCCTTGGCCAGATGCGGGGATCCGCGAGCGGTGCCGGTCCTGGGCGAGGTGCTCGCGGGGGCCGACGTGCCCGACGAGCTGGGCCGGGTCGTCCGGCACCTGGGGCGGGCCGCGGCCCCGCTCGCGCCCGCGCTGCGGGAAAGGCTCGCGAGCGTCCCCCTCGACGCGCCGGACACCTACGACCGTGCCGGTCCGCTGCTGATGGCGCTGAGGGCACTCGACGACCGGGAAAGCGTGCCGCTGGTGCTGCGGCTGCTGCTCGGGACGCCGGAGGACCACCGGTCGAGGGACACCTTGGCGGAAGAAGGGCTGCGGACGCTCGGGGCATTCGGGGCCGCGGCGCACGAGGCGATACCGGTGGTCCGGGGGCTGTTGGAGAGCGGGAGCGCGGTCGCGGCGGCGGATTCACTGTGGGCTGTCGAGGGGGACGCCGAGCTTGTCCTGCCGGTTCTCCTGCGGGCGCTGGAGGGTGAGGGACCCGGTCAGTTCTGGGCCGCGGCCGACGTACTGGCCCGGATGGGGCCGGTGGCCGGGCCCGCGGTCGACGGGCTGCGGCGGCGGATCGGAGCGTCTCACCCCTGGGAGCGCAAGTCGGTGGCGTGCGCGCTGTGGCGGATCGCGGGCGATACGGAGCTTGCCCTTCCGGTGCTGCGGGACGTGTGGGCCCAGAACGCGCACACCCGTGTCCCCATCGCCGAGTGCGTCGCGGCCATGGGCCCGGAGGGAGTCGCGCTGCATGACCTGCTCCGGACCGAACTGGCCGCCCCGCGGAGGCACACGGCGCCCGAGGGCTACGGAATGCACGACGTCTTCACCGACGAACGCCTGCTGGACGTGTGCCGGGAGACACTGAGGGACACGTAGGCGCGGCCTCCTCACCACGAGCCGCCCTCGGCCCTCCGCCCGCTCCACATCGGCCCGAACCGCTCCCACTCGGTGTCCCACTGGTCGATGCGGCGGCATTCCAGGCGGCCGCGCAGCATGCGGCCGGCGACGAAGGGCACGAAGGCGGCGCTCGCGCCGACCAGGGCGCCGATCAAGGAGGCGCGCAGGGTGGCCTGGGAGGCGGTGGCCGGGCGGGTGACCAGCCGGCCCTCCCGGTCCGTCCACACGCCGACGGTGCTGCCCGAGGGGCTGCCGGGGCGGACGCGGACCTGGCCGGTGTGGGACGAGCCGTCCGCCGCCGCCCAGCGCACCTTCGCCCATACCTGGTCGCTGCTCGCCGTCCCGGTCTGCCCGGCGAACGTCCCGGGCGCCTCCTCCACGAGCCGCGCCTCGACCTGCCGCCACTCGACGCGCTCGCGGGCCAGGCTGCGCTCGACGGAGCGGGCGGCGCCCATACCGGCGAGCACCCCGGTGAGGGCGGTGAGCAGCCAGACCCCGAGCACGATCCAGGCCTCCACCTTGTCGGCGCGGCGCTTGAGCGGATTGCGCCGCCAGCGCCATGACCACACCTTCGAACCACGCAACGCCATCGAAGGCTTCCTCCTCGTGAACGCGCGAACATGCCGGACCGCCTTTCCATACGGGGGACGGCTCCCCGGTGCTCACGGACCGGCCCCCACACGGCCGTCGCACGGGTCACACCCCGCGGCCGCGACGTGCGCAAAACGGCCCGCGGCTCCCCGCAAGCGGTTGCCTCCCCCCGCGCTGACTCGCCCCTGACCTGCGGCGGAGCGGTTTCCGGGGGTGACTGTCAGTGCCGGGGTGCAGACTGGCCGATGTCTGGGACAACGACGTCACGGAGGTGATCGGCATGACCGAGGTACTGCTCGCCGTGGGTACCCGCAAGGGTCTGTTCATCGGGCGCAGGCGGGGTGGGGCCTGGGAGTTCGACGAGAGTCCCTACTTCAACGCACAGGCCGTGTACTCGGTCGCCATCGACACCCGCGGCGAGCGGCCACGGCTGCTGGCCGGCGGCGACAGCGCGCACTGGGGCCCGTCCGTCTTCCACTCCGACGACCTGGGGCGCAGCTGGACCGAGCCGGCCCAGCCTGCCGTCAAGTTCCCCAAGGACACCGGGGCTTCGCTGGAGCGGGTCTGGCAGCTGCACCCGGCGGCCGCGGAGCCGGACGTGGTGTACGCGGGCACGGAACCGGCCGCGCTGTACCGCTCCGAGGACCGCGGCGAGACCTTCGAGCTGGTCCGCCCGCTGTGGGAGCACCCCACGCGGTCCAAGTGGGTGCCGGGCGGCGGCGGTGAGGGGCTGCACACCGTCCTGACCGACAAGCGGGACCCACAGGCGGTGACGGTCGCCGTCTCGACGGCCGGGGTGTTCAGGACCACCGACGGCGGGGCGAGCTGGACACCCTCCAACTCCGGTGTCTCCGCGGTGTTCCTGCCCGATCCGAACCCGGAGTTCGGCCAGTGCGTCCACAAGGTCACCCGGGACGCGGCGACCCCGGACCGGCTGTATCTGCAGAACCACTGGGGTGTGTACCGCAGCGACGACGCGGGCGCGCACTGGACGGACATCGGCGAGGGGCTTCCGTCCACGTTCGGTTTCGCGGCGGCGGCGCATCCGCACCGCGGCGACACGGCGTACGTGTTCCCGATCAACGCCGACGCGGACCGGGTCCCGGCCGATCACCGCTGCCGGGTCTTCCGCACGGCCGACGCGGGCAAGAGCTGGGAGCCGCTCTCGGCGGGGCTGCCGCAGGAGGACCACTACGGCACGGTGTTGCGGGACGCGCTGTGCACCGACGACGCGGACCCGGCGGGTGTGTACTTCGGCAACCGCAACGGCGAGGTGTTCGCATCGGCCGACGACGGCGACAACTGGCGGCAGCTCGCGTCGCATCTGCCGGACGTGCTGTGTGTGCGGGCCGCGGTGGTCGGATGAGTCATGAGGGGGGACGGCCGGGCTTTGGCCACCGGTTGATCACCGCTGTGCGTACGGCAGTAGGGTGACGCCGTGGCTCCACGACCCTTGCATGAAATCGTCGAACCGGGCTGGGCGAAGGCCCTCGAACCCGTCGCCGGACGCATCGCCGAGATGGGCGACTTCCTGCGGACCGAGATCGCCGCGGGACGCACCTATCTCCCGGCCGGGCCGAACGTCCTACGGGCCTTCCAGCAGCCCTTCGACGACGTCCGCGTCCTGATCGTCGGACAGGATCCCTATCCGACGCCGGGACACGCGGTGGGGCTGAGCTTCTCGGTGGGACCGGAGGTGCGGCCGCTGCCCGGCAGCCTCATCAACATCTATCGGGAGCTCCACACGGACCTGGGCCTGCCCCAGCCGTCCAACGGCGATCTGACGCCGTGGACCCAGCAGGGCGTGCTGCTTCTCAACAGGGCGCTCACCACGGCCCCGCGCAAGCCGGCCGCGCACCGCGGCAAGGGCTGGGAGGAGGTCACCGAACAGGCGATACGGGCGCTGGCCGCGCGCGGCAAGCCGCTGGTGTCCATCCTGTGGGGCCGCGACGCCCGCAACCTCCGCCCGCTCCTCGGCAACCTCCCGTCCGTGGAGTCCGCCCACCCCTCCCCCATGTCGGCCGACCGCGGCTTCTTCGGCTCCCGCCCGTTCAGCAGGGCCAACGAGCTGCTGGTCGGGCAGGGCGGCGAGCCGGTGGACTGGCGCCTGCCGTGACCGGGGCCGGGGCGTCCCCCGTGGCTCCCCCGGTCGACGACTCCGGGTTTCTCGCCGTCGACTCCGGTGGCTCCGGACTGCGGGCCGTCGTCGGGACGGTGCGGCGCGGGGCGCTGGCGCAGCGGGAGTCACGGGAACCGGTGCGCACCGGGGCGCGGGGCATCGACCCCGTCCACCTGATGGAACAACTGGTGCCGATGGTGCGGACGTTGACCGCGCAGACGGGTGTCGCCCGGCTGCGCACCGCCGTCGTCGGGGCCGCCGGTCTCAGCACCCTGGGCGAGGCCCTGCGTGCCGAGCTCCCGGACGCCCTGGGGAGGGAGTTCGGCGCCGGGCAGGTCGCTCTCGTCGCCGACGCCGTCACCGCCTACGCGGGCGCCCTCGGTCAGGCACCCGGTGCCGTCGTCGCCGCCGGCACCGGTCTGATCGCCATCGGGACGGACCTGACGCGCTGGCGCCGTGCGGACGGCTGGGGCCATCTCCTCGGCGACTGCGGCAGCGGTGCCTGGATCGGACGGGCCGGCCTGGAGGCCGCGCTGCGTGCCCACGACGGGCGGCCGGGAGGATCGACCGGACTGCTGGCCCGGGCCGAGGAGTTGTTCGGGGCGATGCCCGGGCTGCCCGGGCTGCTCTATCCGCGTCCGGACCGTCCGGCCGTCCTCGCCTCCTTCGCTCCCCAGGTCGCCGCCTGCGCCCCGGACGACCCCGTCGCCGCGGACATCCTGCGTGCCGCCGCCCGGCACATGGCCGAGTCCGCGGCCGCCGTCTGCCCCACCGGGGGAACGCCCGATGTCGCCCTCACCGGCGGCCTGTTCAAGATCGGCGCCCCCCTTCTCGTACCCCTGGAGGAGGAATTGGCGAGACGGCTGCCCCACGCACGCCGGGTGCCGCCGGCCGGAGATCCGCTGCACGGGTCCGTGCGGATCGCGGTCGATCTCGCGACGGGGGCGCTCACTCTGCCGGGTGACAGGGCGATGCTGTACGTCGTGACCGGAACGGGCGACTGATCCAGACACGGCCACCGCTTCCGATCCGTACGTAACTCATCAGACAAAACCGGACGGATACCGCTCACCTGCACCCTCCCCGAACAGGGAAGCCCAGTAAGCCAGTAACATGCGGCGCCATGAGCTCCCCCACTGGGCCCGCCGGCCTGCCAGTACGAATGCCGCGCCCCCGCCAGCCCGGACGGCACCGCCGTCCCGAGCCGCTGGCGGCTCCCGAGGGCGCGCCCGCGCTTGTTCTCGCCGTGCCGGGAACGCCCAGCGCCGCCACGCGCAGCCTCGCCGAAGAGGTCGTGAGCATCGCCCGCTCCGAGCTCCCCGGCCTGGACGCCCGGATCGGGTACCTCGACGGGGACGACGCGGAGTTCCCCACACTCCAGTCGGTGCTCACGCACACCGCCCAGGAGCGCGCCGCACGCTACGAGCAGGCCAGGGCCGCCGGTGTGGACGTCAAGGAGCCCGAGGGCCCCGTCGCCGTCGTCGTGCCGCTGCTGGCCGGTCCGGACAGCGCGCTGCTGCGGGTCGTCCGCCAGGCCGTCATGGACAGCCGTGTCGCGGCCGACCTGACCGATGTGCTCGGCCCGCACCCGCTGCTCGCCGAGGCGCTGCACGTGCGTCTGTCGGAGGCCGGTCTGGCCCGTGCCGACCGGGCCCGGCTGTTCACCGTGGCGACCGCCGCGGACGGCATCATCCTGGCCTCCGTGGGCGGTGACGAGGCGGTGCAGGCGGCCGGGATCACCGGCATGCTGCTCGCCGCGCGCCTCGCCGTGCCGGTGATGGCCGCCGCGCTCGACCAGGAGGGCTCGATCGCCTCGGTGGCCGACCAGCTGCGCGGCTCCGGCTCGCAGAACCTGGCGCTGGCGCCGTACCTGATAGGGCCGGAGATCGACCCGGGCCTGATCGGGGAGGCGGCCAAGGAGGCGGGCTGTGCGGCCGCCGAGGCGCTCGGCCCCTACCCGGCGATCGGCAAGCTGGCCCTCGCCAAGTACACGACGGCGCTCGGCATCGCGCCGCAGCAGCCGCAGGGCGCGCCGACGCGCTGACGTCGCGCCTGACCACCGTAAGACATGCCGAAGGGCCCCTCCCGGCGCGGGAGCGGGCCCTTCGGCGTTGCCGGGAAGTCCGGCGGGACTCAGCCGAGGACCACGCAGGACGCGGCGGGCAGTTCGGTGGACCCGCTCCGGCGCGGCAGTCCCGTGTCCGGGTCGACCGCGAACCAGGTCACGTCGCCGGAGCGTTCGTTCGCGACGTAGAGGAAGCCGTCGGACTCGGCGAGCGCCCGCGGCCAGTGGCCCCCGCAGGGCACGGTCCCGATGAGCCGCAGTCGCTCTCCCTCGACGGCGAACGTGGACAGGACGTCCTCACCGCGGGTGGCGGTCCATACGAAGCGGCCGTCGGGTGCGGCGACGACGCCCGACGGGTAGGCGTCACCGGCCGGGGCTCCCGGCAGCACCTGGGCCTCCGTGAGGGGCTCCAGGAGGCCCTCGGCGGCGTTCCAGCGGCAGACGGTGACGGTCGGGGCGAGTTCGTTGACCACGTACGCGTACCTGCCGTCCGGGTGGAAGGCCAGGTGGCGGGGGCCGGAGCCGGGGCGCAGGGCGATCTCGCGATGGAGGACCGGGCTGCCGCCGGTCAGCGTGCACACCCGCGCCGAGTCCGTGCCGAGGTCGATGCTGACGACCCACCGCCCGCTGGGGTCGGCCTGGACGTGGTGGGGGTGCGGGCCCTGCTGGCGGCGGGCGTGCGGGCCGGAGCCGGTGTGCCGCAGCACGCCGGAGGCGGCGGGGGCGAGGGTGCCGTCGGGGCGGACGGGCACGGCCGTGACGCTGCCGGAGCCGTAGTTGGCGGTCAGGACGTGTCCGTCGTACAGGCCCAGGTGGGTGGGCCCGTCACCGCCGACCCGCACCCGTGCGCCGGCCGGCTCGAGCTTGTCGCCGGTGACCCGGTACGCGGCCACCGCGCCGTCGGCGGTCTCGCTGACCGCGTAGAGCGTGCCCCCGTCGGGCGCCAGGGCCAGATACGCGGGGTCGGGTACGCGGTCCACGCTGCTCAGGGGCGTCAGGGCGCCGCTGTCCGGGTCCACCGCGGCTGTCACGATGCCGGGGCCCCCGGCCGCCGTGAACGACCCGATGAAGGCCCTCCGCTGCCGTTCTGCCACCGCTGTCCCCTCTCGGTCCTGTGCCGTTCGGGGCGACCGTAGCAGTGGATCACGAACGGTCTAGACCAAATGGGGGACGATCTGCTCGATTTTCCGCACGGTTCACGAACCCGCGACGGAAGCGGCGACGGCCCGCGGACCGCTCCCGCACGGGCCGACGGGGGTCAGGCTCCGACCAACGGTGACCCGGACGGTGTCCGCAGCGGCGTGGCCAGCTCGGTGAGGGCCCGTTCCAGACCGTGGAGATGGGCCAGCGCGGGCTCCGCGGCGGGCGGACCGTCCACCCGCGCCACGTCCTCGCGCCTTCCACCGGTGAGCGCCTCCACCGCGGCCTCCACCCGCCAGCAGGCGGCGGCCAGGCGGGCGTCGTGCGAGGCCTCGGCGTCGGCGGCGACGGCGACCAGGCCGCGGACCTCACGGGCGCAGTCGTCGAGCAGGGCGAGCACCCGGCCGGCGCGCCGCTTGCGGCCGAGCATCGGGTTGAGCGGGTGCACCAGCGGTGCGACGGACAGCCGTACCCGGCCGAGCAGTTGCTCCAGTTCGGCCACGCGCGGAGCCGGGTCGGCGCCCGGCACGCCCCGCAGGCGGGCGGCGGCCTCGGCGGTGCAGGCGTGGACGCAGCGCAGGGCGCGCTGGATCCAGGCGTCGGTGGTGGTGTGGGTGCTGACCGGCAGCACGAACAGCACGGCGAGCATCGCGCCGAGCGCCCCGACACCGGTCTCCACCAGGCGCAGGGCGAGCAGACCGGGGGTGAGCAGGCCGAAGAGGCCGTAGAGCAGCTCGGCGAGGACGGTGACGCAGAGCATCATCCACGTGTACGACACGGCGGCCGTGTAGAAGATCCCGAAGACGCACAGGGCGAGGAGCACGGCCGAGGGCACCGCCGACCCCGCCACCGGAACGGCGACGAGCAGGCCGAGGCCGAGGCCGATCACGGTGCCGAGGACCCGCCGGAAGCCGCGCACGAGGGTCTCCCCGCGCGAGGTGGTGTTGACGAAGACCCACCAGGTCGCGCCGACGGCCCAGTACCAGCGCTCCGGGGACACCAGCTGGCCCACGACGAGCGCGAAGGCCGCCCCGGCGGTCGCCTGGACCGCCTGGCGGGTGGTCACGCGGGCGAGGCCGGTGCCGGCGGGCGGTGCGGGTACCGGGGCAGGCGGCAGTCGGCGCTCGTAGCACCACGCGCCGAAGCGCACCGCGGCGGCGATCAGCACGGACAGCAGGACGGCCGTGTACAGCTCGGGCAGCCGGTCCGGGGTCGCTCGCAGGAACTGCGCCACGAAGAAGGTCATGAACGCGAACACGCCGAGGCTGTGACCGCGCGGGCCCCAACGGCGCGCGTACACGCCCGCGCCGATCACGGCGAGGAAGGTGAGGTCACGGGCGACGGGCCGGTCGTGCAGCACGGCCGCGACGGCCAGCACGGGAAGGCCGACGACGGGCAACAGCGCGGTGGTGACCGCCTGCCCTCGGACCGTGGCATCGGTGACGGTGAACAGGGCGAGCAGCGCGGCGAGCCCGCCGGTGACCGCGCCGACGAGGGAGTGTCCGGCGAGGCCGCAGAAGGCGACCGCGAGCCCGATGCCGAGCACCGCCCGCGTGGCGAAGCGCAGCCGTACGCGCCCCGGGTCCGCGGCCATGAACACCCTCTTCAGCACTGCTGTCCGCCCCCTGCTCACATCCAGGCCCGAATCCCGGCACGAAAAAGGCGCCGCGGGGTCCGCAGCGCCATCGACACGCTCATTGCAGCATCGCCACCACTGCTGGCTCAAGTGGCGTCGAATATCCTGGGCCATTGGTACAGCGGAATCGGTCCTTGCCCGTCCATCAGCGGGCCAACGGACCACGGACGAGGAGGCGCCGCGCACCATGGCCGTGGACGAGCTCGACACCCGCATCCTGAGGCTGCTCCTGGAGCAGCCCCGCACGAGCGTGCGCGAGTACGCCCGTGTCCTCGGCGTCGCCCGCGGCACGCTCCAGGCCCGCCTGGACCGTCTGGAGCGCGACGGTGTGATCACCGGCACGGGTCCGACCCTCTCCCCCGCGGCCCTCGGCCACCCGGTGCTGGCGTTCGTGCACATCGAGGTCACCCAGGGCCGGCTCGACGACGTGGGCGACGCACTGGCCTCCGTACCGGAGATCGTGGAGGCCTTCTCGATCGCGGGCGGCGGAGATCTGCTGACGCGGGTCGTGGCGCGGGACAACGCGCATCTCGAGGACGTGATCCAGAAGGTGATCAGCCTGCCGGGCGTGGTCCGCACCCGTACGGAGGTGGCGCTGCGCGAGCGGGTGCCGCAGCGGCTGCTGCCGCTGGTGGAGTCGATCGGCCGCTCCGTCCGTACCTGACATCCTGAACACCATGAGCAAGCTCGGCACCCTCTCGGTCATCTTCGATCTCGACGGAACGCTCGTGGACAGCGAGCCGAACTATTACGAGGCGGGCCGCCAGATCCTCGCCGAGCACGGCGTACCGGACTTCACCTGGGCCGAGCACGAGCGGTACGTCGGCATCAGCACCCTGGAGACGGTCGGGCTCTGGAAGCGGGAGTACGGCCTGGACGCCTCCGTCGAGGAGCTGTTCGCCGCCAAGAACCGCCGCTATCTGGAACTGGCCCGCGCGAACACTCCCGTCTACCCGGAGATGCGCAAGTTCGTGGAGCTGCTGGCCTCCGAGGGCGTTCCGACAGCCGTGGCCTCGGGCTCGTCACCGCAGGCCATCGAAGCGATCCTCCGGGGCACCGGACTCGCCGCCTTCCTGCGTACCGTCGTCTCCGCCGACGAGGTCGAGCGCGGCAAGCCCGCCCCGGACGTCTTCCTGGAGGCGGCCCGACGGCTGGGCGCGGACCCGGCGCACTGCGTGGTCCTGGAGGACGCGGCCCCGGGTGCCGCCGCCGCACACGCGGCCGGGATGCGCTGCATCGCGATCCCGTACGTCGCCGCGCAGGCCGACGCCCCGGAGTTCACCACCGCGAGTCTGCTGCTGCGGGGCGGTCAGGCGGAGTTCACGGCACGGTCCGCGTACGACTGGATCGTGCGCTCGGCGTCGTCGTCCTGATCCGGCGTCATGACACGGTCTCTTCCTGCACTCCGAGCAAGTGCAGGAAGAGGGCGGTGACTTCGCGGACCGCGTCGTCGTACCGGTCGGGCCGCTCGGCGGTCACGCGCGCGAACTCCACGCACATGCCGCCCACCGCCCGCGCCAGGGTCAGCGGTTCGGCGGCCGGCGTCGCACGCCCCCGCTCGACCAGGCGACCGATGTAGCGGGCGAGGCGGTGGACGGGCCGTTCCCTGATCTCCACCCACACCGCGCCCACGTCCGCGTCGGTACGGGCCTGCTGCTCCAACAGCCGCAGCAGCGGCAGGTGTTGCACATAGGCCGCGATGAAGGCGCCCACGGACGCCTCGGCGACGGCACGGGTGTCGTCCGTGTCGACGCCCGGCACGTCCTGGGCGGCGAGGAACGCGTCCCGTACGCGTGCCGCGAGAACACGGAAGATCTCTTCCTTGGACGCGAAGTACACATAGAAGCCCGCCCTGGACACCTCCGCCTCGGCCGTGATGTCGGCGACGGTGGCCGGACCGTGACCGAGCCGGGCGAAGACGGTCTCGGCGGCGTCGAGGAGGCGCGCCCGGGCCGGTGCCTCGGTGCGGTCGCGGGCGGTGCGGACCGCCCAGGGCTTCTGCGTGCGGGTCACGCGGCGAGCATATTGACGTTGACGTCAATGTCAATGAGCATGACCGAGCCGGTCGTTGACGTCCTGGAGGCTCACTCATGGGTGCCGTACTCGTCGCCAACCGCGGGGAGATCGCCGTACGGGTGCTACGGGCCGCCGCCGAGGCCGGGCTGCGCACGGTCGCCGTCCACGAGGAGGGCGACGAGGCACATCTGCGGCTGGCCGACGAGTCCGTGCCGCTGGGCGGATACCTGGACGCGGACGCCCTCGTGGACGCCGCCGTGCGCACCGGCTGCTCCTTTCTCCATCCCGGTTACGGCTTCCTCAGCGAGGACGCGGACTTCGCGCGGCGGTGCCGTGACGCCGGGATCACCTTCGTCGGGCCCTCCCCGGACGTGCTGGACGTCTTCGGGGACAAGGTGCGGGCGCGTGAACTCGCGGTGGCGGCAGGGGTTCCCGTGCTTCCCGGGGCGCGGGGCGGCCTGGCGGGAGCGCGGGCGGTCCTGGCCGGCGGGCCCGTGATGGTCAAGGCGGTCGTCGGCGGCGGCGGGCGCGGGATGCGGGTCGTGCGACGGGCCGAGGAACTGGACGAGGCCTGGGAGCGGTGCCGCTCGGAGGCGTCGCAGGCGTTCGGCCGGGGCGAGTTGTACGCCGAGCGGCTGCTGGAGGGGGCCCGGCATGTCGAGGTGCAGGTCGTCGGGGACGCGACGGGTGCGGTCGGTCATCTGTGGGACCGGGACTGCACCGTCCAGCGCCGCCACCAGAAGGTGATCGAGATCGCGCCCGCGCCCGAACTCTCGGACGCGGTACGGGAGAAGCTCCTCGACAGCGCCCTGCGGATGGCCACGGCGGCCCGCTGTTCGAGTCTCGTCACCTTCGAGTTCCTGGTCCTGGGCGACCGGTTCCACTTCATCGAGGCCAACCCGCGCCTCCAGGTGGAGCACACGGTCACCGAGGAGGTGACGGGTGTCGATCTCGTCGCCGTGCAGCTGCGGCTGGCGGCCGGTGCCACGCTGGCGGAGCTGGGGCTGGCGGGGCCGCCGACGCCGCCGCGCGGGTTCGCCGTGCAGGGGCGGGTGAGTGCGCGGGGACGGGGACGGATCACCCGCTTCGACGTGCCGACGGGGCCGGGGGTCAGGGTCGACACGGCGGTGCGGCCGGGGGACGAGGTCGGCGTCCGGTACGACCCGTTGCTCGCGAAGGTCGTCGCCCATGTCCCGGACGGCGGTGCGGAGGCGGCCTGCGCTCGGCTGCGGCGGGCCCTGGGCGAGTTCGCCGTGGAGGGGGTGCGGACCGGGATTCCGCTGCTGCGGGAGGCGCTGGCCGCACCGCGGTGCTGGACGCGGGCCCTGCCCGAGGAGGAGCTCACGGCTCCTGCGGGCGGCGCCGTCACCGCCCCCGTGAGCGGGACGGTCGTGTCCGTCGACGTCGCTCCCGGCGAACCGGTGCGTCCCGGGCAGCGGTTGCTGGTGATCGAGGCCATGAAGATGGAGCACGTCGTGCGGGCGCCCGGCGCGGGGCTCGTGGTCGCCGTGCACGCGCGCGTGGGGGCGACGGTCGGAGACGGGCAACTGCTGGTGGCTCTGGACGAGGTGTCCGGGGCGGCCGGCGAGGAGGTGTCCCCGCAGGCCGTCGATCCGGACGCCGAGCGCCCCGACCTGGCCGAGGTCCGGCACCGGCACTCCTTCGGACTGGACGAGAACCGGCCCGAGACGGTCGCGAAACGGCATGCCCTGGGCCGGCGTACCGCCCGCGAGAACATCGAGGACCTGTGCGACGCGGGCTCGTTCACCGAGTTCGGGGCGCTCGCCGTCGCCGCCCAGCGCAGGCGCCGCTCACTGGACGACCTGATCCGGTCGACGCCGGCGGACGGCATGGTCACCGGCACCGCGCGCGTCGGCGGCGAACCGTGCGTGGTGATGTCGTACGACTACACCGTCCTGGCCGGTACCCAGGGCCTGCAGAACCACCGCAAGACCGACCGCATGCTGGAGCTCGCGGAGGAACGGCGGCTGCCCGTCGTGCTGTTCGCGGAGGGCGGCGGGGGCCGGCCCGGGGACACGGACACGACCGCCGTGGCCGGGCTCGATGTGACCACCTTCCAGCGGATGGGGCGGCTCAGCGGGCTCGTTCCGCTCGTCGGCATCGTCTCGGGGCGGTGCTTCGCGGGCAATGCCGCGCTGCTCGGCTGCTGTGACGTGGTCATCGCGACGCCCGAGGCGAGCATCGGGATGGGCGGGCCCGCGATGATCGAGGGCGGTGGGCTCGGTGTGTACCGGCCGGAGGAGGTCGGGCCGCTGTCGGTGCAGGTGCCCAACGGGGTGGTCGACATCGCCGTGGCGGACGAGGCGGAGGCGGTGCGGGTCGCCCGGCGGTATCTGTCGTACGTCCAAGGCCCGCAGGGCAGTTGGGAGGCGCCGGACCAGCGGTTGCTGCGGCAGGCGGTCCCCGAGAACCGGCGGCGGGCGTACGACGTGCGGGCGGTGGTGCGCGGGCTGGCCGACAGCGGCTCCGTGCTGGAGCTGCGGGCCGGGTTCGGCATCGGGGTGCTGACGTCCCTGGTGCGGATCGAGGGGCGTCCGCTGGGGCTGATCGCGAGCAATCCGGCGCATCTGGGCGGGGCGATCGACCGGGACGCGGCCGACAAGACGGCGCGTTTCCTCCAGTTGTGCGACGCGTTCGGGCTGCCGATCGTCTCGCTGTGCGACACCCCAGGATTCATGGTCGGCCCGGACGCCGAACGGACCGCGACCGTACGGCACTTCGCGCGGCTCTTCGTGACCGGCGCGAATCTGCGGGTGCCGTTGGTGAGTCTGGTGCTGCGCAAGGCGTACGGACTCGGGGCGATGGCGATGATGGGCGGCTCGACCCGCGCTCCTGTGGCCACCGCCGCCTGGCCCAGTGGGGAGTTCGGCGGGATGGGGCTGGAGGGTGCCGTCCGGCTGGGCTACCGCAAGGAGTTGGCGGCGATCGCGGACCCGGCCGAGCGGACGCGTGCCTTCGAGGCGCGGGTCGCCGAGTTGTACGAGCGCGGGAAGGCGGTCAACACGGCGGCGGCGCTGGAGATCGACGCGGTGATCGACCCGGCCGGGTCGCGGGACTGGATCCTCGCGGCACTTCAGGGGTGCCCCGCCCCGCGGCCGGGGCACCGCCCGTTCGTCGATACCTGGTGAGCCGCTACGGCCGCGTCTCGTGCGAGGGCTTCGCCGCCGGCTGGATGTTCTGGTTGAGGCGGAAGACGTTGTCCGGGTCGCGGTCGGCCTTGACGCGGGCCAGCCGGTCGTAGTTGCCGCGGTAGCTGGCCCGGACGCGTTCCTGGCCCTCGTCCATCATCATGTTCACGTAGGCGCCGCCCGCCGAGTACGGGTGCAGCGCGTCGAAGTAGTCGACCGTCCACCGCTTGATCAGCTCGGCGTTGGCCGGGTCGGGGTCGACACCGGCGTAGACCGACGCCCAGCGGGCGTGGCGGTAGGCCCAGGGGGTCTCGTCCTGGCCCACGTCGTGGGCGGCTCCGTCGATCGGGTAGAGATGCATGGTCGACTGCATGGTGGGGACCTCGGCGCCGAACTTGGCGTGGAGTTCGACGGCCTCGTCCGGGATGGTCTCGACGAAGTCGGCGCGCCAGTACCACTGGTGACCGGGCGGGTAGAGCCCGTCGAACGCGGACTGGATGTCGGGGTGCTGCATGGGCATGGGGGCGTGCAGCAGCGGCTGGGGCAGGGCGTCGAGGAGCGGGGCCATCTCGCGGGCGGCCGCCTCGGGGTCGGCGCCGGCGTAGCACCACACCACACCCGCGGTCTTGCGGAGCTGGATCTCCTCGGGGAACGGCGGGGCCGGCGGCACGGTGCCGTGCAGGAAGAAGCCGTTGAGCTCGCGGGGCGCGTTCGGCAGGAAGTCCCGGTAGGCGGCGAGGACTTCGGCGCTGTCCTCGACGGCCCAGAAGGTCGGTCCGGCGACGACGGTGCTGATCTCGTGGAGCCGGAACAGGAAGGACGTCACGACACCGAAGTTGCCTCCGCCGCCGCGGATCGCCCAGAACAGGTCGCTGTTCTCGAAGCCGCTGGCCTGTACTTTGCGGCCGTCGGCGAGGACGACGTCGGCCTCCAGCAGGTTGTCGATGGTCAGCCCGCATTTGCGGGTGAGATGGCCGAGTCCGCCGCCGGTGGCGATGCCGCCGACACCGGTGGTGGAGATGATGCCGCTGGGGGTGGCGAGACCGTGCGCGTTGGTGGCGCGGTCGACCTCGCCCCAGACGCAGCCGCCGCCGACTCGTACGGTGTGGGCGTCCGGGTCGACCTGGACCTCTTTCAGGGGGGACAGGTCGAGAACCACCCCGTCGTCGACGGTGCCGAGACCGGCGCCATGGTGGCCGCCGCCGCGAACGGCGAGGGGCAGGTCGTGTGCGCGGGCGAAGGCGATCACGCCGGCGACGGCATCCGCGTCGGCGCAGCGGGCGACGAGCGCGGGGCGCCGGTCGATCATGGCGTTGTAGACGGTCCGGGCCTCTTCGTAGGCGGCGTCGTCGGGGCCGATCAACTCCCCGGTGAATTCGGTCAGTTCCCTGCGTGCCGCCTGAGCGATCGTGGTGGTCATGCGGTCCCCCGTTCAGGAATCGTATGATTCGGGTCAATTCGTATATTCTACTCGCGTCGCACCACAGTGGACATCCGTGGCCGTCACCCAGCTCGGGGCCGCCGGGTACCTACGTTTCGCCCGGAAGCGAAGCCTCACGTTCCGTAAGCAGCCCGAGCCGCGCCGCGCGGTCGGCGGCGTGCCGCCGGGAGGGCGCGTCGAGTTTGTCGAGGACGGCGCGTACGTGGTTGTCGACGGTGCGCACGGACACGACGAGCCGGGCCGCGATCTCGGCGTTGGTCAGGCCTTCCGCGAGCAGTCGCATGACCTGGAGCTGGCGCCGGGTCAGGCCTGCGGGGTTCTCGCGGGTCTCGGCCAGGGGGCCGCGCGGGATGTGGCGGACGCCGAGCTGCCGCAGTTCGGTGCGGAGCAGCCGGGCCCGGGGCTCGGCGCCCAGGGCGTCCAGGGCGGCGAGAGCGCTGAGCTTGTCGGCGGGGTCGGGGCTCTCGGCAAGGGCGACGGCGTGTTCGTAGGGGCAGCCCGCCGTCTCCCACAGGGTGGCGGCCGTGCGCCACTGGCCGCGGGCCTGGAGCGCGTACGGATGGTCCGAGTCCTCCAGTGACACGCGGTGCCCCGCCTTGGTGAGCCAGTAGCCGAGCTCGGCGCGGTACGGGATGCCGGGCAGTCGGTCGGCCTGGGCGTGGACGGGTCCCGCCGCCGCGGCGACGGCGGCGAGGTCGCCGCGCAGCCACGCCGCCTCCGCGAGGGCCGCCGCCACCGGTCCGGTGCGTTGCAGTTCCCTGGTCCGTACGGCGATCTGCCAGGCCTCGGCGAGGAGTTCGGCGGCGCCGGGCCGGCCGCAGCGGGTGCGGACCCGGGCGAGCACGGTAAGGGCGGGGCAGCGGGCGGGCACGAAGTCGTGCATGCCGTACTCGGCGTGCCTCTCGGCGTCGTCCCAGTCGGCAGCGGCGAGCCGGCGTATGGCCAGCTCGACGTGGAGGTAGTTGAGGAAGCCGAGGTGTTCGGCGCGGTCGGCGAGGTCCATCGCCGGGACCAGGAACGTGTCGGCCTCCTCGTACCGGAGGTTGTCGAGGAGGGTCCAGATCAGGTTGGCGTAGGACCGGCAGGCGTGTTCGACCTCGCCGGCGACGAGCGCGACGTCGAGGCTCTCCTCCAGCTGCCACCGCCCGGCGGGGTCCCCACCGCGCCAGCGCGCGCAGCCGACGTTGTTGAGGGCGTGGGAGAGGATCGCCGCGTCGCCCGCCTTGCGGGCCAGGACGATGGCGCGTTCGCCGAGTTCCACGGCCTCGGCGTAGCGGTCGGACAGCATGCGCAGCTGGGCGGTGTTGCTGACGGCGAGGGCCAGGAGACGGTCGTCGCCGGCGTGTTCCAGCACGGTGACGGCCTCCCGGGCGGCCTCCTGGGCCTGGTCGGCGTCCCCGGCCCACCAGTGGATGCGGGACAGCCAGCGCAGATCGGCGCCGAGGGCGAGGGTGTCGCCGAGGGAGCGGCGCAGGGCTACGGCCTCGCGCTGGGCGGTGACGGCGGTGGCCGAGTCGGCGATGGTGTAGCTCTCCACGGCATGGCGTTCCAGCAGGTCGGCGAGTTCGGCCGGGGCGTAGCGATGACGTTGCCGCAGGACGAGGCGGAGCTGGGCGGCGGCCTCGCGGTGGGCTCCGGCGCCGGCGGCGTCCTTGGCCGCGTCGGGGCCGTAGCGGGCGATGGCGTCCTGGTCGCCGGCGCGGTCGGCGTGGTGGACAATGCGGGCGGCGTCGGAGCCGGGCCGGGCGACGAGTGCGGCCAGGACGTTGCGGTTGAGTTCGATACGGCGGGCGGCGGGCAGGGAGTCGGCGACGGCGCGCCGGATCAGCTCGTGCCGGAACGCCACGCGCTCGGGCGCCACGGCGAGCAGCCCGCGCTGCTCGGCCTCCGCCAGTACGGCCACACCGTCCGCCAAGAGCGCGTCCACGAGCGGGCGTTCGACGGCCGAGGGGACGACGGCGAGCTGCTCCAGCGCGTCCAGCGTGGCCGCGTCCAGTCCGCGCAGCCGGGCGAGGACGGCGTCGACGACGGTCGGGGGCACTCCCCCGGTGCCTCCGGCGGCCATGATCTCGGCGACGAAGAACGGGTTGCCCGAGGTCACCTCGTACACCTGGGCGGCGTCGAGGCGCCCGGAGGCGCTCAGTGTGCGGACCGCGTCGAGGGACAGCCGGGCGAGGGGCAGCCTGTGCACTCGGGGCGTACGGGAGACCTGGCCGAGGAGGTGGCGCAGGGGGTGGTCGCGGCTCAACTCGTCGTCGCGGTAGGTGAGGACGAGGAGGGCGGGTAGCTGTTCCATGCGCCGGACCAGGAAGCGCAGGGCGTCCAGGGAGGCCTCGTCGGCCCAGTGGACATCCTCGACGACGAGGACCGCCGGATGCGGGGTGCCGGCGAGTTCGCCGTGCAGGGCCTCATAGACCCGGTGCCGGTCGCCGCCCTCCATGACGGCCCGTGCCAGGTCGGCGCCGACGCTGCCGACGAGGTCGCGGAACGGGCCGAGGGGGCGCCGGGTGGCGAGGTCGTCGCACTGTCCGACGAGGACGCGCGCCCGCTCGGGCAGCCGCTCCGGCATCGCCTTCACCAGACTCGACTTGCCGATTCCCGCCTCGCCGAAGACGAGCGCCACCGCACCGGCGCCGTCAGCCGCCTGTCGTGCGGCCACGGCCAGTCGCGTCAGTTCGGGCTCGCGTTCGAGGAGCCACCGATCCACGCGCCAGATTCTGCCACCGCGGCACCGGACGGGCCCCGTCTCCGCGCTTTCCGCCCGCAACGACCTGGTGACCGGCGAACAGTGACTTCTTGACCGAACGGCCGGAACTGATCGCTCCAGACCCGTTGACGCTCACCCGCCCCCTCCCTATCGTCTGGTCGACCATTCGAATGGCGTTCGAAATATAGAACACCGATAGAGGAGCACACATGGCACCGCCCCTCTCCAGACGAAACCTCCTCCAGGCCGCCGCCCTCGCCGTGGCCGCGCCCGCGATCTCGTACGCGGCGAGCGGCCGGGCCACCGCGGCCACGGCCACCGCCTCCGCAGCCGCGGCCGCGCCCGCCGCCTGGACCGTGCAGCCCTTCGCGCTCGACGAGGTCGCCCTCGGACCCGGTGTCTTCGCCGACAAGCGGCAGTTGATGCTCGACCACGCGCGCGGCTACGACGTGAACCGGCTCCTCCAGGTCTTCCGCGCCAACGCGGGCCTCTCCACCGGCGGCGCGGTCGCACCCGGCGGCTGGGAGGGCCTGGACGGCGAGGCCAACGGCAATCTGCGCGGCCACTACACCGGCCACTTCCTGACCATGCTGTCGCAGGCCTACGCGAGCACCGGCGAGCAGGTGTTCGCGGACAAGATCACGACCATGATCACCGCCCTCACCGAGGCCCGCGCCGCCCTGCGCACCGACCCGAAGATGCTCGCCGTCACCGGGAAGTGGGGCGCCGCACAGGAGAACGTGCGCGGCTCCTACCAGTACGTCGACCTGCCCGCCGCGGTCCTCGGCGGCGCCTCCGCGATCACCCTGTCGGTGTGGGTCAGGCCCACCCACGACGCCAACTGGCAGCGCGCCTTCGACTTCGGCAACAACACCACCCGGTACATGTACCTGGCCACCCGCAACGCGAGCGGTGTGCCCCGGTTCGCCATCACCACCAACGGCGCGGGCGGCGAACAGGCCCTCAACGGCACGGCCGCGCTGCCGCTGAACCAGTGGAGCCACCTGGCCGTCACGATCTCCGGCAGCACCGGCACGCTGTACGTCAACGGCACGGCCGTCGCCACGAACACCGCGATGACCCTCAACCCGGCGGCGCTCGGCACCCTTGCCAACAACTGGCTCGGCCGCTCGAACTACGCGGGCGATCCCGTGTACGCGGGCGCCTACGACGAGTTCAACGTCTGGTCACGCGCGCTGACCCAGGCCGAGATCACCTCGCTCCAGACCAACGAGGCCAAGCTCTCCGCGGCGGGACTCGGCAACCTCGTCTCGTACTGGTTCCAGGCCACCGGCGGCGGCACGTTCCCGGACGGCTCCGGCCGCGGTCTGACCGCCACGCTGCGCCGCACCTGGGGCGGGCCGAGCCACCCCGGGTTCCTGGCGGCGTACCCCGAGACACAGTTCATCGACCTGGAGACGAGGACCGCCAGCGACTACACCAAGGTGTGGGCGCCCTACTACACCGCGCACAAGATCCTGCGGGGTCTGCTGGACGCGTACGCCGCCACCGACGACGCGCGCGCCCTCGACCTCGCGTCCGGCATGGGCGACTGGATGTACTCCCGGCTGTCCGTCCTGCCCGAGGCGACGCTCCAGCGCATGTGGGGGCTGTTCTCCAGCGGCGAGTTCGGCGGCATCGTCGAGGCGATCGTCGACCTGCACTCCTCCACGGGGAAGGCCGAACACCTCGCGCTGGCGAGGCTGTTCGACCTCGACTCCCTCATCGACGCCTGCGCCGCGAACACCGACACCCTCAACGGGCTGCACGCCAACCAGCACATACCGATCTTCACCGGTCTGCTGCGGCTGTACGACGCGACGGGCGAGACGCGCTACCTGACCGCCGCCAGGAACTTCTGGGGCATGGTCGTACCGAACCGTATGTACGGCATCGGCGGCACCAGCACCGGCGAGTTCTGGAAGGCCTCCGGGCTGATCGCGGGCACCATCAGCGACACGAACGCCGAGACGTGCTGTGCGTACAACATGCTCAAGCTCAGCCGGACGCTGTTCTTCCACGAGCAGACCCCGAAGTACATGGACTACTACGAGCGGGCGCTGCTCAACCAGGTACTCGGCTCCAAGCAGGACAAGGCCGACGCGGAGAAGCCGCTCGTCACCTACTTCATCGGGCTGACACCCGGTCATGTGCGGGACTACACGCCCAAGCAGGGAACGACCTGCTGCGAGGGCACCGGCATGGAGAGCGCCACCAAGTACCAGGACTCGGTGTACTTCAAGGCCGCCGACGGCGGCACGCTCTACGTGAACCTCTACAGCCCGTCCCGACTGACCTGGGCCGAGAAGGGGGTGACGGTCACTCAGAGCACCGACTACCCGCGTGAACAGGGCACCACGCTCACCTTCGGCGGCGGCAGCGCGGCCTTCGCCCTGAAGTTGCGGGTGCCGTCGTGGGCCACGTCCGGATTCCGCGTGACCGTCAACGGCACCGCGGCGAGCGGGACTCCGGCCGCCGGGAGCTACTTCACGGTGTCCCGGACCTGGAAGGCGGGCGACGTCGTCCGGATCACCGTCCCGTTCCGGCTGCGCGTCGAAAAGGCCCTGGACGACCCGGCGTTGCAGACCCTCTTCTACGGTCCGGTCAACCTGGTCGCCCGCAACTCGGCCACCAGCTACCTGCCGTTCGGGCTGTACGCCAACGCGGCCCTGTCCGGCGACCTGCTGCCCACCCTCGCCCCGGTGAGCGGCAAGCCCCTCCACTACACCCTCGGCGGCACGGAGTTCGCGCCCTTCCTGGAGGGGTCGGAGAATCCGACGCACGCCTACTTCCGGCGCTCGGAGCCCAAGGTCGTCTTCGGCACCCTCGACTCCGGGATCGCCAACCCCGCGAAGTCCGACGGCACCACGCTGCTCGACGAGATCTGGGCGGGGGCGCCGTACGCGAGCAAGAGCGCGCTCGTGACCAAGGTGACGAGCACCGTGAACGCCTGGGTGTCCGCCGGGCTGCTCTCCCAGGCGAACGGCCAGGTGGTGATCAACACGGCGGGGCAGGCGACCTACGTGT
Source organism: Streptomyces sp. NPDC087859 (assembly GCF_044742595.1). Lineage (NCBI taxonomy): Bacteria > Bacillati > Actinomycetota > Actinomycetes > Kitasatosporales > Streptomycetaceae > Streptomyces > Streptomyces sp. NPDC087859. The sequence continues at coordinate 27,488 of NZ_JBIUUU010000034.1, read as the reverse complement.
CCTGAGTCCTACGAGCGGCGCCGGGGCTTGCCGCGCCTGGCGCCCTGGGTCTTCTTGGCGGCGGGCGGCTTGCGTCGCCCGCCGGCCGCGTCGGGGCGCTTGGGCTGCTTCTTCGGCTCGGCCTTCGCCTTGGCCTTGTCCTGAGCGGCCGGGCGGCCGCGGGTGCTGTTCACCGTGCGGCCGCGGACGATGCCGATGAAGTCCTCGACCATGTCCGTGGTGGCGTCCTCCGGCCACGACAGCGCGACGGACGACACGGGGGCGTCCGTGACCGGCCGATAGGTGAGGTCCTTGCGGTGGTGCAGCCGGGCGAGCGACTGGGGGACGACGAGGACGCCGATGCCGGCCGCGACCAGTTCGACGGCGTCCTCCGTGGTCGCGGGACGCTCGAAGGCGGGCTGTCCCGGCAGCCGCGGCCACTCCAGGACGTCGTCCAGGGGGTGCAGCACGATCTCGTCGGCCAGGTCCTCGGTGGTGACCTCGTCGACCGCGGCGACGACATGGTCCTTCGGGACGACGACGACCGTGCTCTCCTCGTAGAGCGGGATGGCGCTGAGCACCGTACGGTCCACCGGCAGCCGGACGAGACCGGCGTCCGCGGTCCCGTCCCGCAGCGCGTCGCGCGCCTCGGCGACGGAGAGCTGGAGGAGGGTCAGCGGGATGTCGGGCAGTCGCTCGTTCCAGATCCGCACCCACTTCGAGGGGGTCACGCCGGGGACGTAGGCGAGCCGGAACTGCGGGGGTTCTTCCGAGCCTGTCACCTGGCCAGGTTACCGGCCGTGGTCGGCGGACGTTCACCCAGTCGATACCCTGGACACCATGACGCAGCACCAGAGCACCCAGACGATGAAGCCCGCGACCGCGGCGAAGAAGCTGGGTGTGTACCTCGAGGCCACCCCCGCCGAGTTCCGTGAGGGTGTCGTCTCGCGGGCACAGCTCACCGAACTCCAGGCCGATCCGCCCCAGTGGCTCCAGGATCTCCGTGCCCAGGGCCCGCACCCCCGTCCGGTGGTCGCGGCCAAGCTCGGCGTGTCCATCGCGGGCCTGGCGCGCGGCGGCGTCACCGAGCCGCTCACCACCGAGCAGATCGAGGCGCTGAAGCAGGAGCAGCCCGAGTGGCTGGTCAAGGAGCGCGCCACCCAGGCCGAGGTCCGCACCGAGACGGTCCGGATCAAGAAGAAGCGCGCCGAGGAGGCGGAGAAGGCCGAGCGCGAGGCGCGCGGCTGACCGCAGCTGCCCCCGCGCTCCGCCGCCCGGATGGATTCCCGCGTCCGGCGAGTGCAACGCCGCTCGTGGTGACTGCCTGGATGATCCGGCGACGGAAGGCTGTCGCGCATGCTCACACCTCATGCGCGGTCAGCACGGCGCCGGCACGACGGACGTCGCCGCCGGTCCCTCCTGGCCCGGGCCGGGACGGTCGTGGTCACCGTCCTGGCACTCGTCCTGACCCTTCCGGGCACCGCCCTCGCGGCCCCGGGCGACCTGGATCCCGGCTTCAGCGGCGACGGCAAGGTCCTCACGGGCTTCGCCGACGACGATCACGCCAATGACGTGGCGGTGCAGTCCGACGGAAAGATCGTCTCGGTCGGCACCTCCACCGACGAGTCGGTGCTGGAGAGCCGCTTCGCGCTGACCCGCCACCACACCGACGGCACCCTGGACACCGCCTTCGGCGGCCGCGACGGCGACACCCCCGGCACGGTGACGACCGCCGTCAACACCATGGACACGAACTTCCAGTGGAGCGAGGCCCACGCCGTGGTCCTCCAGGCCGACGGCAAGATCGTCGTGGTGGGCAGCAGCTGGCGGGAGTACGAGAACTGCTGCTGGTTCGTGGTGGTCCGCTACAACGCGGACGGCACCCTGGACGACACCTTCAGCGGCGACGGCCGGGTCTTCGCCGACATCGACGGCCCAACCGAGGCCCTCGACGTGGCGATCGACTCCAGCGGTCGGATCGTCGCGGCCGGCTACACCGGGGGGCACATGGCCGTGCTCCGCCTGACCAGCAACGGCACCCCGGACAACACGTTCGGCGGCGACGGCACGGTGACCGCCAATCCGGCGGGACCGGTCCTCCAGGAGGGCGGGGACGGCCGTGCCCTGGCCCTGCAGGCCGACGGGAAGATCGTCGTCGGGGGCGAGGTCGGCTCCACCCGCTTCGACTTTGCGCTGATGCGCTTCAACACCGACGGCAGCGTGGACACGGGCTTCGACGGCGACGGCATCGTCCGCACCGACTTCGGCGGCTACGACGGCGTGGAGTCGCTGGCGGTCCAGCCCGACGGCAAGATCGTCGCGGCGGGCGGCAGTGACGGCCGGGCCGCGCTGGCCCGCTACCACACCAACGGCAGCCTGGACACGAGCTTCGACGGCGACGGCCGGGTCCTCACACCCGCGGCCGGTGCCGCCGACATGGTGCTCCAGCCGGACGGGCGGATCATCGCCGCCGGCACCGCGGGCAGCGACTTCTCGGTCCTGCGTTACCACACCGACGGCAGCCTGGACAGCGGCTTCGGCACCGCCGGTCAGGCGACCGCGGACTTCGGCGGCGTCGACACGGCACGCGGCGTGAAGCTCGACTCCGCCGGCAGGATCGTCGTCGCCGGCTCGGGCGGTCCGAACAGCGACTTCGCGCTGGCCCGCTTCCAGGGCGGCGGCAGCACGCCACCGCCGCCGAGCGGCACGGACCTCTCGGTCACGAAGAGCGGCACCGGCACGGTGAGCATCGGTGACCGTGCCACGTACACCGTGGCGGTCACCAACACCACCGCCGGCACCACGGCGACCGGCGTCACCCTCACCGACACCCTCAGCGGACTCGCCGCCTCGGTCGTCTCCGCCACCACCACCCAGGGCAGCTGCACGATCACCGCCACCGGCGCCACCTGCGCCCTCGGCAGCCTCTCCGCCGCCGGCCCCGGCGCCACGGTGACGATCGTCGTGGAACCCCGCGCCATCGGCACCCTCACCGACCGCGCCACGGTCACCGCCACCACGACCGACCCGGCCGCCGCCAACAACACGGCCACCAGGACCACCACCGTCAACAACGCCCGCGGCTGCACCCGTATCGGCACCAGCGGCAACGACACCCTCACCGGCACCTACAGCAACGACGTGATCTGCGCCCTCGGCGGCGACGACACCGTCAACGCGAGCTACGGCAACGACACCGTCCACGGCGGATACGGCAACGACCGCCTCGACGGCCAGTTCGGCGACGACACGCTCAACGGCGGCCCCGGCAACGACAACCTGATCGGCAACTACGGCACCGACAACCTCAACACGGTCGACGGCGTCTCCGGCAACGACACCGCCAACGGCGGCTTCAACACCGACACTTGCACGACCGACGCGGGTGACATCCGCATCAGCTGCCCCTGATCCGAGGCACAGCCACACGGCGGCGGCCCTCCCTGCCCCGGAGGGCCGCCGCCGCATGCGTCGCCACGCGTCCGAGAAGTGACGGCCCTCCCGAGTCACCCCACGCACCACTCTGGACGCCCTGGGAAACCCTGGCCTAGGCTGTGCAGCAAGCGCTTTCTAAACAACCAGCCAGTCCGTCATGCGCCGAGCTCCGCCGACAGTTCCGTGCGCGAGCCGACGCGGACCGGCGCGGAAAGGTAGCGTTCCGTGCCGCACCACGAACCGAACGGCCAGTCAACGTCCTGGACCCGTAAGTCCTTCCTGCGGGGAATGGCCGCAGCAGGAGCGGCTCCCCTGCTCCCCGGACTGCTGCCCGCCGCGACCGCCCGGGCCGCGGACTCCGGCCGACCCGACTTTCTCCTCGTGGGCGAGGGCGCCGCCGTCGACGTGTTTGTGGACACCGTCGACGACCCCGCCGTGATCCGCGCCGCCGGCGATTTGCGGGCGGACATCGAGCGGGTCGGCGGAGTACGGCCGGGGCTGCTGCACGAACTGCCCACGAGGACGGACCGGTTGGTTCTGGTGGGCACGATCGGCTCGAGTCCGGTCATCGACCGCCTCGTCGCGGCCGGGCGGCTCGACGTCTCCGGGGTCCGGGGGCGCTGGGAGGCCTCCGTGACCCAGGTGGTGGAGCGCCCGGTGCCCGGCGTGCGGCGCGCCCTGGTCATCGCGGGCAGCGACCGGCGGGGCACCGTCTACGGCGTCTACGACACCTCGGAGCGCATCGGGGTCTCTCCCTGGTACTGGTGGGCCGACGTGCCGGTCGAGCGCCGTGACACCGTGACGGTCCCGGCGGACACCATCAAACGGCGTGAGCCGTCCGTCCGTTACCGCGGTGTCTTCATCAACGACGAGCAGAACCTGACCACTTGGTCGCACCGCACCCAGGAGACCGACAAGAACATCGGCCCCGAGACGTACCAGCGCGTCTTCGAGCTCCTGCTCCGGCTCAAGGCCAACTACCTGTGGCCGGCCATGCACCCCTACTCCGACTTCTTCAACAAGCACCGCGAGAACCCCGAACTGGCCGACCGCTACGGCATCGTCGTCGGCTCCAGCCACCCCGAGGCACTGCTGCGCAACGGCGTCCACGAGTGGGAGCCGTGGGCCGCCGAGCACCCGAACGCGGACGGCACCCCGCCGGTGTACGACTACACCGTGAACCCGGCGGTCATCTCCGACTACTGGAGAGCCCGGGCGAGACAGAACGCGGCGTACGAGAGCAGCTGGACACTCGGCATGCGCGGGCTGCACGACAGCGCGCTGGAGACGAAGTACGCGACGACGATCCCCGAGAAGGTCGTCGTGATGAACGACATCATCGCCGACCAGCGCCGGACCCTCACCGAGGAGGTCGGTCCGGCGGCCGAGCCGCAGATCTTCATCCCGTACAAGGAGGTGCTGGACCTCTACAACGCGGGCGTCCAGGTCCCCGAGGACGTGACCCTGATCTGGCCGGACGACAACCACGGCAACATGCGCCAGCTGCCGAACGACACGGAGCGCGCCCGCCCGGGCGGCAACGGCATCTACTACCACCTCTCCTACTGGGGCCGCCCGAAGAGCTACCTGTGGCTGGACACCACCCAACTGGCCAAGGTCTGGCAGGAGTTGCGCCGTGTGTACGAGCACGGCGTCGACCGCATGTGGATCTTCAACGTGGGTGACCTCAAGTCGATCGAGACCGGGCTGTCCTTCTCCATGGACATGGCCTGGGACGTGGACCGGTGGGACGCCGACGACGTGGAGGACTTCCTCGCCGAGTGGGCGGGACGGCAGTTCGGGCATCTGCACCGGCGGGAGATCGCGGCGATCCGCACCGAGTACTACCGGCTGGCGGCGGAGCTGCGGCCGGAGTTCATCGCCCGCGGGATCCTGTCCGTGATCCACCACGGCGACGAGGCGGGACGCCGGCTGGGTGCGTACGACCGGCTGCTGGACCGGGTGCGGGCGGTGGGCGCCGAGTTGCCCGAGACGTACCGGGACGCCTTCTACGAACTGGTCGAATACCCGGTCCACGGCGCCTGCTTGATGAACCTCAAGTACTACTGGGCGGACCGCAACGGGCTGGCGGTGACACAGGGGCGCGGTGCCGGGACCAACCGGTTCGCGGACCTGGCCGAGGCCGCCCACGCCCAGGAGGCGGCGCTCACCAAGCGATACAACACCGAGGTGGCGGGCGGGAAGTGGGACGGGATCGTGAACCCGTACCCCTCGCAGATCCCCAAGGCACCCGGGCGGCCGAGTGTCACACGGGTCTCCCGGCGCGAGACCTCGGGGCTGGGAGTGGCGGCCGAGGGGAACGAGACCGGGGCGGCCCGGCCGCTGTCCTTCTCCTCCTACACCCGCGACCGGCGCTTCGTGGACGTCTTCAACACCGGCTTCCTCGCCCTGGACTGGACGGCCGAGCCCGGCGCCCCCTGGCTCCGGCTGAGCTCGGCGGGCGGATCCCTCACCGAGCAGACCCGGGTGTGGGTCGAGGTCGACTGGGCGCGGGCACCCGAGGGCACGCTCGACACGACGGTCACCTTCGCCGGGGCCGGACAGAGTGCCGAGGTGCCGGTGCGCGTGGTCAACGACGGGGAGCGGGCCCTGCGGCGGGCCCGGGGGTTCGTCGAGGCCAACGGGTTCGTGTCGATCGACGCCGCGCACTTCGCGCAGCGGGTGGCGCGGGGCGGTGCGCGCTGGCGGATCGTACGCGGGCTCGGTCGTCGTACGGGCGCGATGGAGGCGGTCCCGTCGACGGCCGCCGCGGTCACCGAGGACTTCGCCGACCGGGCACCGGAGTTGAGATACCGGGTGCGGTTCTCGAGCACGGGCACCTTCCCGGTCACCGTGTTCCGGCTGCCCTCCCTCGACGAGCGCGGCCAACGCCGGGTGGCCGTCGCGCTCGACGACGGGCCGGCCACCGTGCTCACCGGGCAGTCGGTCGCCACCGGCAACCGGGGGGACGCGTGGGCGCGTCAGGTGGAGGACGGCGTCGAGAAACTGACGGCGCACGTGACCGTCACCGAAGCCGGTGACCACACTCTGCGGATCTTCATGGTGGACGCGGCGATCGCCGTGGACCAGATCGTCGTCGACACCGGCGGACTGCCCGTCAGTTACCTTGCCCCGCCCGAGAGTTATCACCCGGTGTTCAACCCCGAGCCCGCCTACGAGCCGGGGCTGGACGTGCCGGGGCAGTAGGTTGCCCGCATGAGTGAGAGCACATCCCGGCTGGCCGGGAAAGTCGTGGTGGTCACGGGTGCGGCCCGTGGCCAGGGCGCCGCGGAGGCGGCCGCCCTGGCCCGGGCCGGGGCCGAGGTGATCGCCACCGACGTACGGCCGGAGGGCGCCGGCTGCCGTCGCCTCGACGTGAGCAACGAGACCGACTGGGCCGAGCTGGCCGCCGAGTTGAGAGCGACGTACGGCCATGTCCACGGTCTGGTCAACAACGCGGGCGTCATCCGGCGCGGACGGCTCGGGGAGGTCGGCCCCGAGGAGATGGCGCAGGTGCAGGCGGTCAACACGACCGGTCCCCTGCTCGGCATCCAGCAGCTCTCCCCGCTGATGCCGCCGGGCTCGTCGATCGTCAACGTCGGTTCGTCGGCCGCGCTGACCGGCTACTACCCCGTCGCTTACACCGCCAGCAAGTGGGCGCTGCGCGGGGTGTCGAGGATCGCGGCGATGGAGCTGGGGCCGCGGGGCATCCGGGTCAACACGATCCATCCGGGCTACATCGAGACGGACATGACGGCCGCGGCCACCGAGGCGTTCCGTGAGACGACGATCCGCGAGACGCCGCTCGGGCGCAGCGGCAGGGCCGACGACATCGCCCCGCTCGTGGTCTTCCTGATCTCCGACGAGTCCTCGTTCATCACCGGGACGGACATTCCGGTGGACGGCGGACTCACGGCTCACGGCGGCGTCAAGTCCATCTCGGACGCGATGCGGCCGGACGGACCGTAGCGAGAGCTCCGTGCGGACCGCCGGTCCCCCGCGCCGGCGGTCCGCACGGAGAGAGGGTGAGATCCAGGCATCCCCTCCGAGCCTGTTCTCCCCTGTCTGCGGTCGCCGGGGCGCCGATGTGCTGGAGTACACGAGAACGTCGCTGTTGCTCTGTTGCATTCTGGAGGGGCAAGAGGTTGCGCAGGTATGGGTACAACTGCGTATGCGAACGAGTGGAGCAGGAACGTGGCACAGGGGCTGGGCGGAGCCTACGAACGCATGCTGGCGGTGGCCGTCGCCGCACTCCACGAGCGCGATCCGGGGCGGTTGTGGCCGTTGGTGGCGGGCGCGCTGCCGGGCCTGATCGGGGCCGAGGTCCTGATCTACAAGCTGGACGACTGGAGCGAGAGCGGGGGCACGCTCGGTCTGTCGCCCGGTGTGGAACCGGAGTTCGACGGGCTCGGGGACGAGGCCATGGGGCTGCTGCGGGCCGGGTACCCCTTCGCGGAGCACTACGGGGTGCGCCCGGACCGGGCGCCGGTGACGGCACGTCGCGCGGCCGGGCGGAAGTGGTCCGGGAGCCCGACCGCGCGGCTGCTCGACGACATCATGGACGTGGACCACGCGTTGGGGATTCCGCTGCCGCAATCGAGGGCGCCGATCACCGGCTGCATCGTCTACCGCTCCGGGCGGGACTTCACCGATGAGGAAGTCGTGGTCGCCGGGCGGCTTCAGCCGCTGCTGGCGGGGATAGAGCAGCAGCGGCAGCTCCTTCAGCGGGTGGTCGCGCCGAGCGGCGACGACGTGGGGCTGACACCGCGGGAGTCGACCGTGCTGCTCCTGTTGGGCGACTCCCTGACCGCCGCCGCCATGGGCCGTCGCCTCGGCATCTCCGAGCGGACGGTGCACAAGCACGTCGCGAACGTCTACCGAAAGCTCGGTACTCATGACCGGCTCGGGACGGTGCTGCGCGCCCAGCGGTTGGGGCTTGTCCCCGCGCCGGCGTCACGGGGGTGAGGGCACGCCGTCGCCCTTGAGGCGTTCCAGGTCGGACGGGCGGACCTGGATGGCGAGGACGGCGATCAGCGCGGCGAGGACGGCGAAGATCGCCGCCACGACGAAGGCGGCCGAGACTCCGGCGGTCAGGACCTCGTCGCCCCAGTGGCCGGGGAGTTGCCCGGTGCGCTTGAACTGCAGGAGTTCGGCCGGGGTGGCCTGGTCCAGGAAGCGCGGGACCTGCTTCTCCGCCTCGTTGGTGCTGGCCGTGCCGAACGTCGTGACCAGGATGGACAGTCCCAGCGAACCGCCCACCTGCTGCGTGGCGTTGAGGAGTCCGGAGGCCGCGCCGGTCTCCTGGACCGACACGTTGGAGAGCGCCATCAGGGTGAGCGAGACGAACTCCATGCCCATGCCCAGGCTGAAGACGAGGATCGGGCCGAGGACGCTGCCCGCGTAGGTGGAGTCGACATCGGTCAGGGTCAGCCAGGCGAGTCCCGCCGCGGCCAGGATCGCGCCCACCACCATGAACGGCTTGGGCCCGTAGACGGGCAGGAACCGCGAGGCCAGCCCGGCGCCGACCGCGATGACCGCGCTGACCGGCAGGAAGGCGAACCCGGTGGCCAACGGGCTGAAGTTCAGGACGTTCTGCACGAAGAGCGTGAGGAAGAAGAACATGCCGAAGATCGCGGCGGCGAGGCACAGCATGATGCCGTAGGTGCCCGCGCGGTTGCGGTCGGCGAACATGTGCAGCGGTGTGATCGGCTGCCGGGAACGCCGTTCGACCATGATGAACAGCCCGAGGAAGACGACCGCCGCGCCGAACGAGGCCAGTGTGAGCCCGTCCCGCCAGCCTTCCTGCGCGGCTCTGATGAACCCGTAGACCAGCAGGACCATGCCGACGGTGGAGGTCAGTGCGCCGGCGATGTCGAAGTGGCCCGGGTGGCGTTCGGACTCCTTGATCCAGCGGGGCGCGGCGAGGGCGATGAGCAGTCCGATGGGGACGTTGACGAAGAGCACCCATCGCCAGTTCAGATACTCGACGAGGATGCCGCCGGCGAGCAGCCCGATCGCGCCGCCGCCCGCCGAGACCGCGGCGAACACCCCGAACGCCCGGTTGCGTTCCGGGCCTTCGCGGAAGGTCGTGCTGATCAGGGAGAGGGCGGTCGGGGAGGCGATGGCGCCGCCCACGCCCTGGAGGGCGCGTGCGGCCAGGAGTTGGGCCTCGTTCTGCGCGAACCCGCCGAGCAGGGAGGCCAGGACGAAGAGCAGGACACCGAAGATGAAGACACGGCGTCTGCCGAGGATGTCACCGGCGCGGCCGCCGAGGAGCAGCAGGCCGCCGAAGGTGAGGGTGTAGGCGTTGACCACCCAGGCCAGGCTGGTGGTGGAGAAGTCCAGGGAGCGCTGGATGTCCGGCAGCGCGATGTTCACGATGGTGATGTCGAGGACCACCATCAGCTGACACGAGGCGATGACCAGCAGCGCCATGGTGTTTCCGCCACCGCCGGTGTTCCCGGTGGGGGCCTGCGCTGCGGAAGTCGGCTGCGGGTTACTGGTCATGGGATATCGCGCTTTCAGCGAACGGTGGCGTCCACTGTTCGACCGTACGCCTGCCTCAAGAACGTCACCACTCGATCAGCCGACACCCTCTCGGCCGACCGCGACGGCGAGCGCCGCGTCGATGGTCGGGTGTTCGAAGGTGAAACCGGAGGCCGACAGGACGCCCGGCAGCACGCGCTGGCTCATCAGGATGCCGTCGGCGAACTCGCCCAGGACGAGCCGCAGCGCGAAGCCCGGCACCGCGAGAACGGTCGGCCGGTGCAGGGCTTTGCCCACGGCGGCGGTGACGTCGCGGTTGGTGGCGGGGTGCGGTGACGTCATGTTGACGGGTCCGGTGATGCCGTCCGTGGCGATGATGTGGCGCAGGGCGCGGACCGCGTCGGTCAGGGAGAGGTGACTCCAGTACTGGTCACCGCTGCCGAGGCGCCCGCCGAGGCCCGCGCGGGCGAGCGGCAGCAGGCGTCCCATCGCCCCGCCGCGGGGCGACACGACGATGCCGAAGCGGGTGTTCACGACCCGCGTGCCGACCGCGCCGGCGCCCTGGGCGGCCGACTCCCACTCCTGGCAGACGCCGGCCAGGAAGTCCCGGCCGGGCGCGCCCGACTCGTCGGTCTCGGCCGTGCCGGTCTCACCGTAGTAGCCGATGGCCGAACCGGACACGAACACCGGCGGCGGCTTCTCGCAGGCCGTGATCGCCGTCGCGAGGGCGGTGGTGCCGAGGACGCGGCTGTCGCGGATCTGCTTTTTGTACGTCCGTGTCCAGCGGCGGTCCCCCACGCCCGCCCCGGCCAACCCGACCACCGCGTCGGCGCCTTCGAGCACGCCGGGATCCAGCAGGCCCGCCTGCGGATCCCAGCGCGCCTCCGCGCTGCCGTCGTCGCGGGACCGCGGCTCCCGGCGGACCAGTCGGGTCACCCGGTGCCCGTCGTCGAGCAGCGACGCGGCCAGGGCTCCGCCGATCAATCCCGAAGAACCGCTGATGACGACGTGCATGGGGGACCTCGATCCGGAGGGACACGCTAGATGCTTTAGACTTAAAGCATCATACTCCCCGCTCCACGGCCGGAGCCCGCCGCACCCCGATCGCCGCCGCGATCGCGCCCAGCACCGCGAGGACACCGGTCGCCAGCACCGCCGTGTGCACACCGTTCATGAACGCGTCGTGGCTGCCCTCGACCACCGCGGCCCTCAGCTGAGCCGGCATCGCGTCGGAGACGGGCGCCACCCCCATGGCCACCGCGTCCTCGGCCTCGCCCAGCCCGTGCGCCGTCCCCGCGGGCACCCCGGCGTCGGTCAGTTCGCCGGTGAGGGTGGAGCCCACCCGGCTGCTGATGACGGAGACCAGGACCGAGGTACCGAGCGCGCCGCCGATCTGCAGCGCGGTGGCCTGGAGACCTCCGGCCACACCCCCGTCCCGCACCGGGGCGTTGCCCACGATGGCCTCCGAGGAGGCGGACATCACCATGCCGACGCCCAGGCCCATCGCGATGAAGGGCGGCCACATGGTGGCGTACGAGGAGTCGGCGCTCCAGGTGAGCATGGTGAACATGGCGGCCGCCTGGAGCAACATGCCGAGCGGCATGGTGAACCGGGCGCTGAACCGCTCGGTCAGAGCGGCGCCGAGCGGGGAGGCGACCACGGAGGCGAGGCTCAACGGCAGGGTGCGGACGCCGGCTTCGACGGGGGAGAAGCCGCGCACGTTCTGCAGGTACAGCATGACGAAGAAGATCGTGCCGAGCAGGACGAAGAAGTTCAGGGCGGTGATGACCGTGCCGACCGTGAGGGCCGGGTTGCGGAACAGGCGCATGGGCAGCAGCGGGTGGGCGACGCGCGTCTCGTAGAGGCCGAAGACCAGCAGGACGACCACGCCCGCGCCGATCGCGCCGAGGGTGCCGGCCGAAGTCCAGCCCCACGTCTCGCCCTTGACCACTCCGAACACGACGGCGAGCAGACCCACGGCGAGCAGGACGACGCCGGGGATGTCGAACTTCTCCCCCGCGGCCGCGGTGTTCTTGCTCTGCGGCAGGACGAGCGCGCTGTAGACGAGGGCGATCACCCCGATGGGGGCGTTGATGTAGAAGACGGACTCCCAGTTGACGTGCTGGACGAGCAGACCGCCGACGATGGGGCCGAGCGCGGTGGACACGGACGAGACCATGGCCCAGATGCCGACCGCCATGCCGAACTTCCTCGGCGGGAACACCGCGCGCAGCAGACCGAGGGTGTTGGGCATCAGCAGGGCGCCGAAGAAGCCCTGGACCGCGCGGAAGGCGATCACGCCCTCGATCGAGCCGGCGAGCCCGATCGCGACGGAGGCGAGGGTGAAGCCGGCGACGCCGATCAGGTAGAAGGTGCGGCGGCCCAGCCGGTCACCGAGCTTGCCGCCGAGGATCAGGGCGGCCGCCAGGGCCAGCAGATAGGAGTTGGTGACCCACTGGAGGTCGGCGGTGGAGGCGTTGAGGTCGCGGCCGATCTCGGGGTTGGCGATCGCCACGACCGAGCCGTCCAGGCCGACCATGAACAGACCGAAGGCGACGGCGATCAGGGTCAGCCAGGGGTTGGAGCGGGGGCTGCGGCTGGTTTCGTCGGCGGGCGCGGGCACGCCGACGGGAACGGCGGTGGAAGAGGGCATGGAGAAGCCAGGTCCTTGTGCTGAGAAGGAGGAAGAGGGCGAGGAAGAGGGCGGAGACGGACGAGCAGACAGGCAGGCCGCCCGTGCGTCAGCCCTGGGCGGCGCGGAGCTGACCGGTCAGGGCGTGCAAGGCGCCCACGGCCGCACCGAGCGCGCGGCGCTCCCCGTCCGTCAACGCCTGCAGCGCGTCCACGAGATGGACGCTCATGAGCTGCTCGACCTCGGCGATCCGCTGCCGGGCCACCGCCGTCAGATACAGGTGCGCGATCCGCTTGTCGGCGGTGTCCTGTCGCCGCTCCAGCTCTCCCTGCCGGGTGAGCTGCGAGACCAGTGCGCTGACGTTGTTCGGCTTCATCATCAGGGCCTCGGCGGCCTCGCGGACCGTGGCGCCCTCATGCGCCCGCACATGCCACAGCAGGGCCAGTTGGGCCTCGGGCGGCTTGGGGTGCGGGAAGTCCTGACTGACCCGGCGGTCCATCGCCCGGTGCAGCGCGGGCAGGCACAGCAGGAGATCGGCGGCTACGCGGTCGATCTCCTGGGCGGAGGCGCTGGACGGGGGCACACGGGGATTATCAGTATGCAGAGATACCTATGTCAAGGTACCTATCTGTCGGAGGGGCTGTCAGTGGCTCCCCCTAGGGTTTCCACCATGGACAAGACGCCGCCGCCCGCCGAGCTCTCCTCGGCACTGGCCATGCTGTGCGACGAGGGATCGCCCGTGGACTGGAAGGTGCCGGCGGACACGCACATGGACACCGGCGGCGCCCTCGACGCTGTCGGCGACGTGCCGGCCGGGGCGGGCCCGCTGGACGTCGAGGCGTTCTACGCCCGCTACGCCCAGGTGAAGAGGGACCTCGGGTTACCCGACACCTGCTACGCCACCGACATCGCCGCCCGTCTCGCCGTCGACCCCGGCGCGCTCGGGGCGAGGACCCGGGTCACCGGCACCGGAGTCCTCGCCCTCACCGCGTGCGGCCGTCGGTACGGCCACCCCGCGGGAGCGCTCGGGGTCTGACCGTGTCCTAGCCGATCACGAAGAGCAGATCGCCGCCCTCCACCTGCTGGATCCGGTTGATGGCGAGCCGGGAGACCTTGCCCGCCTTGGGGGCGGTGATCGCGGCCTCCATCTTCATCGCCTCGATGGTGGCGACCGTGCCGCCGGCCGCGACCTCGTCGCCCTCGGCGACCGCGAGCGTCACGACTCCGGCGAACGGGGCGGCGACATGGCCGGGGTTGGAGCGGTCGGCCTTCTCGGTGACCGGAACATCCGACGCGGCGGCCGTGTCGCGCACCTGGATGGGCCTGAGCTGGCCGTTCAGGGTGGACATCACCGTGCGGACACCGCGCTCGTCGGCCTCGCCGATGGCCTCCAGGCCCAGCAGGAGACGGACGCCGGGTTCGAGGTCGACGGCGTACTCCTTGCCCGGGCGCAGGCCGTAGAAGAAGTCCCTGCTGTCCAGGACGCTCGTGTCGCCGAAGGACTGGCGGTGCGTCTCGAAGTCCCGCGTCGGGCCGGGGAAGAGGAGGCGGTTGAGGGTGACGCGCCGGTCCTTCTCCAGTCCGTCGCGCTCCTCCGTGGTCAGCTGCGGTGCGGGCTTGGCGTCGGCGCGGCCCTCGAGTGCCTTGCTGCGGAAGGGCTCCGGCCAGCCACCGGGCGGGGTGCCCAGCTCGCCGCGGAGGAAGCCGATCACGGAGTCGGGGATGTCGAACCGGTCCGGCGTCGCCTCGAAGTCCTGCGGGGAGACCCCGGCGCCGACGAGGTGCAGGGCGAGGTCGCCGACCACCTTCGAGGACGGGGTGACCTTCACCAGGTGACCGAGGATGCGGTCGGCGGCGGCGTACATCTCCTCGATGTCCTCGAACCGGTCGCCGAGGCCCAGGGCCACGGCCTGGGTGCGCAGGTTGGAGAGCTGGCCGCCGGGGATCTCGTGGTCGTAGACGCGACCGGTCGGGGAGGCGAGGCCCGCCTCGAAGGGGGCGTAGATCCGGCGGACGCTCTCCCAGTACGGCTCCAGGTCGCCGACGGCCCGCAGGTCGAGGCCGGTGGGGCGGGCGGAGTGGTCGGTCGCGGCGACGATCGCCGAAAGGGAGGGCTGCGAGGTGGTACCCGCCATGGAGGCGACCGCCCCGTCGACGGCGTCGGCACCTGCCTGGATCGCGGCCAGGTAGGTGGCGAGCTGGCCGCCCGCCGTGTCGTGGGTGTGGATGTGGACGGGGAGGTCGAACTCCCGGCGCAGGGCGGAGACGAGGGTCGCCGCGGCCGGGGCCCTGAGCAGTCCGGCCATGTCCTTGACGGCCAGGACGTGGGCGCCCGCCTCGACGATCTGCTCGGCCAGCCGCAGGTAGTAGTCGAGGGTGTAGAGCCGCTCGTCGGGGTTCGACAGGTCGGAGGTGTAGCAGAGGGCGACCTCGGCGACCGCGGTGCCCGTCTCCCGTACGGCCTCGATCGCCGGACGCATCTGGCCGACGTCGTTGAGGGCGTCGAAGATGCGGAAGATGTCGATGCCGGTGGCGGCGGCCTCCTGCACGAAGGCGTCGGTCACCTCGGTCGGGTACGGGGTGTAGCCGACGGTGTTGCGGCCGCGCAGCAGCATCTGGAGGCAGATGTTGGGGACGGCCTCGCGCAGCGCGGCCAGCCGCTCCCACGGGTCCTCGGCGAGGAAGCGCAGGGCGACGTCGTAGGTGGCGCCGCCCCAGCACTCCAGGGACAGCAGCTCGGGCAGGGTGCGCGCGACGACCGGGGCGACCGCGAGGAGGTCCTTGGTGCGGACGCGGGTGGCGAGCAGCGACTGGTGGGCGTCGCGGAAGGTGGTGTCGGTGACACCGATGGTCGGCGACTCGCGCAGCCAGCGCGCGAAGCCCTCCGGGCCGAGTTCGGCGAGCTTCTGCTTCGAACCGGCGGGAGGCACCTCGGCGGTGGGACGCGGGAGCTTGGTCGTCGGCTCGATCAGCTCGGGGCGGTCGCCGTGCGGCTTGTTCACCGTGACGTCGGCGAGGTAGGTGAGCAGCTTGGTGCCGCGGTCGGCGGAGTGCCGGGAGGTCAGCAGGTGCGGGCGCTGCTCGATGAACGACGTGGTGACACGGCCCGCCTGGAAGTCCGGGTCGTCGAGGACGGCCTGGAGGAACGGGATGTTGGTGGCCACACCGCGGATCCGGAACTCGGCGACGGCACGCCGGGCGCGCTTGACGGCGGTGCCGAAGTCCCGGCCCCGGCAGGTGAGCTTGACCAGCATCGAGTCGAAGTGCGCGCTGATCTCCGTACCGGCGTGGGTGGTTCCGCCGTCGAGGCGGATGCCGGAGCCGCCGGGCGACCGGTAGGCGCTGATGCGGCCGGTGTCGGGGCGGAAGCCGTTGGCGGGGTCCTCGGTGGTGATACGGCACTGGAGTGCGGCGCCGTGCAGGACGACCGTCTCCTGGGACAGCCCGAGGTCGGCCAGGGTCTCGCCGGCGGCGATACGGAGCTGGGACTGGACGAGGTCGACGTCGGTGACCTCCTCGGTGACCGTGTGCTCGACCTGGATGCGCGGGTTCATCTCGATGAAGACGTGGTTGCCGGCCGGGTCGAGCAGGAACTCGACGGTGCCGGCGTTGCGGTAGCCGATCTCGCGGGCGAAGCGCACGGCGTCGGCGCAGATCCGGTCGCGCAGCTCCGGGTCGAGGTTCGGCGCGGGGGCCAGCTCGATGACCTTCTGGTGGCGGCGCTGGAGGGAACAGTCGCGCTCGTAGAGGTGGATGACGTTGCCCTGGCCGTCGGCGAGGATCTGCACCTCGATGTGCCGGGGGTCCACGACGGCCTTCTCCAGGAACACCGTCGGGTCGCCGAACGCGGAGGCCGCCTCACGGGCCGCCGCCTCGATGGACTCCCGCAGCTGCGCGCGCTCCTCGACCCGGCGCATACCGCGCCCGCCACCACCGGCGACGGCCTTGACGAACACGGGGAACCCGATGTCCTCGGCGGCCCGCACCAGCTCGTCCACGTCGCTGGACGGCTCGGAGGAGCCCAGCACCGGTACGCCGGCCGCGCGGGCGGCGGCCACGGCGCGGGCCTTGTTGCCCGTCAGCTCCAGGATCTCCGCGCTCGGCCCGACGAAGGTGATACCGGCTTCCTCGCAGGCCCGCGCGAGCTCGGGGTTCTCGGACAGGAACCCGTAGCCCGGATAGACGGCGTCGGCGCCGGCCTGACGGGCGGCCCGGATGATCTCCTCGACGGAGAGATAGGCCCGCACCGGGTGTCCCGGTTCGCCGATCTCGTACGCCTCGTCGGCCTTGAGCCGATGCAGCGAGTTGCGGTCCTCGTGGGGGAAGACGGCGACCGTCCTCGCGCCCAGCTCATAACCGGCTCGGAACGCGCGAATCGCGATCTCACCACGGTTGGCTACCAGTACCTTGCGGAGCATTCCGGATCCCTTCGGCCTGCCGGTGACGCCCCCCATCGTCTCGGCAATGTCTCCGTCGTGCCATGAGAGCCGGGTCACGCGCGGATTGCCGTTTGGGGATGATCTGCGACGGTACGGCGGTTGCACGGAGCACCACCACCGCAGCGCGAGGGAGCGGACATGACCGTCCAGGACGTCGACCGAGTGAGCTTCGCACAGGAATGGCAGGAGTGGCACCGGCAGAAGGAGGCGGTCCTCTCCGGTCCGCACGGCTTCCTCGCGATCACCGGCCTCCACTGGCTGGGCCCGGAGCCGGAGCGCTTCGAGGACGCGCCCGGAGCCTGGTCGAGCACCGCCGAAGGGGTGGTGGTCGAGCTGGCCGAGGGCGAGGAGCTGACCGTCGACGGGGAGCCGGTGCGCGGCCGGTACGACTTCGGGATCGTCGCGGAACGGGACAGCGTGTACGTGGGCGCGGGCGACGCGGTCATCGAGGTCGCCAAGCGCGGCGGACAGGACATCGTGCGCCCGCGCCATCCCGGCAACCCGTTGCGTACGTCCTTCACCCGGACCCCGGCCTACGCCCCCGACCCGCGCTGGGTGGTCCCCGGCCGCTTCCTGCCCTTCCCCGAGCCGCGCCCGGTGACCGTGGGCGCCGCCGTCGAGGGCCTTGAGCACGTGTACGACTCCCCCGGCCAGGTCGAGTTCGAGCTGGCCGGCGTGCGGCACCGCCTCACGGCGTTCAACGGCAGGGGGCCCGGCGCGCTGATGGCGCTGTTCACGGACGAGACCTCGGGCGTGACGACGTACGCGGCGAACCGCTCACTCCAGATCGCCGCTCCCGATGCCGAGGGCAAGGTCACGCTCGACTTCAACCGTGCCGGGAATCTGCCCTGCGCCTACACCGACCTGGCCACCTGCCCGCTGCCGCCGACGGAGAACCGGCTGCCGGTCGCGGTCGAGGCGGGCGAGCGGATCCCGTTGGAGCGGGGCGGACGGCCCTGACCGAGGGCAACGCACAGGGCGAGCCCGCCCGGGGTCGCGGTC
Source organism: Streptomyces sp. NPDC087859 (assembly GCF_044742595.1). NCBI lineage: Bacteria > Bacillati > Actinomycetota > Actinomycetes > Kitasatosporales > Streptomycetaceae > Streptomyces > Streptomyces sp. NPDC087859. The sequence goes on along the minus strand of NZ_JBIUUU010000034.1, from coordinate 9,515 downwards.
GGCGGGCCCGCCCTGTGCCTCCCCGACGGGACGAGGACGGGCCTCCTCGATAGGACGAGGGCGGGCGGACGGCCCGTCAGCGTGCCAGGAACTCCCCCAGCCCGGCCAGGAGCCGGTCGACGTCCTCGGAGTCGTTGTAGGGCGCGAGGCCGACGCGGAGGCCGCCGGTGTCGCCGAGGCCCAGGTGGCGGGAGGCCTCGATGGCGTAGAAGGAGCCGGAGGGGGCCTGGATGCCGCGCTCGGCGAGGAAGCCGTAGGCGTCGGTCGTGGTGCGGTGCTCGAAGGTCAGCAGCAGGGTGGGGGTGCGGTCGGCCGCCCTGGAGTGGATCGTGATGCCGGGGAGCGCGGCCAGGCCCTTGTCGAGCTGGGTGCGCAGGGTGTGCTCGTGCGCCTCGAGCTCCGCGTAGGCCGCCGCCAGACGCTCGCGCCGAGTGCCCGTCGCCGTCGCGTCGAGGCCGGCCATGAAGTCGACCGCCGCCCTGGTCCCGGCGAGGAACTCATAGGGCAGGGTGCCCAGTTCGAACCGCTCGGGGACCGCGTCGGTGGAGGGCAGCAGCTTGTCGGGGCGCAGGGTCTCCAGCAGCTCCGGAGCGGCGGCGAGGACTCCGTGGTGGGGGCCCAGGAACTTGTACGGGGAGCAGACGAAGAAGTCCGCGCCGAGCGACTCCAGGTCGACCAGGCTGTGAGCGGTGTGATGGACACCGTCGACGTACACGAACGCGCCTGCCTCGTGCGCGAGTCGGGAGATCGCCGCGATGTCGGGGCGGGTGCCGATCAGGTTGGAGGCGGCGGTGACGGCGACCAGGCGCGTGCGGTCGGACACCACGGCGCCGATGTCGTCCGGGGTCAACTCGCCTGTGGCCGGGTCGAAGTCGGCCCAGCGCACGGTGGCACCGACCCGCGCGGCGGCCTGGACCCAGGGGCGGATGTTGGCGTCGTGGTCGAGGCGGGTGACGACGACCTCGTCACCGGGCGACCAGGTGTCGGCGAGGGTGCGGGAGAAGTCGTAGGTGAGCTGTGTGGCGCTGCGGCCGAAGACGATCCCCCTCGGGTCCGCGCCCAGCAGGTCGGCCATGGCCCGGCGGGCCTCGCTGACGAGGCTCTCCGCGTTGCGCTCCCCCAGCGTCACGCTGCCCCGGTTGGACAGCGGATGTGTCAGCGCGTCGGCGATGGCGTCGATCACGGGCCGGGGTGTCTGGGTGCCGCCCGGGCCGTCGAAGTGCGCTGTTCTGGCGGTCAGGGCGGGGAACTGGGAGCGGAGGGCGGTGATGTCGTACGTCACGAAGGGCTCCTGTCGTGGTTCCGGGCCGGGGCTCGAAGTCAACCCCATCCTCCGGGCGGCGGCGAGATCGCCCCCTGTGTCGCCGGCGGAGAGAGGGTGCGTCTTTTCGGCCATCATTCTGACGTGCACCTGCCCAAATAGGGCGTTCGGTGGCACTCTGCGCGCAGAACGGTCACACCCTCCGACCCCCACCGCAGAAGGAGACCGCGTGATAGGCAGACTTCGTGCCGCCCTGGTGGGCGCAGCCGCACTGCTGACCGCCGGCGTCCTCACCACTCCGGCCGGCGCCGCCCCCGACCCGGGAACCGTGTCGCTCACGGCGCAGCAACGCACCCAGGCCTTCTGGACCCCGGAGCGGATGCGCCAGGCGACTCCGCTCGACGTCCTGTCCGTCGACCGCTCCGAGGTGACGGCATCCGAGCCCCGCAAGGGCAGGAAGACGCTCATCGCACCCAGCGCCCCGGGCTCGCCGGTCGGCACGCTGGCGTTTCCCAACGGCGGCGGCGCGTGGACCGGTGGCGGAGCGGTCGTCCAGACCGCCGGGCGGGTGTTCTTCACCTACCAGGGCCGTACCGCCTCCTGCTCCGGCAACGCCGTCACCAGCGCCAACAAGTCCACCGTCCTCACGGCCGGGCACTGCGTGAAACTGGAGGGCGCCTGGCACACCAACTGGGTGTTCGCGCCCGGGTACCACGACGGGCAGACGCCGTACGGCACCTGGTCGGCGTCCAAGACCCTGTCGACCCCGCAGTGGACGGCGAGCGAGGACATCAACTACGACATCGGCGCGGCCGTGGTGGCCCCGCTGGACGGACGGCTGCTGACCGATGTCGTCGGCGGTCAGGGCCTGGCGTTCAACACCGGCTACAGCAAGGCGATGTACGCCTTCGGCTTCCCCGCCGCCGCCCCGTACGACGGCCAGAAGTTCATCTACTGCAGCGGCACCACCTACCGCGACTTCCTGCTCTCCAGCGACCACGGTCTGACCTGCAACATGACCGGCGGCTCCAGCGGCGGCCCCTGGTTCACCCAGTTCAACGAGGCCACCGGCACCGGACTCCAGTCCTCGGTGAACAGCTTCAAGTACAACTTCCTGCCGAACGCGATGTACGGCCCGTACTTCGGCGCGGACGCACAGAACCTGTACCGGACGGCCCAGTCGTCCTGAGCCGCTCCTGACGGTACGAGCGCCGGCCGGTCCCGAACGTCCTGGGGCCGGCCGGCGTCGTAGCGGTAACCGTCTTCGAAGGGGCCGCCATGACCGTCGTACGCTCGCTCTCCCTTGTGGCCGTGCTGGTGGGTGGCCTGGCCGCCTGCGGTGAGGAGGCGGAGCCGGCCGCGCCCGCCTGGGAGGAGCCCGCCTCGTACACGTACACGCTGACGTCGAGCGAGGGCGAACGGGCCCTCATCGGCACCTTCCGGATCACGGTCCGAGGCGGCGAGGTCACCAAGGCGGTCGGCCTCGACGACAGCGCGCGCCGGGTCGTACGGCAGCTGCCCGGCGAAGTACCCACCCTGGGCGCGCTGTTGGAGGAGCTGGAGCAGGCGCGCGGCGACGACGCGGACACGGCGCAGGCCCGGTACGCGGCGGACGGGCATCCGACGAGCATCGAGCTCGACTGGGAGAAGAACGCCGTCGACGACGAGGTCCGCTACGACATCACCGACTACGAACCGGCCGCGGGCTAGCCCTACAACTGCTGGATTTTCCCGCCGAGTTCGGGGCGGAACTTCTTCAGCAGCGGCTCCGGGGCGCTGACCACCCAGCGGGTGCCGACGAGGTACTTGCCGCCGTAGATGGAGGCGGCGTCCAGCCAGGTGAGCTTGAGCCGCTCCTCGGGGAACGTGGTGATGAGGAAGTCACCGTCCTTCCCGTGGCACACGCCTTCCCTCAGCTCGTCGGCGTCCGTGCGGATCTTGACCTTGCAGCCGACGAGTCCGGCGATGACCTCCACTTTCGCGGGAGCCACGACACCGGCGGAAGGAGCGGCCGTCACCTTCGTGCCGCTGCTCACCTTGGACTCGTCCGACCCCGGGCCGCACCCCGTGGCCAGGGTGAGCAGGGCGAGCCCGCCCGCCAGTAGCAGGCGGGCGGTGAGCGGACTGCGGGCGCGCTGGGACACGTACCTCTCCGTTTCGGGACGTCGGCCGGACGTATGCCAGGAGGTACGGGTGTGACGCGGTGGGTGTTCAGTCCGGTCCGCCGCGGGGTGGACGGGGCGGTGGGGGCCCGCGGGATCCTGAGTGACGAGGAAGTCCGGAGCACACCGCGCGCCTGGGTGGGAGAAGTGTCATGAACGTCGACGTGCACCAGCATCTCTGGACGCCGTCCCTGGTGGCGGCCCTGCGCTCACGCCGTGAGCCGCCGCGTCTGGACGGCTGGACCCTGTGCCTGGACGGGGAGCCGCCGTACGAGATCCCGCCCGCCGACCACGACGTCGCCCGGCGTGCCGAGCTCGCCGGCGCCGACGGTCTGGGGCGGGCGCTCGTCTCGATGTCGGCTCCGATCGGCGTGGAGTGGCTGCCGGCGGCCGAGGCCCGCCCGCTCCTCGACGCCTACCACGAGGGCGCGGCCGCCCTGCCCGAACCGTTCGGCGCCTGGGCCGCCGCGGGTGTGCGGGACATCGACGCGAAGGCGACGGCCGAGGACCTCGACGGGGGCTTCGTGGGGCTCCAGCTCCCGGCCGACGCCCTGCTGGACGCCGCCGGTCACGCGCGCTGCGCCCCGCTGCTCGACCTGCTGGAGGAGCGCGACCTGCCGCTCTTCGTCCACCCCGGGCCCGCACCGGGCGGGTCCCAGGGGCCCGGCTGGTGGCCCGCGATGGTGCCCTACGTCCAGCAGATGCACGCCGCCTGGTTCGCCTTCCGCGCCTTCGGCCGCCCCCGCCACCCTCACCTGCGGGTGTGCTTCGCGCTGCTCGCCGGGCTGGCCCCGCTGCACGGGGAGCGCTTCGCCGCCCGGGGCGACGGCTCGGCGGCGGTGGATCCGGATGTCTTCGTCGAGACGTCCTCCTACGGTCCGCGCTCCGTGGAGGCCGTGGTCCGCGCCCTGGGGGCGGACGCCGTCGTCCAGGGCTCGGACCGGCCGTACGCGGAGCCCCCGCGCCATCCCGGGTTCGGTCTGGGCGGGGCCGCTGCCCACGCCTTCCGGGTCGCGAACCCCCGGCGGCTGCTGACCGGCGAGACCCGCTGAACCCGGGTGAGGCGTATCGGGCCGCCCCACACCCTAATGTTGTGCACTTTCTTGACTGCGGTGAAGTTAGAGCCTACTTTCGCGGTGTCCTTCCCCCGGTCAAGGGAGACCGCGATGCCCCCGTCCCCCGTCGCATCACCGTCCACGGCCGCCGAGCGAACCCGGCAGCTGCGCCTGGTCGCCGCCTCCGGGCTGCTCGGTACCGCCGTGGAGTTCTACGACTTCCTCGTCTACGGAACCGTCGCCGCGCTCGTCTTCGGCGAACTGTTCTTCCCCGGCGCCGATCCGGCCGTCGGCACGATCGCCGCGTTCGGCACCTTCGCCGCCGGCTATGTCGCCCGTCCGCTCGGCGGCATCCTCTTCGGCCACTTCGGCGACCGGCTCGGCCGCAAGTCGATGCTGCTGCTCACCATGGGTCTGATGGGCGGCGCCAGCTTCCTCATCGGCCTGCTGCCCACCTACGACACGATCGGTGTGTGGGCTCCGGTCCTGCTGATCGCCCTGCGCGTCGTCCAGGGCGTCGCCATCGGCGGTGAGTGGGGCGGCGCGACCCTGATGGTCGTCGAGCACGCCGGAGAGCGACGCCGCGGCCTGTGGTCCAGCTTCACGCAGATGGGAGCCCCGCTCGGCTCCCTGCTGTCCACCGCCGTCGTCGCGTACGTCGTCACCCTCCCCAAGGACGACTTCGCGGCGTGGGGCTGGCGGGTGCCGTTCCTGTTCAGCGTCGCCCTGCTCGGCGTCGGCCTCTTCGTCCGGCTCAAGGTGGTGGAGAGCCCGCTCTTCGCCGAGGTCAAGAAGGACCGCGCCGAGTCCCGGCTGCCCATCCTCGACGTCCTGCGCAACCCGCGCCCCGTCCTGCTGGCCTGCGGTGTCGGCATCGGCGCCTTCACCGCGCAGTCGCTGCTGACCAGCTACATGATCGCGTACGCCACCGGCATCGGGTACGCCCGGCCGCAGGTGCTCAACGCCCTCACCGTCTCCGCGTGCGTCGCGCTCGTCGTGCTGCCCTGCGCCTCCGCGCTCTCCGACAAGGTCGGCCGCCGCCCGGTCGTCCTCGCCGGAGCCGTCGCCTCGGCCGCGCTCGCCTTCCCCGTCCTGGCGCTGGTCGACTCGGGGTCGCCCGGGCTGCTGATCCTCGCCGTCGTTCTCGGCCACGGCATCGCCCAGTCCACGATGTATGGCCCGCTGGGCGCACTGCTCACCGAGATGTTCGGCACCAAGGTCCGCTACACCGGTGCCTCTCTCGGCTACCAGGGCGCCACCCTCGTCGGCGCCGGCTTCTCCCCCATGATCGCCGGGAGCCTGGTGGCCGGAAGCGGCAACAGCACCCCCGTCGCCCTGCTGCTCTGCGGCGGCGCCGCCATCACCGCGGTGACGGTCTGCTTCGTCCGCGAGACCCACCGCGGCACCCTCGACGACTCCGCCGCCCGCCCCTCCGTCCCCCGCACCGAAGAGGTCTCCGCGTGAGACCGGCCCCCGCGCCGCCGACGCGGCGGACGACCCGGCAATCCCTGGGGACCGTCCGCCCTCGGTGAGCGTCAGTCCTGCCGGAACAGGTCGTTCAGATCCGTCTGGGCGAGCTGGCCGTCGGCATAGGAGAAGGTGCCCCGCTCCGCCAACTCCCTTGCCGCGTCCAGCAGGTGACGGTACATCGCACGCGCGATGCTGCCGCCGACCGTGACCCTGCGCACCCCGAGTTCGCGCAGGTCGTCCAGGGCCAGTGCGTTGCCGGTGAGGCCCATGACGACATTGAGCGGCCCGTCGAGTTCCCGCACCAGGGTGCCGATGGTCTCGGCGTCGGCGGCTCCCGGCACGAACGCGCAGTCCGCGCCGGCCGCCAGACAGGCGTTGGCCCGCCGCACGGCCTCGTCGAGCGAGCCGCCGACCAGCAGCACATCCGTCCGGCCGACCAGGACGAACGGTTCGCCGGCGGCGTCCACGGCGGCACGGGCGGCGCGGATGCGGTCCACCGCGACCGGCTCCTCGTACAGGGGCCGGGCGCGGTCGCCGGTGAAGTCCTCGATGTTGCCCCCCGCGGCGCCTGCCGCGAGGGTCATCGAGATGGTCTCCGCCACGGTCTCGGGCGCCTCGCCGAACCCGTCCTCCAGGTCGGCGCTGAGCGGCACCCGGAGCTCGTCCGCGATCTCACGGACCCGGCGGATCATGGTGTCCCGGCCGATCCGCCCGTCCGGCGCCTTCTCTTCGTGGAAGTCGTGGTCCGGGCGCCCGAGCGAGAAGGCGACGCCCGCGCTCGTGGTGGCCACGGCGGGGAAGCCGGCCGACTCCAGGACCCGGGCACTTCCCACGTCCCAGGCGTTGGGGAGCAGGAAGCAGCCCTCCCGATGCAACTCGACGAAACGCTCGGCTCGTTCTCGGCTGTCGATGTTCACGCACCCGAACGTACTGCTCGTCCGCCCCGACGGTCACATCCTGCGCCGACGGTCCCGGTCTCGCGCGCCACCGCGACGATCCGTGCCCGCAGAAGCTCCGCACAGCGCCGCATGTTCTTGTCGGCGACCGGCGTGTCCGGCAGTCGGCAGGCGAACTGCAGACCTTCGGGGACCCGGGTGACCCACGCGCACACCTGGTCGCCGTAGGACACCCTGATCAGCCCGTACGCCTTCAGCTCCTGCCAGCGCCCGGCACCGGGGATGTCACGCGAGTCGACGTACGAGAGGATCGAGTACAGGTCCGGTGAGGTGGGCCGGAAGTCCGCGCCCAGGAGGCTCAGGACGCGGGCCAGGGGCATCCGGGACAGCGCCCGGGTGTCGCGCAGCGCGGCGCGGACCAGTTCCAGGGCGGCGTCGAAGTCCACGGCCCGCTCCACCGGGATCTCGACGGGCGCCCCGCCCACGTACCAGCCGACCGAGTCGGCCCAGCGGGACTTGACCCGGGTGTGGAAGGGCACGACGGTGCGGTACACGCTCAGGCCGCTGATCTCGCGGGCGGCGAGCGCGACGGCCGCGACGATCCCGACCAGACTGCCGCCGTAGGGACGGCAGTACGCCTCGAAGGCCGCCGCGTCCGCGGCGTCCACGAGCATCTCCTGGACGAACCTCTGCTCGGGCAGCGGACCTTCGGGGTCCAGGCCGAGGTCGACGGGGAAGTTCGGCAGCCTGCCGTCGCAGCGCGCGATGAACTCCCGCCAGCGGCTGACGACTTGATGGGTGTCGTCGATCCGGTCCGCGTCCGAGCGTTCGTCGGCGCAGAAGTCGACGTAGCTGGCGACCGGTTCGGGCGCGACGATCCGCCCTTCGAGGCCGGCCGCGTACAGCTCGTGGATCTCGGCGGTGATGCGGTGGAGCGAGTACGCGTCCACGTTGCTGTGGTCGAACGCCATGTACACACTCGCGCCGTCGTCCCGCACGACGGCCGTGAACAGGAAGTTGGGCCAGGTGAGCGCGTCGGCGGCGACGTCGAAACGGTCCTGCAGGTACCGGGTCAGCGTCACCGCGTCCGCGAACTCGCCGATGTCCTCGCGGTGCAGGGCGACGGCCTCGGAGTCGAGGGTGAACCGCCGCATCTCGTCGCCGGCCCATCGGAACCCGCTGCGCAGCGTCTCGTGCCGCAGCATCCAGGCCTCCAACGCGCCCTGCAGCACGTCGAGTTCGACGTGCCCGGGGATGTCGAAGGCGGTACCGAGCCAGGTCGGCACGAACAGCCCGTCCTCCCGCACCGTCCGTGCCGTGCGGATGTGGGACTCCTGGACGTACGCCGGTGGCCTCGCGTCGTCCGGCAACGCCCGCGCCGCGCCCACCGATGCGGGATGCAGGGTCCACTCCACGAGCCTTCCGGGCCGGATCTCGCACCGCTGGAGGTCGGTCATGCGCACAGGGCTCTCCGATCATCGCTCACCGCGTGGAGAGATCAACGAGCGGACGGGCCCGAAGCAACGCGACTGGAGTCCGACGCTCCGCTACTCCGGCCGTTCCGGGGATGGTGTTCGCCCCGGCTCGCGGCGAGGATGCTCCCTCGCGCGGCACTTCCCGTCGTACGACATCGGCGCACCGAGGACCGGAGGGCCTCCCGATGGGATCACACGCAGCACCGAACGGTCGTAAGCGCGCTCTGCTGGTGTCCATGGGGCTCGTGCTCCTGGCCGCCGTCCTCGGCGTCCCCCGTGCCGACGGAGCAGCGGGGGAAGCCGGTGCGGCCGACGCCTGCCGCACCACCGGCACCGAACTGCCCCGCGGCGACTGCGGGCCGTTCTGGCAGGTCCTCGCCGAGGACTTCAACGGTGACCGGGTGCCGCTGGGCGGGTTCAGCGACTGCGACCACGACGCCGACACCTCGGCCGCGTACTGCGGGGGCCTGCGCGGTGCGTACCGCGACAACTGGTGGGCCTATCCGACCGGTTGGCGTGACACGGCCAATGACCGCGGCCGCCAGGTGGTGGGTGTCTACCACCCGGAGGACACCGTGAGCGTGGGCCCCGCGGAGAACGGCGACGGCAGGATGTTCATCCGTATGTGGCGGCCCGCCGACGGGGGTCCCGTGCACGCTGCGGCAGTGGTACCTCGTGCCGTCATGCAGATGAAGTACGGCAAGTACAGCGCCCGTATCAAGGTGACCGCACTGGCCCCGGGCTACAAGTCGGCCTGGCTGCACTACGGCGGGGGCTGCGAGATGGACCACCCCGAGGGCGAGTGGACCGGCGATCTCACGGCCTTCCACCATCCGTGCGGCGGGGGTGAACAGGGCTACTTCCCGGGCAGCGACGACTGGACGGAATGGCACACCGTCTCGACCGAGTGGACGCCCGGCCATGTGCGGTTCTTCGTGGACGGCCGGCAGGTGGGGCACGACACCCGCAAAGTGCCGGCCGAGCCCCTGTCCTGGGTGCTCCAGAACGAGAGCGCCCTGGAGGGCCCCGGCGCGGCTCCGGGCAGCAGCGCCCAGCTCGACGTCACCTGGGTCGCCGCGTACGCCTACGACTGGAAGTGATCCCCCATTACCTTCTTCGTGGCCCCGCAATGGGGCGCCCGGCCTCCGGAGTTGGCATGACTTTCTCCCCCTGTCGAACGCATGGCCTGGGGGGTG
>NZ_JBIUUU010000033.1:0-96051 GCF_044742595.1 Streptomyces sp. NPDC087859 | reverse complement strand
TGTGGGGGGGGGGGGGGGGGGGGGGGGGGGGGGGCGGCGCGGGGGGGGGGGGGGGGGGGGGGGGGGGGGGGGGTGCGCGCGCCCGCCCCCCCCCCACCGCCGTCAGCCGTCCGCACCGTTCGTCACTGCGGGAACGCGGCCACCACGTTCAGTTCCTTGGCGCCGGTGCCCGTGACACCGGTGGCCGTGCCGGGCAGCAGCACGCTGGGGGCGTAGGAGTCGCTCGACACCAGCAGGTCCTTGTCGCCGTCGCGGTCGATGTCGCGCAGGCGGACGAGGGAGCCGAAGGTCTCGAACTCGGTGGGGGCACCCGGGACGCCCGCGGAAGCGCGGGTGAACCACTGGGAGTTCGTACCGGTGAGACCGGACTTGGAGCCGCGCAGGAGGTGAACGCCACCCGCGTACTTCACCGAGCCGACCTTCTCCTCCCGTACGCCCACCGCCAGGTCCGCGTAGCCGTCGCCGTCGGTGTCGGCGGCCGAGAGGTCCGAGCCGAAGTAGTCGTTCTTGGTGGCGGCCGTGGCGACACCGGAAGTGCTCTGGGACAGCCGGTACTTGGTCGTCGGCCCGGTGCCGCCCCCACGCCACACGACCACCGAACCGGCGAAGTCGCTCCACCGGGTGTCGCTGACCGCGAGGTCCCCGTAGCCGTCCTTGTTGAAGTCGGCGATGACGCCGGTCGGGCTGTAGTCGGGCTTGGAGCTGTTGACGACCGTCCGCTTGCCCGGCTTGACCGTGGAGCCGCCGCGCAGGAACCAGGCGTCCTGGGTCATCTTGTCGTCGTGGTAGCCCTGGCCGAGGAGGTACAGATCGGTCGCCTTGTCCTTGGTGACCTTGCCGGCGACCATGCCGGTGGGTTCGAGGATGTCGCCCGCGACATGCTTGGTGACCGAGCCCGTGGAGCCCGACTTGGCGAACCCTCCCCGGTAGACGTAGACGGTGTCGATGCCGTTGGCGACCGCCAGGTCGGCCTTGCCGTCGCCGTTGAAGTCGCCGGTCTCGATCTCCTTGCCGAAGCCGTAGCGGGCGTGGGCGGTGACCTTGAGGCGGATGGCGCCGGTGCCGGAGAGACCGGTCTTGGCACCCCACAGGATGGTGACCGCGCCCGCGCCCACCTTGGTACCGACCTTCTCGGTGAAGTCGGCGACGGCGAGGTCGGCGTATCCGTCACGGTTGAGGTCGGCGGTGGCCATGTCCTCGCCGAAGCCGTCGACGTAGCCGCCCGCGTCACCCGGCGTGCCGGGGATGCCCGCGCTCGCCTGCGTGAAGGTCTTGGTCGTGGTGCCGGGACCGGTCGCCGTCCCGTACGTCACCACGACTCCGCCACTGAGGTCGCTGGTGGCGAAGTCGCGGTAGCCGTCCCCGTTGAAGTCATCGGCGTACTTCGCCGGAGTAGCGGCGGTGGCGGCGCCCACGGAGAGGGTGAGCAGCCCGCCGGTCAGCGACACGGCGGTGGCCGTGGCGAGCGCCAGCCGAAGGTTGGTGCGCGTGAACATGCGTCTCCTGCGGTGATCTAAGTCAGTGGGTAGGAGACTCACGGTGGCCGGTGATGGTTGTACCCCTGTGTGACTCAGGTTCCTTGAGGGGGAGTTCCGCCCAGACCGTCTTGCCCACGACCCGTTCCGTGACGCCCCAGGCCCGGCTGAGCAGCGTCACGAGAAGCAGACCTCGGCCCCCCTCGGCGTCCGGGTCGGTGACGTAGCGGAGTGGGCGGTCGGCTCGGGGGTCGCTCACCTCGATACGGAGCGTGGGCTCGGACTCCAGGTGGAGGAGTCGGAGGCGCAGTTCGAAGTCACGGCCGGGAAGTCTGGCGTGGGTGACCGCGTTGGCGGCGAGTTCGGCGACGACCTGCTGGGCGGTGGTGTTGACCTCGGTGTGGCGGGGGTGGCCCCAGGCCGCGAGTTGGGTCGCGGTGAGGTGGCGGGCCTGGCGGGCGCCGCGAGGGGTGGCGGGGAGGCGGGTGGAGATTTCGGCGTTCACATCACAGAGAGTGGCGATCTGTATTTACGCTGACCAGATGCGGCGCGGCGACTCTGAGTAGCTGTACGTGTGCCGTCGGTCCGGGGTACGAGCAGTCGAGCGGGAGGGTGGATCGCGTGGATGAGCGGAGGCCGGAGACACCGACCGAAGTCGACGGGACGACCGGGTTGTTCACCGCGCTGGGCAAGATGCTCAAACTGCTGCGGGAACGGAAGGGGCTGACCCAGAAGGAGTTCGGGAAGCTGTTGGGATACGGCTCCGACATGATCTCCGCCATGGAACGCGGCGTACGGGTCATCCGTCCGGAGATCCTGGAACAGGCCGACGAAATCCTGGACGCCGGGGGTCTGTTGAAGGAGGCAGTTCCCGAGGTGAGGGAGGCGATGACCAAGGTCCGGACTCGACATCCGGAGTGGTATCGGAGTTACGCCGGGTTGGAGGCGGAGGCGGTTGAGCTGCACTTCTACGCCAACAACGGTATCCCGGGGTTGTTGCAGACCGAGGATCACGCGCACGTCGTTTTCGCGAAACGGCGGCCGTTCCTCGACGAGGTGACGATCGAGAGGCGGGTCGCGGACCGGCTCTCCCGACAGCAGGTCTTCGAGCGGCGGCCCGCGCCGATCGTGAGCTATGTCCTCGAAGAGGTCGTGCTGGACCGCCCCATCGGCGGAAGCCGCGTGCATGCGGACCAGCTTCGACGCCTGCTGAGCGTGGGACAGCTGCAGAACGTCGAGATCCAGGTGATGCCGACGGCGGTGGAGGAACATCCCAACCCGGGAAGCGGGTTCAACCTGTTGGTGCCCAAGGGCCATGGGCAGGTGGCGTATACAGAATCGCAGGGGTACCCCCGCTTGATCACCGACCCAGAAGAGGTCCGGAAGATCGCGGACCGCTATGGGATCATGCGAGCGATGGCCCTCTCCCCTTCGGAGACCCGGAAGTTGATCGAGCAGAAGCTGGAGGAGCTATGAACAACGAGCAGCTCACCTGGTTCAAGTCCAGCTACAGCGACGGCGAAGGCGGCGAGTGCCTCGAAGTCGCCCTCACTCTCTCCTCCGTCCACCTCCGCGACTCCAAGCACCCCGCCGGACCTCACCTCACCCTCTCCCCCACCACCTGGTCCGCTTTCCTCTCACAGCAGTTGACCGGCGAGCGGCGCTAGCGCCTCCGCCGCTGCCAGCGAGCGAGCGGCCTCCAGGCGTACGTCCTCGTCCTCGTCCGCCTCGGCCAGCTCCCGTAGCAGTGGTGTCGTGGCCGAGTGGGCGGGCCATCCGTAGGCAAGAGACTGGACGGCGGCAATGCGCGGCCAGGGATGGGGATCGGTGACTGCCCGGTCCCGCAGAAACGCCGCGCCGCTCTCCTCCGTCTCCTGCACCGCCCACCATTGCAGTGCGTCGGATCGGATCCTGGGATCGGGATCGTCGGCTGCCCGATCCCGAAGGATCTCTCGGGTGGCGTCGTCGTCTCCCGCGGTCGTGGCCAGCAGCGCGAGTGCCAATTCTCGGACCGACGGGTGGGGGTCATCGGCCGCACGGACACGGATCGCGGCCCTGATGTCGGCCGCGCCCCGGTGGTACCGAGTCACCCGGAGCGCCTCCGCCCGCACATTCACTTCCGGGTCGTTCACCAGCCGGTCGAGTGCCAGCTCCCACGTGGAGGCCTCGTGGCTCCGGTAGCCGCACAGGTCGGTCAGGGCGGACTCACGCACCTCGTGGTCGGAGTCGTCGAGAAGGTGTCCGCGGACGAGCTGCCAGGTCTCCTCCTTGTCCCTCCCCAACTGCACCAACCCATTGAGCGCGGAGTCCCGAACCTCGCCGCTGGAATCCTCGGCGAGACGCTCACGCAGGAATTCCCAGGTGCCGGGGTGGGAGCCCGTCGTCTGTCCCATCACTGTGCATGCCACCGCCCGGACCCGGGGGTTCAGGTCCCTGAGCGCCCGCCGGCGGAGGAACTCCCATGTGCCGGCATCGTCGCGGCCGAGGGTTCGCAGCCCGTACAAGGCGTCCGTTCGAACGAGCCAGTGACTGTCCTCGACGGCGGCTCTGTGGGCGAGCTCCCAGTCACCTCTCTGTTCGACCATCAACAACATGGCCGTGTTGCGGACCATGTCGTGAGGATCGTCGGTGGCCCGGCCTCGCACCAACGCCTGAACGGCCTCGTCGTCGAGCAGGCTCTCAAGACCTGCGACCGCGTGGTCCCGGACATCGCCCTCGGAATCCTCGACGGCCAGTCGACACAGCAAGGCCCTGACCGCAGGGTCCTGCATCCGGTACTCGGCCAGCAGGTCCACCGCTTCAGCGCGTTTCTCCGCATCGCCCTCGGAGCCGGCGAATTCGACGATGGGCTGCCACATGGCCTCGGCGTCTTCCCGCAGTGACAGCGCGAAGGCGCGTACGGCCGGCGAAGGGTCCGCGGTGGAACGGTCCCTGACGAGGTCGCCGACGTCGACCCCGTCGACCTCGGACAGTGTCTCCAGCGCCGTCTTGCGCACGTACTCGTCCGGTTCGGCCACCGCCCCCTCCCTGAGCAGCCCACGGACGCCCTCATCGGCACCCCAGTGCGCTGCCAGCACCTTCAGCAAGGCCACACGGGCAAGGGGAACATCGGCAAGCACAGCCATGACCTGCGGCCACGCCGGCCCTTGATAGAGCGCGGCCGCGATCCTTCCGGGCTGCGGCCGCTGCATGAACTGGCCGCGCAGATGAAACCAGCGAAGGAGTCTGCCCCTCCCGCTCCAGTGCGGCGGAAACGTCCTGAGTGCGGAGGCGATGCCCTCGTCCCCGTCCAGCAGACCGAATCTCGAGTCCGCCGCCTCCAAGCCCATGATGATCGCGTCCACTACGGCCCTGCTCTGCCGCGCCAGCACTCCGATCCTGCGAACCTCGGCCAGGGCGCGCACCGCCAGGGCCAGCAAGTCCCCCTTCCAGAGAGCACCGACCCGGCGCCGGTGCAGCTCCAGCAGCCGGTCGACAGCCGCCCCCGCCTCCCGCTCCCCGAGCTGCCCGACGACCAGCAGCAGCACCTCATGCCACGCCGGATCCTCCGCGTGCCCCGCGAAGATCTCCTCGATGAACTCCTCCGGCGTCCACTCCCGCTCCCGCGTGTACCGCCGGTCGATGTCCACCGCCGCCAGGTACTCCAGGAACGCCCGATGGACGAAGCCGTACACCCCGCCCCCGTAGTGGCTGAGGATGAAGTTCCGTTCCCGGAACTGCCGCACCATCGTCCGAGCCGCCGACACCGCCTGGGCGACCGGGAGTTCGTACTGCTCGCGCAGGTAGTCCTTGAAGGTGTCCAGCAGCACGTCCTGGTGGATGTGGTTGCCCGCGATGCCTCCCTCACCGTCCTGCATCCGCCGTGCGACCAGGCGGAGCAGCTCGTGCCGGTCCTCGTCGCCCAGGTACGACAGGGCTTCGACCTCGTCGGGCGCGCGCAGGTGCTTGGCGTGCTCGTCCCAGTGGGCGACCAGGACCGCGACGGCGTGCCGGTAGACGCCCTGGCGGTCGCGCGGCAGTTCCCGGCGCCGGCCGATGATGGCGAGGATCGTCAACAGGAGGGGGTTTCCGGCCAGTTCTCCCACGGGGCGGGACTGGCTCACCGCGTCGGTGAGCCGTCGGCACAGACGGGCGGCGCGCTCCTCGTCGCACGGGTACGCGGTGGCGTACCACTGCCGGGCGAACCGTTCGATCTGCCGGGCGTTCAGGTCCTGGACCATGTGGTGCGAGAACCCGGCGCGCTCCAGGACGCCGCGTCGATAGCCGATGACGCGCGAGGTCACCACCACCCGGATCCCGCGCGTCCCGCCGTAGCGGCCCGCGAAGTCCGCGATGCGATGGCTCACCTGCTCCCGGGCGGCGGGGTCGAAGAGTTCGTCCAGGCCGTCGAAGACGACGACAGCCCGTCCCTCGGCCAGCAGCCGCTCCACGACCGGCATCGGCGGGGCCATGCCCTTGGTGCCGTGCAGGTATCTGAGGAAGTCCTCGAAGGTCCGCTCCCGCCACTCCCCCACCGCGTACTCCCTGAGCTCCACGACGAGGGGTACGAGGCCTGCGAGCGGTTCCAGTGGGTCGCCCGGCGGAACCTCTCGAGTGAGCGTGAGTGCGAGGTGCCGGGCGAGGGTCGACTTGCCCGCGCCCGGATCACCGAGCAGCACGAGACGCCCCTCATTCGGGTCGGCCAACACCTCCAGGACATCGCGTGCCGGACGCTCCGCGTACGCCTGCCGGGCACGGTCCAGCGCCTCCCGTTCCAGACCGGGCGGCAGGCTGGACGGCCACTCCCCGGCGTCGACGAGCCGCTGCCGGATGTCCTTCGGCAGCTCCAGTGGCGGCGGGTCCGCGCGCACGGTCGGCGCCACGAACACCTGGTCGAGGCCGACGGGCGGGTGCTCGCCGGCCTCCGTGGGGATCAGGACGTCAAGGTCCAGACCTCCGTAGGTTTCACGGATGCGGGTGGCATAGCGCCGCAACGCTTCGTCGATCTCCTCACCGGTCAGCGCCACCGGATCCGGCGCCTGCTGGACGTACTGGTTCTCGATGTACGTCGCACTGCTGCCGTCCCCGGTCACCACGGCCCTGGCATCACCCGCCGCCCCGACCGCCCGCTCCCCACCCGCCGCAACCCGCCCCGCTTCCCGCCCCATGCCAGGACGGTAGCGGCCCTCGGGCGGCGGTGACGGGTGGTCAGCGGGCGTACAAGCCCTCGATCTCCGCCTCGAAGTCCCCCATCACCGTCTCCCGCCTCAGCTTCATCGACGGCGTCAAGTGGCCGTCCGTCTCCGTGAAGTCCCTCGGCAGTACCGTGAAGCGGCGGATCGACTCGGGTCTCGACACGAGTTTGTTCGCCTCGTCCACCGCGCGCTGGATGATCGACCGCAACTCCTCGTCGTCGGCGAGGAGTTCCGCCGGGACGGGGTGTTTGCCGTTCATGCGGCGCCAGTGGGTGATGCCCTCCATGTCGAGGGTGATGAGGGCGGCGACGTAGGGGCGGCGGTCGCCGACGACCATGCACTGGGAGACCAGGGGGTGTTGGCGGAGCCAGTTCTCCAGGGGGGCCGGGGCGACCGTCTTGCCGCCCGCGGTGATCAGGAGTTCCTTCTTGCGGCCGGTGATGGTGAGGTAGCCCTCGTCGTCGAGGCTGCCGATGTCGCCGGTCGGGAACCAGCCGTCGGACGACGCCGGGGTGACGCCGCCGGCGTTCGGGTCCCAGTAGCCCCGGAATATCTGGCCGCCGGCCAGCAGGATCTCGCCGTCCGCGGCGATGCGGACCCGGGTGCCCGGCAGGGGCCAGCCCACCGTGCCCAAGCGGGACTTGAGGGGTGGGGTCACCGTTGCCGCGCCGGTGGACTCGGTCAGGCCGTACCCCTCGTAGATCTCCATGCCCGCGCCCGCGAAGAACGCGTGGAGGCTGCGGCCCAGCGGTGAGCCGCCGCTGATGATGTGGCGGACGCGGCCGCCCATGGCGTTGCGGATCCGGCGGTAGACGAGGGGGTCGTAGAAGGTGCGGGCCGCCTTGAGCGCGGCGCCGGGGCCGCTGCCGGTGCCCGCCTGGCGGGCCTCCGTCGCTTCGCCGTAGCGGACGGCCACGTTCACTGCACGGTCGAAGGCCGAGACCCTGCCGCCTATCTCCGCCTTGGCCCGGGCGCTGTTGAAGACCTTCTCCAGCATGTACGGGATGACCAGGAGGAAGGTGGGCTTGAAGCTGGCCAGGTCCCCCAGCAGATCCTCCGACTTCAGGCTCGGCGCGTGGCCCAGCCGGACCCTGGCCCGGACGCACGCGATGGCCACCATGCGGCCGAAGACGTGGGACATGGGGAGGAAGAGGAGGGTCGCCAGCTCCTCGTCCGAACGGGACCTGAAGACGGGGTGGAGGATCTCGATCGCGTTGTCGACCTCCGCCAGGAAGTTGCCGTGCGAGATCGCGCAGCCCTTGGGGCGGCCGGTCGTGCCCGAGGTGTAGATGACCGTGGCCAGGGTGTCGGGGCCCAGCATGCCCCGGCGTACGTCGATCTCCGCCTCGGGGACCGGCCGGCCCAGCTCCGCAAGCCGCTCCACATGGCCCTTCTCCACGACCCACAGGTGTCGCAGGTCGGGCAGGCGGTTGAGTTCGGGGCCGAGGGCCGAGGCCTGGGCGACGGTTTCCGTCACCAGGGCCACCGCGCCCGAGTCCTGGAGGATCCAGCGGGTCTGGAAGACCGAGGAGGTCGGGTAGATGGGGACCGTCACCAGGCCCGCCGCCCATGCGGCGAAGTCCAGCAGGGTCCACTCGTAGATCGTGCGGGCCATGACGGCGATCCGGTCGCCCGGCTGGAGCCCCTCCGCCACCAGGCCTCTGGCCAGCGCCTGTACCTGGGCGGCGAACTCCGTGGTCGTCACATCCGACCAACCGCCGTCCTCCGCGCGGCGGCTGAGCACCCGGTCCTGGGGAGCGGCGGCCGCGTTGTCGAAGGGCAGGTCGGCCAGCGAGCCGTGGGTCACGGGCGGCACGACCGGCGGTACGGAGACCTCCCGGACCTCGCCGTCCAGTCGCTTGATCTCCGGCTCCACGAGCACGGGCGCGCCGTCGTAGTCGGTCGCGGAGACATAAGGGAGGGACGACGACATGGGGCAGCTCCTGAGGCGCGCAGCTGGATACCGCTCTGCTGCATAGGTACGCGCCGTGCGTACCTGGGCGTTCACCGGTGGTGGGCGGGTATGGGGGGTTACCGGCAGTTAGATCGGCGATCTTAGGAGGTGCAGGTGGCGAGTTCGTGTGGGTTCGGGGATGCTCCGGGGCCGGGTCTGTGCAACCTCTCCCGCAATATGAAGCTTTGTCAGCTATGGGTGGCGGCGCGGACCTGCCGTTCGTCGATCACGGCGGCCGACTCCCCGTCAGGGCGTCCGACTCCCCGTCACGGCCGTTCCAGCACCGCCGTCACCCCTTGCCCGCCCGCCGCGCACACCGAGATCAGGCCTCGGCCCGAACCTCCGCGCTCCGCGAGCGACTTCGCCAGCGTCGCGACGATCCGCGCCCCGGTCGCCGCGAAGGGGTGCCCCGTGGCCAGGGACGATCCCGTCACGTTCAGCCGCTCCCGGTCCACCGGGTCCAGCCCGGCCTTCTCCCACGCCTCCAGCGTGGCCAGCACCTGTGACGCGAAGGCCTCGTGGACTTCCACGAGGTCGAAGTCGGCCATGGCGAGGCCGGAGCGCTCCAGCATGCGCGGCACCGCGTAGGCCGGTGCCATCAGCAGGCCGTCCTCGCCCTTCACGAAGTCGACGGCCGCCGTCTCGTACGTCGACAGGTACGCCAGCGGTTCCAGCCCGCGCGCCGCCGCCCACTCCTCCGAGGCCAGCAGCACGACCGCCGCTCCGTCGGTGAGCGGGGTCGAGTTCCCGGCGGTCATGGTCGGGTCGGGTGCGTCGAGGCCGAACACCGGCTTCAGCGCGGCCAGTTTCTCCGCCGTCGAGTCGGGGCGCAGGTTCTGGTCGCGGGTCAGGCCCCGGAAGGGCACCACCAGGTCCTGGAAGAAGCCGCGTTCGTAGGCCGCCGCCAGTCGCTGGTGACTCGTCGCCGCCAGTGCGTCCTGGGCCTCGCGCGAGACGCCCCGGGTGCGGGCCGTCACCGCCGCGTGCTCGCCCATCGACAGGCCGGTGCGGGGTTCGGCGTTGCGGGGGATGTCGGGGATCAGATGGCCCGGGCGGATGCGGGCCAGCGCCTTGAGCCGGCCGCCCGGCGACTTCGCCCTGCGCGCCGCCAGCAGGATCCGACGCAGGCCGTCGTTCACGCCCAGCGGCGCGTCGCTCGCGGTGTCCGCGCCGCCCGCGATCGCCGACTCGGTCTGGCCGAGCGCGATCTTGTTGGCGGCGGCGATGACGGCCTGGAGGCCGGTGCCGCAGGCCTGCTGGATGTCGTACGCCGGGGTCGTGGGAGCCAGCCGGGAGCCGAGGACCGTCTCGCGGGCCAGGTTGAAGTCGCGGCTGTGCTTGAGCACCGCACCGGCGACGAACTCGCCCACCGCGCCGGGCTCCTGGAGGCCGTGGCGCTCGACCAGTCCGTCCACGACCGTCGTCAGCATGTCCTGGTTCGAGGCGGTGGCGTACGGGCCGTCCGAGCGGGCGAAGGGCACGCGCGTGCCGCCGATGATCGCGACCCGCCGGGCCACGGGCACCTGTAGGGGGCTCATCTCGACCTGCTCCTCATGCGTGACATAGGCTTACCTGCGGTAACCTTACTCCAGAGTAAGAAGACTGATAAGAGGTGGGACCGAGTGGGGAGACGGCAATGGCCGACCGTTATCTGAGCTTCACCGGCACCGCGCCCGGCCGCTTCCTGAGCCGCCGGCTGGGACTGCCGCAGCCCTCGGCGCTGCGCCGCTGGTCACCGGAGCGGCCCGGACTCCCGGGGGGCGAGGTCCTCCACCTCACCGCGGGCAAGCCCGCCCCCTCCCTCGCCGGCAGCCCCTCCGCGGTCGTCCTCGACGCCACCGGCGTACGGGACGTCGACGGCCTCGCCGGCGTCCACGCGGCCCTCCACCCCGTGGTGCGGTCGGTCGCCGCGAGCGGCCGTGTCGTCGTGCTCGGCGCGCCCCTCGACCCCGCCGACCACCACCAGGCCGCCGCCCAGCAGGCACTGGAGGGCTTCACGCGCTCACTCGGCAAGGAGATCGGGCGGGGCAGGACCGTGAACCTCGTACGGCTCACCGACCGGGACGCCGCCGAGTCCACCCTGCGCTTCCTCCTCTCCCCCAAGTCCGCCTACGTCAGCGGTCAGGTCATCGAGGTGACGGGGACAGCCCTGGAAGTGACCGTCGACCGGGACCGGCCCCTCACCGGCCGCACCGCCCTGATCACCGGCGCCGCCCGCGGCATCGGCGCGGCGGTGGCCGAGACGCTGGCCAGGGACGGGGCCCAGGTCGTCGTACTCGACGTACCGCAGGCCGAGGAGGACGCGCGCGGGCTCGCGGAGAGGCTCGGCGGCAGGGCCCTCGCGCTCGACATCACCGCCGCCGAGGCGGGTGAGCGGATCGCCGCCGAACTCCCGGACGGGCTCGACGTGTTGATCCACAACGCCGGGATCACCCGGGACCGCCGCCTGGTCAACATGCCGGCGGACCGGTGGAGTGCGGTCCTCGACGTGAACCTCGCGAGTGTGCTGCGTACGACGGACGCGCTGCTGGCCGCCGGGACCCTCAGGCCCAACGGCCGGATCGTCGCCACCGCCTCCATCGCCGGGCTCGCCGGGAACGCGGGGCAGACCAACTACGGCGCGAGCAAGGCGGGAATCGTCGGTCTGGTGCGGTCGCTCGCCCCCCGCGCCCTCGCCGAGCACGGGGTGACCGTGAACGCGGTCGCGCCCGGGTTCATCGAGACGAAGATGACCGCCGCCGTACCGCTCCTCATCCGTGAGGCGGGACGCCGGATGAACTCCCTCGCCCAAGGCGGGCTGCCCGTCGATGTCGCCGAGACGACCGCGTGGTTCGCGCATCCGGCGTCGGGTGCGGTGAACGGACAGGTCGTACGGGTCTGCGGCCAGAGCCTGTTGGGGGCGTGATGACCGTCGTCCTCACCCGGTCCCCCGCGCTCGCGCCCCTGTTCGCCCGCGGCGCCCTGTTCTCCGCCGTCAAACGGCCCCGCCCGGGCGCCGAGTTCCCGCGCACCCGGCTGCTCCTGCCCGCGCTGCGGGTGGACCTGGCACGGCTGGCGGCGTACGAGCGGGTGTGCGGGTTCGCCACCGGCGACGACGCGCTGCCGGTGACGTATCCGCATGTGCTCGGCTTTCCGCTGGCCATGCGGCTGATGAGCGCGCGGGACTTCCCGCTGCCGCTGCTCGGTCTCGTCCACACGTCGATCGCGATCACCCAGCACCGGTCGCTCGCCGCCACCGCGGAACACGAACTCACCGTGTACGTCGACGGGTTGGCGCCGCACCGGCGCGGCACGGAGGCGGGGGTCGTCACCGAGGTGCGGGCCGGCGACGACGTCGTATGGGAGTCGCGGAGCACGTATCTGGCGCGGCACGGCTCGACATCCGCCGGAGGTGCCGCCCCTGCCGAGAAGGGCGCTTCGCTCCCCTCGGTCGCCGAGTGGCGTCTCGCCGGGGACGTCGGCCGGCGTTACGCCTCCGCGTCCGGTGACCGCAACCCCATCCACCTCCACCCGCTCACCGCCCGCCTCTTCGGCTTCCCGCGGGCCATCGCGCACGGCATGTGGACGGTGGCCCGGTGTCTCGCCGCGCACGGTGTGCCCCAGGCGGCGCTGGTGCGGGCGGAGTTCAGGGCGCCGGTGCTGCTGCCGGGGGCGGTGACGTACGCGGCGGAGGGCGAGAGGTTCGAGCTGCGGGGCGGTGGAGACCGGCTCCACGTCACCGGGAGCGTCTATCCGCTGGCACCCTGACGGGCCCAGGGGCGGCCCTCCATCAGATTCCCCAGCCCGGCCCACGCGAAGTTCATCAGCGTCGCCGCCGCTTGTTTGGCGGTGACGCCCGGGGTGGCGTTGGCCCACGCGGCGAGGGACTCGGCGGCGCCGACCAGGGCCTCGGCGAGTCCGGCGACCTCGCGTTCGGGCAGGTCGGGGTCGCGGTGGGCCTCGCGCGCGGCGACGACGATCAGCTGCGTCACGAACGCGACGATCTCCTCGCGCATCGCGGCGACCTCGGCGGCGAAGGGTTCGCCGTGCGTACGGGCCTGGAGGTGCAGCACGGACCAGGCGTCCGGCTTCTGCCCGGTGTGCGTGAAGAACGCCAGCAGTCCGTCCCAGAGTTGGCGGTCCGCGGGCTGGTCGGTACGGACCCCGGCGCGCACCGCCTCGGTCAGCGCGCGCGCCTCGCGGCGGATGCAGGCGGTGAAGAGGTCTTCCTTGGAGTTCAGGTACAGATAGACCAACGGCTTGGAGACACCCGCGAGTTCGGCGATCTCGTCCATCGAGGCGGCCATGTACCCACGCCGTCCGAAGGTCTCCACGGCAGCGTCCAGCATCTGCTGTTCACGGACCGCACGCGGCATCCGCTTGGTCTTCACTGCACCCATAGGGGCAAGACTAAGTCGTCTGCCCCTGCGCACGCGCCGTGTCGTCGGCTACGTCTTCCTGGTTGCGGTTGGCTTCCAGGTTCGCCTTGGCGCGGTCGACCTTCTGGACGATCTGGACGGATGCCCGGTCGCGCTCCTTGCGGAGGGCCACGAAGCTGATAGGCGCGGAGATCACCAGGGAGAGCAGGACGACCCACATGCCGTTGGAGTCGCCGAGGCCGCGCGGTGCGACACCGGCGTAGACGAGACCCCAGACGACCACGAGGCAGCCCACGAAGATCCCGAGGCGCATCAGTGTGTAGCGGAGCATCTCAATCCACTCTTCCGTTCCGGCTGAAAGTTCCCCAAAGGTGCCTTCCAGTGAAGCACGCCCGATACCCGATCTTGCAGGGGGTGTCAGGTCAGCGGCAGCCACATCATGATGTCGTCCCGGTAGTCGTCCGCGGACACCCGCAGCCCGCCCGGCACCCTGCCGACCTCCTTGTACCCGGCGGACGCGTAGAACCGCTCGAGGCCGAGGCCGCCCCGACAGGTCAGCTTCAGCGCCTCCAGGCCGAAACCGCGGGCCTGCGTCTCGACCTCCGCCAGCAGGGACCGGCCGTGGCCGCCGCCCTGGACAGCCGGGTCGATCATGACCGTGTAGAGCCAGGCGTAATGGCTCTGCAGGCGGTGCGCGTTGAAGCCGAAGAAGGCGGTCGCCCGCAGCCGGCCCTCCTGGTCGAACCCGGCGAGAAGACGGTGGCGTCCCGCCGTGGTCGACTCCGCGTAACGCTCCACGTCCGGACGTACGTCGTCATACGTCGTCGTACCGACGAATCCGACCGCCCCACCGGCGTTGTTCACGGCCACCCACAGGTGGGTCAGCTCGTCGAGGAGGCCGGGGGTGAGGTCGGGGTCCAGGCGGTACGTGAGCTCCATGGGCCACGAGTCTAAAACGGCGGCCGGTCCCCCCAGGGCGCGGGCCACCACCCGCAGATCGGAGACGACCCCCTGGCAGGCGGCCTCGCGGTCCTCGGACCGCACATGGCTCTCCTCCTGGTCGGCGGTGTATCCGGGGTGGGAACAGTCGAAGCTCGATCAGCTGTACCGGCTCAGGGGCGCGGGGAACTGCGCGACCGGCCCCCGCGCACCCGCGGTCGAATGCGGCGCCCTCACACCCGCATCGGCTGCGGCGACTCCCTGCGCGCCGGGTCCGGGCCCTCGTACTCCCGGATGATCTCGTACCGCGTGTTCCGCTCCACCGGCTTGAACCCGGCGTCCCGGATCAGGTCCAGGAGATCCTCACGCGTCAGCTTGTTCGGCGTGCCGTAGTTGTCCGCGTCGTGGGTGATCTTGTACTCGACGACCGAGCCGTCCATGTCGTCCGCACCGTGCTGGAGGGCCAGCTGGGCGGTCTGGACGCCGTGCATGACCCAGAAGACCTTGACGTGCGGGACGTTGTCGAAGAGCAGCCGGGAGACCGCGAAGGTCTTCAGCGCCTCCGCGCCGGTCGCCATCTGCGTGCGGGCCTGGAGGCGGTTGCGGACCTTGCCGTCCTTCACGTCGACGAAGTCGTGCTGGTAGCGCAGCGGGATGAAGACCTGGAAGCCGCCGGTCTCGTCCTGGAGCTCACGCAGCCGCAGGACGTGGTCCACCCGGTGCTTCGGCTCCTCGATGTGGCCGTAGAGCATGGTGGACGGGGTCTTGAGACCCTTCTCGTGCGCCAGGCGGTGGATGCGCGACCAGTCCTCCCAGTGCGTGCGGTGGTCCACGATGTGCTGGCGGACCTCCCAGTCGAAGATCTCCGCGCCGCCGCCGGTGAGGGACTCCAGGCCCGCGTCGATGAGCTCGTCGAGGATCTCGCTCGCGCTCAGCCCGCTGATCGTCTCGAAGTGGTGGATCTCGGTCGCCGTGAAGGCCTTCAGCGAGACGTTCGGCAGAGCGGCCTTCAGCTCGCGCAGGGACCGCGGGTAGTAGCGCCACGGCAGGTTCGGGTGCAGGCCGTTGACGATGTGGAGCTCGGTGAGGTTCTCGCCCTCCATCGCCTTGGCGAGTTTCACCGCCTCCTCGATGCGCATCGTGTACGCGTCCTTCTCGCCCGGCTTGCGCTGGAAGGAGCAGTAGGCGCAGGACGCCGTGCACACGTTGGTCATGTTGAGATGGCGGTTGACGTTGAAGTGGACGACGTCGCCGTTCTTCCGCGTCCGCACCTCGTGCGCGAGTCCGCCGAGCCAGGCCAGGTCGTCCGACTCGTAGAGCGCGATGCCGTCCTCCCGGGTCAGGCGAACGCCCGCCCGTACCTTCTCCTCCAGCTCGCGCCTGAGCCCGACGTCCATGCCACAACCTTTCTACGACGACCTGTCCAACCGTACGTCTACGCCTCTTCGGGAAGCTCTCCGACCCGGTTCTCCCACTTCGTGGAGAGCACGATGGTGGTACGGGTCCGCGAGACGCCCTGCGTGCCGCTGAGCCGCCGGATGGTCTTCTCCAGGCCGTCGACGTCGGCGGCCCGCACCTTGAGCATGTACGAGTCGTCGCCGGCGATGAACCAGCAGTCCTCGATCTCGCCGAGGTCCTTGAGCCGGCGGGCCACGTCCTCGTGGTCGACGGCGTCGGAGAGGGAGATGCCGATCAGCGCGGTGACGCCGAGGCCGAGCGAGGCGGAGTCGACGGTGGCGCGGTAACCGGTGATGACGCCGGCCGCCTCCAGCCGGTTGATGCGGTCGGTGACGCTGGGTCCCGACAGACCGACGAGGCGCCCCAGCTCCGCGTAGGAGGCCCGGCCGTTCTCCCTCAGGGCCTGGATGAGCTGCCTGTCCACCGCGTCCATGCGATCGAAGCCTTCCGCTGAAGAGTTCCCGAAGTGATGAGAGGTACTGCTGACCTACTGCGACGTGCCCGGACGGCGTTCACGTCGTGCGGGTTCCACCGCCGAGTTCGCCCTTCCAGCGGCGGTAGAGCCGGTGCTCGACGCCCGCCGCGTCGAGGACCCGTCCGGCGACGAAGTCCACCAGGTCCTGGATGTGCGTGGCCCCCGCGTAGAAGGCGGGCGAGGCGGGCACCACGGTGGCGCCCGCGTCGTCCAGGGTCACCAGGTGCCGGAGCGTCTGACCGTTCAGCGGGGTCTCCCGAACGGCTACCACCAGCTTGCGCCCCTCCTTGAGAGTCACGCTCGCCGCCCGCTGTAGCAGGTCCTTGGAGAGCCCGAGGGCGACACCGGCGACACAGGCGGTCGAGGCGGGCACGATCAGCATCCCCTTGACGGGATACGACCCCGAGGACGGCCCCGCGGCCAGGTCCCCGGCGGCCCAGTACCGCACCCGCTCGATGTCGGCGCCGATGTCGAAGCTGCCCGGCTTGCCGTCGGCCCCCCTGGCCAGCCATTCCCGCAGGTCGTCCTGCCAGTGCGCGTCCCTGAAGGAGATCCCCGTCTCGTCCAGGAGCGTGAGCCGCGAGGCCCGGCTGACCACCAGGTCGACGCTCTCCCCGGCATCGAGGAGCGCGCGCAGCACGGACGCGGCATACGGGGTGCCGGAAGCGCCGGACACCCCTACGATCCAAGGCGTACGCCGTGTCTCTCCTGGCTTGACTGGGTTCACACCCCCGAGCCTATCCGGCGTCGCAGGGTGGGAACCGGCCAAGGGGGTCCGGGCGTTCTCCTCAGGGGAATGGGGGTTGCCATGTCCGGTGCCGGGCTGGAGCAGTCACGAGGCGACCGTGCGCGGGCCGCGGCCAAGCTGATGCTGGGCTGGGTCGCGCTGCTGTGGCTGCTGGAAGTGGTGGACGCGGTGAGCGGCCACGCGCTGGACGACTTCGGCATCGTGCCGCGCGAGTCCTCGGAACTGATCGACGTGGTCCCGGCCTCGTTCATCCACTTCGGGTGGGCCCACATCGCCGCGAACACCGTCCCGCTGCTGGTCATGGGCTTCCTCGCGGCCCTCGGCGGCATCCGCCGCTTCCTCGCGGTCTGCGCGCTGGTCATCGTGGCCGACGGGCTGGGCGTCTGGCTCATAGCCCCCGCCCACACCAACACCGCCGGCGCCTCCGGCCTGATCTTCGGCCTCTTCGGCTTCCTGCTGGTCAGCGGTTTCGTGGAGCGACGGCTGCTGGGCGTCATGGCCGGCCTGCTCGTCGGCGCCGTCTGGGGCAGCTCGATCCTGACGGGCCTGGCGCCGACGCAGACGGGCGTCAGCTGGCAGGGACACCTGCTGGGGCTGGTCGCGGGGGTGGCGGCGGCGTTCGTGTTCCGCCGCCGCGCCACCACCCCGGCCCTCACACCGTGAGGCCGCGCACCAGCAGATCGAGCAGCGCGCACACGAACAGGGCGATCCCGATGAACCCGTTGACGCTGAAGAACGCCCTGTTCAGCCGGGACAGATCGTTCGGCCGGACGATGTTGTGCTCGTACACGAACGCGGCCGCGACGATCATCAGGCCGACCCAGAAGAACCCGCCCGCGTCCGTGGCCACCGCGTACCAGAGCAGCAGCGCCGTCGTCAGCGCGTGGCACACCCGGGCGCCCCAGATCGCCGCCGGGATGCCGAAGCGGGCCGGGACCGACATGACACCGATCTCGCGGTCGGTCTCCACGTCCTGGCAGGCGTAGATCAGGTCGAAGCCGCCGATCCAGATGCCGACCGCGAGGCCGAGGATCACCGCGTCCCAGGACCACTCGCCGGTGATGGCCAGCCAGCCGCCGATCGGGCCCATGGCCTGGGCGAGGCCCAGGATGGCCTGCGGGAAGTTCGTGAACCGTTTGCCGTAGGGGTAGACCACCATCGGGATCACCGCGACGGGGGCCAGGGCCAGGCAGAGCGGGTTCAGCAGGGCCGCCGAGCCCAGGAAGACCACGACCGCGACCAGCGCGCCCGTCCAGGCGTGGCGCACCGACATCGCGCCGGTCACCAGCTCACGGTGGGCCGTCCGGGGGTTCCGCGCGTCGATCTCGCGGTCGATGATCCGGTTCACGGCCATCGCGAAGGTGCGCAGGCCGACCATGCAGATCGTCACCAGGAGCAGCCGGCCCCAGTGGATGTTCTTGTCCATCTGGAACATCGCGGTGAGCGCGGCGATGTACGCGAAGGGCAGAGCGAAGACCGAGTGCTCGATCATCACGAGGCGCAGGAACGCCTTGGTGCGTCCCGGCTGCGGGATCGCGGCTGAAGCTGAACTCACAGGCCGTATTCCTTCCAGCGTCGGTCGACCGTCGCCGCCGTCTCCGGGTCGGACAACACCATGTCGGGCCAGCCTCCGTCACGGGTGTAGCCCTCCTCGGGCCACTTCTTCGTCGCGTCGATCCCCGCCTTGCCGCCCCAGAACTGCTGGTAGGAGGCGTGGTCGAGGTGGTCGACGGGGCCCTCTACGACCGACAGGTCGCGCGCGTAGTCGGTGTTGCCGAGTGCGCGCCACGCGACCTCGTGGAGGTCGTGGACGTCGCAGTCGGAGTCGACGACCACGATCAGCTTGGTGAGGGACATCATGTGGGCACCCCAGATCGCGTGCATCACCTTCTGGGCGTGTTTGGGGTACTTCTTGTCGATCGAGACGATCGCGCAGTTGTGGAAGCCGCCCGCCTCGGGCAGGTGGTAGTCCACGATGTCCGGGACGATGATCTTCAGCAGGGGGAGGAAGAAGCGCTCCGTCGCCTTGCCCAGCGGGCCGTCCTCCGTCGGGGGCCTGCCCACCACGATCGACTGGAGCAGCGGCCGCTTCCGCATCGTCACACAGTCGATCTTCAGTGCCGGGAACGGCTCCTGCGGGGTGTAGAACCCCGTGTGGTCGCCGAAGGGGCCCTCGGGCAGCATCTCCCCCGGCTCCAGCCAGCCCTCGATCACGACCTCCGCCTGCGCCGGCACCTGGAGCGGCACCGTCTTGCAGTCGACCATCTCGATCCGCTTGCCCGCGAGGAACCCGGCGAAGAGGTACTCGTCGATGTCGCCGGGCAGCGGCGCGGTGGAGGCGTACGACACGGCCGGCGGGCACCCGAAGGCGATCGCGACCGGGAGGCGCTCACCTCGCCTCGCCGCGACCTGGTAGTGGTTGCGGCTGTCCTTGTGGATCTGCCAGTGCATGCCGATCGTGCGCTTGTCGTGGCGCTGGAGCCGGTACAGACCGAGGTTGCGGATCCCGGACTCCGGGTCCTTGGTGTGGGTCAGGCCGAGGTTGAAGAAGGAGCCGCCGTCCTGCGGCCAGGTGAAGAGGGCGGGCAGCTGGTAGAGGTCGACGTCGTCACCGGTGAGGACGACCTCCTGCACCGGCGCGTCCCCGGACTTCACCTTCTTCGGCGGGACGTGCGTCATCGCGCCGAGCTTCCCGAAGGCCTCGCGCACCCCCACGAAGCCGTGCGGCAGCTCGGGCCGCAGCAGGCCGCCGATCTTCTCCGAGATCTCGGAGTACGACTTCAGGCCCAGCGCCTTCAGCAGCCGGCGGTCGGTCCCGAAGACGTTCATCGCGAGGGGCATCGCGGAGCCCTTCACGTTCTCGAAGAGCAGCGCCGGACCCCCGGACTTCTGCACCCGGTCGACGATCTCCCCGACCTCCAAGTACGGATCCACCTCGGCCTTGATGCGCTTGAGGTCGCCCTCGCGCTCCAGGGCCCTGAGCAGCGAGCGAAGATCGTCGTAAGCCATGGGGTCAAGTATCCCCGAGCGGCTACCCTGGGCCTGAACCCGGGGGCCGTGCCTCCGGCCCGTCGACCGTTTCGCTGGAGAGGACCCATGCTCCGGGTGCTGATGTTCCTCGTCCCACTGGCGCTGAGCGTGTACACGTTCATCGACTGCATCAGCACGAAGGAGGAGGACGTCCGCCACATGCCCAAGCCGCTGTGGGCCATCCTCGTGCTGCTGTTCCCGCTCGTCGGCTCGATCTCGTGGCTGATCGCGGGCAAGAAGCGCAGCCCTGCGGCCGAGGGCTGGTCCGGTGTGCGGGAGCGGGGCGGGCGCGGCCAGTGGGTCGCCCCCGACGACAACCCCGACTTCCTGAAGTCCCTGGGCGAGGAGAAGAAGGAGCGCGGCGAGGACGGCCCCAAGGAGGGCTGATGGAGCTGCGGCTGCTCGTCACCTTCGAGAAGGTCGCGACCGTCCTGAGCTTCACCCGGGCCGCGGCCGAGCTGAGCTACGCGCAGTCCAGCGTGACCAGCCAGATCCGTGCCCTGGAGGACTCCCTGGGCACCCCGCTGTTCGACCGGCTCGGCAGCCGCATCCGGCTGACGGAGGCCGGGGAGCGGCTGCTTCCGTACGCGCGGCAGATCATCGAGCTGAGCGAGGAGGCCCGCGCGGCGGTCGTCGGCGCGGAGGAACCCTCGGGCACGCTCGCCGTCGGCACGATGGAGTCGCTGACCTCCTACCGTCTGCCGCCGCTCCTGGAGCTCTTCCACCACCGCCACCCGAAGGTCCGGCTGTCGCTGCGCACGACGCTGGGCGACGAGACCCGGCAGGCGCTGCGGCAGGGCACGTACGACGTGGGCTTCCTGATGGAGCCGGAGACCGAGCACCCGGGGCTGGAGAGCAGGGTGCTCGCGCCGGAGCCGCTGGTCCTGGTCGCCGCGCCCGGCCATCCCCTCGCCGTGAAGAGCCCCGCGCTCAAGACGGAGGACCTCACCGAGGTCCAGCTCGTCGGCACCGAACCCGGCTGTCCCTACCGCGACCTCTTCGAGTCCGAGCTCGTCCACCGCACCGGATCCCCGCCGCCCTTCATGGAGTTCGGCACGATCGAGGCGACCAAGCGGGGTGTGGCGGGCGGTCTCGGCGTGGCGCTGCTGCCCCGGGTGACGGTGGGCGCGGAGCTGGCGTCGGGGGCGCTGGTCGAGCTGCCGTGGGAGCCGCCGTTCCAGCTGTACACGCAGGTGGCGTGGCGGGCGGGGAAGCGCCTGCCACGCCATCTGACGCTGTTCATCGAGGCTGCGGTGCGGCTGGTGCGGGAGCAGACGGCGTACGACGGGACGTGACGACCCGGGGGGCGCGGGCCAGCGTCACCTTGAGGCTCGCCAGCACGATCAGCGGGACGCCCAGCGCCTGCACGAGGCCGATGTGGTGGCCGTACACCGCCCAGTCCATGACCATCGCGACGGCCGGGTAGACGAAGGCGAGTACGGCGATCTTCGAGACCGGCAGCTGGGCGTAGGCGGCGTACATCAGGACGTACATGACGCCCGTGTGGATGAACCCGAGCCCGACCAGCCAGCCCCAGTCCGCGCCCGTGCCGGCCATCGCGCCGAAGTCGGCGAAGGGGAGCAGCAGCGGGATGCCGACGACGACCTGGACGAGGGCGATGAGGTGGGGGCGGACGCCGGTGATGCGCTTGGTGACCAGGGTGGACAGCCCGTAGAGAAGGGCGGCGAGCAACGCCTGTCCGACGCCGAGGAGATAGGTGCCGCCGCTGGTGAAGTCCCCTGGCGTCACGCCCGATACGAGGGTCAGGCCCGCGAAGGCCAGGGCGATCCAGCCGACCTTGGCGGCCGTCAGCCGCTCGCGGAAGAGCAGGGCGCCCAGCAGCACGACGTAGAACGGCTGGGTGTGGTAGACCACCGTCGCGACGGAGATCGACGTGTTCTCGTACGACTGGAAGAGGAACACCCAGTTGAAGACGATGAACACCCCTCCCAGGACGGCGAGTCCGAGGGTGCGCGGGGTGAAGCCGTGGTCGCGGAGCCAGCCGCGGGCGAGGACGTAGCCGCCGAGCGCGAGGGCGCCGAACAGGACGCGGAAGAAGACGACGTTGAACGGCGAGGCGCCTGACTCGACGACGAAGACGCCGAGGGTGCCGGACAGCACCATCGCGGTCGTCAGCTGGGCGATGCCCTTGCTCTCTGTGCCCTTGCTCTCTGAGGTCATGTCCCCGACGCTACGAGCGGGCATCGGTGCTGGTCCACGTGCCAGTGGGGCGTCCTTCCGATGCCCCCATCGGTCCGGCCGATGCGTGCAGGTTGTACGCCGGTGAGGCTCCGGAAGCGGACAGTGCGCCTCTGGGCCGCGACCGTCGGGAACCGGACACTTGGCTCGCATGACGACTGCTCCGGCCGGCTCCGCCACGGCCATCGCCCCCGCATACGGTGACAAGGTCATCGCCGTCGAGACGGCCGGCTCGGAACCGATCCCGGACTCCGAACGCCATGGCGGCCCGCTCCAGCTGCTGTGGACGTGGGCCTCTCCGAACATCGAGTTCGCGACCGTCTACATCGGCGTGATCTCGGTCCTCTTCTTCGGCCTGAGCTTCTGGCAGGCGACCGCGGCCCTGCTCCTGGGGACGGCGCTGGGCGCGCTGACGCAGGGGATCCTGTCGCTGGACGGTCCGCGGTTCGGTGTTCCGCAGATGGCGATAGGCCGCTTCTCCTTCGGCTACCGGGGGAATCTGCTGCCGTCGGGGGTCAACGCCCTTGTCGCGGGCGTCGGTTGGTTCGCGGTGAACAGTGTGAGCGCGGCCTTCGCGCTCAACACGCTGACGGACCTGCGGCCGCTCCCCTCCCTGTTGATCGTGGTCGCCGCCGAGGTCGTGATCGGTTTCATCGGCCACAACTTCGTCCACGCCTTCGAGAAGTACGCCTTCCCGGCCCTGGCGGTGGTCTTCCTGCTGGCCGGGGTGTGGACCTTCAAGGAGGCCGACCTGGGCGGCTCCGGCGCGGGCGGCGGGATCGGCGGTTTCCTGCTGGCGTTCAGCACGGCCTGGGGTTACGCGGCGGGCTGGAACCCGGGCGCCTCGGACTACTCCCGCTATCTCCCGCGCACGGCGAACCGCTTCAAGACGGTCCTGTACCCGGCCGTCGGTCTCTTCGTGTCGATCGCGATCGTGTCGGTGATCGGCGCGGCCTCGGCGACGATCGTCACCCCCGAGGGCGCCACCCCCACGGCCGCCTTCACCGGCCATCTCCCGGGCTGGCTCAGTGACTTGGTGCTGCTGGCCATCATCCTGGGCGCGGTGTCCGCGAACGCCCTGAACGTCTACTCCTCGGCCATGTCGATCACCTCGCTGGGCCTGAAGCTCCCACCGTGGCTCGGCCGCAGTGCCATCGTCGTGCTGTGCGGTCTCGCCGGTACGGCGGCGGCGTGGGCGTCGCTGGCGGACGCGGGGCACGCCTACGAGGCCTTCCTGCTGGTGATCGCGTACTGGGTGGGGCCGTGGCTCGGGGTGGTGCTGGTCGAGCGGTGGCGGCAGGCGCGGACGCCGGACGAGGTGCTGTCCGCGAGGATCGCCGACCGCACCTTCGCCAACTGGCCCGGTATCGCGGCCCTGTTGACCGGCATCGTGGTGTCCGTGCCGCTCTTCTCCAACCAGGAGAAATACGTCGGGTGGGTGCCGGAGCGGTGGTCGTCGTTCGGTGACATCACCTGTCTGGTCGGGTTCGCGGTGAGCGCGGGGCTGTACGCGGTGCTGCGGCGGGCGGATCAGCCGACGTCGGCGTGAGCCTGCTCAACGTGCTCCACCTTGATGTACCGGGGGCCGAACTCCTTCTCCACGAGGGGTTCGGCCTTCTTCGGGTCGTCGACGCCCACATGCACGAACCCGCGCTCGTCGACGCCGACTTCACGCAGCTGGAAGGTGCCGTCCCAGCGGTACATGTCCTCGCTGATCCGGTCGGCGAGGGCGTCGAGGGTCCTGCGGTCGACGTCGGCGGAGTGCAGCCGTAGCTTGACGCCCTTCTCGGCGGCGTCGCAGGCGGCCTTGTCGAAGGCGTCGGAGGGGATGCGCCAGATGTCGGCGGCGTTCTTGTCCTCGTCCACGCCCATGCCGGTGTAGACGGCGGAGTGCCTGCCCGCGGCCAGCTTGTCGAGGCGGGCGAGGGTGCGCTCCAGCGGGGTCACCTCGGGGTCGGCGTCCGGGGGCGCCGGGACCGTGCCGACGCACCGCTCCTCGGCCGGAGCGCTCGCCTTCTTGACCGAGACGCTTTCCCGCGGGGCGGCCGGCAGGCCGCCGTCGGTGTGCCCGGTCTCCAGCTCGTCGATGTACAGGGCCGCCCCCACCACCACACCGGCAGTGGCGACGGCCGCCGCGATCCACCTGCGATTCGTCATGCCACTGTGACGCCGGAGCAGCCCAAATGGTTCACAACGGGTCAGGAAACGACATCCTCGCGCAGAACCAGCGCCAGCAGCCCCGGGAACCGGGCGTCGAACTCCTCCCGCCGCAGCCGGTTGACCCGCCTGGGCCCCTCGTCGCGCTGCTCCACGAGCCCGGCCGCGCGCAGCACCGCGAAGTGATGGCTCTTGGCCGCCTTGCCGACGGGCACGTCGAAGGTGCCGCAGCTGCGCGACCAGTCGGCGGAGCCGGCGAGCTCCCGTACCAGTTGCACGCGTACGGGGTCCGCGAGCGCCGCGAGCGCCGTCAGGACGGGCACGTCGTCGGGGTGGGTGTGCTCAGGGGCAGCGCGATGACTGGTGGTGGCCATGGTGAGTGGTCCTTCCGTGCGCACCTTGCCGAGTGGCTGCCTGCGGAGTGGCTGCTTGAGGAGTGGCTGCTTGCGGAGTGTTCGATGAAAACCATACACTCGCGAGTGTTCGCTTTTCATTGAACACTCTCCGGACGAGGTGTGGCATGCGCGCGGTCGAGATCCAGGAACACGGCGGCCCCGAGGTCCTCGAGGTCGTCGAGGTGGACGTCCCCGAGCCCGGCCCCGGGCAGGTGAGCGTCGACGTGGCGTACGCCGGGATCAACTTCGCCGACCTGAAGGCGAGGGAGACCGGGTACCGGGTGCCGTCACTCCCCTTCCGGCCGGGGCTCGAGGTCTCCGGGCGAGTGCGGGCCCTCGGCGCGGGCGTCACCGGGCTCGCCGTCGGCCAGGAGGTCGCCGCGCTGACCGCCGGCGGCGCCTACGCCGAGGTCGCCGTCGCGGACGCGGCCACCGTCTTCCCGGTCCCCTCCGGCGTCGGCCTGCGCACGGCCGCGACCCTGCCGACCGTGCTGCCGACGTCGTACGCGCTCATCCACTCCGTGGGCCGGCTCCAGCCCGGCGAGACGGTCCTCGTGCAGGGTGCCGCCGGGGGCGTCGGGACGGTCGCGGGCCGACTGGCGAAGGCGGCCGGGGCCACCGTCCTGGGGGTCGTGTCGAGCGCGGGGAAGGCCGCGTTCGCGAAGGAGCACGGCTCCTACGACGAGGTCTTCGTCGGCGACTTCGAGAAGGCCGTACAGGAATCCACCCACGGCCGCGGCGTAGACCTCGCCCTCGACCCCGTCGGCGGCGACACCTTCCGCGCCTCACTCGCCGCCCTCGCCCCCTTCGGGCGCCTCGTCTCCTTCGGCAACGCGAGCGGCGCCGAGCCGTGGAGCGTCGGTCAGCCCGAGCTGTTCCCGTACGGCGTGAGCGTCGGCGGCTTCTCCATCCTCACCCTCGCCGGGACCGCGCCCGACGAGCTGCGGGCCCTCACCGAGCGGGCCTTCGCGAAGGTCGCCGACGAGACGGTGACGCTGCCGGTGACGGCCGAGTTCGGCCTGGCGGAGGCGGCGGAGGCGCACCGGCTGATGGGGACGCGGACGAGCACGGGGAAGTTGCTGCTGCGGGTGGCGGACTGAGCGCACCGCCTCACCGCCCCGCGCATCGACGGCAGAGCCGAGGCGCCGGTGCCCCTGCATGGCACCGGCGCCCCGTTCCCGGCGTCAGCCGAATCCGGCCTGGT
The DNA here is from genome assembly GCF_044742595.1 of Streptomyces sp. NPDC087859. Taxonomy (NCBI): domain Bacteria; kingdom Bacillati; phylum Actinomycetota; class Actinomycetes; order Kitasatosporales; family Streptomycetaceae; genus Streptomyces; species Streptomyces sp. NPDC087859. The sequence continues at coordinate 70,485 of NZ_JBIUUU010000033.1, read as the reverse complement.
CGGACGCACCGCCGTCCGCACCCTCCTCGCCGGTTCCCCCGCTCTCGGCGGTGCCGCCGGTCTCTTCGCCCCCGCTGTCCCCCGGCGTGGGTTCCCCGGTCCCGGTGCCGGCGCTCGCCACGGTCAGCATCACCAGGGAGTCGGCCGGGGCCTCGATCCCTGCCTCCGGGCTCTGTCCGACGACCGTGCCGGGCGCGGTCGCGTCGGTCACCTCCTCGGTCCAGGTGACCTGGAACCCCTGGGCCTCCAGAGCGGCTTGAGCGTCAGCGAGGGGCCAGCCCTGTACGTCGGGCACCGTGGCCGCCTCGGCCGTGGGCGTGGACGTGGGCGAGTCGGTGGGTGCGACGGACGGGTCGTCCGGGTTCGGCGCCACCGGCAGGACCTCGTCCTCGGTGCCGTCGGTGCCCGCCTCGCGGGCCAGTCCGGCGTCCGGGTCCTCGACGTCGACGAGCTGGAAGACCTCGACCGGGTCGTCCTCCGGCGCCGCCTTGACCTTGGCCACCTTCTCCGAGTCGTACGACGGCCACTTCTTGTTGCGGGCGTCGAACTTCACGTCGGCGTCGTCGGCGTCGTCCTTGAACGAGGCCAGCGGGTTGCCGCAGCTGCACTGCACCGCGGGCCGCCCCAACTGGTCGACCAGGACGGCGATTCCCGCCTCCAGGAGGGCGTCGAAGGCCTTCCGCTTGCCCTTCTTCTTGTCGAAGTCGTGGTTCTTGACCAGCGTGTCGGCACGCAGCAGGACCGGCGTCAGGTTCTTCACGAAGCCCCTGATCTCGCCGACGTCGTCCAGGCCCTCGACCTCGGCCCACTCCTTGGCCTTGTCCCGGTTCTCCGGCTTCTCGAGGAACTCGACGAGCTTCGCCTTGTCGCAGTGGCCGGCGTCCCGGGTACCCCCGTACAGACCCGGGTCGCCGCCACCGATCTCCCCCGCGATGTAGTCCATCGCCACGTCGATGGCGATGTCGGTGCCGAGCCTCACAAAGAAGGGCGCCGGGCTCATCACTCCGCGCGCGACGGCCCGTACGACGACCTTGTCGCCCGGGCACTTTGCGGCCAGCATGCCGAGGACGGCCAGGACCAGCGCGAGCGCGATGGCCGTACGTCCCCTCCCCCGTATGCGTTTCATGGTCTTCCTTCTGGCTCCTTCCGCGTCGCCGGTCGGCGAACGGTCACGCCAGTGTGGGCGTCCGGCGGGGCGGGCACATCGTGGTCCGCACGGGATCCGAGGGGCCCGGATCCCGTGCCCGCACGGATGACGGGCCGGTCGTCGGCGGTGACCATGAGCCCATGCCGCGTACCGTGCTGATCATCGACGACGACCCTGGATTCAGAGCCGTCGCACGGGCGTTGCTGGAGGCGGACGGCGACTTCGCGGCGGCGGAGGCGGGTTCGGGGGCCGAGGCGCTCGCCGCCGTGGTGACGGAGCCGCCGGACGCCGTGCTCCTGGACATCGGGCTGTCGGACGGGGATGGCTTCGAGGACGGCTTCGCCGTCTGCCGGGCCCTGCACGGGGTGGCTCCGGCGACGGCGGTCGTGCTGTGTTCGGCGCGGGAGGCCGAGTTGTACGGGGAGCGGATCGCCCGGTCCCCGGCGGTGGGCTTCCTCGCGAAGGAACGGCTGTCGGCGGCGGCACTGACGCGGCTGGTGGGGCAGTAGAGATCGGTTCAGTCGTCGGAGGCCAGGTACATCAGCACCGCGCGCACCCGGCGGTCGTACGTCTCCTTGGCCTCGGGCCTGAGGCCGAGCTTGTCGAAGAGGGTGTTGACGTGGTCCTCCACCGTCCTCTTGCTGATCGACAGTCTCGCCGCGACAGCGGAGTTGGACAGTCCGCGCGCCATGAGCTCGAGGACCTTCAGCTGCTGGTCGGTCAGGGCGGCCAGCCGGTCGCGGCGGCGCTGGGTGCGGTAGAGGGCGCGCTGGATCTCGCCGTCGATGCGGTACCGGCCGGCCCCGACCTCTTCCACGACCTCGGTGACGAAGTCCGCTCCGGTGACCCGTGACTTGAGCTGGTAGCCGATGCCTCCGGCGGCGGCCGCGGGCCCGGCCTCCAGGAGCTGCCGCAGATGGGTCAGCTCCATGTCCTTGGACAGCAGCAGGATGCCCACCGACGGCTGGGCACGGCGGATCTCCACTGCCGCCCGTAAGCCTTCCAGGGTGTGCGTGGGCGGCATTCTGATGTCGACGACGGCGAGGTCGGGCAGGGTGTCGGCGACCGCGGCCCGCAGCCCGCGCGCGTCCCCGGCCCGCCCGGTGATCTCGTGGCCCTCGTCCTCCAGGATGATCGCGAGCCCCCGCAGGTAGACCGGGTCGTCGTCGGCCAGCACGATGCGCAGACTCCGGGAGTCCGTGTCGGCCGTCATACCGGCTCGCCCTTCTCGCTCATGGCCTCGCTCGTGGCCGTGGTGGGCAGGGTCACGGCGACGACCGTGCCCTCGCCGGGGCGGGAGCGCACGGTCAGTCTGCCGTCGTACGCGGAGACCCGGTGGCGCAGCCCGAGCAGTCCGGTGCCGCCGTCCGTCGGGTCCGCGCCGCCGACGCCATCGTCGGTGACGCTCAGGCTCAGCACCCCGTCGGTGTGGTGGAGGTCGACGCGGACGGTGCGGGCGTCGGCATGCTTGAGGACATTGCTGACCGCCTCCTTCACGACGTAGTACGCGGTGAGTTCGACCGGCTCGGGCAGCTTCGGCAGCCCGTCGGCGTGCAGGTCGACGGGCAGGAGCAGGTCAGCGGTCAGCGAGCGCAGGGCCGGTACCAGCCCGGCCTCGCTCAGCACCACGGGGTGGATGCCGCGGGCGGCCACGCGCAGTTCGGCGTGTCCCTGTTCCAGCGTGGCGAGCGCGTCGTCCAGCATCCCGGCCAGCTCCGGGCCGCTCGCCGCGCGGTCCAACCGGCGGCGGGCGATGCGCAGTTGGAGGCCCAGGTTGATGAACTTCTGCTGGGCCCCGTCGTGCAGGGCCCGCTCGACCTCGCGGCGCTGCTCGTCGCCGACCTCGATGACGCGGCGGCGGGAGCCGCGCAGTTCGGTGACCAGGGCCTGGTTGTCGAGTTCCAGCGCGGCGGCGGAGACGACCGCCTCCAGGACGTACCGATCCTCCCTGAGCGCCGGGTCGTGGACGAGGACGCCGACCCGCCGGCCACCGCGCTCCAGGACGCTCGTCCACTGGCCGGGCCCGGCGGTCAGGGGTCTGCCGTCAGTGTCGACGTACCCCTCCCCGTCGGGGGCGGGAAGGCCCAGCTGGAGCGACTCGTCGTCGAGCGTCCTGGCGAGTACGTCGCGCAGGTGGCCGCGGGAGTCGAGCGGCAGCCGGCGCAGCAGTTCTGCCACGGCGGTCCGGCCCAGCCGGATCCGCCACACCCCGGCGAAGAAGGCCAGCGGCAGGCACAGGACCGACAGGTGCGCGACCGTCAGGAGCGCGGGGTGCGACCACTCCCGGTCGGCGCCGAGCGCCGCGTCGAGCCCGGAGGCCAGCCCGCCGACCAGGCCGACGGTGAGCAGCGGCGCGAGTTCGCGGCGGTACGGCCGGGACGCCTTCACCCAGCGCCACAGCAGTACGGCGACCACGGCCGCGCTGACGACGAGCTGTACCGCGTCGGTCAGCTGCCGAAGCCACGGCACGGGGTGCACGAGCAGCAGGTTCTCGGTCACCGACGGGTGGAAGAACACGCCGGCCGGCTGGAGGACGAAGGCCACCGCGCAGCCGACGGCCAGCAGCGTCCGGTCCGCGACGGCGGCGACCGCGCCGTCGTCCTCACGGGTGCGCAGTCGGCCGTAGGGGAAGACCAGCAGGAGCGGGATCAGGAAGCCGGTGGAGGCGGAGCGCAGGAACAGGCCGACGGTGTGCGTGAGCGGGTCGGTGGAGATCTGGAGGTCCTCCGCGAACCAGCCGATGCCGACGAGCAGCATGAGCAGCCCGACCGCGTTGCCGGGCCGCCGCAGCCGCGCGAGCAGTCCGGCCCCGAGGTACAGCCCGCCGACCGCCCCTGAGAACAGCGTCGTGGTGGAGTCGTCGTAGCGGTCGGGTGCGGTGACGGCCAGGACGTAGATCCCGAACGCCGTGCCGGCCGTGGCGAGGAGGACCGCGGTGCGCTTCGGGGACGGGCCTGCCATGACCGCCTCCCCCGTGACGGCTGTCCGCGTGCACTTCCGTGTCCTCACGGTACGCGCTCGACCGACTCCCGTACGGAGTTTTCGGCGCAGTCGCGACGAGGAGGGCGGGGGGCGAGATGAGGTGAGGCGAGGTGAGCCTCCTCACTCCTGACGCGGATGACCCGAAACCCGCTTTGCATGACCATGCGTTTCCATGCATAATCTTCCTATGTCCAAGGTCCTCACCTCCCTGCCCGCCGGCGAGCGCGTCGGCATCGCCTTCTCGGGCGGCCTCGACACCTCCGTCGCGGTCGCGTGGATGCGTGACAAGGGCGCCGTCCCGTGCACCTACACCGCCGACATCGGCCAGTACGACGAGCCCGACATCGCCTCGGTGCCCGGTCGCGCCCAGGCCTACGGCGCCGAGATCGCGCGCCTGGTCGACTGCCGCGCCGCGCTGGTCGAGGAGGGCCTGGCCGCACTCACCTGCGGCGCCTTCCACATCCGCTCCGGCGGACGGGCGTACTTCAACACCACCCCCCTCGGCCGTGCCGTCACCGGCACGCTGCTGGTCCGGGCGATGCTCGAGGACGACGTCCAGATCTGGGGCGACGGCTCGACGTACAAGGGCAACGACATCGAGCGGTTCTACCGCTACGGTCTGCTCGCCAACCCGCACCTGCGGATCTACAAGCCCTGGCTGGACGCGGTGTTCGTGACCGAGCTCGGCGGCCGCAAGGAGATGTCCGAGTGGCTGGTCGCCCACCAGCTGCCGTACCGGGACTCCACGGAGAAGGCGTACTCCACCGACGCCAACATCTGGGGCGCCACCCACGAGGCCAAGACCCTGGAGCACCTGGACACCGGCCTCGAGACCGTCGAGCCGATCATGGGCGTCAAGTTCTGGGACCCGTCGGTCGAGATCGCCACCGAGGACGTGACGATCGGCTTCGAGCAGGGCCGCCCGGTCACGATCAACGGCAAGGAGTTCGCCTCCGCCGTGGACCTGGTCCTGGAGGCCAACGCCATCGGCGGCCGGCACGGCCTGGGCATGTCCGACCAGATCGAGAACCGGATCATCGAGGCCAAGAGCCGCGGCATCTACGAGGCGCCCGGCATGGCCCTCCTGCACGCCGCGTACGAGCGTCTCGTCAACGCGATCCACAACGAGGACACCCTCGCCCAGTACCACAACGAGGGCCGTCGCCTCGGCCGGCTCATGTACGAGGGCCGCTGGCTGGACCCGCAGGCGCTGATGATCCGCGAGTCGCTCCAGCGCTGGGTCGGCGCGGCCGTCACCGGCGAGGTCACCCTGCGGCTGCGCCGGGGCGAGGACTACTCGATCCTCGACACCACGGGCCCGGCGTTCAGCTACCACCCCGACAAGCTCTCCATGGAGCGCACCGAGGACTCGGCCTTCGGCCCCGTCGACCGCATCGGCCAGCTGACCATGCGCAACCTCGACATCGCCGACTCCCGCGCCAAGCTGGAGCAGTACGCGGTCCTCGGCCTCATCGGCACCGGCAGCCCCACCATCGGCGCCTCCCAGGCGGCGGCGACGGGCCTCATCGGCACCATGCCGGAACTCCCGGAAGGCGGCGCCGAGGTCATCGCCTCGCGCGGCGAGGTCTCCGAGGAGGACGCGCTGCTGGACAGGGCGGCGATGGAGATGGGCACGGACTGACAGGACAACAGGCGTAAGGAAAAGGCCGGTCGGGACATCCGACCGGCCTTTCCTATTCCGACGACGGTCCTACAGCGCCCCTTCAGGGGCGCGGGGAACTGCGCGACCAGCCACGACGGCGCAGCAGCCGACCAACGACCTAACGCAACCGCGACGAGGACAGAATCGACAACAGGTGCGCCGGCACCATCACCCACGTGATGACAGCCAACGCACCGAGCGCCCAACGAGTCGGCTCGATCCCACCGACCACCGCATCCACGACGGCGGCGGCCAACAGCACCAGCGACGCCTCGATCCCGTTCGTCACCCGGTGGATCTTGAAGGCGGCCGCCAGCCTCCGTACCGACGCCACCCCCTGCGACCGCGGCCGCGTCGCCTCGTCGTCGACCACCCCGAGGCCCCGCCGCGCCCGAGCCACATCCACCAGATCGGTGGACGCCTTCAGCAGTACGACCCCCAACGCGGTGGCGATACCGACGGACAGCCACCCCCCGACCCCGGACTCGGCCGCCCGATACCCCGCTCCCGCCATGAGCGCCGCGTCGGCCAGGTAGGCGCCCAGCCGGTCGACGTAGATCCCGCCCGCACTGTTCTGCCCCTTCCAGCGCGCGACTTCCCCGTCCACGCAGTCGAAGAGCAGGAACAACTGCATGCACACCACGGCCAGTACGGCACCTGTGAGCCCCGGAATCATCAGCGCGGCCCCCGAGGCCACCCCGAACACGACCATGGTCCAGGTCAGTTGGTCCGGCGTGACCCGCGTCCGCACCAGCTGCCGGGTGAACCGCAGCGACACGCGCCGCATGTACAGCCGCCCCGCCCAGTGCTCACCGTTGCGGCTGGCCAGCTTGGCCTGCGGCTGGACCACCTCCCGCAGCTCCTCCAGAACCGGGGCAGCGACCATGACCGTTCTTCCTTCTCCAGGGGCCCAACTGCCGCTGGAGCGGCGGTGGTCGGCACAGGCTACTTGAGCTGTTGCGGAAGTTTCCCGACGGGGCCTCTGGACATTTTGTGCCGAATTTTGACACGGTCGAGCCATGCCCGAGACCAAGGAAGCCCTCGCCTTCTACGCCGCCCAGAGCACGTACTCCGACCCGGGCGCACTCGCCGGGGTCTACGCCGACCTGCCGCACGACCCGGCCGAACTGGCCCGCATCTCAAGGGACTTGCTCATCCACCGCCTCGAGGGCGACCTCTTCGGCCACACCCACCCGACCGACCGCCTCCACCACGACGCCGAGTCCCGGTACATCGACGACGTCCTCAGCATCCTCGTCGAACGCAACGCCGCCCCCCTGTCCGTACGACGCGAGCTCGGCGACCGGTTCGTCGGCATCTGCCGGGACTTCACACTGCTGCACTGCTCGTTCCTGCGCCACGCGGGCATCCCGGCCCGGGCCCGGATCGGCTTCGCCGACTACTGGGGGTCGAGCTTCCACGGCGACCACGTCGTCACCGAGTACTGGGACGACGAACGCGGCTGGCGGCTCGCCGACGCCCAGCTCGCCGACCCCTTCGTCAGCGGCCACTGGAAGGTGGACTTCGACCCGATGGACGTCCCCCGCGACCGCTTCCTCGTCGCGGGCGAGGCATGGCGGGCGATCCGCGAGCAGGGGGCCGACGAGAGGACGTTCGGCCTCCATGGCCCGCAGGAGGGACCGTTCTGGGGCGAGCGGTACGTGGCCGGCAACATCCGCCTCGACCTCGCCGCGCTCAACAAGGTCGAGACCCTGCTGTGGGACGTCTGGGGAGAGGACGAGGGCGAGCCGGGTACTCCGCTGCCGGAGCCGTCACGGAGGTTCTACGACGGGGTGGCCCCGGTCGTCTCCGGCGAGCTCTCCTTCAAGGCGGTGCGAGAGCTGTTCACCGAGGACGACGTTCTACGCACCCCACAAACGGTGACCTCCTACGCCCCCTTCAACGGCCCGAGCGTCATAACCCTCCGCTAGGCCAACCCCCTCAGGGGCGCGGGGCTGTGTTGGATTTGCGGCTGCCGCCGCGCGGGCGCGACCAGCCACGACGGCGCCGCAGAAAACCGACTGCCTCCCACCTCGCCCGTCCCACCGGAACGCCCCCGCACAACCCGATACGCACAAGCCGCCGCCAACAACTCCCCCAACAGATCCGGATCCCCGATCTCCAGCCCCAAAAGAGACTCGATCCGCTCCAACCGCTGGTAGAGCGACTGCCGCCCGATATGCAGAAGGGCAGCGGTACGAGTGGGCGAGCACCCGTTCCGTAGATGCACCTCCAACGTCCGCACAAGATCACTCGCGTGGGCGGCCTCCCACTCCAACAGCGGCCCAAGCGCATGCTGCACCAACCGAGCCAGCCGATCCCGGTTCGCGTCGACGCCACCCCGCGTCAGCTCCCGCTCCAACGCAAGCGCCCGAGAGGACGTCACCAACGGCCCCTCGGGCACCCCCGGCTCCGCGGCCGGCACGGTCAGCGCCAGCTCCAAGGTCGTACGGGCCGCCCGCAACGTATCGCTCCACCGCAGCCAGCCGCTCCCGACGGCGACGGCATGCCCGACGGCCACGGTCAGGCCGGGTTCCGCGGTGGAGCGGAACGCGTCCTGGACCCCTCGCACGGGGTCGCCGGACCGGGTCGCGGGCAACGCCAGCAGCGCCAGCACGTCCCCCGGAAACGCCGCCCGCAGGACACTCGCCCCGCCCAGCACCCGTACCGCCCGGTCCACCACCCCCGTCTCCCGGGTCCCGTGCACCGACACCCCGATCAGTCGCGCGCCCGGCCCCGGGTGGAACCCCGCGAGCGCCGCCCGCGCCTCCACCTCGGGCTGGTTCAGTGCCGCCCGGTCGGCGAGGTCGGCCAGCAGGGCCGCCGTGTGGTCGTCGCCCCAGGGCCGTACGACCGACCGCCCGGACAGCCCCCGTGCCACGATCGCCCGATTGGCGGCTTCCGTGATCCGTACGAACGGCACGACGCGGTGCATGGCCAGCAGCGGCAGCTCCAGGCGGCGGGCCTCGTCGACCACCTCGGCCGGCATGGCGGGCAGGGACCGGCCGACCTCCACCGCGAGCCCGGCCGCACCGCGCGCGGCCAGCTCCCGGACGTACCGGCGGCGTACCTCCTCGTCGGGGTCGGTGAGGCCGAAGCCGTTGGTGAGGAGCAGTTCGCCGCCGTCGAGGAAGTTGGCGCCCTCGTAGACCTCGCTGGAGTGCACCCAGCGGACAGGGCGGTCCAGGGCGCCCTCCCCGGCCAGCAGCTCGGGCTCGGCGGCGCGGACGGGGTCGAGGGTGAGGACTTCGCGGAGGGTGAGGGCAGGCACGGGGTACCTCCAGGGCGCTGACGGTCCCGCTGACAGAACGTCCGGCTGTGGGATGCGGGGAGAGTACTTTCCGCACGTTGCCCTCGTGTTTCGCCCACAGGAGAGTGGAGGCATGGACCCCACGGACCCGCACACCCAGCTCGCCGCCGCCGTCGCGGAGGCCCGCGCCGGTCTCGCCGAGGGCGGCATCCCGATCGGCGCCGCGCTCTACGGAGCCGACGGCACCCTGCTGGGCCGCGGCCACAACCGGCGCGTCCAGGACGACGACCCCTCCATGCACGCGGAGACGGCGGCGTTCCGAGCGGCGGGGCGGCAGCGGTCGTATCGCGGTACGACGATGGTGACGACCCTCTCACCCTGCTGGTACTGCTCCGGCCTGGTCCGGCAGTTCGGTATCTCGCGGGTGGTGATCGGCGAGGCGACCACCTTCCACGGCGGCCACGACTGGCTCGCCGAACACGGCGTGGAGATCGTCCTCCTGGACGACCCGGAGTGCGTCGCGATGATGCGCGACTTCATCAAGAACAACCCGGCACTGTGGAATGAGGACATCGGCAGTGGTGTGGAACGAGGACATCGTTGACTGCTCGCCTCCCCGCAGGGAGGTGATTCCTGGCTCAGGCAGCCTCATGGAGCGGCGCTCCACGAGGTCTTACGCCCTCGACACCAGCCGGGGCCAGACCAGCCCGGACAAGCATCACGCGCGCGGAGTTCTTGTCCCGGGGGGACACGAGCCCGCATGCGGTGCAGGTGTAGGTGCGTTCCGACAGCGGCAGGGCGTGCTTGGCTCTCGCTCCGCACCTGCCACAGTCCATCGTGGTGTAGGCGGGTTGCACCAGGCGCACGACCCGCCCGTGTTTGCGGCCCATCTCCAACAGGGCTTTCTTCGTGGCGCCGATCGCCGCGTCCGCCGCCTTGCGCGCCATCGAACTCTTGGCGAGGAACTTCGGCTTGAAGTCCTCCACCGCGATCGCGTCATGATCGCGGACCACTTTCTTGGCCCACTTACGGCCTGTGTCCTGCCGCTGACGACCGATCTTCTGATGCGCCTTCGCGCACTGCTTCTTGGCCTCGCGGTAACCCTTCGAAGCTGCTTGCCCCTTGGCAGGCTTGCGGCGGGCCATCATCCGGTCGTACTTGGTGATCCTCGCGCTGGCCTTCCGACCGTATTCGGCGTGCGGAAGGTCGTGCGCATCGCTGGTGGTGGTCGCGGTGTCCTTGACCCCCCAGTCGACACCGATCACCGCACCGGTTCCGGGGAGCGGCCGGACCTCAGCGGGGACGACGAACGATGCATACCAGTGGCCGATGTTGTCGCGGTACACACGCACACTGGACGGGTTGGCGGAGAGGGCGCGCGACCACACCACCGTCAGCACGATCCCACCTGCGAGATGCAGTCGGCCGTCTTTCAGTCGAAAGCCACGCTGTGTGTAGTTCAGCGTCGGCAGCGCCTCACGCTTCCTCTTGTGCTTCGGCATTCCGGCTCGCTGCCCGATGGGCAGCTGGTCTTTGATGTCCTTGAGGGCCTTCGCACGGGATCTACCGAAGTCGCGGATGATCTGTTGCTGCGGAACGGAGGAGCCCTCGGCCAGCCACCGCGTCGAGGTTCGCGCCTCCGTCAGCATCTTGTCCAGACGCGCCGGCCCGCACGCTTCTCTCCCCGCAGAAGCCCGCTTCGACCGGGCCACACACTCGTTCCAAATCCATCGGCACCGATCCCACTCCGCCAGTAACGCGGTCTGGGCGATGGACGACACGCGCAGGCGGTAGGTGTACCGGGCGTGCCCGGCTGCTACTCCTCCGCATGGTGTCTTCATGACACCACTTTACCACTACGATGCGTGACATGGATCAAGAAGTACGCATCACCCTCAGACTCCCCGCCGACCTCCACGCGTGGCTGGTCCGCGAGGCAAAGTCCGCCCACAGGTCCCTCAACTCCGAAGTCGTGTACCGCCTGGAGAACGGCCGCCCCGCCGCTGAGGCAAACGGCGACCCCACCTGAGGGCGAACTCCCTTCCCTGCCCTGCTCCGCAGGCACTCCCCTCCCCGGCTCAGCGCCGGGACACCCCGGAGGTTCTCGGTGACCACCCCAGCCCCCCGCATCCCCACGATCGACCTGAGGCCCTGGGTGGACGGTGACACGGACACCCGGGCCGACATCGCCCGTACCGTCGACGAGGCCCTCCAGACCGCCGGGTTCCTGCTGGTCACCGGGCACGGTGTGGACCCGGAACTGCGCGCCGCCATCCGGGAGGCCGCGCGGAACTTCTTCCGGATGCCCGTCGACGTCAAGGAGCCCTACACCGCGAAGGTCGGCGGGCGCGGGTGGCTCGGTCCGGGTGCGGAGGCCAACGGCTACTCGGAGGGGACGGAGACCCCGCCGGACCTGAAGGAGTCGCTGACCTTCGCGACGCACGAGCCCTTCGAGGACCCGGAGATCAACGCGGAGTGGTACGCGCCCAACGTCTGGCCGGCGGAGGTGCCGGAACTCCGGACCCTGTGCGAGGAGTACCTGGCGCGGATGGCCGACCTGGAGAAGCAGCTCCTCGATCTGCTCGGTGTGGCCCTCGGGCTCGAACACGACTTCTTCTCCCGGCACATGGACCACCCCACGTACGGCTTCAACATCAACTGGTACCCCGGGACCGAGGTCATCGGGGAACCCCAGCCCGGCCAGTTCCGCATCGGCCCGCACACCGACTTCGGCACGGTGACGATCCTCGACCGGCAGGCCGGCAAGGGCGGGCTCCAGGTCTGGACGGACGAGGGCGGCTGGGAGGACGCGCCCTTCGACCCGGACGCCTTCACCATCAACATCGGCGACCTGATGGCCCGCTGGACCGGCGACCGCTGGCGCTCGGGCCGACACCGGGTACTGCCCCCACCGGCGGACGCACCCGCCGAGGAGCTCATGTCCCTCGTCTACTTCGGCGAGTGCACACCCGGCACTCTGGTGGAGTCGGTACCGGCGCCGGTGGGACGGGTGGCGTACGAGCCGGTCGACTCGCATGCGTACCTGCGGGAAAAGCTGGACTCGATCACGGTCGACTGACACTCCGTGTGTCCGTACGGCGAAGGCCGGTTCCCATGACCCAGGTCACAGGGAACCGGCCTTCGCCGTACAGCGGTTGCGGCCTCCGCCTACACGCCCGCGTAGGAGTGCTTGCCGGAGACGAAGATGTTGACGCCGTAGTAGTTGAACAGCCAGCAACCGAACGCCAGGAGGGCGAGGTACGCGGCCTTGCGGCCCTTCCAGCCGGCCGTGGCGCGGGCGTGCAGGTAGCAAGCGTAGGCGACCCAGGTGATGAACGCCCAGGTCTCCTTGGGGTCCCAGCCCCAGTAGCGGCCCCACGCGTCGCCCGCCCAGATCGCGCCCGCGATGATCGTGAACGTCCACAGCGGGAAGACGGCCGCGTTGACGCGGTAGGAGAACTTGTCGAGGGACGCCGAGGCGGGCAGCCGCTCCAGGAAGGAGGTGGCGAAGCTGCCGGGCTTGCCGCCGTTCGCCAGCTTGTTCTCGTACGAGTCCTTGAACAGGTAGAGGATCGTGCTGACCGCGCCCACGTAGAAGACCGCGCCGCACAGGATCGCCGTGGAGACGTGGATGTAGAGCCAGTACGAGTGGAGGGCGGGAACCAACTGGTCGCTGGCGGTGTACAAGACAGTGACGGCGATGCCGAGATCGAGGAGGACCGACGTGATCAGGAACAGCCCGAGCCAGCGCACGTTCTTCCTCAGCGCGAGCAGCGTGAGGTACACACCGACGGCCACCGTGGAGAAGGTGATGTTGAACTCGTACATGTTGCCCCACGGCGCCCGCTCCACCGAGGCCGCGCGGGCGATGACCCCGGCGAGCTCGATGAGAAAGGCGAGCACGGTGAGGGACACGGCGATACGCCCGTAGAGGTCCCCCTGCTCGTCCCCACCGTGCGCCCCGGGCCCGTCCGGCACGTCCCGCTGACCGGCGGCGGCCCGCACCACGACCTTCGGCCGTTCCAGTACGGCGGTGGAGCCGCCCTTCTTCACCGTCACGGCCGGTGCCTTGGCCTTGCCGTCCGCCCCTTCGGTGAGCGCGGCGGCGGTACGGCCGATCTTGCTGCGGCTACCGAAGATCCATTCGGTGATGTAGGCGAAGAAGGCCAGGGTGTAGACGGCCATCGCGGAGTAGATCAGCGTGTTGCTGAGATTCGCGAGGTGTTCGTTGGTGGCGGCGGCCAACTCGGTTGTGGCGGCGAGAGTCACTTCTCGGCCCCTTCGGCAGGTACGGCTTGGGGGTTGGGGGTGGTGGTGGAGTCTTCGTCCGGATCCGGCGCCCCGGGCGCCTGGTCGTAGAGGATCCCCGCGAGGTCGCCGAGTTCCTCCGGCACCTTCGCGGACTCGCTGCGGCCCAGGCCGGCCATCTCGACGACCGTCACACCGTCGGCGCCCCTGACCGCCCGCACCCACACCCGGCGGCGGGAGATGAACAGGGAGCCGGCGAGGCCGAAGATCGCGACGACCGAGCCGGTCAGTGCCCAGCCGCTGGCGGGCTGGCGGGTGACCTGGAAGTTGGCCCACTCCGCCGTGGAGTCGTAGGTGATCGAACCGGCGCCGCCCGGGAGCTTCATGGTCTCGCCCGGCTTGAGGTTCTCCCGCTGCTGCTTGCCCTTGGAGTCCTTGAACTCCTTCAGATGGGACTTGTCGAGCTGGTAGACGCTCTGCGGGATACCCGCGTCGACCCCGAGGTCGCCGTAGTAGCCCGCGATGTTCAGCACCGGGTTGTTCAGCGCGGGGAAGGTGGAGGCCGTCTCGCTGCCGGGCGTGTACGTCGGCAGGAAGAAGGCCTCGAAGCCGAGCTGCTCCCGCACACCCTTGGTGTTGCGGTAGCCGTCCATGACCTTGACGACACCCGAGGAGGTGATGTTGTTGTCGAGCGGCAGCAGCGGTACGGCGTCGCGGTAGACGACATTGCCCTTGCCGTCGCGCACCGTGATGACGGGGGCGTAGCCGTGGGCGGTGAGGTAGACCTTGGAGTCACCGATCTCCAGGGGCTTGTTGACCTTGACGACCGTCCGCTTGGCCTTGCCGTAGGCGCCCAGGCGGTAGCTGAGGTCGGCCTGGAAGGTGCGCGCGGTGCCCCGGTTGGGGCCGGTCTTCTCGTAGCTGCCCTGGAAGTCGCGGAGGGTGAAGCTGAACGGGTCCAGCTCGTCCTGGGTGAAGAGGGTGCCGGACTTGAAGTCGTCGTACTGCGTGAGGGTGTTGGAGAATCCGTCGCCCTCGACGATCAGCTTGTTGCCCTCCATCTTGAACAGCTGGCCCCAGGCGAAGGCGATCAGCATCACGATGAGCGCGATGTGGAAGGCGAGGTTGCCGACCTCGCGCAGATAGCCCTTCTCGGCGGCGACGTTGTCACCGGCGAGGTGGGCGCGGAAGCGGCGCTTCTTCAGCAGGGCGAGCGCGGCCTCGCGGACCTGCTCGGGCTCGGCCTCGGTGCGCCAGGTGGTGTAGGCGGGCAGCCGGGTCAGTCGCTTCGGGGCGCCCGGCGGGCGGCCGCGCAGCTGGCCGACGAACTGCCAGGTGCGGGGCACGATGCAGCCGATGAGGGAGACGAACAGCAGGAGGTAGATCGAGGAGAACCACACCGAGCTGTAGACGTGGAAGAGACCGAGCTTGTCGTAGACGTCCCCGAGGGTGGGGTTGGCGTTACGGAAGTCGGCGACCTTCGTCTCGTCGGTGCCGGTCTGCGGGATCAGTGAGCCGGGGATCGCGCCCAGCGACAGCAGCAGGAGCAGCAGGAGTGCGACCCGCATGGAGGTCAGCTGCCGCCAGAACCAGCGGACCCAGCCGATGACGCCCAGCGAGGGCAGGTTGGGGGCGTCCTCCACGGGGGCCGTGGACAGCTGGGAGGCCGCCGCGCCCAGGTCCTCGTCGCCGGTGGGCGGGGTCGAGTCGGTTGTGGTCTTGCTCATCGATCAGATCCCCACAGTGAAGCCGTTGGACCAGACTTGCATCTCCTGCACGAGACGGTCCCACGCGCCCGTCAGCAGCAGCACACCGGTCAGGATCATCATCGTGCCGCCGATGCGCATCACCCAGACGTAGTGGCGCTTGACCCACGCGAAGGCACCGAGGGCCTTGCGGAAGGCTACTGCGGCGAGGACGAAGGGGACGCCGAGGCCGAGGCAGTAGGCGACGGTCAGTACGGCGCCGCGCAGGGCGCTGCCGTCCTGCATGGCGAGGGACTGCACCGAGGACAGCGTCGGTCCGATGCAGGGCGTCCAGCCGATGCCGAACAGAGCGCCGAGGAGGGGGGCGCCGGCCAGCCCGGTGGCGGGCCTGGTGTGGAAGCGGAACTCCCGCTGGGTGAGCCAGGGCATCATGCCCATGAAGAAGATGCCCATGACGATCATGAGCACGCCGAGCACCTTGGACAGGACGTCCCGCTCCTCCTGGAGCGTCTGTCCGAAGTACCCGAACAGCGCCCCGCCGGAGACGAACACGACGGTGAAGCCGAGCACGAAGAGCGAGGCCCCGGCGGCCATCCGCCCGCGCCGGGCCTCGGCGAGGTCGGTGCCGCTGACGCCGGTGACGTACGACAGATAGCCGGGCACGAGCGGCAGGACGCACGGGGAGAAGAAGGAGATGAGGCCGCCGAGAACGGCGAGTGGCAGGGCGAGCAGCAGTGCGCCGCTGAACACGGTCTCGTTGCGGCCCACCGCCTCGGCGAGCGTGAACGTCGCGCTCACGTCACTTCTCCGCGAGGACGGGCTTGATCATCCCGGTCAGCGTGTCCTCGCTGAGTGCCATCAGCGCCCGGGCCGCGATCTTGCCGCTGCGGTCGATGACGAGCGTGGAGGGGATCAGCTGCGGGTTCAGCGTGCCCTTCTTGAAGCGGAGCATCTGCCGGCCCGTCGGGTCGTACAGGCTCGGGAAGGTGACCCCGAACTCCTTCTCGAAGTTGATCGCCGAGGTGGTGTTGGTGTCCCGGGTGTTGATTCCGACGAACTGAACGCCCTGGCCCTTGAGCTTCTCGGAGACGGCCTGGAGGTTCTTCGCCTCGGCCCGGCAGGGGGTGCACCAGGAGCCCCACACATTGACGACGAGGACCTTGCCCTTGTAGTCGGCGGTGGAGAGCTGCTTGCCGTCGATGGTCTTGCCGGACAGCAGGGGGGCGGCGTCCCGCTTGCCCTGGGCGACCGTGTCGACGCCGTCGTTCCCGGTGATGAAGTTGGTGTCACCGCTGCCGCCGACCTTGCCGCCGGAACTGCACGCGGTGAGGGTCAGCGCGGCTGCTGCGGCCGTGGCGGTGAACAGGACGGCTCGACGGTTGGTGCGGGTCAGGGCACTCATGTGAAAAGTTTCGCATGCCCGTTCTGGGGATCTTGCGCACCCCCCTTGCGGGCGGAAATCCGCATTTCAGGCGGCGTTCGCGGAGCTCCCGGCAGTGCTGTCCGAGCCGGCTGGGCCAGCCTTCATGAACGTGTTCCAGCCACCGACCGGTGCCTGTCCGACGTCCAGCGTCCGCAGCTTGGCCAGCACCTCCGGCTTCTGTACGTCCATCCAGTCGACGAACTGCCGGAAGGAGACCAGCCGTACGTCCTCGCCCTTCTCCTTCTCCGCCGCGATGTGCTTCAGGGCTTCCTCGACGGCGTCCATGTAGATGCCGCCGTTCCACTGCTCGAAGTGGTTGCCGACGAAGAAGGGGGCGCGGTTGGACTCGTAGGCGCGCCGGAAGCCGGCGATGTAGGCCCCGGCGGACTGCTCGCGCCAGGCCGGGTAGTTGTGGGCGGGCGCGTTGGTGGAGTTGATCGACTGGTTGGCGAGCATGTTGTAGTCCATCGAGAGGACCTCGAAGCTGCGCCCGGGGAACGGGATCGCCTGGAGCGGCAGGTCCCACAGCCCGCCCTTCTTCTCCGGCCAGACCTGGCGGCCGCCGGGCGAGGAGGCGTCGTAGCGCCAGCCGAGCTCCTTGGCGGTGGGCAGCAGGTTGTCCTGGCCGAGGAGGCAGGGCGTACGACCGCCGACGAGCTCCTTGTCGTAGTCGAAGGGCAGGGCGGGCAGATCGGTCCACCCCGTGTTGGTCCGCCACTCCTTCACAAAGGCCTTGGCCTGGTCGATCTCGCTGCGCCACTGCTGGGGCGTCCAGTTGCCGACGGTGCCGGAGCCGGCGCAGAAGTGGCCGTTGAAGTGGGTGCCTATCTCGTGCCCCTCGAGCCAGGCCCGCCGGACGTTGGTCAGGGTGGCCTTGACGTGGTCGTCGGTGAGATAGCCGATGTCGGAGGCGCCGAGGGGGTTGTTGGGCGGGTCGTAGAGCCGCTTCTTCGACTCGGGCAGCAGATAGAGCCCGGAGAGGAAGAAGGTCATGTGGACGCCGTGCTCCTTGGCGAGGTCCAGGAAGCGCGGGAAGAGTCCGTTGCCGACCTCGCCGGCGCCGTCCCAGGAGAAGACGACGAACTGCGGCGGCTTCTGGCCCGGCTCCAGCGGTTCCGGCCTGGCCGGCTGGTGGGGCTGCTTGCCCGTGTACGACGTGGAGCCGTCGCCTAGGGGGCGGGCGCGGTGGGTCTGGGCACTGGGCTTGCTGCCGGTGGAACCTCCGGCATGGCTCGGCCCCTCTGACGAGGTGAGGGTGCCGCAGCCCGCGAGTCCGAGGGCGGCCGCACCACCCACACCGAGTCCGAGTGCTCCCCTGCGGGTGAGAGCGCGCATTGCATCCCCGTTCGTCACGTCCTGCGAAGTGGTCACCCATTCAGAGGACGTGACGAACGAGGAGGTTCCCCCTGATCACGGAGATTCAGTAACAAATGCAACGAGCGGGTGCTAAAGCGCCCCTCAGGGGCGCGGGGAACTGCGCGACCAGCCCCCACCGGCCCGCAGTTCGACCACCACGCTTACGCCCCGAACGCCTTGTCCTTGCCCTTCACCGGCTTGGCACCGGCACGCAGATGCGCGGGCACGAGATCGATCGCGGGCTCGCTGTACCCCACGGACACGATTCTGTCGCCCTGATACGTGAACGTCGTCAGCGAAGCGAGCGTGCACTGCCGCCGCCGCGGGTCGTGCCACAGCCGCCGCTTCTCGACGTAGGACCGCACGATCCAGATCGGCAGCTGATGGCTGACCAGCACCGCCTCGTGGCCGCGCGCCGCGTCCTTCGCGGCGTCCAGCGCCCCCATCATGCGGACGACCTGGTCGACGTAGGCCTCACCCCACGACGGCTTGAAGGGGTTGACCAGGTGCTTCCAGTTCTCGGGCCGCTTCAGGGCGCCGTCGCCGACGCCGAAGGTCTTGCCCTGGAAGACGTTGTCGGCCTCGATGAGCCGCCCGTCGGTCGCGAGGTCGAGGCCGTGCGCCTTGGCGATCGGCGTGGCCGTCTCCTGCGCGCGCTCCAGCGGGGAGGAGCAGACATAGGTGATGTCCCGGGGGGCCAGGTGCTCGGCGACCCGGTCGGCCATCTGCCGCCCCAGCTCGGACAGGTGGTAGCCGGCGAGACGGCCGTAGAGGACCCCGTCGGGGTTGGCCACCTCTCCGTGCCGCATGAGGTGGACGACGGTGATGTCGGGGTTGGTCGGGGTGCTCACGCGGTCGCCTCCGCTGCCGCTCGGGCCGCCGCCGGGAGGGCGTCGGCGATGCGCTGGACCGCCTGGTCGTCGTGGGCCGTGGAGACGAACCATGACTCGAAGGACGACGGCGGCAGATAGACGCCGTCGGCCAGCAGCGAGTGGAAGAAGGCGGTGAAGCGGAAGGACTCCTGCTTCTTGGCGTCCTCGTAGTCCCGCACCTCACGGTCGGTGAAGAAGACGGAGAACATGTTGGAGGCGTTCTGCACCCGGTGGGCGACGCCTTCCTTGCTGAGCGCCTCGCTGACCAGCGACTGGACCTGCGCGGACACGGCGTCGACCTTGTCGTACGCGGCGTCGTCGAGCAGCCGCAGCTGGGCGAGGCCCGCGGCGGTGGCGACCGGGTTCCCGGAGAGGGTGCCGGCCTGGTAGACGGGCCCGGCGGGCGCGAGGTGCGCCATGACGTCGGCGCGACCGCCGAAGGCCGCGGCCGGGAAGCCGCCGCCCATGACCTTGCCGAAGGTCATGAGGTCGGGCTTGACCCCGTCGATCCCGTACCAGCCGGCGCGGCTCGTCCGGAAGCCGGTCATGACCTCGTCGGAGATGTAGAGGGCGCCGTTCTTGGAGCACGCGTCCTTGAGGCCCTGGTTGAACCCGGGCCGCGGCGGCACGACGCCCATGTTGCCGGGCGAGGCCTCCGTGATCACACAGGCGATCTCGCCGGGGTGCCGGTGGAAGGCCTCGTGCACGGCCTCGAGGTCGTTGTACGGCAGCACGATGGTGTCGCCGGCCTGGGCGCCGGTGACACCGGGCGTGTCGGGCAGGGCGAAGGTGGCGACACCGGACCCGGCCGCGGCGAGGAGCGAGTCGACGTGACCGTGGTAACACCCGGCGAACTTGATGACCTTGGTCCGCCGCGTGAACCCGCGGGCGAGCCGGATGGCCGACATGGTGGCCTCGGTGCCGCTGGACACCAGCCGCACCTGCTCCAGCGGCTCGATCCGGGCGACCATCTCCTCGGCGAGCGCGACCTCGCCCTCGCCGGGCGTACCGAAGGACGTACCGCGCGATACGGCGTCCTGGACGGCGGCGATGACCTCGGGGTGCGCGTGCCCGAGGATCATGGGTCCCCAGGAGCAGACGAGGTCGACGTACTCACGCCCGTCGGCGTCGGTCAGATACGGGCCGGTGCCGGACACCATGAACCGGGGCGTTCCGCCCACGGCGCGGAAGGCGCGCACCGGGGAGTTCACGCCGCCCGGTGTGACGGTGGCCGCACGGTCGAACAGGGCCTGTGAGGCAGGCGCATCGTATGAATAGGGCGTTTCGCTCATGACCTGCGACTTCTCCGACTTCTCGGACTCCGGTTGCCGACTTTCCTCCTCAGGGTAGGCCAGCGGCACTGGGCGACAGCGGTCTGTGGTCCGACGGCATCTGCGAAACTGAGAGCTGATAGACACAGCTCGTGCGGCCCTTGATGTTCGGGTGCTGCGATGATCCTGCGGACAGGTGTTTCAACGCACGTTTCGGCGGGCGGCCGTGGGGGAGGTCACTGACACGATGATCGGGTTGCGCGGCGGGGGCCACGCCTCCCAGAAAAGCAGTCGGGTGGAGATATGCATCGCGGTGGCGGACTGGGCGAGGGGACTGATGACCTGGGTCCTCGACGTGCCCGGCGGGGAAGGCACCGGCGCGACGCGGAGGAAGCCGCAGAATCACGTCAAGGACATGCGGTACCGAGTGAGTCGGAGCGGGACGACCGACGTATCGAACGTCGGATCGAGCAGCTGGGGGCGGGGAGCAGGAATGGTGGTCGGGTGGGGGTGACGTACAAGTACTTCGGCGCGCCGGACGGCGCGACCGCGGCCCGCGTCCCGATCTCGATGCGCCCCGAGGAGCTCGGCGGCGACGAGCTCGGGATGAACGGCATGTTCACCAAGATCAAGCCGGAGACCATGGCGGCGATGGTCCTCACCGGCATAGAAGGCGTCCCGCTGCACAAGGTCCCCCCGCTCGAACTGGTCGTCCTGCACCCCGACTACGCGGTCGTGAAGCTCCCCATGACGGTCGTCGACCCGCTGCGCGGCATCGGCGAGGAAGCGGTGGGCGCGGCGGCGTTCATCTGGTCGACGGTCCCGGACCGCGGCGGTCCGCGGGACGCGTTCAACGTGTACCAACTGCTGCACGAGTGGCAGGACTTCTCGCATCGGCTGCACGAGGCGGGGCATCAGCCGTATTGCTTGGTGTGGCCCTGAGCCGGGGCGTCGGACGGTAGGTCCGTCGCGCGGCCGGCCGCATCGGCTCGCGCCGCCGTCACCGGTCACGGTCAGGCGGCCGGGTGCGGCTCCCGCCCCGTCAGCCGGCGGGCGAGCAGACCCAGCAGGGCGGCGTTGAACAGCCCGCACAGGACGGTCCCCGCGGAGAAGAGCAGCGGGGTCAGCCAGGCGAGCGGGGAGTCCCCGTCGGGTGAAAGCGCCATCAGGGGGATGCTGACGATCATGCTGAGCGGAGCCGTGGTCATGAGCGGCCAGATCCCGGCGAACCCGGGGTCCGGGGACAGGTACACGGCCCACAGGAAGAACCCCAGCGACGCCGCGACCACCGCGAGGTAGCCCCGCGCGAGCCAGTTGTCCACGGCGGGCGCCAGCAGGGCCCGGATCCTCGGGAATCGGGGGCGTGCGGAACGGGCCATGTCGGTGCCTTTCTCTTCGAGGTGACGTGCGAGGTGTTGTTCAGGACGAAGGGGAGAGATTCACGCGTGCCGGACATCGGCACGGACATCCCGGACGTGATGGGCGAACGCACCGACCACGGCCGCGTTCACCAGAGCGCACGCGAGCAGCCAGGCCCCCATGCCGACCGAGGCGGCCACGACAGCCGCCCCACCACTGCCCTCGGCGCTGCCGGGCCCGAAGGGCACGACCGCGCCCAGCATCGACAGAGGCTCCGTGAGCAGCATCGGAGCCATCGCGTAGGCACTGTCCGGAAACAGGAACGCCACCGGCACGGAAGCGGCGAAGACCGCCAGATACCCCCGGCCGCCCCAGTTGTCCGTGGCGAGCGCGAGCAGCCTCCGCAACCGCACGAGGCGGCCCGGCCGCGAGACGTTCGACATCGCGGATCCCTTCGGTTGGTCCGTTGTCGCTGTGTGTTCCCAGGGTGTCCCGCCGACCCGCGCCGAGGCATGAGTACGGGTGCTCATCTCCGTCTGGGTTTCCACCCGCGGCCGGCTCCGTGTCGCCGTCCTCCCGGTCGGGGTCACCTGGGGCAGGGTGCGTACACGTGCTCAACTCGGTGGTTCTGAGCGGTGATCGACAGTTTCGTGACAGTGCGCAGCGGCTCCTGTTCCCCTGCGCGGGGTGTGCGTACGGTGATCATCGCGGCGCCAGCGGATCTTGACCGGATCCGCATCCGCTGCCGCACAGTCAGCAGGCGACCGGGGGACACCGTCGCCGCTCACGGGGGAAACAGGGGGAGCAGTTCGCCATGCCGTGGAACCGGCCTCACGGCGGCCGCACAGCGAGCCGTCCTGTCATTGCGACCGTGGCCTTCGCGGGACTCGCCGCGGCGGTCCTGATCGGCTGGGACGGCTTGGACACCGTCCCCGGCTGCGGGTACGTCAGCGACGCCCACCCCTCCCGGACCGCGCGGGACTGGGTCACGCACGCCGACCACGTCGTCGTCGCCACGCCCGAGCGGGAACGGGACACCGGGCGGCGCGACTTCGCCTCGGGCCCGTTCCGGTACCGGACCGACCGCATGGTGACCTTCCGCACCGACAAGGTCCTGTGGACCTCGGCCGACCGGCCCGGCCGCCCCGTGGACAAGGGCTTCGACATGGTCGCCCCCGGCTGGCAGGTGTACCGGCAGAGCGGCACCCGCATCAAACGGACCGCCCCCGACGCTCCCCGCCTGGAGACCGGCCACACCTACGTCCTCGCCCTGCGCTGGAGTCCGGAGGGCTGGACCGTTCTGGGTGAGGGCGCCGCCGTCCCCTTCGACGACGGGGTCGCCGGTCAGGGCGAGTGGTGCGGGCGGGTCCTGTCGAAGGAGGACGTCGCCCGCGGTGAACTCTTCTCCCGCAAGGACGACGACAGTCTCGAGGAGACGATCCTCGGCCAGGACGAGCAGGCGGTACGGCGTGAACTGGACCGTGCGGTCAGGAAGTGAGCGCCGCTCCCCCGGCCCGTCCCGCTCGGCAGGATCGCCGAACGGCCCGCCCCTTCCCGCTACTTCGTCCCCACCGTCCGCAACACCGTCAGCGCCAGCGTCCGCGCCACCGCCACCACCTCCCGCACGGACACCCGCTCCCGCGCACTGTGGGCGACCTGGATGTCCCCCGGCCCGAACTGCAGCGTCGGAATCCCGGCCCCGGCGTACAGGCGCAGATCGCTCCCGTACGACGCCCCGCGCTCCCTGAGCGGCCCGCCCCCGGCGTCCGTGTGCGCGCCGCGGATCACGCCGGGCAGCGGATGTCCCTCCGGCAGCCGGCCGCTCGCGAACTGCCCACCGGGCCACGTCACGGTGACCGGATGGTCGGCCAACCAGGCGTCCCCCGCGCACACTTCGGCCACACACCGCTCGAACGCGGCCCGCGCCGCCGCCGGCTCCTCCCCCAGCCGTACGCCCAACCGCCCCTCCGCGACCAGCAGATCGGGCACACTGCTCGCCCAGTCCCCGGAGCGCAGGGTCCCCACCGACAGGGCGTACGGGATCGGATACTCCGCCATCAGGGGATGCGGCTCCCGGTTCCGCTCGGCCTCCAGCCGCCCCAGCGCCCGGTGCAGCGGCAGATAGGCGTCGATCGCGCTGACCCCCTCGTCGCGTGAACTGCCGTGCGCGGACTTCCCGTTGACGGCGAGCCGGAACGTCAGCGCGCCCGCGTTGGCGGTGACCAGGGTGCCGGCGGTCGGCTCGGCGATGACACAGACGTCCCCGCCGTACCCCCGCTGCAACGTCCCGAACGCACCGAGCCCCCCGTCCTCCTCCCCCACGACGAAGTGCACGGCGACCCGCCCCCGCAGCCGCGCCCCACTGGCCCGCACGGCCTCCAACGCGACGAGCTCCGCGACCAGTCCGGCCTTCATGTCACAGGCCCCGCGCCCGTGCACGACGTCCCCGACGACCCTGGGCACAAAGGGATCCCCCTCCCAGGCACCGAGGTCCCCGGGCGGTACGACGTCCACATGCCCCTGAAGGATCAGCGTCGGCCCGTCCCCGCCCTCCCCGGTCCGCCCGACGAGCCCCCACGCCTCGTCCCTGGCCACCTCCGCACCGGGATAGTCGGGATGGGCACGCAACGCGTCCAGATCCATCGCCCACAGGTCGACATCGAGCCCGAGCCGCTCCAGCCGTCCGGCGAGGTGATGCTGCAACTCCGACTCGGCGGCACTCCCGGTGACGCTGGGAATCGCCACGAGCTCGGCGAGCATCCGCCCGACGGAGGCTTCGTCGATACGGTCCAGCGCGGCGGCTTCCGCGGCACTCAGCATGTACGCCTCCCCATCCCGATCGGAGCCATACATGCTCACCGTGGACGCTTCGTAAGCCTGACCTGCCCTGCCCTCACGCTCCGCCCACCGTGAAGCCGATCGCCGAGCCGCCGCCGTCTCTCCGCAGCGCGAACGGGGCTCCGCCGTGGGCCAGGGCCACCTCGCGGACGATCGACAGGCCCAGGCCCGAGCCGGGGAGGGAGCGGGCGTCGGCGGCCCGGTAGAAGCGGTCGAAGATGCGGATCAGGTCCGCCTCGGTGATTCCGGGGCCCCGGTCCAGGACCTCCACCCGGACGGTGCCCGGGCGGGCGGGGCCGGTCACCGTGATCTCGATCGGGGAGCGGCCCGCGCGGTCGAACTTCGCCGCGTTCTCCACGAGGTTCGACACCGCGCGTGTCAGCATGCCCGGCCGGCCGTCCGTCGTCGTGTCCCCGCTCACCCGGACCACCACCTCACGCCCGGTGCGGCGCCGCGCGAGCCCCGCCACGTCCTCCACGATGTCGGCGAGGTCCACCCGCTGCGGCGGCTCGTTGTCGGACTGACCGGCCGCGAGATCCACCAACTCATTGACCAGATCGGTCAGTTCACGGGCCTCCTGACCGAGGTCGGCGACCAGTTCGGCGCGGGTCTCGGGCGGCAGTTCGTCGATCCGCCGCAGCAGCGAGATGTTGGTACGCAGGGAGGTCAGCGGCGTCCGCAGCTCATGCCCCGCGTCCTGGACCAGACGACGCTGGTCCTCCTCCGACTGCGCCAGCCGGCCCAGCATGCGGTCGAAGGCCCGCCCGAGGCGGCCCACCTCGTCGTACCCCGTCACCGGCACCTGGATACCGAGGCGGCGGGTGCGGGCGACGTCCTCCGCGGCCGAGGTGAGGATCACCAGGCGGCGCGTGATGCGCCGGGCCAGCCACCAGCCGAACAGTCCGGCGCCGACCACCACGGCCGCCATCAGGATCAGGGTGCGTTGCTGGAGCGCCCGCAGCAGGTCCTCGGTGTCGCTGAACTCCTGCGCGACCTGCACCGCGCCCCGGCCGCCGCCGAGGGAGACGGTCGCGACCCGGTAGACGTCACTGCCGACGTCGACGTCCTTGTGCTCGGCCAGCCGCCCCGCCTTCGTGGCCGCCGCGACGAGACGGTCCGCGGCGATGACGGGCAGCCCCGGGCTGCCGGGATCGACGACGGAGCCGTCCGCCCCCAGCACCTGCACATCGGTACGGGCCGGGCGGACCAGGTCGTGTCCGGGCGCCGACGAGGAGAAGTCCTCCGGCGTCATCCTGTGCTCCCGCACCTCGTCCCGCAGGTCCTGCACGACCTCGTCGAACACGGACTGCTGGTCCACCCGGACCAGACGGGCGGCGGCCCCGTACGACAGGATCCCGACGAGAACGGTGACGGCGGCCGTGACCGCCGCGAAGGACACCGCGAAGGTGGTCGCGAGCGAGACCAGCCCGGGCCGACGTCTGCGCAGCAGCCGCGCGAGGCGGCCCACTCAGTCCGCCCGCAGCACGTAACCCACGCCCCGCACCGTGTGGATCAGCTGCGGGGCACCCGGCTCGTCGAGCTTGCGGCGCAGATAGCCGACGTAGACGGCGAGGTTCTTGGAGCCCGGCCCGAAGTCGTACCCCCAGATCCGGTCGTAGATCGTGGAGTGGTCGAGGACGATCCCGCTGTTGCGCACCAGCAGTTCCAGCAGCTCGAACTCGGTACGGGTCAGCTCCAGCTCCCGCCCGTCCCGCCAGGCCCGCCGCGCCTGCGGGTCCATCCTCAGCCCGGCCGCCTCCAGGTACCGCTCGGGCACCGGCTGCTTGGGCGCCTCGACGGGGGCGACCCCGCCCGCCCCGCCGGTGCGGCGCAGCAGGGCGCGCAGCCGGGCGAAGACCTCCTCGACGTCGAAGGGCTTGAGGACGTAGTCGTCGGCGCCCGCGTCCAGGCCGGCGATCCGGTCCTGGGTCTCCACGAGCGCCGTCAGCATCAGGATCGGCGTCCGGTCGCCCTCGGCGCGCAGCACCCGGCAGACCTGGAGCCCGTCGATGCCCGGCATCATCACATCCAGCACGAGCACGTCGGGCGGGGTGCGGTGGGCCTGCGCCAGCGCCTCGACACCGTCGGCGACCGCGGTGACCCGGTAGCCCTCCAGGGTCAGGGCTCGCTCCAGGGCGTGACGGATGGCGCGGTCGTCTTCGGCGAGCAGCACGGTCTGAGGCACGTCCCCATACTGCCAAGACCGTCGCCGGTTCAGCCGGGTGAGCGGGCCGACGATCAGCCTTATTACCCGGCTCTCACCGTCACAGAGGCAACCGGAGGGCGTATGTCTACGCTCTTCTCACCACCGGGTGGCCGGGTGGCCGGGTGGCCGGGTGGCCGAGTGGCCGCGTGACCGAGTGGCCCAGTGACCGGGTGCCCGCGTGACCGCGTGACCGCGTGGCCAGGTGCCCGGGCGACCGAGTGGCCAGGTGACCGCGTGACCGAGTGGCCAGGTGCCCGGGCGACCGAGTGACCAGGTGACCGCGTGACCGAGTGACCGGGTGACCGGGTGACCGAGCCACCAGGAGGCCTAGCCACCGAGTGACCGGGTGAGCAGGTGACCGAGTGACCAGGCCACCCAGCCACCAAGCGGCCCAGCCACCGGGCCACCGAGTGGCCGAACCACCGAGCGACCCAGCCACCGAGGCACCGAGGCACCGAGGCACCCAACCCTCAGGCCCCCGCCGCCCCCGTCGGCGACAGCGCCGCCAGCTGCTCGGCGAACGGGACCACCTCGAAGCGGTCCCTGGCCTTGGCCTTGGCCGAAGTCGCCGACGCCCCCGACGTGGCCGGCCTGGCCTCCGGACGACCCTCCGGCAGCAGCGCCGCCAGCTCCCCCGCCGCCCGCTC
Organism: Streptomyces sp. NPDC087859; assembly: GCF_044742595.1. NCBI lineage: Bacteria > Bacillati > Actinomycetota > Actinomycetes > Kitasatosporales > Streptomycetaceae > Streptomyces > Streptomyces sp. NPDC087859. The sequence goes on along the minus strand of NZ_JBIUUU010000033.1, from coordinate 43,517 downwards.
GATCCGCCCGTCCAGCCCCTCCGCGCCCCAGTCCTCCGAGGCGGCGTACACCCCGGTCGGCACGACGACGGCCCGCAGATAGGAGAAGAGCGGCCGCAGCGCGTGGTCCAGCACCAGGGAGTGCCGCGCGCTGCCGCCGGTCGCCGCGATCAGCACCGGCTTCCCGGCCAGCGCGTCCTTGTCGAGGACGTCGAAGAACGACTTGAAGAGTCCGCTGTACGACGCCGAGAACACCGGAGTGACGACGATCAGCGCGTCCGCCCCCGCCACGGCGTCCTGCGCGGCGGCGAGATCGCGCCCGGGGAACCCGCTGGTGAGGTGGTGGGCGATCGCCACGGCGAGGTCGCGGACCTCGACGACCTGCACCTCGGCCGGAGCGAGCCGTTCCACCGCGGCCGCCAGCCGGTCGGCCAGCAGTCGCGTGGAGGACGGCACGCTCAGTCCCGCAGAGACGACGACGAGCTTCATACGACGGTCTCCTTCTTCCCTTCGGCCTTCACTTCGGCCTTCACTTCGGCGAGCAGCGACGCGTGGGTCGGCGCCTCGGGGACATCTTTCGCGCGGCCCTTCGCGAACTCCTCGCGCAGCACTGGAACGACCTCCTCGCCCAGCATGTCGATCTGCTCCAGGACGGTCTTCAGGGGCAGCCCGGCGTGGTCCACCAGGAACAGCTGGCGCTGGTAGTCGCCGGCGTACTCGCGGAAGCTGAGCGTCTTCTCGATGACCTGCTCCGGGGAGCCCACGGTCAGCGGGGTCTGGTCGGTGAAGTCCTCCAGGGACGGCCCGTGTCCGTAGACCGGCGCGACGTCGAAGTAGGGCCGGAACTCGCGGATCGCGTCCTGGGAGTTCTTCCGCATGAAGATCTGCCCGCCGAGTCCCACGATCGCCTGCTCGGGCGTGCCGTGGCCGTAGTGCGCGTACCGGCTCCGGTACAGCTCGACCATCCGCTTGGTGTGGTCGGCCGGCCAGAAGATGTTGTTGTGGAAGAAGCCGTCGCCGTAGTACGCGGCCTGCTCGGCGATCTCGGGCGAGCGGATGGAGCCGTGCCAGACGAAGGGCGGTACGCCGTCCAGGGGGCGGGGTGTGGAGGTGAAGCCCTGGAGCGGGGTGCGGAACTTCCCCTCCCAGTTCACGACGTCCTCGCGCCACAGGCGGCGCAGCAGGGCGTAGTTCTCGATGGCGAGGCCGATGCCGTCGCGGATGTCCTTGCCGAACCACGGATAGACGGGGCCGGTGTTGCCGCGGCCCATCATCAGGTCCACCCGGCCGTCGGCCAGGTGCTGGAGCATCGCGAAGTCCTCGGCGATCTTCACCGGGTCGTTCGTGGTGATGAGGGTGGTGGAGGTCGAGAGGATGAGCCTCTCGGTCTGCGCGGCGACGTAACCGAGCATCGTGGTCGGCGACGAGGGCACGAACGGCGGGTTGTGGTGCTCGCCGGTCGCGAAGACGTCGAGCCCGACCTCCTCGGCCTTCAGCGCGATGGCGACCATGGCCTTGATGCGCTCACGTTCGGTCGGCGTCCGGCCGGTGGTGGGGTCCGGCGTGACATCGCCGACGCTGAAGATCCCGAACTGCATGGTCGCTCACCCTCCAGGTTGTTGACCGTTCAACTATACCGCTGAACGAGCACCCCCGCCCCGTTATTCCACTTGACCCGCCCACCCTCCCAGCCTCATATTCATCTGCGTGACACAGATATTGCATGACACAGATGAAGAGGTCGGAGAACCGCCCCTTCCCGCCCGCACCCGCTGGGCGATCCTGGCCGTGATCCTCGCCGCGGACGTCCTCGACCTCCTCGACGCCACGATCACCACCATCGCCGCCCCGACGATCACCGCGGACCTCGGCGGCGGCCCCGGCCTCGTCCAGTGGCTCGGCGCCTCCTACGCACTCGCCCTCGGCGTACTGCTCGTCCCCGGCGGACGGCTCGGCGACAGATACGGCCGCCGCCGGCTCTTCCTGCTCGGGCTCGCCGGGTTCGTGGTGGCCTCACTGGCCTGCGGGCTCGCTCCCGACCCGACGACACTGGTCGTCGCCCGGCTCGCCCAGGGCGCCTTCGGGGCCCTCGTCATCCCGCAGGGCTTCGGCATCCTCGGCGCCACCTGGCCCCGCGACCAGATCGGCAAGGCGTTCAGCCTGTTCGGGCCCGCGATGGGACTGTCCGCGGTCGGCGGCCCGATCCTCGCCGGGTTCCTCGTCGACGCCGACGTCCTGGGCCTCGGCTGGCGCCCCATGTTCCTGATCAACCTGCTGCTCGGCGGCGCCGCCCTGCTCGCCGCCGCCCGCCTGCTGCCGCGCGACCCGGGCGACCGGACCGTCTCCGTCGACGTCCGCGGGGCCGTGCTGCTCACCGGCGCACTGCTCGGCCTGCTGGGCGGGCTGATCGACGGCTCGGCGAATGGCTGGACCAGTCGGCCACTGATCCTCCTGGCCATCGGCCTCGCCCTTTTCGCCGCCTTCGGCCACCGCCAGCGCACCGCCCCCCACCCGCTCATCGAACCGACCCTGCTCCACAACCGCGGCTTCGCGGCGGGCCTGGCCCTCGGCATCGTCGCCTTCGCCGCGACCGCCGGCCTCCTCTACGTCCTCTCCCTCTTCCTCCAACAGGGCCTCGGCCGCTCCCCCACCGGCACCGCGCTCGCCCTGATCCCCCTGACCATCGGCATCGTGATCGCCTCGATCGCCTGCCACGGCCTGATCCACACCCACGGCCGCCGCCTCGTCCACGCCGGTCTGCTGACCCTGATCGCTGGCTGCGCCTACCTGACCCTGCTGATCCACAACTCCGGCACCCACACCGGCACTTGGCCCCTCGTCCCACCCCTGCTGATCCTCGGCATCGGCATGGGCACCTGCTTCGGCACGGTCTACGACATCACGATCGGCGACATCACCCCGGCGGAGGCGGGCAGCGCGAGCGGCTCGCTCAACGCCGTTCAGCAACTGGCCAACGCGATCGGAGCGGCAGCGGTGACCACGGTCTACTTCCGAACGGCCGGCAACACGACGCACGCCACCACGGTCAGCCTCATCACGGTCACAGCAGCGCTCACCCTGTGCCTGCCACTGGTAGGCCTGCTGCCACGCAAGGCGCAGGAGAGCGAGCACCACTGATCCCTGGAGGAAAGGCCGGCGCAGCCGCCTTTCCTCCAGGGGCGCGGGGAACCGCGCGACAAGCCACACACACCCCGCACCCGCCCCACAACAGCCCCCACCACCCCACTAGGCGCCCGGCACCAACACCAACCGCCCCCGCACCCCACCCTCGGCGAGCCGCGCATGCGCCTTCACCGCCTCCTCCAACGGAAACGTCTCCGCCACCCGCAACGTCAGCACCCCCTCCTCGACCAACCCGACCAGCTCACCGAGCCGCGCCCCATCCGCACTCACCTCGACGGCAGTCGTCCGCACCCCCCGCACCGACGCCGGCTGAGCCTGCGGAATGACCCCGACGTACACGCCCCCGTCCCGCACCCACTCCAGCGCCGCCTCCCCGAGCACCGCCGCATCCAGCACGCCGTCGAAGGCCCCCGCCTCCACCGCGCCGGACGTGAAGTGAGCGGCCCCCAGGGACCGTACGAGCTCCTCGTCCCCCTCCCGCGCGAGCCCGGTCACCGAAATCCCTCGCCGGGAGGCGAGCTGGATGACGAACCCCCCGACCGCACCCGCCGCACCGGTCACCAGCAGGGACTGCCCCTCCGTCAACTCCGCGAGATCCAGGGCCTGTACGGCGGTCAGGGCGTTCAGCGGCAGCGTCGCCGCGTGCACGGCGTCGACCGTCCTCGGCGCCCGCGCCACCGCGTCCGTGTCCAGGACGACGTACTCGGCGTGCGCGCCCAGCGGCGCGACCATGCCGTAGTCGAGGCCGACCACCTGATCCCCCACGTTCCACGCGGTCGCGACCCCGACGGCGTCCACCGTCCCGGCGACATCCCACCCGAGCCCGATCTGCTTGCCCGCGCCCCCGAAGACGCCCTGCCGCACCCCCGCGTCCACCGGGTTCAGCGTGGCCGCCGCCACCTTGATCCGTATCTGTCGCGCGGCGGGCTCAGGCACCTCGGTCTCCACGACCTCCACGGCCTCGGGCCCACCGAACGCGTTCACCACAACAGCACGCATGCCAAGTCTCCTGGTTTTATTGGCGTTTGCGGGGATTCCCCACTTGCGTGAGGCCCCCTTCCCTGCCAACAACCCTAGGAAGAGTTACTATCTATCAGTAAGTAGTTACCTGGAAGTGCGTAAGCATCCCGGAGGTGAGCCATGCCGACCCTGACCGCGGCCCAGCGGCGCGAGCAGGCCCGTGTCGAGTACGACGCGTTCATCCGCGGCTGCCCCACCAACCAGCTCCTGGACCGCCTCAGCGACAAGTGGGTCAGCCTCGTCGTCTCGGCCCTCTCCACCGGTCCGATGCGCTACAGCGACCTCACCCGCAAGATCGCGGGCGTCAGCCCCAAGATGCTCACGCAGACCCTGCGCTCACTGGAACGCGACGGCATCCTCGACCGCACGGTCACCCCGTCCGTCCCGGTCCGCGTCGACTACGAACTCACCCCGCTCGGCCACAGCCTGGCCGTACTCCTGACCGCGGTGAAGGACTGGGCGGAGAACCACATCGACGAGGTCCACCAGGCCCGCGAGCGCTACGACACCACGGACTGAACGAACTGACGGACCGCCGGACCGGCCGACCGACCGGGCGACTAGACGTCCCCGGAGCGCAGCCGCTGGACCTGCTCGGCGCTGAACCGCGTCGTACGCCTCATGTGCTCGATGATCAGCGCGAGTTGTCCGTCACCGAGGTCGTCGAAGAGGGCGTTGTACCCGCCCCCCAGCCGGTCCCACACCCGCGTCAGCTCCGCGAGCTTCTCCGGCACGGTGGCCACCAGCACCCGCCGCCGGTCCGCCACGTCCCGCTCCCGTACCGCGTACCCGGCCCGCTCCAGCCGGTCCACCAGCCGTGTGGCCGACCCGGTGGTCAGCCCCGTCAGCTCGGCGACCCGCCCGGTGGTCACGGGCCCCCCTTCCAGGGCGAGCAGATTCAGGCACTGCAGGTCGGTCGGGTGCAGCCCCAGATGATCGGCGAAGGCCTGGTTGAAGAGAGCGTAAGAGGCCATGTACCGCCGAGACACGGTCCCCAACTCCTCGAGCAACCGCTCCCGCGCCGCCCCACCCTCCACCTGCACCATGCAGAGATCGTACGACGCGGCCGAGGCGAGGGGAGCTGGGAAGGAAGGGAGGCCACTCCCTCCCTCCAGCCGCCCACCTGCCCGTCCGCCCACCCACCGGCCCGCCCGCCCGCCCGCGGTCAGAAGTAGTACGTGTCGCCCGTGTCGAGGACCAGCACCCGCTGGCGGTCGTTCAGGTGGTTCCGGTCCACCACACCACCGCTCCACACCGTGTCGAACTCCAGCAGAACCTCGGACGGCTCGCCCCTCAGCCGCAGCCGCAGGCCGATCTGGTTGCCCAGCCCGTCCGCGTCCAGCGCGCCGACCCGGCACAGCACCACCCTCACGCCCGACCGTGCGCACCCGTCCGGCAACAGCTGCCGGTTCGCCAACGGTTCCGACCAGCGCAGCCGCACCGTCGCGTCGGGCACCGCCGACGGCCCGTGGTTCCGCGGTGTGAACCGCACCTCCACCTGGCCCGCGGCCATGGAGACGGCACCGTGATAGGCCAGATCGGCCTCCGGCTCACCCGGAAAGGCCCCCGTCCCCGCGAAAGCCCCCGGCGCCACCCCACAAACCGTCAGCACGGCCGCGACGCACACAGCAACAACCCGCATACCGGCACTCCTCACTCCAGCGTGGCCATACCGTCGGATGTATCCCACGCGGAGCGGGCGACAGGCGCCCTCCAACAGGTGACTGGACCCGTATGGCCAGGTGACGTGGACCCATATGGCAGGCTGCGCGGCATGCTCGTCCTGCGTTCGGCCGCCCTCTTCGTCGTCGCCGCCCTCTTCGAGATCGGCGGTGCCTGGCTGGTCTGGCAGGGCGTACGGGAGAACCGCGGCTGGCTGTGGATGACCGGCGGCGTGCTGGCCCTCGGCGCCTACGGTTTCGTCGCCACCTTCCAGCCCGACGCCCACTTCGGCCGCATCCTCGCCGCGTACGGCGGGATCTTCGTCGCCGGTTCGATCCTGTGGGGCGCCGTCGCGGACGGCTACCGCCCCGACCGCTGGGACGTCACGGGCGCGCTGGTCTGCCTCGCGGGCATGGCGGTGATCATGTGGGCGCCGCGGGGGAACTGAGCGGCGGGAGCCTCACCCGGCGTCTTCGGGCAGCAGCCCCAGCTGCCCGAGAAACTCCATCTGGTCGAAGTAGAGCCGGTAACTGACGATCCGGCCGTCCCGCACGGTCGCGAAGTCCACCCCGCGAATCCGGATCTCCTTCTGCGTCGCGGGCAGGGACTCCCCGGAGGGCAACAGGATCGGGCCGGTGTTCCGCCCGCTGAAGACCCCTTCGTCGATGGCCGTGTCGTCGACCTCAAAGGCGTACAGCGTCTCGAACGTCGCGTCCGGCACCGCGTCCGTCATCTGCCGCCAGTACTCGACGATGTTGTCCCGACCATGGATCTCGCCCTCGTCCGGGGTGTACGCGACCGCGTCCTCCGCGTACAGCTCCCCGATCGCCTTGATGTCCGGGTGCGTGGTCAGCGCCTCGGTGAGCCGGTCCATGACCTCTCGCGCTTCACCCATGATCCACCTCCACTACCAGAGGACCACCCACCTCGATTTTCCCACGCGCAGACCAAACCCGTCTGTTGGCCGCAACCACTCCCGGCCCGTCACCGGACCGCTGGCTGAGACCGGAAACGCCTCCCCGCCGCGCCCGCCTATCCTGGCGAGAGCCATTCGTACGCACGCCCGAGGAGCAGCCCATGGCCACCGCCGCCCCGTCCGCCGCCTCCCGCATCGCCGTCGTCACCGGTGCGAGCAGCGGAATCGGCGCCGCCACGGCCCGACAGCTCGCCGCCGCGGGCTACCGCGTCGTCCTGACCGCCCGCCGCAAGGACCGCATCGAGGCGCTGGAGGCGGAGATCAACGCGTCCGGCGGCCAGGCGACGGCGTACCAGCTGGACGTCACCGACCGCGCCGCGGTCGACGAGTTCGCGTCCGCCTTCCGGACGATCGGCGTCCTGGTCAACAACGCCGGCGGCGCGCTCGGCGCCGACCCGGTCGCGACCGGCGACCCGGCCGACTGGCGTTCGATGTACGAGACGAACGTCCTCGGCACCCTGAACGTCACCCAGGCCCTCCTCCCCAAGCTGGTCGCGAGCGGCGACGGCACGGTGGTCGTCGTCTCCTCCACTGCGGGCCACGGCACCTACGAGGGCGGCGCCGGTTACGTCGCCGCCAAGCACGGCGCCCACGTCCTCGCCGAGACCCTCCGTCTGGAGATCGTCGGCCAGCCGGTCCGCGTCATCGAGATCGCGCCCGGCATGGTGAAGACGGACGAGTTCGCCGTGACCCGCTTCGGCGGCGACAAGGAGAAGGCGGAGAAGGTCTACGAGGGTGTCGCCGAGCCCCTGACGGCCGACGACGTCGCGGAGACGATCACCTGGGCCGTCACCCGCCCCCACCACGTCAACGTCGACCTCCTGGTCCTGCGCCCCCGCGCACAGGCGTCGAACACGAAGGTCCACAGGGAGCTGTAGATGCCCGACGACCTCGCTGACCCCGGCGGCCCCGGCGGCCCCGACGACGAGTCGGACCGCCGGCATCTCGCACTGGAGAAGAAGCGCGAACGGTTCGTCTGGTACTACCTCGCGTACTTCCTCTTCGGCATCCACATCGTGGCCTTCGTGATGATCTACGCGGTGACACACGCGAAGTAAATGCCAGGTCAGGACGGGCAGCGACCGCATATGGTCACTGCCCGTGGACAGACACGTACGCTTCGACGCCCTGCACAACTTCCGCGATCTCGGCGGCTACCGGGCCGCCGACGGCCGCAGGATCCGCCCGCGAAGGCTCTACCGCGCCGACTCCCTGGGCAAGTTGACCCGTGACACCCCGGACTGGTCCCGCTTCCTCTCCCTGGGCATCCGCACGGTGATCGATCTGCGCTACGACTGGGAGATCGAGGCCAGGGGCCGCGTCCCGCGAGACGATTCCTTCACCTACCACCACCTCAGCATCGAGCACCGGCCCTACAACCAGGCGGCGTTGGGCCCCGACATCGACCCCGGCCCCTACCTCGCCGAACGCTTCATGGAAGTCGCCGAGGACGGCACGAAGGAAATCCGCCAGGCCCTGGAACTGGTAGCGGAATCAGCGCAGTCCGACACTCCCCTGGCCTTCCACTGCGCATCCGGCAAGGACCGCACGGGCGAACTGGCAGCCCTGGTCCTCTCCTTGCTCGGCGTCGACGAGCGGACGATCACCGAGGACTTCAGCCTCACGGAACTGGCCACCCCGTCCCTCCTGGCGGACTGGCGGGCGAGGAACGAGGGCAGATCCCCGACCTGGCCGGGCTTCGCCCGCGCCCCGGAGTCGGTGATGCGCCTGTTCCTGCAAGCCCTCAACGCACGCTACGGCTCGGTGGAGGGCTACGTCACGAACGCCCTGGGCCTGGACGCCGAAGCCCTCACCTCAAAGCTCCGCGACAACCTCCTGGAACCGGCCCCGACGACCTGGCCTCCCCTCACCTACCGAAGGGCGACCCCGGCGGACGCGAAGACCCTGGTCCACCTACGCGACTCCCTCTCCCTGTGGATGCTGGCCCGAGGAATCGACCAGTGGAAGCCCCAGGAAAAGACCGAGGCCCACTTCATCACCCGCATGCAAGAGGGCGAAGTCTGGCTGGCCTGCACAGGCGACACCCTGGCCGGCGCCTACGAACTCTGGTGGTCCGACGAGGCGGCATGGGGCCCCCGCCCCTCCGACGCCGGCTACATCCACCGCCTGATGACAACCCCCCACACGGCCCCACCCCACACCGGCCGCCAACTCCTGACCCACGCGGAATCCCGCATCACACAGTCGGCCCGCCCCTACGCCCGCCTGGACTGCCTGTCGACCAACCCCCGCCTCCGCACGTACTACGAATCCGCGGGCTACACAGTCGTCGGCGAACAGCCCTCAAAAGACGGCGGGTCGGGCAGCCCGTACGCGGTGACCCTGCTGGAGAAGCCGCTCCGGTGACACGGCGAAGGGCCCGAGCCACAACGGCTCGGGCCCTTGCGTCAGCCCTTCACACAGACGACCTGCTTCAGCTTCGCCACGACCTCCACCAGGTCCCGCTGCTGGTCGATGACCTGGTCGATCGACTTGTACGCACCCGGAATCTCGTCCACGACGCCGGAGTCCTTGCGGCACTCCACACCCCGCGTCTGCTCCTCCAGGTCCTTCGTCGAGAAGCGCCGCTTGGCGGCGTTGCGGCTCATACGGCGACCGGCGCCGTGCGAGGCCGAGTTGAAGGCCTTCTCGTTGCCGAGACCCTTCACGATGTACGACCCCGTGCCCATGGAGCCCGGGATGATGCCGTACTCGCCGGAACCGGCCCGGATCGCGCCCTTGCGGGTCACGAGCAGGTCCATCCCGTCGTACCGCTCTTCCGAGACGTAGTTGTGGTGCGCGCTGATCTCCGGCTCGAAGGCCGGCTTCGCCTTCTTGAACTCCTTGCGGATCACGTCCTTGAGGAGCGCCATCATGATCGTGCGGTTGTACTTCGCGTACTCCTGCGCCCAGAACAGATCGTTGCGGTACGCCGCCATCTGCGGGGTCTGCGCGATGAAGACGGCGAGGTCACGGTCGATCAGTCCCTGGTTGTGCGGGAGCTTCTGAGCAATGCCGATGTGGTGCTCGGCGAGTTCCTTGCCGATGTTCCGGGAGCCGGAGTGGAGCATGAGCCACACCGAACCGGACGTATCTACGCAAACTTCACAGAAGTGATTCCCGGATCCGAGCGTCCCCATCTGCAAACCGGCCCGCCCCCGCCGAAACTTCACCGCTTCAGCAACCCCGTCGAACCGCCCCCAGAACTCGTCCCACCCCGCGGTGGCGAGCCCATGGAACCGCCCGGGCTCAACGGCGGAGTCATGCATCCCCCGCCCCACCGGAATAGCCTGCTCGATCTTCGACCGCAGCCGGGAAAGGTCCCCCGGCAGATCATTGGCGGTCAGAGACGTCTTGACGGCCGACATTCCGCACCCGATGTCCACCCCCACCGCCGCAGGGCAGACAGCCCCCTGCATCGCGATGACCGACCCGACCGTCGCCCCCTTCCCGTAATGCACGTCCGGCATCACGGCCAGGCCCTTGATCCACGGCAGGGTCGCGACGTTGCGCAGCTGCTGGAGCGCCACGTCCTCGACCGACGCCGGGTCGGCCCACATGCGGATCGGTACCTTCGCGCCCGGCATCTCCACGTACGACATATCGTCCTCATTCCCCCGGAAATTGTATAAAAGTCTCAGATCGCAAAACCGGCGCCAAGATCAACGAATAGGACAACGGACCGGCGTCCACGGCTGTGCGTGCGATACACATGGTGCCCAGGGGTCACCCCTGCCCGGCAAGCGAATAAGCAGCGGGAACACGCACACAGCGAGAGGAGCCGACCGTGCAGCGGAAGGCCTACGTACCCGGCGCCGCGGCGCTCCTCGTGGCATTGCTGGCCGGCTGCACCGGCGGCTCGGACGACGGCGGCACCACGGACGACGCCAACCCCGGCGACGCCGGCACCGCGTCGGCCGTCGCCGAACCCGGCCGCTACCGCACCCTCCCGGAGCCCTGCGCCGCGGCCGGCGAGAGCACGCTCGACGCACTCCTGCCCGGCATCCCGCAGATCACGGACGAGAAGCAGCGCGAGAAGGCGTACGAGGGACAGCCGACGGTCACGTTCGACACGGACCGCAAGGTCGGCTGCCGTTGGAAGGTGGAGTCGACCGACGCGACGGACCGTCTGCTCGTCGATCTGGAGCGGGTGGTGTCGTACGACAACGCCGTGAGCGACGAGAGTCAGGCGGAGGCGCTGTTCGCGAAGCGGCAGGAGGCCGCCGACCTCCCGGAGCCCACGAACTCCGAGTCGAGCACGTCCGACGTGAGTTCCGACGTGAGTTCCGGCGTGAGCAGCGAGAGCGCCACCCCGAGCCCGTCCTCTTCCTCCACTTCTTCCTCGTCGTCCTCCTCTTCTTCCAGCACTTCTCCGAGCGCCACTCCGAGCGATCTTCAGCCCCGACTGCTCGACGATCTCGGTGACGAGGCGTTCCTGGACGACGCGCTCAGCAGCTCGGGTTCGACGGCTCGGCAGCGCACGGTGACTGTGGCGTTCCGCACGTCCAACGTGATCGTGACGATCGTGTACGAGGAGCAGCCGGCGACGGTCGGCGTGGTGCCGGACAGTGAGGAAATGCAGGACAGGGCACGGGAACTGGCCTCTCGACTGGCGGACGCGCTGGCGGGTTGAGGGCCGTTCGGGCACCTCGGCAAAGCGGGTGAACCAGAGCCGCACAGCTGCCTCACCGCGTACCGTGGCCCCTCGGACCCGAGCCGACCGCAGGAGCACGAGCAGCGTCATGAGTGAAGGAACCATGCAGCGAGCAGCACAGCGAGACCAGGGTGGCGTGGGGGTCCCTCCCGCGCCTTTCGGGCAGCGGGGGAGAGTGGGGCGCCTGAGCCGGGTACTTCTCGGCGCGGCGGCAGTCCCGGTGATGCTGGTGGCGGCCGGCTGTTCCTCGGACTCCGGCTCGGACGACGCCGGTGGCAAGGAGTCCGGTGCCGGCGCCGGCGCCTCCGCGTCCGTGAGCGCGTCGCCGACGGTGCAGGCGGCGACGTATGCCTCGCTTCCCGATCCGTGCGACACCCTGTCCAAGGGCACGTTGGGTGATCTCGTACCGAAGGCGCCGAAGTCCGGCAAGCAGGGTAAGTCGGATGATGTGGCGACGCGGGGCAGTTGCTCCTGGTCGAGCCTCGACAACAACGGCGTCAAGGGCTCCCAGTTCCGCTGGCTGAACGTCTCGTTGCTCCGTTTCGACTCGGACGTCACGCGTGGCGAGGGCGACAAGCTGGCGCAGGAGTACTTCGACAAGCAGGTCCAGGAAGCCCAGTCGGTGGACGGCGCGAAGAACGCGAAGACGGCGCCGGTCACGGGTACCGGCGAGGCGGCGACGCTGGTGACGTACGACCTGAAGAAAAAGGAAGGCTCCTTCAAGCAGCAGACGCTGGTCACGCGCGTCGAGAACGTCGTGGTCACCGTCGACTACAACGGGGCGGGTCTGGCGGGCGAGAAGACGCCGAGTGCGGACAGCCTCGCCAAGCTGGTGAAGAAGGCGGCCAAGGAGGCGGTGGCCGCGGTGACGAAGGCGAACGCGGGCGGCGGCACGGGTACGGGGGGCGCGGCGAGTCCGTCTCCGTCCGAGTCGGCGTCGAAGTCGGCCTCCAAGTCCCCCTCGACGTCTACGTCGAAGTCCGCATCTCCGTCCAAGTCGGCTGCGAAGAAGAGCTGAACAAGGGCTGACGGCCGCTACCGGCCACCCGTGCGCCGCACACATGTGCCACTCTGTTGCGCGCAACAACACGCAAGGGGAGGGGATTACGGGTGGCCGCACCAGTGCAGTTGACCCGGACGCACCGCGTTCTCATCGGCGTCGTCGTGTTCGGCGCCGTGATCATCGCCGGTATCGGCTTCGCGGGGTCGTACGCGGCCGTCCGTGAACTCGCCATCCAAAAGGGCTTCGGGAACTTCAGTTACGTCTTCCCGATCGGCATCGACGCGGGCATCTGCGTCCTGTTGGCCCTGGATCTCCTCCTGACGTGGATCCGCATCCCGTTCCCGCTGCTGCGTCAGACGGCGTGGCTCCTGACGGCGGCGACGATCGCGTTCAACGGTGCGGCCGCGTGGCCGGATCCGCTCGGCGTCGGTATGCACGCGGTGATCCCGATCCTGTTCGTGGTCTCGGTGGAGGCCGCGCGGCACGCGATCGGCCGGATCGCGGACATCACGGCCGACAAGCACATGGAGGGTGTCCGCCTCACGCGCTGGCTCCTCTCCCCGCTGCCCACGTTCCTGCTGTGGCGGCGCATGAAGCTCTGGGAGCTGCGCTCCTACGAGCAGGTGATCAAGCTGGAGCAGGAGCGCCTGGTCTATCAGGCGCGGCTGAGGTCCCGCTTCGGCCGTGCCTGGCGGCGGAAGGCTCCGGTGGAGTCCCTGATGCCGTTGAGGCTCGCGCGGTACGGGGTCCCGCTGGCGGAGACGGCTCCGGCGGGCCTGGCGGCGGCGGGTATCGAGCCCGCGCTGCTCCCCCCGGCGCCGGTACCGGTGCCCGCACCGCAGGTCGAGGCGCCGGTGCAGCAGCGGGCCGTGGAGGCCGCGCCCGTCCCGCAGCAGGCGGTGGCTCCCGCCGGGGAGCAGTACGAGCAGGTGCCGGAGGAGAGCCCCTGGTTCGCTCCGCCCCAGCAGATCGAGTACCAGGGCGACTACGACCCGGCGTACGACCCGGACCAGTACGCCCAGTGGTACGCGGAGCAGCAGCAGGCCGAGCAGTACCAGCAGCAGCAGCGGCCGGTCCACGAGGAGCCTTCCTCGGAGGAGACCGGCAGCTTCCCCATCCCGGTGGGCCCCAGCCGCACGCGGGAACTCGGTGAGGGCGGCGGCAGTCCGGAGCCGGACGAGGAGTCGTACTACCAGGTCTTCAAGAAGTCGATAAGCGGCAGCGGCTATCCGACCCCGCGTGAGTTCAGCGAGAACGTCGAGGCAGAGTTCAGCCTCATGCTTCCGCCGGACGAGTCCAAGCGCATGGTCAACCGCTTCACGAACCGCTACAACGCGGAGCTGGAAGAGGACCACATCGCGTAACCACGATCGCGTACGACGAGGGGGGCGCCCGGTGAACCACCGGGCGCCCCCCTCGTCGTAGAACCGGCCTTTACGCCCCGAGCAGGGTCCGCACCCGCTCCTGACCCACGGCCAGCAGCAGCGTGGGCAGTCGGGGACCGGTGTCACGGCCCACCAGCAGGTGGTAGAGCAGCGCGAAGAACGTCCGCTGTGCGGTCTTGATCTCCGCCGGCAGCTCCTTGGGCGTCGCGTCCGCGGAGAACCCGGCCTGCACCTTGGGCACGCCGTAGACGAGGTGGGTCAGCCCGTCGAGCGACCAGTGCTCGGCGAGCCCGTCGAGCAGCAGGCGCAGGGACTGCGCGGAGGCCTCGTCGAGGGACTTCAGGAGCTCGACGTCCGGCTCGTCCCGCACGATGGTCCGCTGGTCGGCGGGGACGTGCGTGTTGATCCAGGCCTCGGCCTTGTCGTACCGCGGCCGGGCCTCGTCGAGGGAGCCGAGCGGGTTCGCGGGGTCGAGCTCGGACAGGATCCGCAGCGCCTGGTCCGCGTGCCCGGCGGTGATGTCCGCGACGGACGCGAGGGTCCGGTACGGCAGCGGCCGGGCCGTGCGGGGCAGCTCGCCGTCGGCCGTGCGCACCGCACGCGCGTGTGCGGCGATGTCGGCGGGCAGGGCGGAGCCGTCCGCGACCTTGGCGTCCAGCTTGTCCCACTCGTCGTAGAGCCGCTGGATCTCCTGGTCGAAGGCGATCTTGAAGGACTGGTTGGGGCGGCGCCGGGCGTAGAGCCAGCGCAGCAGCTGCGGCTCCATGATCTGGAGCGCGTCACCGGGCGTGGGCACGCCGCCCTTGGACGACGACATCTTCGCCATCCCGGAGATCCCCACGAAGGCGTACATGGGCCCGATGGGCTGCTTCCCGCCGAAGATCCCGACGATCTGCCCGCCGACCTGGAAGGAGGAACCCGGAGACGAGTGGTCGACACCGCTCGGCTCGAAGACGACGCCCTCGTACGCCCACCGCATCGGCCAGTCGACCTTCCAGACCAGCTTGCCGCGGTTGAACTCGTTCAGTCGCACGGTCTCGGAGAAGCCGCAGACGTCGCAGGTGTACGTCAGCTCGGTGCTGTCGTCGTCGTACGCCGTGACGGTCGTCAGGTCCTTCTCGCAGTTGCCGCAGTACGGCTTGTACGGGAAGTATCCGGCGCTGCCGGAGGAGCCGTCGTCCTCGTCCGCCGCTCCCGACCCCTCCGCGGCCTCCAGCTCGGCCTCGTCGAGGGGCTTCTGCTGCTTCTTCGGCGGCGCCTTCTTGGTCCGGTACTGGTCGAGGATGGCGTCGATGTCACCGCGGTGCTTCATGGCGTGCAGGATCTGCTCGCGGTACACCCCGGAGGTGTACTGCGCGGTCTGGCTGATCCCGTCGAACTCGACGCCGAGCTCGCCGAGCGCCTCGACCATGGCGGCCTTGAAGTGCTCGGCCCAGTTCGGGTACGCCGATCCCTTCGGCGCGGGCACGGAGGTCAGCGGCTTGCCGATGTGCTCGGCCCAGGACTCGTCGACGCCCACGATGCCGGCCGGCACCTTGCGGTAACGGTCGTAGTCGTCCCAGGAGATGAGGTGCCGGACCTGGAGTCCCCGGCGCCGGATCTCGTCGGCGACCAGGTGCGGGGTCATGACCTCGCGCAGGTTCCCGAGGTGGATCGGCCCCGAGGGGGACAGTCCGGACGCGACGACGACCGGTTTGCCCGGGGCCCGACGCTCCGACTCCTCGATGACCTCATCCGCGAAACGGGAGACCCAGTCGGTGGTCTCGGTGCTCTGAGCCACGGGGCACGTCCTTCTTTCTCTCCTGAAGCAGCCGGTACGGTCTACGGCTGGCGGTCACCATTCTCCCAGCTAGTTCGGCAAGCGCGAAAACGCCTTTTCACGCACGCGCCCCATGGCGACGCGGCCGCCTTTCTGGGGGCGCGGGGAACTGCGCGACCAGCCCCCACCGGGCCCGCACCCGGCCACGAGACCGAAAAACCCCTTTGCGGCCCCGTGGGATACTGGCGGGGACTGTCAACCCGGCCCCCGACCAGAACGGCACCCATACCCATGGCCCCGGTCACGTCCATCACCGCGAACGTCAACGCACGCCTCGCCGACGCCCTCACTTCCGCTCTCCCGGAAACCGACGGAGTCGACCCGCTGCTGCGACGAAGCGACCGGGCCGACTACCAGGCCAACGGGATCCTCGCCCTCGCCAAGAAGGCGAAGGCGAACCCGCGGGAACTGGCCGTCCAGGTCGTCGAGAAGATCACCAAGGGCGACCTCCTGGCGGACGTCGAGGTCTCGGGCCCCGGCTTCCTGAACATCACGGTCACCGACAAGGCGATCATCGAGACCCTCGCCGCCCGCGCCGCCGACGGCGACCGGCTCGGCGTGCCCCTCAAGGACAACCCCGGCATCACCGTCGTCGACTACGCCCAGCCCAACGTCGCCAAGGAAATGCACGTCGGCCACCTCCGCTCCGCGGTCATCGGCGACGCCCTCCGCGGCATGCTCGACTTCACCGGCGAGCAGACGATCGGCCGGCATCACATCGGCGACTGGGGCACCCAGTTCGGCATGCTCATCCAGTACCTGGTCGAGAACCCGGGCGAGCTGGCCCCGCCGGAGGACGTCGACGGCGAGCAGGCCATGTCGAACCTGAACCGGGTCTACAAGGCGTCGCGCGCGGTCTTCGACACGGACGAGGAGTTCAAGGAGCGCGCCCGCAAGCGGGTCGTGTCCCTCCAGTCCGGCGACAAGGAGACCCTCGAACTGTGGCAGCAGTTCGTCGACGAGTCGAAGGTCTACTTCTACTCCGTCTTCGAGAAGCTGGACATGGAGATCCGCGACGAGGAGATCGTCGGCGAGTCCGCGTACAACGAGGGCATGCCCGAGACCGCCCGCCTCCTGGAGGAGATGGGCGTCGCGGAACGCTCCGACGGCGCACTCGTGGTCTTCTTCGACGAGATCCGCGGCAAGGACGACAAGCCGGTGCCGCTGATCGTGCAGAAGGCGGACGGCGGCTTCGGCTACGCGGCCTCCGACCTGACCGCGATCCGCAACCGTGTCGTCGACCTGGACGCGACGACGCTGCTGTACGTCGTGGACGTACGCCAGTCGCTGCACTTCAGGATGGTCTTCGAGACGGCCCGCCGCGCCGGCTGGCTCGGCGACGACGTCACCGCGCACAACATGGGCTACGGCACGGTGCTGGGCGCGGACGGCAAGCCGTTCAAGACGCGTGAGGGCGAGACGGTGAAGCTGGAGGACCTCCTCGACGAGGCCGTCGAGCGGGCCACGGCCGTCGTGCGCGAGAAGGCCGAGAAGGTGGGCCTGACCGAGGAGGAGATCGTCGAGAACGGCCGGTACGTCGGGATCGGCGCCGTGAAGTACGCGGACCTGTCGACCTCACCGAGCCGTGACTACAAGTTCGACCTGGACCAGATGGTCTCGCTGAACGGCGACACCTCGGTCTACCTCCAGTACGCGTACGCCCGTATCAAGTCGATCCTGCGCAAGGCCGACGACAAGCGGCCGACCGCCCACCCGGAGCTCGAACTCGCCCCGGCGGAGCGGGCGTTGGGCCTGCACCTGGACGCGTTCGGCGACCTGCTCGCGGAGGCGACGGCGGAGTACGCACCGCACAAGCTGACCGCGTACCTGTACCAGCTGGCGTCGCTCTTCACGACGTTCTACGACCAGTGCCCGGTCATCAAGCCGGAGCCGCCGAAGGACATCGCGGAGAACCGGCTGTTCCTCTGCGACCTGACCGCCCGCACCCTCCACCAGGGCATGGCCCTGCTGGGCATCAGGACGCCCGAGAAGCTCTGAGCGCAACCGCGCACAGCCAGAGGCCAGTTGCTCAGACAGGCTCGCGGGCCCCGGCAGGGTGGACGAACTCGCACCACACCACCTTGCCGGGGTCCCGCTGTCCCACCCCCCACTTGTCGGCGAGCGCGGCGACGAGCAGCAGCCCACGCCCACCCTCGTCGGCCTCCTCCGCGACACACGGCTCGCCACCCCCGCTGTCATGCACCTCCACCCGCAGTACGGCCCCGTCGTACCGCACCCGCAGCAGGAAGCCCCGCCCCGGCGGCGCCCCGTGCACGAGCGCGTTGGTCGCCAATTCGCTCACACACAGCGACACATCATCGGCCCGCTCCCACGCCGAGATCCCCCAGTGGACGAGGGACCATCGCGCGAACCGCCTGGCGGCGCCCACGGAACGGCGGTCGCGCCGATAGAACTGGTCGCGCTGGAAGGCGAGTTGGCTTTGCTCATTCACGGTACGAATGTCGCGCAGAGTCACCGGCGTGGATCAGCGAGTGAACCCGTACGAAATTTTTGTACGGGCTCTCACCCGGTGACGTACGTGGGACCTGGGGGATTGAGACCAGCATGAGCGCGAAGAAGCCACCGCGGCCGAAGAACCTGACCTCGATGAAGATGCTGGGCAAGCAACTGGCCGCGGCCCGCCGCGCCGCGGGCCACACCCAGAGCGCCCTGGCCGCGCTGGTCAAGGTCGACGAGGAGACGATCGCCTCGATCGAGCAGGGCAGAAGGTCCCTGAAGCCGGACCTGGCCGCCCTGTTGGACGAGATCCTCCAGACCAAGGGGATGCTGTCGGTCGGGGTGGCGAACCTGCCGGAGATCGACCAGTTCCCGATGTGGGCGGAGCTGTACATGGAGCATGAGCGGGAGGCGATCGCGCTGTCCTGGTACGACAACGCGGTGCTCCCCGGTCTGCTCCAGACCCGCGCGTACGCGGAAGCCGTCCTTCGGGAGCGCGTCCCGGCGTACGACGAGGACGAGATCGAGACCAAGGTGGCGGGCCGTGTGGAACGCCAGGAGATCCTGCACCGCAAGAACCCCCCGACGCTGAGCTTCGTCGTCTGGGAGCCTGCGCTGCACTTGATGATCGGCGGGCCGGAGGTGCGACGGGATCAGCTTCGCCATCTGCGCGAGGTCGCTGAACTGCCCTGTGTATCCCTACAGTTCCTGCCTCTGAGCAGCCCCTGCCACGCGGGAATGGACGGCCCGTTCACCCTCCTCGAAACCCCGGACCACCAACACCTCGCCTACACCGAATCGCAGCGCGGAAGCCAGTGGGTTTCCGACGCGGATGAGGTGTCCAGGCTGGCGCGCAAGTATGCGATGCTGCGAGCACAGGCCCTGACGCCACAGGACTCATCGGGCCTGCTCGACCGCCTGCTAGGAGAGCAATGAGCACCGAAGCGCTTCAGTGGTTCAAGTCGACCTACAGCGGCAGCGAAGGTGGCCAGTGCGTCGAGATCGCCATCTGCCCCCACACCATCCACATCCGCGACTCCAAGACCCCCACCGGCCCGACCCTCCAGGTCACGGCAACCGCCTGGTCGGCATTCATCGCGACGACCGCCTAGACCCGAACTCCCGCCCCAGGCCTGCTCGTTCCCTTCGGACGCCGTCCGAGCACATACACGCGGGAGTACGGCGAGGTCTCCTCGGACCTGTTCCGCAGCGCCTCGATGTCCGTGCCGGGCGGCCAGCGGGTGCCCGCGTCGGACCACTGGATGCCGTTGAGTCCGGGGTCGTTCGGGTTCACGCCGGTGAGGTCCGCGTCGGTGAAGTCGTCCAGCGTGCCGTCGAGCAGCGCGGCGACGAGACCGTCCGCCGTCGGGAGGCGGAGCCGGTGGCCGGCTTCGAGGGCGAGGCTCCTGGCGAGCGGGCGGGCGACGAGGTCGATGGTACGGACGCGGTCGGGGTCCCGGGCGCGGGCGGCGGAGTCGAGGATGTCGGTGAGGGCGTGGGCGCTGTCGCCGGGGTGGCGGGCCGCCCGGAGGTCGTGTTCGAAGGTGCGGGCGAAGACCGCGGCGAGGTTGAGGGCGGCGGGGAGAGTCAGGGCGGGCGGCTCCGCCAGCGCGAACCTGCGGGCGCGGGCGTAGTCCCGGGCGAGGTCCGCGAAGCGCTGCACGTACGGGGCGGGGAAGTCCTCGGCGGTTCCCAGTCGCTTCTTCTCCTGGACGAGGTCGTCGAGCAGTTCCAGTGCGCGGGCCAGGAGTTCGCCGCTGACGCAGGCGGCGATCGCGGGGTCCTTGCGCGCGGCCAGCCGCTGTTCCACCGGGAGGGCGCGCAGGGCCTCGGCGACATCGGCCTCCGACATCCAGGCGCGGTTCGCGGGGTCCGTCGTAGCGGAGTCCGTCGCGTCCTCGGCATGGAGGATGCCGGCCAGTCCGCCCTCGACGTCCAGCACCAGCCCCAGACCACGGACCACGTCCTCGTGCCGGCCGGCCTGCTCGCGCGCCTCACGCAGCCCGGCGTCGGGGTCCAGGAACCGGGAGAGGCCGAGGCCGAACTCCTCGTGCTCACGGGCGAGCCACTCGTCGGCTGTCAGTGCGCCTCCCCGAGGGGCGAGGTGCTGGGCGACGGCCTTGCGCGCCTTGAACAGGTTCGACCGCACCGCCGCGCCCTCGATTTCGATCAGCTTGGCGATCTCGGCCGGTTTCCACCCGTCCAGCATGAGGGCCAGCACCTGCCGTTGGCGTGCGGGCAGGTCCCGTAAGACCCGGACGATCTCCTGGTCCTGTAACCAGGACTCGGTCGCCTCGGGGCGGCGCAGCAGGGTCGTGGACTCGGGTACTTCCTCGACGGGTTCCTCCACGCGTGTGGCGTGGCGGACGAACTCCCGGTAGGCGACCGTGTAGGCCCAGCTCTTGTGCGACCTGATCTCGTGCCATGACCGGTGGGCCTTGACCATCGTGTCCTGCGCGAACTCCCCGGCCCGGTCCACCGGAGCGCCCTGGTGGACGAGATAGGCGGTCAGCCTGGGCACATGGGTGCCGTAGAAGCGGCTGAACGCCGCTTCGTCCTCGGGAGACAGGCCGTACGACGGTTGGGGGACCCCTTCTGCCGGAGCGCCCTTCTCGGGAGCGCCCTCCGCGGGGCCGCCGACCGGCAGCGGCTCCCTGGAGTCGTCCTCGCCCGGGCCAGGCTCCGTCACGCGGTCTCCCTCCCGTCCGCGGCGCGCCGTCGACGCGCCGCCCGTTCGCGCCCCCCGACGCTCGGCCCACCGTAACCTCAACTCCTCGGAGATCAGGGTGACTACGTCAATTCCCGGCCCCCGCCGGTGCGTGCACCGCGTCCTCCGTGATCTTCAGGGGCCGTTGTCAGTGGCGGCCCCTACAGTCGTCGGCATGGCAACACTCCCCAACCCGCTGCCGAGGCTGGCCTCCCTCGGCCTCGGTCTTCCGCCGGGCAGGCTGATCGACACGACGGACGAGGGCCCGTGGCACGAGCCGTTGCTCTGGCTGGCCGACGACCGGGCGACCCCGGCCGACTGGGCCGCCCTCCAGCAGGCGCCCCGCGCGCTCGGTCTGCTCCCCGTGGTCCTGGACCTCGGCGGGGGCCACGGCGGCCCGGAGGACTGGGAGTTGGCGCCGGCCGAGGTGTCGTACCCCGGTGATCACGACGCGGAGGAGGTCCTGGCCGACTTCTGGGAGGAGTGCTGCGCTGCCGAGGCCGGCGACTGGCCGGGCCTGGCGGAAGCGACCGCCGCCGCGACCGACCCGGACACGGCGGCCGGCGACATCGCCGGTGGCTTCCTCTCGGCCGGCGGCCCCCTCAAGGAGCCCCGCCTGGCCCTGGTCCCGGCCCGCCGCAGCGCCGACATCCCGACGGCGCTCGGCTGGACGGGCGCGGTGAACCACGGCGACGACACGGCCCGTCTCAGCGCGGTGCTCCGCTCCTGGGAGGACCGATTCGGCATACGCGTTGTGGCGCTCGGCTTCGACCATCTCCGGCTCTCCGTGGCGGCCCCGCCCACGACACTCGCCGAGGCGCGGGCCCTGGCCGCCGAACACTTCGCCTTCTGCCCGGACAACCTCTGGCAGGGCGGCGACACCGACCTGGAGGCCTACGCCGAACGCCAGTTGCTCGATCAGCCGGTGTGGTCCTTCTGGTGGGACTGAGGGACCTCGATCCCGAACTCCTCGTCCAGCAGCCGTGAGACCTCCTCCTCGGAGACCTCCCGCTTGCTGACCGTGCCGTCGGGCGAGGTCACGGTCAGCTCCTGGCCGAGCAGCAGGACATGCTGGTCGCCGCTGAGTCGCTGCACGAACCGCCGCTGGACGAAGGGGGAGCGC
Organism: Streptomyces sp. NPDC087859; assembly: GCF_044742595.1. Taxonomy (NCBI): domain Bacteria; kingdom Bacillati; phylum Actinomycetota; class Actinomycetes; order Kitasatosporales; family Streptomycetaceae; genus Streptomyces; species Streptomyces sp. NPDC087859. The sequence goes on along the minus strand of NZ_JBIUUU010000033.1, from coordinate 21,588 downwards.
GGGTGCGTGGCGACGTACCAGTTGGCCACCTCGAAGTCGGGCCGCTCGGCGGGGTCCAGCGTGAAGTTGTACTGCCGCCGCCAGCCGGCGCCCCATGCCGAGCCCGGTACATAGGTCTCCAGAACCCACAGGTCCAGGGGGCCCGGGTGCGTCACCCGCACCAGCCGGTGGCGCCGCCCCGCGCCCTCGAACTCGACGCCGGCCACCAGCGGCACCGGTTCCAGCAGCGCGCCGATCGCCGCGAAGCCGACGTCGGCGAGATAGGGCCGGGTCTCCCCCGGCACCTCCACCAGCAGGGTCATATGGGTGCGCGGACGGCCCGAGCTCTCCGACCCGTCCGCGCCCACCATCACCCGCGCCGCCAGCCTGGTCACCCCGAAGCCCAGCGCCTCCAGGGCGTGCAGGAACAGGATGTTGTGCTCGTAGCAGTAGCCCCCGCGCCGGCTGCGGACCAGCTTGTCCAGCAGATCGCCGACGGCGAGCGAGGGAGCGGTGCGGTTCATGGCGTCGAGGTTCTCGTAGGGGATGCCCCGGGAGTGCGCGAGATGCACCCCCCGCAAGGTCGCCACGTCGGCGACCCGCTCCCCTTCCCACCCGATCCGGCCGAGATACGCGTCGAGGTCGAACTCCACTGTGTCGGACATGCCTCAACCCTAGGCACACCGCTCCACGCCGTCCGCAGCCTTCAGCCCCAACCGCACCACTCCTTGAGACCTAGGACCTCCAGCCGAACCCCGGCGCACAGCCCGAATCGCTCAAAGCCGAAGCCCGGCCCCCAGCCTCCGCAAGCCCTCCCCGATCCGCTCCGGCGTCTCCGTCACGAAGCACAGCCGCAGCGTCGCCCGGTCGGCCTGCCCCGCGTGGAAGGGCGCCCCCGGCACATAGGCCACGTCATGCCGTACGGCCTCGGGCAACAGGGCGGTCGTGTCGTAGTGCGAAGGCAGCCGCGCCCAGAGGAACATGCCGCCCTCGGGCCGGTTCCAGGACGCCCCCTCCGGCAGCGCCTCGGCCAGCCCCGCCAGCATCGCGTCGCGCCGCTCCCCGTACACGGCCGCGACCCGGGCCACATGGGCGTCGAGGTCCCGCTCCTCCAGATACCGGGCCGCGGCAAGCTGGTTGACGGTCGGTGTGTGCAGATCGGCGGCCTGCTTGGCGACGACACAGGCCCGCCGCAGCTCGCTCGGCGCCCGCAGCCACCCCAGCCGCAGACCGGGAGCCATCACCTTGGAGAAGGACCCGAGCAGGGCGGTCCGGTCCTCGGCCCCCGGATACGAGGCGATCCAGGGCAGCCGCTCCCCCTCGAACCGCAGCTCCCCGTACGGATCGTCCTCGACGATCCACACCCCGTACCGCCCCGCCACCTCGGCCACACCGGCCCGCCGCTCGGCCGACATGGTCCGCCCGCTGGGGTTCTGGAACGTGGGGACGGTGTAGAACAACTTGGGCCGCTCCCGCACCACGAGCTCGGCCAGTGCCTCCACATCCGGCCCCCGCGCATCCCCCGGCACGGCGAGGACCCGCGCCCCCGCCAGAGCGAAGACCTGAAGTGCCGCCAGATAGCAGGGGTCCTCGACGAGGACGGTGTCACCGGGTTCGACGAGTGCGGCGGCGACCAGCGACAGGCCCTGCTGCGACCCGGTGGTGACAAGAAGCTCCTCGGCGCCGGTGGCCAGCCCCCGCACCGCCGTCCGCCGCGCCAGCAACTCCCGCAGCCGCGGCTCCCCTTCGGTCGTCGAGTACTGAAGGGCCTGCCCCGGCGCCTCCTCCAGTACATGCCGGAACGCCGCCGCGACGCCCTCCCGGTCGAACAGCTCGGGTGCGGGCAGCCCGCCGGCGAAGTTGACGACCTCGGGCCGTGCGGTGACGGCGAGGATCTCCCGTACCGCCGACCCGCCGGTCGACCGGACGCGCGAGGCGAGCGAAGGAGGGGCGGCGAAGGTGCTCGTAAGGGTCATGCCGAGCACCCTAGAGATATAGATGCCGCCTACAAACAGCTTTCCAGGATCCGGGATCAGCCCTTGCGTCCGACTCCCGCGTAGACGTTGATGTCCGCGTCGGTCACATCACCGATCTCCGCAGGGGCGGCCCCGTCCGGCCGCCACCGGTGCACGGGCACGACACCGGGCTCGACGACCTCCAGCCCGCTCTCGGCGAAGAACCGCTCGACCTCCCCCTTGGACCGCAGCACGAAGGAGAACCCGCGCGCGGTGTACGTCTCCTGCACGGCCCGCATGTTCGCCGCGTTGAGATCCAGCGTGAGGTGGCTGAGCACCACCCGGCTCCCCGGCGGCAGCGCGTCGACGAGTTCCCTCACCACCGGATAGGCGACCTCGTCCTCGATGAAGTGCAACACGGCGACCAGGAACAGCGCGACGGGCCGGCCGAGGTCCAGCGTCTCGGCGGCCCGTTCGAGAATGCGCGCGGGTTCCTCGAAGCCGGCGTCGAGATAGGCGGTACGCCCCTCGGCATGACCGCTCAGCAGCTCCCGCGCGTGCGCGAGCACGACGGGATCGTTGTCGACGTACACGACCCGCGACTCGGGATGGATCCGCTGGGCGATCTGATGCACGTTCTCCGCGGTGGGTAACCCGGTCCCCACATCGAGGAACTGCCGTATCCCGTCCCGCTCCGCCAGCTCGGTGACGGCCCGCCGCATGAAGTCCCGGTTGTGCCGCACATCCAGGTATCCGCGTGGATTGGCGGCGAGCGCCGCGGCGGCGGCCTCACGGTCCGCGGGGTAGTTGTCGGTGCCGCCGAGGAAGACGTCGTAGACGCGCGCGGGATGCGCCTTGGTGGTGTCGATCTCCATGCTCATGACGAACAAGCTAGCCCGCAGCGGCCGTCGAGACGGCGGACTCCCGTTTCCCGCGTCCCGCACCGCACCACCGGGACGCGACATCCCCGCAGTTCGGAGCCCGTCCCGCACTCGGCCCGTCCCAAAACGGGCGGCACCTTATGGTCACCACACCCACCCAGGCACCAGGCTGAGACCCCTCCTCACAGACAACCGACAGAGAGGCCCCTGCCGATGCCCGCGCCAGCGAACGCGCACACCCGCGCACCCCGCCTCCTGGCAGCCCTGACGGTCGTGCTCGCCACCCTCACCCTGACCGCGTGCGAGGACGGCGAGGGCCTCCGCGACGAAGGCCCGTCGACATCCACGACCCAGACAACGACGACGACTACCGAAGCGCCGGCATCCGCGCAGCCTCAACAGCCCAATAGGTGAGGATGTTCTGCGCCCCGGCGCGCTTGATCCCGGTCAGCGTCTCCAGGATGGCCCGCTCCCGGTCGATCCACCCCTTCTCCGCGGCGGCCTCGACCATCGAGTACTCACCGGAGATCTGATAGGCGGCGACGGGCACGTCCACCGCGTCGGCGACCCGCGCCAGGATGTCGAGATAGGGCCCGGCGGGCTTCACCATCACCATGTCGGCCCCTTCCTCCAGATCGAGGGCCAACTCCCGCAACGACTCCCGCGCGTTGGCGGGGTCCTGCTGGTAGGTCTTCCGGTCGCCCCGCAACGAGGACCCGACGGCCTCCCGGAAGGGCCCGTAGAAGGCGGACGCGTACTTCGCGGTGTACGCGAGGACGGCCACGTCCTCCCGCCCGATCTGGTCGAGGGCGTCGCGCACGACCCCGATCTGCCCGTCCATCATCCCGCTGGGCCCGACGACATGCGCCCCGGCATCGGCCTGCACCTGAGCCATCTCGGCGTACCGCTCCAGGGTGGCGTCGTTGTCGACCCGCCCCTGGTCGTCCAGCACCCCGCAGTGCCCGTGATCGGTGGTCTCGTCGAGACACAGATCGGACATCACGAGCAGCTCGTCACCGACCTCGGCCCGCACATCCCGCAGCGCGACCTGGAGGATCCCGTCCGGATCGGTCCCCGGTGTCCCCAGAGCGTCCTTCTTGGACTCCTCGGGCACCCCGAACAGCATGATCCCGGAGATCCCGGCCTCGACAGCCTCGGCGGCGGCCTTCTTCAGACTGTCCCGGGTGTGCTGCACCACTCCCGGCATGGCCTCGATCGGCACCGGCTCGCTCACGCCCTCCCGCACAAAGGCGGGAAGGATGAAGTCAGCGGGATGCAGCCTCGTCTCGGCGACCATCCGCCGCATGACGGGGGAGGTCCGCAGCCGCCGCGGCCGGCTGCCGGGAAAGGATCCGTACGTCGTCATACCCCTACGCTACGCCCGCCCCACACCCCCCTTTGCCGACGCGACGTCGGCCCGCGGACCCGAGCGGCGCCCCGCACGAAGGCGACGTACGGCCCCACAGAACCTGCTGCTCCGCCACGGCCACACAGCGACGGCGGCCTGGCAAGAACACCAGACCGCCGCATCCGCACCCGCGCCCTCAGGGTCAGGTGGTGCTACGCCTCCGCCGGGCCCCGGGCCGACGCTCGCTGGGCCGGGTGACCGGATCCCCGGCCTCGACAGCGGCCGCCCGCCGCTTCAGCCCGAAGTCGGCCAGCGCCTCCGCCAGCCTGTGCACGGACGGCTCGGGAGCCATCACATCCACCCGGAGGCCATGCTCCTCGGCGGTCTTCGCGGTGGCGGGACCGATACACGCGATGACGGTCACGTTGTGCGGCTTCCCGGCGATACCCACCAGGTTCCGCACGGTGGAGGACGACGTGAAGAGAACGGCGTCGAAGCCACCCCCCTTGATCGCCTCACGAGTCTCGGCCGGCGGCGGCGACGCCCGCACGGTCCGATAGGCCGTGACGTCGTCGACCTCCCACCCGAGCTCGATGAGCCCCGCGACCAGCGTCTCGGTGGCGATGTCCGCCCGCGGCAGGAACACCCGGTCGATCGGGTCGAAAACGGGGTCGTACGGCGGCCAGTCCTCGAGGAGACCGGCAGCGGACTGCTCCCCGGAGGGCACCAGGTCCGGCTTCACACCGAAGGCGACGAGCGCCTTGGCGGTCTGCTCGCCCACCGCGGCGACCTTGATCCCGGCGAAGGCACGCGCGTCGAGCCCGTACTCCTCGAACTTCTCCCGTACGGCCTTGACGGCGTTCACCGAGGTGAAGGCGATCCACTCGTAGCGGCCCGTGACGAGCCCCTTGACCGCCCGCTCCATCTGCTGAGGCGTCCGCGGCGGTTCGACGGCGATCGTCGGCACCTCGTGCGGCACGGCCCCGTAGGACCGCAGCTGGTCGGAGAGCGAAGCCGCCTGCTCCTTCGTACGCGGCACGAGCACCCGCCACCCGAAGAGCGGCTTGGACTCGAACCACGACAGCTGCTCGCGCTGAGCAGCGGCGGACCGCTCACCGACCACGGCTATCACCGGCCGCCCGCCATCCGGCGAGGGCAGCACCTTGGTCTGCTTGAGCAGTTGGGCGATGGTCCCCAGCGTCGCGGTCCACGTCCGCTGACGAGTGGTCGTACCAGCGACCGTGACCGTCAGCGGAGTGTCGGGCTTGCGCCCGGCGGCGACGAGCTCACCGGCGGCGGCGCCCACGGAATCCAGGGTCGTCGAGACGACCACGGTCCCGTCGGACGCCCCGACCTCGGTCCAGCACCGGTCGGAAGCGGTCCGCGCATCCACGAACCGCACATCGGCGCCCTGGGCGTCCCGCAGCGGAACACCCGCGTACGCGGGTACGCCGACCGCGGCGGCGACACCGGGAACGACCTCGAAGGGCACCCCCGCGGCGGCGCACGCCAGCATCTCCTCGGCGGCGTACGCGTCGAGTCCGGGGTCCCCGGACACCGCACGTACGACCCGCCTGCCGCCCCGCGCGGCCTCCATGACAAGATGTGCGGCATCCCGCACGGCGGGGGCGGCAGCGGTTGTTGACGTACCGTCAACAACCGTTAGTTGAGGCGCGCCTGTGCCCGGATGCGGATCCGACGAGGGATCCGAATCCGTGTCAACGACGGCGACGCCTGAGCGAGCGTGGACGCGCACGACGTCGAGCACTTCATGCTCGGCGACGAGAACGTCCGCGTTCCCCAGCGCCTCGACGGCGCGCAGAGTGAGTAGTCCCGGATCCCCGGGTCCGGCACCCAGGAAGGTGACGTGCCCGTGTTCAGGTCCGGCGGCAGGAAGGGTGGTGGGGCTCACTGTGCTCGCTCCCCCATCAGACCGGCCGCGCCCTGGGCAAGCATCTCGGCAGCGAGTTCACGGCCGAGCGCCATTGCTTGGTCGTACGTCTCGGGCACGGGACCGGTGGTGGACAACTGCACCATCCGCGAGCCGTCGGTCGTGCCGACGACGCCGCGCAGGCGCATTTCCTTGACAATCTGCCCGTCGGCCAGCAGGTCGGCCAGCGCACCCACAGGTGCGCTGCAACCGGCCTCCAGGGCGGCGAGCAGTGACCGCTCGGCAGTCACGGCGGCCCGCGTGAACGGGTCGTCGAGTTCGCCGAGCGCGGCGATCAGGTCCGCGTTGTCCGCGGTGCATTCGATCGCCAGTGCTCCCTGGCCGGGAGCGGGCAAAACCGTGTCGACTGAAAGAAAGTCAGTCACTTCGTCGATGCGCCCGATGCGATGCAGCCCGGCCGCGGCCAGCACCACCGCATCCAGCTCACCGTCGTGCACGTACCGGATCCGGGTGTCGACGTTCCCCCGGATCGCGACGGTCTCGATGTCCATCCCATGGGCGCGTGCGTACGCGTTGAGCTGGGCCATCCGCCGGGGTGACCCGGTACCGATGCGCGCCCCGCGGGGCAGGTCGGTGAACTTCAGCGCGTCCCGGGCGACGATGACGTCACGCGGGTCCTCGCGCAGCGGGAGCGCGGCGAGCGAGAGCTCGTCGGGCTGCCCGGTGGGCAGGTCCTTCAGCGAGTGCACCGCGAAGTCGACCTCCCCCTTGAGCAGGGCCTCCCGCAGCGCCGTCACGAACACGCCCGTGCCGCCGATCTGCGCGAGCTGTTCCCGCGACACATCGCCGTACGTGGTGATCTCGACGAGCTCCACAGGCCGTCCGGTCACCTGGCTCACGGCGTCCGCCACCTGCCCGGACTGGGCCATGGCGAGTCTGCTTCGCCTTGTCCCGAGCCTCAGTGCCTTCTCAGTCATGCCGGCCCTCGGTTCTTGCTGTTCTTCTCGGTGCTGTCCTCGGCGCGGGACACGGCATCAACCGTCTCCTGGTCGAGGTCGAACAGGGTCCGCAGCGCGTCCGCGTACCCGGCGCCGCCGGGTTCGGCCGCGAGTTGCTTGACCCGTACGGTCGGCGCGTGAAGCAACTTGTCGACCACGCGCTTCACGGTCTGGGTGATCTCACTGCGGTGCTTGTCGTCGAGCCCCGGCAGCCGCCCCTCGAGCCGGGCGATCTCCCCGGCGACCACATCGGCGGCCATGGTGCGCAGCGCGACCACGGTGGGCGTGATGTGCGCGGCGCGGAGCGCGGCACCGAACGCCGCGACCTCGTCGGCGACGATCCGCCGCACCTGGTCCACATCGGCCGCCATCGGGGCGTCGGCCGAAGCGTCGGCGAGCGACTCGATGTCGACGAGCCGCACCCCGGGAATCCGGTGCACGGCGGCGTCGATGTCACGGGGCATGGCGAGATCGAGCAGGAAGAGCCCGGGCGCGGGCTGCGGAGCAACCGGCTCCGGCCTGCGCCGCTCGGGAATCCGCCCGACGGTGGCGGCGGCCGCGGCGAGCGCGGCGATGGCGTCGGCCTCGTCGGCCGCCCCGGGGACTCGGGCGATGCCGTTGTCGACCCAGGCGGCGTGCTGCTCGAGCTCGGTGGTGGCCATCCCGGCGACGGCGGCTTCCCCGAGCACGGAGAACCCGGCGGTGGCCGGGACGGCGTTGAGGTCGAGCGGACAGTTCTCGTCATCCGCGGAGCCCGCGGCGGCCGGTCCGGTCAGGCTGCGGGCATTCGTGCCGCCCAGGGCGGCTCCCGGCCCGAAGCGGGACGGCGCCCCGCCGACACCGGCGGGCGAACCCGCCACCGGGCCCGCGGCGACGGCCTCGGCGACCTCGGAGGCCGTGAGCACCAGCCCGGTCGCACCCGTACAGGACACCACGACATCGGCACGTGTCAGCTCGCCCGGCACCGCATCCATCGGTACCGCGCGGGCCGCCACGTCCAGGTCATCGGCGTCGTTCAGGATCTCGGCAAGGCGCTCGGCCCGGTCCGGCGTCCGGTTGGCGATCACGATCTCGCCGATCCCGACCCGCGCGAGCGTCGCCGCGGCGAGCGAGGACATGGACCCGGCACCGATGACGAGCGCCTTCTTGCCCGGGGCCCACGTGTCCACGGCCGTACCGGAAGCCAGCTGTTCCAGCCCGAAGGTCACCAGCGACTGCCCGGCCCGGTCGATCCCGGTCTCGGAGTGCGCCCGCTTGCCGACCCGCAGAGCCTGCTGGAACAGATCGTTCAGCAGCCGCCCGGCGGTGTGCAGATCCTGCGCCTTGGCGAGGGAGTCCTTGATCTGCCCGAGGATCTGCCCCTCCCCGACGACCATGGAGTCAAGACCGCAGGCCACCGAGAACAGGTGATGGACGGCCCGGTCCTCGTAGTGCACGTACAGATAGGGCGTGAGCTCCTCGAGCCCCACCCCGCTGTGCTGGGCGAGCAGCGTGGACAGCTCGGCGACACCGGCGTGGAACTTGTCGACGTCGGCGTACAGCTCGATCCGGTTGCACGTGGCCAGCACCGCGGCCTCGGCTGCCGGCTCCGCGGCGACCGCGTCCTGCAACAGCTTGACCTGGGCGTCGGCGCTCAGCGCCGCCCGCTCCAGGACGCTGACCGGAGCGCTGCGGTGGCTCAGCCCCACGACGAGGAGACTCATGCCGGCATCACGGCGGGTACGTCCCCGTCGGGCCCTTTGTCGGCGGAGTCGGCACGACCGGCGGCGAGCGCACCGGCGGCGTCGGCCGCGGCGGCCTCCTCACCGGCCTTGCGCTGCTCGTGGAAGGCGAGGATCTGGAGCTCGATGGAGAGGTCGACCTTGCGCACGTCGACGCCGTCCGGGACGGTCAGCACGGTCGGCGCGAAGTTCAGGATGGAGGTGACGCCGGCGGCCACGAGCCGGTCGCAGACCGGCTGGGCGGCACCGGCGGGGGTGGCGATGACACCGATCGATACGCCGTTGTCCTCGATGATCTTTTCCAGCTCATCGCTGTGCTGAACCGGAATGCCCGCCACCGGCTTGCCGGCCATACCCGGATCGGCGTCGATGAGGGCCGCGACCCGGAAGCCGCGGGAGGCGAAGCCGCCGTAGTTGGCGAGAGCGGCGCCGAGGTTGCCGATACCGACGATCACGACCGGCCAGTCCTGGGTGAGGCCCAGTTCGCGGGAGATCTGGTAGACGAGATACTCGACGTCGTAGCCCACACCACGTGTCCCGTAGGACCCGAGGTAGGAGAAGTCCTTGCGCAGTTTCGCGGAGTTGACGCCCGCCGCGGCCGCGAGCTCCTCGGAGGAGACCGTGGGGACCGAGCGCTCCGACAGTGCGGTCAGCGCGCGGAGGTACAGCGGAAGCCGGGCGACGGTGGCCTCGGGAATTCCTCGGCTACGGGTCGCCGGTCGGTGAGTTCGGCCAGTTGCCACGGTGCTCCTGCGGGTAGAGCGGGGCTGCAGGCGGTCACACGTACCCAGACCGCCCCGTCGAAAGCAGGCTATGTCTTTGTGAACGCGTGCACAAAGATGGTGTCCGATTTGCCCGGCCAACGTGACCGGGGTCACGCGCGTCTCTCTCGGGGGCAAAACAGCACACTCTCCTCAACAATCCCGCCCCCCAGGACCAAGTCGCCATCGATCCTAAGCGACCGGTCGAGCGAGTTGGACTACTCGGTCAGTGCCGTCCTCAAGCGTTTCTCGTCCACGCGCCAGAACGTGTGCTGGTCCCCGTCGACCAGGACGACCGGGATCTGTTCCCAGTACTGGTCGTGGAGTTGGGAATCCTGGGAGATGTCCTTCTGCTCCCAGGGGACCCCCAGATCCCCGCACACGCGCTCGATGACGATCTGTGCGTCATCACACAGATGACACCCCGGCTTACGGATGAGGGTGACGAGCCGGTCCTCGGGAGCCTTGGCCGGCTTGCGGCGGAAGATGGGACTCATGTCGGCCATTCTCGCGCGGCCGGCGCCGGGCCGGGATCCGCTTGTTTAACGGCCCGGTCGCGGAGAGTTCACACCCTTCGAACCTCTCGGCTCCGGAAGCTCCGAACAAACTGGCTATGCTCACGCCATGGCCGCTCTCGGATGGCTCACTCCCCGTAGGCGCTCCGCCACGGCGCGGAGCGTGTTGGCAGGCGAGGCCTCGGCGGAGGCCGCGCGCAAGTCGTCACAGGAGGTCGAGGAGACCTCAGCCCCAGGCGGGGAACCGGAGTTCCCGGTACTCGGCGACGACAAGGCAGCCGCGTTCTTCGACCTCGACAACACCGTCATGCAGGGTGCGTCGCTGTTCCACTTCGGCCGGGGCCTGTACAAGCGGAAGTTCTTCGAGACCCGCGACCTCGCCCGGTTCGCCTGGCAGCAGGCGTGGTTCAGGCTGGCCGGCATCGAGGACCCCGAACACATGCAGGAGGCCCGCGACTCGGCCCTGTCGATCGTGCAGGGCCACCGCGTCTCCGAGCTGATGTCCATCGGCGAGGAGATCTACGACGAGTACATGGCCGAACGCATCTGGCCCGGCACCCGAGCCCTCGCCCAGGCCCATCTGGACGCGGGCCAGAAGGTGTGGCTCGTCACAGCGGCCCCCGTGGAGATCGCCGGGGTGATCGCCCGCCGCCTCGGCCTGACCGGCGCCCTGGGCACGGTCGCGGAGTCGGTGGACGGCGTCTACACGGGCAAGCTGGTGGGCGAACCCCTGCACGGCCCCGCGAAGGCGGAGGCGGTCCGGGCGCTGGCATCGGCGGAGGGCCTGGACCTGAACCGCTGCGCCGCCTACAGCGACAGCCACAACGACATCCCCATGCTCTCGCTGGTGGGCCACCCCTACGCGATCAACCCGGACACCAAGCTCCGCAGGCACGCGAGGAACCTGGACTGGCGCCTGCGGGACTACCGGACGGGCCGCAAGGCGGCAAAGGTGGGCATCCCGGCAGCGGCAGGCGTAGGAGCGGTGGCCGGGGGCACCGCGGCGGCGATCGCGTTGCACCGCCGCCGCCGGTAACGAGCCTCAGGGGCGCGGGGAACCGCGCGACCGGCCACTAGGAGCCCGCGCCCGAAAGACAAGAAGTACCCCCCACCCCCGTCATCCAGTCCTCTTGTCGGCACACGGCCACAACACGCCCCGACCATGACCGGAACTCGATCTCATCTGATCAACAACCGGTCACTCTGCGGCACTTGAACGGGCGTCATTCGGTTACAGAAGCGACGTAATCGATGATTTGAGCAACTGGGTGTAGCAGTGCCTGCACGAAGCGTTATTCTCCTCAGACGCAAACCGGTACCCCTCCGTCGCTACGACGGGTGAACGGTCCCGCACTGCACGTGATGGAAGCTCTGCCTCTGGGAGTCCCGTGTACCCACACGTCGGGGTTGACGCCTCGGGCCTGGCTACGCTGCGCGCAACGGTCCAAGACCTGTTGCGCGGCTTCGTCCCCACCGCGTACGCCGTCCCCGCCCTCGCCGTAGCCACGGCACCGATCGGCCCGTGCTATGCACTCGCCGACGGTTCCGCGGCTGTCGGCAGAAGAGGGCGTTCGACCGGCACCACCGCCGCGCGCCGACCGGCCGCGGACAGCGACAGCGCCCGCATGATGGACCTCGTGGAGCGTGCCCAGGCCGGCGAGGCCGACGCCTTCGGACGCCTCTACGACCAGTACAGCGACACCGTCTACCGGTACATCTACTACCGGGTGGGGGGCAAGGCGACCGCCGAGGACCTCACCAGCGAGACGTTCCTGCGCGCGCTGCGCAGGATCGGCACCTTCACCTGGCAGGGCCGTGACTTCGGCGCCTGGCTGGTGACGATCGCCCGGAACCTCGTCGCCGACCACTTCAAGTCCAGCCGCTTTCGTCTGGAAGTGACGACCGGCGAAATGCTCGACGCCAACGAGGTCGAGCGGTCACCGGAGGACTCCGTCCTGGAGTCCCTCTCCAACGCCGCCCTCCTGGACGCCGTGCGCCGCCTCAACCCACAGCAGCAGGAGTGTGTGACGCTCCGCTTCCTCCAGGGCCTCTCGGTCGCCGAGACCGCCCGGGTGATGGGCAAGAACGAGGGCGCCATCAAGACCCTGCAGTACCGGGCCGTCCGCACCCTCGCCCGGCTCCTCCCGGACGACGTCCGCTGAGAGAACACGCCCCGTAGCATCCAACTCGCTCTCAGTGAGAGTCCGTTGACTTCCCGATCCGATCATCCGCAGTCCGTAACCCAAGTGCCGCGTTGCTCGTTGTGCGGGATGCAGGCTCCCTGTGGTCACTCCCTGGCCGACTTCGATCACTCGATCGAGTGGACGAGGTCAGGGCGTGCAACCCTCAGGACCCCCTGGGGAGTCGACCGTCATGACGAGAGGAGGTGCCGCCAGTGATCGCGAACGTATCGGCACACCGGCGGGCGAACGCCTTCGCCCAGGCCCTGGAGGAGCAGTCCGACCAGGGCCCGGCGGCCGAGCAGTCCGAAGGACCGGCGCCGGCCTCGGCAGCTGCGGAACAGACCGAGCAGGGCCGCATGCTGGCCCTTACGGAATGTCTCGACGAGCTGCCCAGGCCGAAGCTGGACCCCGCGGTCAAGGTCGTCCAGCGGGCCCAGCTGGTGGCCGCGTTCGAGGCCATGCTCCAGGAAGGCGCCGCCGGAGGCGAGGCAGCGGGTCCCTCTGTGCCTGAACAGCGCTCCCATCGGGCGCGGGGTTCGCACCGGGCATCCCCGCTGGGCAAACTGCGACCGCGTTCCCGACTGACCAAGGGCCTCGCGGCCGGCGGACTCAGCGTCGGGGTCGCCGCGGGTGCCTTCGGCGGAGTCGCCGCCGCCAGCTCGGACGCCCTCCCGGGCGACTCGCTGTACGGCCTGAAGCGCGGCATCGAGGACTTCAAGCTCAACTATCTGTCCGACGGCGACGACGAGCGCGGCCAGGGCTATCTCGACCAGGCCTCCACGCGTCTCAACGAAGCCCGTCGGCTGATGGACCGCGACCGCGGCGGCCACCTCGACCACGAGTCCGTCGGCGAGATCCGTCGCGCCCTGTCGGGCATGCAGCACGACGCCTCCGAGGGCCACCGGCTGCTCCATGAGGCGTATGAGCGCGACCCGGGCTCCCTGGGCCCCATCCAGGCCCTCGACACCTTCTCCCGCTCGCACCGCGAGGTCTGGGGCGCGCTGCGCGACCGGCTGCCGGTCCAGCTCGGCGATGTCAGTCAGCAGGTGTCGTCGGTGTTCGAGGCCATAGACGAAGAAGTGGCCCCGCTGCAGTCCCTGCTGCCCCAGCCTCCGGCCCAGGGCGGCGGCCCGGGCCAGCGGCAGGGCGGTTCCGGCTCGGCGTCCACCGGCACGTCCGGCTCCGGCCGCTCGGCCGCGCCCAGCAGTGGCCACGGCACCTCGGACAGCAGCGGCTCGAACGGCAGCAAGACTCCCAGCCATTCGTCCACGTCCGACGGCGAGAGCGACGGCCTCCTCGGCGGCAACACCGGCGGCCTCCTCGACCCGACCCAGGACAGCACCAGCACGGCCTCCCCGTCCACGAGCACCCCGTCCCAACCGGACGTCACGCTCCCGCCCCTCCTCCCGGGCCTCCTGCCCGGCCTGGGCATCGACGGCGAGGACGCGAGCTAGTCCTTCCAGTACGACGGTGGGGGCGCCCTTCTCTCGAAGGGCGCCCCCACCGTCGTACTCCTAGAAGAACACCGACCGACGCTGCACCAGCAACTTGTAGAGCGTGTGCTGGATCTGCTCCCTGACCTGGTCCGTCAGGTTGAACATCAGCATCGGATCCTCGGCCGCCTCCGGCGGATAGCCGTCCGTGAGGATCGGCTCGCCGAACTGGATCGTCCACTTGGTCGGAAGCGGGATCCCGCCCAGCGGGCCCAGCCACGGGAAGGTCGGCGTGATCGGGAAGTACGGGAAGCCGAGAAGGCGAGCCAAGGTCTTCGCGTTGCCGATCATCGGATAGATCTCCTCCGCGCCGACGATCGAGCACGGGATGATCGGGGCCCCGTTGCGCAGCGCCGTGGAGACGAAGCCGCCGCGGCCGAAGCGCTGGAGCTTGTACCGCTCGCTGAAGGGCTTGCCGATGCCCTTGAAGCCCTCCGGCATCACCCCGACCAACTCACCCTGACTGAGCAGCCGCTGGGCGTCCTCCGCGCAGGCCAGGGTGTGGCCGAGCTTGCGGGCGAGCTCGTTGACCACCGGCAGCATGAAGACCAGGTCCGCGGCGAGCAACCGCAGATGCCGTCCCGCGGGATGGTTGTCGTGGACGGCGACCTGCATCATCAGACCGTCCAGCGGGAGCGTCCCGGAGTGGTTGGCGACGATCAGCGCGCCACCCTCCGCCGGGATGTTCTCGATGCCCTTCACCTCGACCCGGAAGTACTTCTCGTACACCGGCCGCAGCAGGGACATCAGGACCTGGTCGGTCAGCTCCTCGTCGTAACCGAAGTCATCGACGTCGTAGTCACCGGTGAGCCGGCGCCGCAGGAAGGACAGCCCGCCCGCGATCCGCCGCTCGATACCGCCGTCGTTCTGCGCCTGCTGCGGCGGCTGTTCCTCACGCGTCACAGGGACATCATCCTGCCCCGGCGCCTCGCTGGGCAGGGGCTGGACCTCTCGGACAACCGCGGGCTCGGCCCCCTTGCGCCTGCTCACCGTGGACCGGCGCCGCGACGGCCGCTGTACGGCAGCCCCACGGGACCGGTCGTCGTCGAACGGAATGACCTTGGCGTCCGCCATCGTTGATGCGCTCCTCAGTTGGCGCTCTGCGTCGTGGGGTGGCCGCCGCCCAGGACAGGCAGCGCGGCGATCCGGTCGACGGCCCCCGCGATGGCCTCCGGCGGCACCAGTCCGGGTCCGCGGCCGCGCGCGAAGTCCGCGAACGTCTCCGCCGTCGTGTACTTCGGCTGGAATCCGAGCGTCTCGCGCATCTGGTCCGTCGACACGACCCGACCGTGCGTGAGCAGCCGGATCTGCTCGGGCGAGAAGTCCGTCATCCCGAGCGTACGCACCAGCGAGCCGGCCCAGGTGACCGCCGGCAGCAGCAGCGGCACGGTGGGCCGCCCCAGCCTGCGCGAGCACTGCGACAGCAGCAGCACCCCGTCACCGGCGATGTTGAACGTCCCGCTGTTGAGCGTGCCCCGCTGCGGCTCGTGCGAGGCGATGCGCAACACCTCGATCACATCGTCCTCGTGCACGAACTGCAACCGCGGGTCGTACCCGAGAACGGTCGGCAGCATGGGCAGCGAGAAGTACGAGGCGAGGGGCGTATCGGCGCTGGGCCCCAGGATGTTGGCGAACCGCAGCACACACACGGCCACATCGGGCCGCCGCCGCGCGAACCCCCGCACATACCCCTCGACCTCGACGGTGTCCTTGGCGAAGCCGCCGCTGGGCAGCGACTTGGGAGGAGTCGTCTCGGTGAAGACGGCGGGATCGCGAGGCGCGGACCCGTAGACATTGGTACTGGATTTGACGACGAGCCTTTTGACCGTCGGCGACTTCTGGCAGGCACCGAGGAGCTGCATGGTGCCGATGACGTTGGTCTCCTTGACCGTGGTCCGGCTGCCACTGCCCAGCGCCATGGCCGTCACGTCCAGGTGTACGACCGTGTCGGCGCCCGTCTCCGCGAGCACCCGCGCGATGGTGGACTGCCGGATGTCGGCCTGGATGAAATCGGCGCCGCCCAGGTGGTGTTCCGGCGGCACGGCGTCGACGGCGATCACCCGGTCCACCTGCGGGTCACGCTGGATCCGTCGTACGAACCGGCCCCCCAGCTGTCGGGCCACCCCGGTCACGAGCACGACCTTGCCCAAGATTCAGCGCCTCTCTTCCAGCACTCGTTCCCCGCGTACCCTGCCGTGTTCCCCGTGTGCGGCCAACCTAGCGGGTCGATGTTGCGCTGTGATGACCGCCCACTGCACGAAGTGACGACTTCCACAGACGTACGACGAGACCAAGCCAGCCGGTGTCAGACGTACGCACAGAGCCCGGCATCCGATTCCGGGTATGCGTGTGGCCCCCCACCGGGTGTGGTGGGGGGCCACAAATCACGCTGCTTGCGCGGCGTCGCCTTACTTCTTGTTACGACGCTGAACGCGCGTGCGCTTGAGCAGCTTGCGGTGCTTCTTCTTAGCCATCCGCTTGCGCCGCTTCTTGATAACAGAGCCCACGACTACCCTCGCTCACTTCTCATCACTCGGCGTTTGGGCGCCATGGGCCCATACGACCTACGAGGGGCTAGCCTACCCGCCTGAGCGCTGAGCTCGTAATCGAGGGGGAAGGGGGGATCCCTGTCTTGCCCTGAGAATCCCCCCGCCCCACAGCCATCAGGCGGTTTCCACCCCCACATAGCTCTCGCGAAGGTACTCGTGAACCGCTTGCTCGGGGACACGGAAGGACCGCCCCACCCGAATCGCGGGCAGATGACCGCTGTGCACCAACCGGTACACGGTCATCTTCGACACTCGCATCACCGAGGCGACTTCCGCCACGGTAAGGAACTGAACCTCGTTCAGAGGCCTCTCGCCAGCTGCAGCCATGACACACCTGAACCTTCCGCACTCGACGGTCACCGGCTTCCCCTTCCGGTGACTCTTCGTCGTTGCGTGCTCACTCCCCAATGTAGGGGCGGGTGATGCGAGTGGGGAAGAGGTGCACCCATCGGCGGCCTACTGTGACAGACACGCTCGATTGAGTACGTAGCGGGTAAGCGGTCGGTAGTAATCAGACCGCACAGCGTCATCAAGTGGAACGACGACGGACACGACCCCCTCGGCCTCCCCCACGAAGAGCGCGGGGTCATCGGTATCGGCCAGCCCAATGGCCTCAAACCCCAGCTGACCTGCCCCGCAGACCCATCCGTGGTCCCCGATGACCAGCTCGGGAAGGACGCCGCCCTCGTCCGCGGCCGCGGCCAGGACGGCCCGAACCGGGAGGGGTGAGTGCGTGTGTGCGCCGGTCGCGCGACCGGAGCTCGGCACCCCTGGTTCTCGCACGAACGCGACTCCTCGTACGTAGTCAAGGTTGTACGTGCGTAGACCGAACCGGGTCGTTATGTCGACACAGCGACCATGCGCAGGGGTGAGGACGGTACACCCCGCCGCCGACAAGGCGTCCGCCAAGGCGGCGTAGAACCCGAGCAGTCGGTGCGGATGCCCGGTCCCCAGGAGCACGGTGCCGCCACGCTGGGCAACTGCCCCGATCCGCTCGGCGAAGGCATCCAGAGCGACCAGGGTCCGCTCAGGGTCGATCACATCATGACCTTGCGTCTGCCTCGGATCGCCAGAAACCCCACATTTATCGGCCATCAATCCGATCAAATCCCGCTGCCCCCAAGACCACTCGGGATCGATCCCGATCAGCACTCTTGGATCACGAGCAGCGAAAAGCCGATAACTCCGCAGGCTCTCCTCCCGAGAGGTGGCCACCGGTCCAGCCAGACGAGCAGCCAACAAATGGGCGCGCAGTGCGCCGGTGCTCAACACGGGAGTGATGGTGACGGACGAAAGCAGGACACGGGAGGGGAACGAAGAAACACCGCACAGTTGGCGTAACGAGGCCTCCGCCCTACGCCAGCAGCCCCCGCAGCGGAAACACGGCCCGCCGAGCGGCCAGCACCGCCTGGTCCAGCCGGTCCGCGGGGTCGTATCCCGCCTCCCAGTCGGCCCAACTCACCGGCCACCGCCCATCGGTCATCCGCATGGGCGCCAACTGCCGGGTACGCGCGAACACTTCCTGCCGCCAGCCCTCGGGGATCACACTCTCCGGCTCCACGGCCCGCCCCGCGGCGATCCCCACCAGATGCGTCCAGGACCGCGGCACCACGTCGACGACCGCGTAGCCGCCCCCGCCCAGCGCCACCCACCGCCCGTCGGCGTACGCGTGCGCCAGGTCGTGACAGGCCACCTGCACAGCCCGCTGCGCATCCAGCGAAACAGCGAGATGGGCCAGCGGATCCTCGAAGTGCGTATCGGCGCCGTGTTGGGTCACCAGCACCTGCGGCCGGAAATCGGCGACCAGCTCCGGCACGACCGCGTGAAACGCCCGCAGCCACCCCGCGTCCCCGGTCCCCGCCGGCAGCGCGACATTCACCGCACTGCCCTCGGCCGAGTCCGCCCCCGTCTCCTCCGGCCACCCGGTCTGCGGAAACAGGGTCCGAGGATGCTCATGCAGGGAGATGGTCAGAACCCGCGGATCCTCCCAGAACGCCGCCTGGACCCCGTCCCCGTGATGCACGTCGACATCGATGTAGGCGACCCGCTCGGCCCCCAACTCCAACAACCGCGCGATCGCCAGCGACGCGTCGTTGTAGATACAGAACCCGGACGCACCCCCCGGCATCGCATGATGCAACCCGCCTGCGAAGTTCACCGCATGCAGCGCGTCCCCGCGCCACACCGCCTCCGCAGCACCCACCGACTGCCCGGCGATCAGGGCGGACACCTCGTGCATCCCCGCGAAGGCCGGATCATCCATGGTCCCCAGCCCATACGCCCCATCAGCCGCCCCGGGCTCCACCGACGCCGCCTTCACGGCCTCGATGTAGTCCTCCCGGTGCACCAGCCGCAACGTCGACTCCCCGGCAGGCTTCGCCGATACGACGTCCACCTCCCGGTCCAGCCCGAAGGCGCTCACCAGCCCCCGGGTCAGAGCCAACCGGACCGGATCCATCGGATGGTCCGGACCGAAGTCATAGCCCGTTACTGCCTCGTCCCACATCAGCTGTGCGCGGCCGCTCATGCCCGCCACCGTATCGGTCCGGTTGAGCGGCGAACGACCGGGCGTACACAAGCGTCACCAGCACCAACACCATCGGCACAAGCATCGCCCCGCGATAACTCCACGCATCGCCCAACGCCCCCACCAAGGGCGAACCGATCAAAAACCCGACATAGTTGAAGACATTGAGCCGAGCGACAGCCGCGTCGGAAGCCCCGGGGAACAACCGCCCGGCGGCCGCGAAGGTCTGCGGCACCAGCACACACAACCCCAGCCCCAGCAACGTGAATCCCAGCATCCCGACCCAGGCCCCGGGCGCCGAAGCCACCACCGCGAACCCGAGCGCGGCCACCACGGCCCCCGCCCGCACCACCACCACGGCCCCGAACCGCCGCACCCCGAAGTCCCCGAGGCCCCGCCCGATCAAGGTGGTGACCATGTAGACGTTGTACGGCACGGTCGCCATCTGCTCACTGCTGCCCAGCACGTCCTCGAGGTACTTCGCACTCCAGTTGGAGACGGTCGAGTCCCCGATGTACGCGAAGGTCATCACCAGACACAGCGGCAGCAGCAACTTGAACGCGACGGTCCCGCCCTCACCGCCGGCCTTGTCCTCCACCGGCTCGGCGCCCCCGTCGACGTACCACCGGCTCCCCACAAGCGCGGCCGGCAGCAGCACCAGCACGACCGGCAGATACGACACGAACAGCGCGAGATCCCAGTGCGCCCCCACCCACGCCAGCGACGCCCCCACCATCCCGCCCAGACTGAACACCGCGTGGAAGCTGAGCATGATGCTCCGCCCGTACGCCCGCTGCAGACTGACCCCGAGCATGTTCATGGACGCGTCGAGCATCCCCACCGCGAGCCCGAACGCGCCCAGCGCGATCCCCAGCTCGAGCGTCGAGTCACCCGCCCCGACCCCGAGCAGTGCCAGCAGTACGACGGGCTGGGCCCAGCGCAGCAGCCGGCTGGGCGGTATTCGCGTCACCAGCTTCTCGGTCGACACACTCCCCACCCCGGCGAGGATGGGCACGGCGGCCAGAAAGGCCGGCAGCAACGCGTCGGAGACCCCGTACCGGTCCTGGATCGCGGGAATCCGCGTCACCAACAGGGCAAAGGCCACCCCTTGGGCGAAAAAGCTGAACGCCAACGAGGCCCTACCGCGCCGCAGCACATCTGTCATGGCGGCGAGCGTAGGGCCCCGGGCTACCCGTGGGTAGATCCAGCCAAAGATGAATTTCACTCAGCTTTGTTCAGCAGGGCTCACCGAGCCTCAGGCGGCGACCGCGACCTCCGCCTTCACGGCCGCCTCGGCGACCCTCACTTCGGCGACGAGCAGCCGCGCCATGGGCTCCGCGGCGACCACCCGGCTCACCACGAAGGCCAGCGCCATCGAACCGACCAGGATGACGGACCCGAGCCAGACCATGGTGTCCACGGGCAGGGTGTACGCCCCGACGACCCGCGCCGCACACTCCGCCAGCAGTACGACGCCCCACACCACCGAGAACACCCGCTCGGCCCGACGAAAGGCAGCCGAGCCCTCCGCGCTGCCGTCGGCCAACCGCCGCCAGGCGGCCTCCCTGGCCGAGTCCCCTCGCACCAGGAAGGGCTTGAACCCCGCCGTCATCATCGGCCGCCCCAACGCCACCGACACCAGGATCCCGGCCCCGATGATGCTGCTGACCCCGCTGTCCTTGGCGAGCATCAGCCGCGGATCCCCGGAGACGAGACCGAGCAGCAGCGACACGGCGTTCACGACGAGGATGAGAGCGGCCAGCCCATTGACCGTCCGTTCCCTCACCACGCTCCACACGGTCCGCCCGGCCGGCACCGCGCTGCTCCAGGCAAGCGCCGCGAAGGTGCTCATCCCGAAGGCGTCCTTGAAGAGGTAGTACGACCCGACAGGCACCGCCACGTCCACGATCAGCGGGCCGAAGGTGTGCTGCTTGCTCGTCTTCGTCATGCCCTCAGCTTCCCGCCCGACCGGGGTCCCCCAGTAGAAACGATCGTCCGGAGCTCCGCATGACAAATGTCAGACCTCGGATCAGACCAGCAGGTCCACCAACTCCCCCATGTCGGAGAAGAGTTGAGTGGCACCGGCAAGCCGGTCGGCAGGCGTCATCGCGGTGAACCCGTACACATCCATCCCGGCCGCGACCGCCGCCCGAACCCCCAACGGACTGTCCTCGACCACCACACACCGCTCCGGCGCGACACCCATCCGCTCGGCGGCGTACAGAAACAGATCCGGCGCAGGCTTGCCCCGCCCCACATCCTGCGAACTGAAGATCCGCGCATCCTCGAACCACCGGTCGAGACCGGTCGTCCGATGCCCCACCCGAATCCGCTCATGGCTCCCGGACGACGCCACGCAGTACGCCACCCCATCGGCAGCCAGCTTCTCCAGCACACCCACAGCACCGGCCACAGGCTTCAGCTCCCGCTCGAACGCGGCGAACACCCGCCCATGAAAGACATCGTCGAAGTCCTCGGGCAACCGCTCCCCGGTCCGCTCCTCGATCAGGTCATGGATCCGATGCATCGCGGACCCCATGTAGTCACGGATGGAGTCCTCGTACGACGTCGGATGCCCGAGCTCGGTGAGATAGCCGGCCAGCAGCCGGTTGGAGATCGGCTCGCTGTCGACGAGGACGCCGTCGTTGTCGAAGATAACCAGGTCATAGCGCATGCCATTTACCCTAAACGCAAAAAGGCCCACGCCTGATGGCGTGGGCCTTTTCTAAAATTTGTTCGGCGGTGTCCTACTCTCCCACAGGGTCCCCCCTGCAGTACCATCGGCGC